>DASXUL010000085.1:0-25461 GCA_036504855.1 Armatimonadota bacterium | reverse complement strand
AGGCCGCTCTCTGGCAGCAGGAACGCAACAACCATCAGGCCACTATCAACTGGCAGTTCACAACCAAAGACGCACGCGTCAAGCTCAAAAGACTCTATCCGCAGATAAAGTAACACATCCTCTCTAACTAACGACTTAGTTGGAACGAATGGGCAAGCCCAGCCCCTACCCGATAGGCCCGGCCGTCCACCGATCGGTGGATGGAGACACCGAACTGGTAGGGGCTGGGCTTGCCCTGCCCTCGGAGCCTCAGATTGGCCCTCGCGCCTCGCAGTAACAGATCCTACCGAACGCGGCGCCAGGGCGTCGCGGGACTGGAGCGGGCCTTCCGGCCCTGAAGGCAATGCCGGGCTCTCCGCGAGGAGGGTCCGGCGCTAAGTGCGCTATTCGGGTGAACCTGGGAGTTAGCCGACCGCCCAACATCCGTAGGTCAACGGTCCCCCACGAAACCCGAGAGGGGCTCCCGGAAACGCCAGCTTGGCGCGTATGGGTGGCGCCGAAGGATCGCCCCAAAAGGGGAAAGGGAACGCCCATGCGGGCGTTCCCTTTCGCGGTCCATACCAATGCGCTGATGACCGCCTTACTTGCGGCGTTTCGCCACAAGGCCGAGAGGCGGCAAGCCGCCAAGAAGCAGGGTAAGCGAGCCGGGCTCCGGCACGGCGCCGACAATGGGCTTGTAGGTATTGTTGAACTGGAAAGTGCGGATGTCGTGGTTGCCGCCCGCGCTGCCGGTCCCGGACGTAAAGCCTATGTATGCGTTCGGCGTGCCGAGGATCGTCGGAAGATCGGCCGTGGTGGACAGGTACGGATTGATCGGGCGGTTGATGTCCGTGCCAAGCCGCACCTCCAGCGCCTGCGTATCGCCATTGTAATCCACCCACGCGTTCCATACGTCGCCGTTGTTCATCCGGGGAGATACGCCGGCCGTCAATGCCGAGACGATATTGCCGTTATAGTCGATGCCCACATGATTGCCGTCGGGGTCATACGGGTCGTTCTGCCAGGTGTCGAACTCGATTCCGAGGCTATTCGGCAACCCCGCGTAGCCGATCCCTCCGCCGGAGCCGCCAGCGGTATTCGCCACGGTCTGCACGGTGAACACGATGCCGTCCGCGCCCTGGCCATCGTTGTCGCTGATGCCCATCGGGTTGGTGATCTGGAACTGGAAGAAGGCGCTGAACGATGCCTTGAACCCTCCGGCATCGGTGAGAGCGATTGGGTTGGTCATGAAAGCGCTGCCGCTCTGCCCGAGGTCATTGGTGAGGCGGAGGACATCCTGTCCGTTGCTGAAGACAGGGCCGGCGCTGTTGATGGCTGCGGTTGAACCATTCAATGTAAGCGGCGAGAGGTCGGAAAAAGTTGGGAAACTGATCGTCTGTGCGCCGGCGCGCGCCTGCAAACCGGCGATGCCGATACCGGCAACGACTGCCGCCACAAAGTGCATTCTCAGTGTCAAGGTGGTGCTCCTTTTGAAGGTAGTGCGACTCAGTGATGCGCTCTATAGAAAACGACGCTGATATGAGTGATACATGCAACAACCCTGCCATATCCGGGGGCTGGAAGGCGCCGGATGATCCGCCGAAACATTCCCGCGTAGCCCCGCATCTTTGCGAAAGAGGCGGCCCCGATTCAGTTGAATCGGGGCCGCCTTGGGAATCATTTCGATCGGTTTGCCGATTGCGTTTATCGGCGCTACTCAGGGTAAGCGGGTTCCATTCCGGCTCAGCTATTGTCGCGTTGGCTCTCGGACGCCTGGAATTGGAGCGCGGAATCCGTTCCGGCGCGCCATGTGAAGGCGCGCGGCTCGGACGCCGGATTGCTAGCGAATCACCGGCGCGGGCAGCGTTACCCTGGCGCGGGCGCCCTTGCCCTCCTCGCTTTCCAGGGTGAGAGTTCCGCCGTGGGCCTCGACTAAGCCGCGGGAGATGCGCAGGCCGAGGCCGCTGTGGTTATCGCCGGGAGTGCGAGCCACGTCGGCGCGGTAGAAGGGATCGAAGATGAAGGGCAGGTGCCGGGCGGCGATGCCGGCGCCGGTGTCATCCACGGTAATGCTGGGCGGGTTTGGCGAGACGCGCACGTGGATTTCGGCGCCGGGCCCGGCGTACGAGATGGCATTCTCCACGAGGTTGTCCACCACCTGGGCGATGCGCAGCGAGTCCGCGTCCACCACCACCGGTTCACCGGCCTCGGCGGGGTGCAACACGATGCCGGCGGCGGCGGCGGCGGGCTGGTGGCTGGCGACCGCGTCTTCGGCCAGGTCACGCAGGTCTACCGGAGCGCATAGCAGCGGCACCTCATGCAGGTCTAGGCGGGCCACTTCCAGAAGGTCGTTCACCAGGCGGCGCATGCGGCTGGAGGAGTCCCGGATAAAGGACAGAGCCTCCGCGCGGCGGGAGGGTTGTTCCGCCAGGCCGTCCTGCAGGGCGGCGGCCATCGCCTCCATCGTCGCCACGGGGCTGCGCAGTTCGTGAGCCACGTCCGCCAGAATCTGTTGACGCCGGCGCGCGTCTTCCTCCAGTGCGGTGATCTGCGCGCCAACGCGATCGGCCATCTCGTTCATAGTGGCGGCCACATCCGAGAATTCATCGTTTCCGATGACAGGGATGCGGTGCTGGAACTGACTATTGTGGAACGCGCGGGCGCCCTCGGCCAGAGCGGCCAGCGGGCGCGTGAAGCGGCGGCTAAGCCACCAACCGGCCAGCAGGGCCATCAACACCCCGGAGACGGCCTGTGTGATCATGCTGAGCGACATCGGGCGCGGCACATGGCCGGGTCCGCCCGGCCCCCCGGGGCCGTGGTGATCGCCAGGCCCTCCAGGGCCTCCGGGTCCGCCGGGACCCGGGCCGGGACCCGGGCCCTGGTCCTGGTCCTGGCCGATGGGGCCGTTGGCCGACGCGCCGGACGGCGGCCCGCCATCCTTTCCCGGCCACTTGTCCGCCGGCCCGGAACCCTCGCCGCGCGGCGCCAGGGAGAGGCGCCCCATGGGGCCCTCCAGGCGCAGGCGGTTATTCGCATCGCGGGCCGCCCACTCCTGGTTGAACCGTTTCAGGTCCTGTTCCATGAAATAGCGGAACGTCAGCAAACCCATCATCCAGCTGAACACGATGACGGCCAGCACGGCGACGGTGAGCCGGGTACGGACGCTGAACCGCCTAATCTTCGGGACGAAACGCATAGCCAGTACCTCGCACGGTGGCGATAGGGCACGGCGACAGCCCGGCGGCGATGAGCCGTTTTCGCAGCCGGTAAATGTGGGCGTCCACAAGACGGTCGTCGCCGTAGAAATCCTTCCACACCAGCGAGACCAATTGCTCTCTGGAAAGCACGCGGTGTGGGCGGCTAACCAGGGTATCCAGCAGGTCGAACTCCAGCGAAGGCAACTCCACTTCGCATCCACGCACGAACACCTGCCGTTGGTCACGCGCCACTTCCAGCGCGCCGAACCGCACTGTGGGCCCGTCGATGTAGGATGACCGGCGCATGAGCGCCTTCACGCGGGCCACCAGTTCCATCGGACCAAACGGCTTGGTAACGTAGTCGTCGGCGCCCATGTTCAGGGCCTGCACCTTGTCCACCTCGGCGTCGCGCGCCGAAAGCATCAGGATGGGCACGCGCGAGTTCTGCCGGATGAGGCGGCAGAGTTGCAGGCCGTCCAACTCCGGCATCATCACGTCGATGATGACGGCGTCGGCTCCCTCCGCTTGGAAGGTCTCCCACGCCAGACGGCCATTGGGCTTGGCCGAAATGCGATAGCCTTCCGCCTCCAGATACCACCCCACGGCCCTTGTGAGGCCTTCGTCGTCGTCGGCGATCAGAATGTGTCCCGGCATTGGTTTCTCCTGGGAGCCGTTGCTCCAGTACCAAGGTACACCCAGTTTATGACGCCATTATGAACTCCACATCGCACGCAGATGGAATCTGCCAGGCGGGCGCCCCCGCCAAGCGTGGCCGGAGCGCGGCGTCATATAGACGTCATCATCGCGTCACGGAGAGGCCACGCACGTTCGGTATCATCGACATGTCGGCGCCTCAAGCCCGCCTGCCTCCCTTCCAGGCGGTCTTGGGGCATCGAGCGGCGAAACCATTCGACGCTCGTCCAGACCCGAAGGAGGCAAGTAGATGCGCGGTCACAGATCCACCAGATGGCTGGCCCCAGCGGTAATCGTAATACTGGCTGCCAGCAGCGTTTCGGCCCAAACCGTAACGCTCAAGAAACGCGGCGCTACCAGCGGAAGCGTTAACGTCAGCGTTACCACCCAGGGCGCCGAGAAGCTCGTCACCGCCCGGGCATCCAATGCGGACGCCAAGACCCTCTTCCAGGAGATCGCCGCGAAATCCGGCGCGAAGATCCTGCTCGCCCCCTCTGTTATGGCCCGCCTCTCTCCCAGCGTGGAAACCAAGCCGCTGGAAACGGCGCTGCGGACCATTGCCGCCCCGGCCGGGCTCACCGTTCGCAAGATCGTCGTCCCCGAAGCGTCCGCCGCCAGCCTGACGGCGGCCTCCGCGGCATCCCTCTCCGCGGCCCTCTCAGGAACGCCCACGAACGCCACCGTGGTCGATCCCGCCACCGGCAAGGCCGTAACGCTTACCTTCGCCAGCGCGGCTCCGAAGCTCGAAACCGGGCAGACAACCGTTTACTACGTGATGAAGACGGCGGGCGCCGGCAGCCAGTCGGCCGAGGAAGCCGTGGCCGAAGCCACCGCCGCACTGTCCGGCCTGTCCCTGGAGCAGCGGATGCAGGCGATGCGCGATATGCAGCGCTCCATGTTCCAGAACATGACCGACGAGGAACGCCAGCAGATGCGCCAGCAGATGCAGCGCAACGGCGGTCCTGGCGGTCCTGGTGGTCCTGGAGGCATGAACGGCGGGCCCGGCGGGCCGCCCCCCGACATGGGCGGCAGTTCAGACGGCAGCGCCCCTCCTCCTCCGCCCGAGTAAGCAAAACGGATATCCCAAGGCGGAAAGGACAACTTCGATGAAATGTATCCGGCACGAATACCTTCTGGCGATATCGCTGGCCGTCTCCTTGGCGGCCGGCGGGGCGGCCCGGCCCGCGGCCGATACGGCGGTGGATCTGTCGCAGCCCCTCACCCTGGAGCGCGCCGTTCAGATCACCCTGCAGCGTCAGCAGCGTATCGGCGTGGCGCGCAGCCAGTGGGACGCGGCGAAGGCCCGGGTTACCCAGGCGAAATCGGCCTGGTATCCCAGCGTTGGGCCGTCGTATTCTTACAGCCAGCAGGTGACAACGCAATCCACCCCATCGGGCAAACAGACCGGCACGTACACGCAGAACGTGGCGCAGATCGGCCTGCAACAAACGATCTTCGACATGGGCAAGCGCGAACTCAACGTGGCGATCAGCAAGGAGTCCGCCCGCGCCGCCGCCTACAACGTGCTGGATACCCGGCAGTCCGTCATCCTGTCCGTCGAGACCGGATGGTATGACTTGCTTCGGCAGCGAGATCTCGTTCGGGTGGCGGAGTCCAGCGCGGATCGCGCCAAGGCTACGCTGGACTCCACCCGGGCGTTCGTGGAGGCGGGCTCTTCCGCCCGTAAGGACGTCCTCCAGGCCGAAGCCGACTACGAAACGGCGCAGGTTCAGGTGATTGAGGCACGGAACAACGCCCTCCTGGCGCAGACGAGCCTCAAGAATGCGATGGGAATCACGTCCGCCGAAGCGCTGACGCTCCCCGCGGATGCGGTGGCCACGCCAGACACGACGGCGGACGAGAAGGCTTCAGCCGATTACGTTGAGCGGGCGCTCGCTAGCCGGCCCGACCTCATGGGCACGGATGCCAGCATCAGCGCCACCCAGAAGAGCGTGCGCGTGGCCCGCATCGAGGCCGGCCCGCAGATCGAGTCTTCCGTCAGCGAGGGCTATCGGATTCACCCGGATTCGGGCGAAAACCGCACGCTCTCCGCGACCATCAGCTACCCGCTGTTCGACGCCGGAGCCACGCGAGCCCGGGTTCGCGAGACCCAAGCCAGTTTGAGCCAGGCCGAGCAACAGCGGGAGCTCAGCCGGCAGAACATCTCGGCCGCCGTGGAGTCGGCATACCTTCAGCGCGAAGCGGCCAAGCGCCGCATCCTCGCCTCGCAGGCGGCGCAGAAGGCGGCCCAAGAGAATTTCGCGGCGGCTGCCCAGTCTCAGAACGAAGGCGTGGGCACTGTGCTCGACGTGATCACCGCCCAGAACGCCCTGGTGACGGCGGAAACCAACGCCGTGACAGCGGTCTACGACTACTACACGGCGAACGCCACGCTGCAGCGCGAGGTGGGGCAGAACGACCCCGGCGCTGAACGAGGAGGTACTTTATGAAACGTTCCACCCTGCTCCCCGCCGCGATTACCGTGGCGATCCTCGGCGGCGCCGCCTACATCGCGGTATCGCGCCGGAGCGTGAGCCCGGCCGGGCTCACCCAGTATAGAATCGGAACCGTCTCGCGCGGCAGCGTGCGCAAGACCGTATCCTCCACCGGAACCTTGCAACCGTGGACCACGGTGGACATCAAGTCCAAGGCCGGCGGACGCGTGGTCAATATGATGGTGGACGTCGGAACCCAGGTGAAGAAGGGCCAGATCATCGCCCATATCGACCCGTCCGACACCCAGCTAAGCGTGAACCAGGCGCAGTCGGATATCGACTCCGCCGAGGCAAAGAAGGAACAGAGCCAGCAGAACTACGAACTGCAGGTGCAGCAGAGCTCCATCGCCATCGCCAACGCAAAGGCTCAGCTCCGATCGGCTCAGAAAAGCCGCGAAGCCGCCAAGGCCCGGTTCGCAACGGCGCGGACGCAGTCTGACGTTCAGCCAGACCTCACAAACGCGGCCATCGCCCAGGCGCAGGCGAGTTACAACCAGGCGGTGAAACAGCGCGCCCAACTCGACTCCACCAACGCGCAGGACCGCTCGTCCACACAGAGCGCATACGACCAGGCAGTGGCCAACGCGCGCAACTCGCAGTCCAACTACACGCGCCAGAAGAGCCTCCTGCAGAAGGGCTTCGTCTCTCAGCAGGCCGTGGACAACGCCCAGGCGTCTTACGAGGTCGCTCAGGCTCAGGTTGAGAGCGCGCGAACCAAGCTGGACACGCTGGAGGCGCAGATCCTCTCCAACGTGGAGGCAACCGATGCCCACGTGGCGCAGGCCAAAGCGGCTCTGCGCAGCGCGAAGGCCGGGGCCGCGGACGTGACCACCCGGCGCAACTCCGTTCTGGAGGCCGATGCCGCCCTGAGCCAGGCCGACGCCCAGGTGTCGCAGGCGGAGGAATCGGTCCGTGAGGCCGAGGCCAACCGGCGCAACATCGCCATCCGCAAGCTGGACATCACGGCCGCCGTGGCCAGCGAAACCCGCAGCAAGGCATCCCTGCAGAACGCCACTGATACGCTGGCCCAGACCACAGTGCGCGCCCCCTCCGACGGCGTGATCCTGCAGAAATACGTGGACCAGGGGACCATCATCACCTCCGGCCTCTCGATGAACTCCAGCGGGTCCAGCATTGTGCAACTCGGCGACACTACCCGCATGTATGTGGACGTCACCGTGGACGAAACCGACATCGCCAGCGTGAACGTGGGGCAGACCGTTGAGGTGAGCATGGACGCCTACCCCGGCGTGGCCTTCGACGGCAACGTGGCCCGCATCGATCCGCGCGCCGTTGCCGAATCCAACGTCACCCAGATCCACGTCCGCGTGGAGGTAGACAACGAATCGCCCACCTTCCGCCTGCTGAAGCCCGGGATGAACGCCACCTGCGACTTCATCGTGGGCGAGAAGCAGAACGCGCTGATCGTGCCCACCAGCGCCATCCGCACCGATGATACGGGCACTTACGTTCAGATTCCCAGCGGCGGCAAACCGGCTCCGGCGGACAGCGTTACCGGCCAGGCGGCCGCCGCGGACGCCAAGGTGGGCGTGAAATTGGAGCGACGCGCCGTGGAGGTCGGACTGCAGGGCGATGAGGCTTCCGAAGTCGCCAGCGGCCTGAAGGAGGGTGAAACCGTAGTGGTTCAGACGATCGAGCCCGCCACCAGCGCGGCGAAGACAACCACAACCAGCGCTCTGAAGAGCGGCATGCCAGGTGGAGGCGGCGGCGCCCCTCCGCCCCCGCCAGGCCGGTAGTCCAGGGAAAGGGAGGATCGCCATGGACCGCCAGACAACCGCAAAAACGTATACCACGCTGCCGCCGAAACCCGCTGCGCCTTACGCCTCCAACGGATCGGATCCGCTGGACCTCGACATCCCCGACATCGTGCCGGGCCGGGGCCTGAACCCGGTCAGCCTCCTGATGGCCGTGCGCGGCCTCGGAGCCAACAAACTGCGGGCTTTCCTCACGATGCTCGGCGTGATCATCGGCGTGGGCGCCGTTATCATTGCCATCGCCATCGGACAGGGCTCCCGCGAGGCGGTGGCGCAGAGCCTCCGCACCCTCGGCACCAACACGCTGAACGTGATGGCCGGCGCCCAGCGCCGGGGCGGCATCGGCTTCGGGTTCGGATCGCGCAGCACGCTGAAACCGGCCGACGCCGACGCCATCCTGATGGCCTGCCCCAGCGTGATCCGGGTCTGCCCGCAAGTGCAGGGCAACTCGCAGGTGAAGTACGGCGACAAGAACGATAGCGTCTCCGTCTACGGGCAGGGACAGGACTACCCGGTCATCAACAACCACCGCATCCGAGCCGGACGCTTCTTTGACAAGGCCGACCTGAAGGCCCGCCGCCGCGTGGCCGTGCTGGGTTCCACCACGGCGACGGACCTGTTCGACGAGCAGTCGCCCGTTGGAAAGTCCGTCCGGGTGGCGGGCCAGCGGTTCGAGGTCATTGGGGTCTTCCAGTCGAAGGGCGGAACGGGCTTCCGCAATCCGGACAGCGGCGTGTACGTTCCCTACACCACCGCCATGCGCCGTCTGTTCGGGCAAACCAGCCTGCAGGGGATTACCTGCCAGGCGGCCTCCGATAGCGTGATGAAGCGCGCCCAGGAGGAGATCACCGAACTGCTGCGCAAACAGCATCACATTGCGGACGGCGCCGAGGATGACTTCCTGGTCTTCAACCAGGCGGACCTGGCGGCGGCGCAGAACGAACAGCAGGATACATTCTCCGCGCTGATCACCTACCTGGCCATCGTCTCGCTGGTGGTGGGCGGCGTTGGGATCATGAACATCATGCTCGTCTCCGTTACCGAGCGGACGCGTGAGATCGGCGTTCGCAAGGCGATCGGCGCCAAGCGCCGCCACATCCTCACCCAGTTCCTCCTTGAGGCCCTGTTCCTCTCGCTCATCGGCGGCCTGCTGGGCGTGGCCTTCGGAATCGGAGGCGCGAAGTTGGTGCAGGCCGTGAACAACTGGACGGTGGTGATCGCCATGCGCACCGTGCTGATGGCGTTCAGTTTCTCCGCGATGGTGGGCGCGTTCTTCGGGTTCTACCCGGCCTGGAAGGCCTCCCGGCTGAGCCCCATCGACGCCCTCCGATACGAATAACCACAGGAAAGGACACGCACATGAAACGACTCAGCTACTGGTTGGCCGGCGCGGCGATTGGCCTCGGCCTGATGCCCGCGGCGCTCGCCCAGGGCCCGATGCCCGGTGGGATGCCGGCCGGCGCCCAGGCGAATATGAAGGCCTGGCAGACGTGGCGCAAGAACCATCGGGGGGTGGAATCCCTCCGGAAGACGGTAGACGGGCTCATCACGCTGGATAGCGGGGCCGGGACGAAGCTCTCGAAGGCCCAGGCCAAGGCGATCCTGCCGGTCCTGAAGGCGTGGCGCAAGAAGGCCACGATATCGGACGCGCAGGCGAGGAAGGTGAATAACCAGCTCACGGGGCCGCTCACCGTGCCGCAGTTGAAGAAGCTGGCCGCGTTGCAGCGCACCCGTCCCACCGGGCCGGGCGGACAGGGAGGCCCTGGCGGCGGGCCCGGCGGACCGCCTCCCGGCGGGTTCGGCGGACCTGGCGGCCCCGGCGGGCCGCCCCCAGGCGGCGCCGGCGCGCCGCCGCCCGGAGGACGGGGCGGACCCGGGGGCCCTGGCATGATGCCGAAGCCGAAGGACTACAACCCGCTGAACCCGGACAGCCTGCCCATGCCGCCGGAGCGCCAGAGGGTGAAGGCCGGCCTGGACTCCCTGATCCACAAACTGGCCGCTAGATGAGGGATCGGGGTCCGGGGTCCGGATTCCGGATTCCGGATTCCGACATGGCCGCGAGAGGCTTCCTCAGTGAGAGAGCTTTGGCCGGTTGGTCGGAATCCGGACTCCGGAATCCGGACCCCGATCTCCCAGACCCGACCCCAAAAAGAGAGGTATTCACATGTCGCTCATCGAAGTCGAAAACCTGACCAAAACGTATCGCCTGGGAACCCAGGACGTGCACGCCCTGCGCGGCGTTTCCCTGACCATCCAGCGCGGCGAGTTCGTGGCGATCATGGGCCCGTCGGGCTCCGGAAAGTCCACCTTTATGAACCTCATCGGCTGCCTCGACACCCCCACCAGCGGGTCTTACCGGCTGGACGGCGTTGAGATCGCCGGTCTCGACGACGATGGGCTGGCCGCCATTCGCAGCCGGAAGATCGGCTTCGTGTACCAGACGTTCAATCTGCTCGCGCGCACCACGGCCCTGCAGAACGTGGAGATGCCGCTGTTCTACACGGGCGCGGCGAACCGCCGCGAGGTGGCCGTGCGGTGCCTGAAGATCGTTGGGCTTGGCAACCGCATGGACCACAAGCCCAACGAACTCTCGGGCGGCCAGCAGCAGCGCGTGGCGATCGCCCGCGCCCTGGTGAACAACCCGGCGATCCTCTTTGGCGATGAGCCCACCGGCAACCTGGACACCCGCACGGGCGACGAGATCATGGCGATCTTTGAGCGATTCCACCGGGCCGGGAAGACCGTGGTCATCGTTACCCACGAACCGGATATCGCGGAACATGCGCAGCGGATTATCCGGTTCAAGGACGGACAACTGGTGAGCGACGAGCCGGTATTGCATCCGGTTCGGGCATCCGAGCGGATCGCGGCGGCTGTGGATGGGCAGATGGCCGCGGCGGTCTGAGCGGGTGGGCGGGCGGCCCTGCCGGGCCGAATGGAAGGCGGAAGACGATGAACGGGAAACAGATTGGCGTGGCGGCGCTCCCCGAAGTGAAGCGGGGGAGCGGCGCGGAGCACACGAAGAGAGCCTTCACGCTCATAGAGCTGCTGGTTGTGATCGCCATCATCGCGATCCTGGCCGGCATCCTCTTCCCCGTCTTCGCAAAGGCGCGCGATCGGGCAAGGCAGAGCCGGTCGCTGAGCAACATGCGACAACTCGCCGCGGCGATCTCGGCCTACGCCGGCGACTATGATGACCACCTGCCGGGCTGGGCCACCGGTACCTCCACTCTGGTGCACAATGTCTGGGACGAGCAGATCTACAGCCTCGTGAAGACCAAAGACGTGTACACCAACGGCGAGAAGGGCATCGCCTCACCGTCGCAGCCGAAACCGTGGACGCGAACGCTGACCTTCGTGCTGAATGGCGCGCTCATCGCCCCCTGGTCCAACGGGAATGTGGACTTCAGCGCAACCCGCTCGTCGAGCCTGAGCAGCGTGAAGAACCCATCCGGAACGATCCTGTTGGCCGAGGTGGCCACCGTTTACGGCACGGTCCCGGCGGAGCAGCCGGCCGCCGTTCCCCTGCACGCAACCGGAACCGGCACGTCGTCCTCGGAGTACCTGTCCGCCATTGGGGGCAGCGCGGGAGGCGGCCCGATAGACGCCGATCCGAAGCTATGGGTGGAGCAGGGCAAAGGCGCCAGCGCCTACTCTGAGGCCGCGGCCTGGGGCGGCGGCACGATCCCGGCGAACAAGATGGGAATCGGGCGCGACCTCTACGGCGGCGGCGCCTGCTATGCCTTCATGGACGGGCACGTGAAGTTCCTGAAGCTGGAGGAAACCGTCACCGGCGGTCAGACCGTTACGGGCGGCGCCGCCGCCAACTGGGACACCAGCCTCACCACTATCCAGTTCAACATGTGGTACCCGGGGTAGAATGCAGAACACGGAACTCAGAACACAGAACTCAGCCCGAAGGCTCTCTTCCATGAGACTGCTTGTCTTGTGGAAGAAAGCCTTCGGGCTGAGTTCTGAGTTCTGAGTTCTGAGTTCTGAGTTCTGCGAGGCGATGTTCCTCTTCGCGCTCACGGTTGGCCTCTCGTCCGGCCTTGCGGCGTAAGCGTTCTTCTGGATGATCGAAACGGCCATCCGGTCATTTGTGCGCGTTCACCACGCCGCGCCGAACCTGCTCTCCGGCGCAGTCCTCTTGCTTTCTCCTGCCGTCGGCGGCCTGATCACTGGCTACCTTCTGCACGCGGTTGCGCCGGACGCCAAGCGCGGCGTTCCCGAGGTGATCGACGCGCTGTTGCACGAAGATGGGTTCATCCGCACGCGCGTGGGGTTCATCAAGGCGCTGGCTTCCGCGCGGGCTGGCCAATCGCCCTCCAACTCGGCCTCGGCGCCATCGCCGCCGGAGGCGGGCGTCTCTTTATCACTGTGCTCCACTCGCCGGATCACCAGTTCCGGAAGAGCCGTATCCCCGAGACATGGCGGCCCGCGGCGGGCGGCCTGATGGTGGGCCTCATCGGGGTTTCGCTGAACCAGACGGCGGTTCTCGGAACGGGCGCGGAGTTCATGGAACGCAGCTTCAGCGGGCGATACTTCGCGGGCGGTTCCCCCGTTGAGCTGATCGGGCTGCTGGCCCTGCTCTTCGGCGCGAAGATGCTGGCCACTGGGTTCAGGCTGGGCTCCGGCGGGTCGGGGGGTGACATGATGCCGTCACTCATCCTTGGCGGCGCGCTGGGCGGCGCCTACGGTTTGGGGGTGCACGCCCTGATCCCGTCTGATCCGCTGCCGCCCGCCGCCTATGCGCTGGTTGGGGCAGCGGCGCTCTTCTCCGGCGTAGTGCATGCGCCAATCACCGGCATCGTACTGGGCATCGAGATGGGCCAGCGCTACGGCTTGGCGCTCCCGCAAATGGTGGCCTGCTCCGTGAGCGCGCTGGTCTCTTCCCGGCTGCGAACCGCCTCCATCTACGCGTTGAAACTGGAGGAGCGCGGCGCTGACGTTCAGGCCGCGCGCCGGCGCCCGCAAAGGCAGATCCCAGAACCTGATTCCCGGCGTGCCTTCGCCCCCCGCGAACGGGCACAATGAGCGTGTAGGAGGATCGCCCGCATGAAATGGAATGCCGCTCTCGCTCTGGCAGCAGCGCTCGCCGCTCCCGCCGTCGCCGCGCAGGCTCCGGCCGAGGCCAAGGCGCCCGAGGTGTTGAACGTGTGGGCCATCGGCGGATCGTCGCTGGTGCGCATCATCTTCTCGGCTCCGCTCTACAAGGCAACCGCCGAGAACGCCGCCAACTACCACATCGAGCCGGATCTGACCGTGCTCTCCGCGAAGGTCCGGCCGGGCGGCCGCGCCGTGGACCTCCAGGTGACCCCGGTGCCCGGCGTGGACCAGTTCTACTCGCTTTCCACCGAGCGCCTGAAGGGCCGTCCGCCGGCCTCCGCTCCGGTTAGCGGCGAGGGGACCACGTTTTCCACGCTGGCGCCGGCCTTCCGGATGTGGTTCAACTCGCGCGGCGAGGCGGTCGTCGGCGGATACGCCGCCCCGGCATCCGTTAAGGCGCTTGGCGCGCCGAAGCCTTCCGGCAGTCTCGCCGCGCCATCCCTGGCCCTCAGCGGAAAGGCGGATGGGATGGCCGTGCGCAACAGCGCGGAGTTGAACCCCTCCAACGCCTTCACGCTGACCGCGTGGGTGCGGGCCCGCGACTGGTCCGGTGACCGGCCCATCGTCAGCAAGGGCCGAGACGGCTCGCAATACAGCCTGACCGTGCACGACAGCATCCTCGCGTTCCGCGTTCCGGGGGTGGGAGAAGTGCGGGTCAAGGCGCCCGCGCCGGGGAGCTTCCGCCACCTGGCCGCCTCCTACGACGGTTTGGCCCTGCGCCTCTACGTGGACGGATCGCTGCGCGGAACCGCCGCCGCCAAGGGGAAGCCCCGGATCACGTCCGACCCGCTGCTGGTGGGTCGTTCCACTCTGGCCCCAGCCGGCGCCGCTTTCCGGGGCGAGATCTCGGACGTGCGCCTCTATGCCGTGGCCGTTATCCCGGACCACATCCGCGCCCTGGCCGACCGCGCCACGGGGAACTAGCGGAATGGTAGTTAGTGATCAGTCATCAGTCGTCAGTCGTCAGTTGTCAGTCCGAAGGGCACTTGCGATGAGACAGGTTCGCGTATCGCAAATGGCCTTCGGACTGAAAACTGACGACTGACGACTGATCACTAACTACCATCGCAATAGGAGCCTCCATGCGAAGAATAGCTGCCGCCCTGGGCGTTGCCGCCCTTGTTTCCCTGATGGCCTTGCCCGCGCCGGCCGCGCCTCGCGAAAGGCTGCGTATGGATGCCGGCTGGCGCTTCCACTATGGCGAGCTGGCCAGCTACCGGCCGGAGGCGCAGGGCGTTGCCCTGAAGGCGTGGAAGTGGAAACCCTCGGTGACCGGCGAAGCGGAAGCGGCGCAGACGGCGGCCCCCGCCGCGGCGCCCGGCGACTGGCAGGATGCCCGTACGGGGGACGACGTCTTTCAGGGCCGCGTGGGCTTTGCCTGGTTCCGGACCACGCTTTCGGCCGGCGCCGTGCCGGCCAGCGCCACGGGCGTGCGCCTGCACTTTGAGGGGGTTGATGACAACGCTGTCGTGTACCTGAACGGGATACGGCTCAGGCGCCACGAGGGCTTCAGCGAGGCGTTCGATGCGCCCGCGGCCGCCGCCTGGCGCCCGAGCGCATCGAATACGGTGGCCGTGCTGGTGGAGAACACCGCCGGCATGGGCGGCATCATTGGCGTCGCCGCCGTGGAATTCCGCCTGCCCGGATCCGCCGTCACGAAACCCGCGTTCCAACTTGGCGGCGGCGGCTGGAAGCCCGTTCGCCTTCCGCACGATTTCGTTGTGGAGCAGCCCTTCGACCGCCGTGCGGACCCCAGCCACGGGTTCCGCCCCACGGGCATCGGGTGGTATTCGAAAACCTTTACCATTCCGGCCGCGGATCGCGGCCGCCGCCTCTCCCTGGAGTTCGACGGCGTCTACCGAGACAGCACGGTCTGGCTGAACGGAGTGGAGTTGGGCCGCCACGCCAGCGGCTACACGGGTTTCGCCTACGACGCCACGGCTGCCTGCCGGTTTGGCGCTTCAAACACGCTGGTGGTGCGCGCTGATGCCCGCCGCACCGAGGGATGGTGGTACGAAGGCGGCGGCATCTACCGCCACGTATGGCTCGTGAAGACCTCTCCCGTGCATGTGGACCATTGGGGCACGTTCGTGCTGCCCACCCGCATCGCGCCGGGGCCCAAACCCTCATCCGTGGTCTCCATTCGAACCGCTGTGCGCAATGACTCGCCGCGGCCCGTCCAGTGTCGCGTAACCTCGCGCATTGTGGATGCCAACGGCCGCCTCGCCGGCGAGGCCCAGTCGGCGCAGACCGTTCCGGCGGGCGGCGCTGCTGATGTGTCGCAGAGCGTGCGCGTCGCCAACGCGCGCCTTTGGTCGCTGGAGTCTCCGCACCTCTATCGCGTGCTCACCACCGTCTCCCGGTCCGGGCGCGCGCTGGATACTTACGAAACGTCGTTCGGCATCCGGACCATCCGCTTTGACATGGACCGCGGGTTTACCCTGAACGGCAAGCCGGTGAAGATCCAGGGCACGTGCAACCACCAGGATTTCGCCGGCATCGGCGTGGCTCTGCCGGACCGCGTCCACGTCTTCAAGCTGGAGAAGCTGAAGGCCATGGGCTCAAACGCGTATCGCTGCTCGCACCATCCCTACGCTCCCGAACTCATGGACGCCTGTGACCGCCTCGGCATCCTGGTGATGGATGAGAACCGCAAGCTCGGCGACTCGCCCGAGATCCTCGGCCAGGTGGAAAGCATGGTGCGGCGCGACCGCAACCACCCGAGCGTCATCATGTGGTCCATGTGCAACGAGGAACGCCTGCAGGGCAGCCCCGAAGGCGCCCGCCAGTTCAAGGCCATGGAACAGGTCGTCAAGCGCCTGGACGCCAGCCGGCCTGTCTCCTGCGCCATGAACGGCGGCTGGGGCAGCGGCATCTCCCTGGTGGAAGACCTCCAGGGCTGCAACTACAACGACCACCTCTACGACTCGTTCCATCGCGACCACCCGGACATCCCGATGTACGGCAGCGAGACCGCCAGCACGCTCACTACCCGCGGCGAATACGAGAAGAACCCCGACGCCGGGTATGTTTCCGCCTACAACTTCACGGACTGGTCCTGGAAGGCCATCGCGGACCGACCCTTCATGGCCGGCTCCTTCGTGTGGACCGGCTTTGACTACCGCGGAGAGCCCACCCCCTACACGTGGCCCTGCGTCAACTCCCACTTCGGGATCATGGACACCTGCGGCTTCCCGAAAGACAACTACTGGTACTACCTGGCGTGGTGGGGCAAGCGTCCCATGGCGCACCTGATGCCGCACTGGAACTGGTCCGGCAAGGACGGTCAGGACATTACGGTGCGCTGCTTCAGCAACTGCGATACCGTGGAGCTGTTCCTGAACGGCGTGAGCCAGGGCGCGAAACCGATGCCGCGCAATGAACACGTGGACTGGATGGTTCGCTACGTTCCGGGCCGCCTGAGCGTTATCGGGCGCAATGCCGGGAAGACCGCGGCCGCCGACTTCGTGGAGACAACGGGGGCGCCGGCGGCGCTGCGCATGCGGGCGGACCGGCAGGCCATCCTCGCGGACGGCGAAGACGTGGGCATTCTGGCCGTGGATGTGGTCGATGCGAAGGGCCGCGTGGTTCCCACCGCCGGCAATGCCGTTACGTTCGGCGTTTCCGGCCCGGGGGCCGTCATTGGCGTGGGAAACGGCGATCCGAGCAGCCACGAGGCGGACAAGGCCTCGCGCCGGAGCGCGTTCAACGGCCATTGTCTTGCCATCGTCCAGGCCGGAGCCCGGCCCGGCCGCATCACCGTTACCGCATCATCGCCCGGCCTGCGCCCCGCCGCCATCACGATGGCCTCAACGCCGGCGCCGAATGCCGATCTCTGACGAAGGATGGAAGAGGCGGCGCTTCTGAAAGGCCGCGGCAGGGGCGTCCCCTGCTGATGGCCAGGGGGGATAGCTAGCATGCGCACGGGAGCAGGGTCGCTTTCTGTTCGGGGGATCTGGTGCGGGGCGGAGGATTTCGGTCGCACGCCGGAATCGGCGGCCGAATACGCCCAACGTCTTTCCGAGGCGCGCATCAACCTCGTCGCCGTCTGCGTGAAGGGTTCCGGTACGCTCTTCTGGCCCAGCCGCCTCCACCCGGAGGCCGTGGCCGACGCCTACCGGGAGATCGACCTGCCCGCGGAGATCGTAAAGGCGTGTCGCCAGCGCGGCATCCAGGTGCACGCCTGGTTCATCGACTTCATGGAGAGCGCCAGCGGGCCGGCGTTCACAGGCCACCCGGAATGGGCCATGCGGAACGCCGCCGGCGAGACCACCGCCTCCGAGACGCTGCGCGGCCAGCCTTACCACTCTGTCTGGATGTGTCCGGCGCGCCGCCCCGGTTACGCGGACCAGTGGCTCATCCCGCTGATGCGCGAGTTCGCGGAACGCTACGATGTCGACGCCATCCACCACGACTACATCCGCTACCCGGGTGACCTTGCCCCAGACCAGTACTGCTTCTGCGACCACTGTTTGAGGGAGCTGCCGCGCTACGCCGGGTATGTTACCGAGGCCTTCCCGGACGAAGCCTTCCCGCCACGAACGTACGACCGCCCGTACCTGGAGGCCCACTGGGAGCCAGGCCCGCGTGTGTTGCCGCCGGATTGGAACCACCTCCCGCGCGCGCGGAAGAGCGCGTTCCTGCTGGAGGGCGGCTTCTTCGAGGGTGGGCGGCGCGATCTGGACTACTTCTTCTACCTTTACCGGGTTGACGCCATTCAGCGTTTCGCGCGGGAGGCCGCCGCGGCGATCCGGGAGGCGCGCCCCGGAATGGCCATCTCGGCCGCGGTGTTCAAGAACCCCATCCATTCCGGCCGCTTCATCGGGCAGGACTGGCGGCGCTTCCCGCCGCATGTGGACATCGCGATGCCCATGGACTACCGCGACCATTTCCCCGGCGATTTCGATACCTACCTGACGCTCCTCGAAGAGAGCGTCGCATCGCAGAAGGCGTGGGCGTGCGGGTATCGGGCTCTGTGGCCGGGCGTCGCCGCCAACTTCCTCTACTTCGAGGAGGAACGACCGCTGCGCCGCATCGCTGCGGCGCTGGATGAGGGAGGGGACATCGAGGACATCCGCCCGGCATTGGACGACCTGCCCGCCCGCCTGCGGGAGTTCGCCCCCGACCTGAATCGGCGCCTGAACGCCTTCACGGGCGAAGATGCGCCTGGCCTCGCCGGCGCCGTTCGGGCCTTCCTCGACGCGCCGCCTCCAGGGTACCGGTCTCCGGAGAAGATGGAGCGAGCGATCGCCTGCATTCGCGACACCGGAGCGGAGGGCATCTGCATCTTCTCCGGCGGCCTCCTCACCCGTTACGACCTGTGGGATGCCGTGGGCCGCGCCTTCACGCAGGACGCGTGAGGGCGCCTCGGCCCCCCTACTACTCTGTCAAGGTCGAATGGAGGGGTGGGGTTGTCATTCCGAGGAACGAGGAATCCCATAGAGAACGCTTCTTTGAGGGATCCCTCGCTCCGCTCGGGATGACAACCCCACACAACCATCCTACCTTGACGGAACACCGCCCCCAGAATTGGGGCGCCGGGAGACGAGATCCCGTTAGTACGGCAGATTCGCCCCGTATTTGGACGGAGATCCGTTCCCCTGGTCGCCAGCGTGCACGCCGTCCAGCGGGCCGCAGTATCCATACATGCCGGGGTTGTTCAGCGGCACCCGGTTCGGCTGGCCGGGCCACGGCCCGAAGTCATATCCGAACGGGTTGTTGTCGTCGTGGGACAGGATGCCCGCGAACCACTTTGAGTGCCCGTCCAGGAACAGGAAGTTCTTGCCGGCCTTATGGGGAAAGCCCCATTTGTTGGGGCTGTTCGGGTTGGCGGTGATCACGCTGGTGTATCCGGAAATTGTCTGGCCGAACCACTCCGCGGGCGCGTCGTTCTCGGTGCCGATGATGTAGATGCCCTTCTCCATGAGCAGCACCGTGCGGCTTGGGCTCCGGATGGCCGAAGTGGGCGCGCCGTTGATGTTCTGCGGAAACGAATACGACCGCACCGGGTTTGCCGCCGTGGCGCGCCGAGCCTCCGGCGACTGGTTGCTGGGGCAGGTGAAGGACTGCTTGGCCTTAACGTAGGGATAGATATAGACATCCCACGTAGTGGATGTGGTTGAGGCGTTGCGGAACTCCACTGGCGGCGGATTCCGGTCATGCCAGAATGGCAGCCGGCCTTCCGTGTCCTGCGTGTACATCTGGAATGCAGTGCCCAATTGTTTCAGGTTGTTGAGGCACGTAACCGTCATGGCCCGTTCCCGAGCCTTCGCGAATACCGGGAACAGGATGGCCGCCAGGATCGCGATGATAGCGATTACGACCAGCAACTCTATGAGCGTGAAGGCTCTCTTTCTCATGGGATGGCCTCGGCCTGCCCCAGGGGCGGCCTGAACGGGCTCCGTGCGCGTCCCTCTGCCAGGGACGCGCACGGAGCCGGAAGTCTGGGTGGGCGCCCGCTCGGGCGGGCGCCCACGGTTATCAATGGCCCAGTTGAGTGCGAAGGAACTTCACCGCGTCTTCGATGGTGATGTGGTTGTCGCCGTTGGTGTCCAGAGCCGTCTTGTCGGCGGCGGACGCGGGGGCGAGGCCGCCGACGATGCGGAGGGCATCCACCGGGGTCAACGGCAGCGTCGGGTTCGGGTTCAGCGAGAGCGTGATGCTGCGGATGGTCACGGCGCTGGAGGCCGACGAGACGATGCGGAAGTCGGACTGAACCATCTGCCCGTGATAGGCGCCGAGGGCGTCACCCTTGGTCGGGTCGAAGTCCAGTATCGCGGTCTTCCACGAGTTGGAGCTGGTCCGGTTGATCGAGGTGGCAGCGGTGTTCTGGAATGGCGAGTTCATTCTATATGTATTCCCACCATTTGTACCGGTAGTCATCGCGTTGTACTGCACCTGGATCTGATCGGACGAGTTGTCGAAGTACTCGATGGCCATGTAGAGGTGCGGAGCCAGCTTGGGGGTTGTGTTGCCCAGCGTTGAGATGTCGAGGCCCGCGTTGCCGAGCCGGCCATGCCACAGCCAACCGGGATCTATCTGAACGTGGATGCGCCCGCCGTTGGGGATCTGGCGGCCCTGCTTGCCGGCGAGGGTCACCACGGTCGTCTTGCTGGCCGGGTATCCGTAGCCGTACGGCGTGACGAACCCTTCCACCTGCTTGAGGCCCTGTTCCACATTGGCGGCGCCCATGATGGAGTAGATCTGGGTCAGAGGCGTCCCCACGTTCAGGTCGCCCGCGGCGTTGGCGCCGGAGACGACGGTTACGGGGAACGACTTGGTGAGGAGGCCGGATCCGTACGGGATCACCGTGAGGGTTCCGGCGCCCACCGGGACGCTGGCGATGCTGAACGTGCCATCCGCCGCCGTGTAGGCGGCATGGGCGGCATCGTACTGCACGAGGACGTTGGCGATCGGGCCGGAGGCGGCCGCGCCGGTGGGCTGGCCCACTACGCGCCCGTTCACCGTTCCGGCGGCGGCGGTGTCGTTCGATTCCAGCGTCATGGCGAGGAACGAGCAGTCGTCATCGCGCACGCCGCGCATAATCGGCACCAGTTGGAAGCTCACGAGCTTCTTGCCGGCGTTCACCGGGATGGGTTCCGGCAGGAAGGCGATATCCAGCGTCTGGTCTTCCGCCCCGTTTCGCCGGGTGGGCGAATACCACGGGTTGCTGGCGCCTGGGTTGATGGTTCGGAAGTAGAGGCGGCGGTTCGTGTTCTCGGGGTGCGTCCAGTCGTTGAACCAGTCGTGCGCCGCGAACTGAACCTGCTCGCTGGAGCCGTCCTCATAGTCGAAGATCACGTAGTAGATGCGCGGCGAAACGTTGCCCGCGCCCTGCGAGGTGGCCACCACATCCAGCGAGGAGTAGTGGGCGGGGGCGACCTTGATGAGCTGGCCGTTCTGGCGCAGCACGTTGTTGTAGCCGGTTTCCT
Source organism: Armatimonadota bacterium (assembly GCA_036504855.1). GTDB lineage: Bacteria > Armatimonadota > DTGP01 > JAKQQT01 > JAKQQT01 > DASXUL01. The sequence continues at coordinate 4,282 of DASXUL010000085.1, read as the reverse complement.
TGTGCGGCATCAGGTAGGGGACGCCGGACACGGTAACAGTGCTGCCGGAGGCCCAGGCGAAAGCCTCGGCCGGCCAGGCGTAGTCATCGTCCGGGGCGCCCTTGAAGTCGCCGGTCATGTCGGCCGTGGCGATGACGTCGTAGTCATAGGCCAGGGGCAGTTGCGTGTAGGAAGGCGCGGCGGCGGGAAGCGTGAGCGTTACAACGTCCGGGCTCGGCAGCTTCTGCCCAACCGGGATCACGTGATTCTCCACGCGGGCCTGCTGCGTCTGACCGCTGAGGTAGGCGCCGATGCCCACGGTAAGGTTGGCCGGGATGCCGCGGAAGAGGGCCGTTCCGGTGGCGTCGGACAGGGTGTTGTAGGGGCCCATCGTCACGATGGCGCCGACGGCGGGCTGGCCGCCGGATGTCTTCACGTTCACCTGAACGTCGCTGCTGGCCGGCTGCACCGTATCGGTTTCGAAGGAGACGGCCAGGATGATCGGATACGTCTGCGGCTGCGAGTTCTGGTAGAACGAAATGTCCTTCAGGGTCTTGGTGGGGTTCACCGGGACCACCAGGGCGTTGATGCGGATGGTGCCGCCGAGGTTGTCTTGGCCGGTGTTGTTGTGGCGACCGCGCATGATCAGGTAGGGCAGTTCATCCGGCGTGGGAGCGCCGAACCAGTCCGATACCTGCGCCACGCGCGTCTCGCTGGAGCCGTCGGTGTAGTGGAGGATCGGGGCAACGTTGTTGCCGCCCTCCGCTCCGACCTCAGCGAAGTAGACGTTGAAGATCTTGGCGGGGGGCGCCAGGAACACGGCGCCGGCGGCGATCACGGAACACGGCGTTCCGCCGGCCGGATAGCCAACGGTTCCTGGGGCGATGGGGGTATCCTTGATGTCGCCGAAGTTGAAGGCCAGCGCCGATGGCGCGGAGGGATCATGCTGGAAGGTGGTGCTGCTCTCCACGTTGGCGCCGGGGTTGTCCGGGCTGTAGAGACCGGTGGGGATGAACTCGCGGCCGAGCATCCAGTTGGTGATGGTGAAGTCCGAGTAGTTGGCCTGGGTGCTCACCGAGTCCATCATCGGACTGCTCAGGAAGTCGGTCACCACGGGGATGGCCGCCGTGAACTGGATGTCCGCATTGGTAACGGCCTGGCCAACGCCGACGGTCACCGTGATGCTCTTGGAGGCGTAGTTGGCAGGCTTGTTGGCGGAGATGACGGCGGAGCCGGCCGGGACGCCGCTGAAGGCGTATTTGCCGTCCGTGCCGGTTACGAGTTTGTAGCTCAGGTAGCTAACGTTGGCGCCCTTCACGGCGCTGCCGTTGGGAGCCTTAACCGTGCCGGCCACTGAGCCCGGGGCCTGCGGAACGTCTGTGGAATCGCCGGACCAGGCGTAGATGACGCCCTTGGAGAGCGTGTTCGAGCCTGTGCCGGAGATCGGGTCGCCGAATGTGATGTTGGACAGCACCTTGGTGGAATCCACCGGGATGGTGCGCATGAAGAGCGCGTACCCCGGAGTCTCCGTCACCACGGAGCCATTGGCGTTGTAGAGCTGGTCCACGAGGAGGGCGACGATCTCATCTTCTCCCGGAGTCGCCGGCACGTCCGTGCCGGGCTCTCCGCGAGTGAACTGGTAGAGGTCACTTCCCGAGGTGGTTAGCACCGGCGCGGATGAACCGTCCGCGTAATGGAGCGTGGCGTTGGTGTAGTAGGCGCCTTCCAGCGCGTCCTGCAGGATGTAGACGGCCGTGTAATGGGCCGCTGGGAACGGGATGATGGCGCCGTTGGCGCTGATGACATTGTTCTTGCCATCCGCGGTGGGCGGGATGTAGAAGTTCAGCGTCTTCGGCATCTGTGCGCCCAACGTGCCGCCGGTGGGAAGCGGCGTTCCGGAGTTCCAGATGGCGCCGCCTGGGGGCAACTCCTCGGCGGGCAGGGCGAGACTGCCGGCTGTGGCGTTCTGGTCCGCCATATTGGTTGCGGTGGCGACGTAGTCCAGCGAGTAGGCAGGAAGCGGCGCCGAACTGCTGGTCGCCGCCTGAGTGAATACGGCATCCTGCGTCACATTCGCGGCGGCTATGGTTACCGGTGTGGTAACGGGGGCGTACTGCCCCGGGGCGAAGGCCACCAGGGAATACGCTCCGGCATCCAGGCCGGGGAAGCTGAACTTCCCGGCGGCGTCGGCCTGCACTCTAAGCGTGCCGGACGCGGCGGAGCCTTGCGGGCCGACGAGGGTGATCAGAGCGTTCGGAACTGGCGCGGCGCCAAACTTTGCCGTGCCGCTGAGGGTTGGAAGCGCGGCGTCCAACACCTCGAACTCGGTGACGCCCCACGTGGTGGAGGGCGGCGCCGTGCCGTAGATGCGGATGTTGCGGCCGGTGATGTTGAGGGAGGACAGGTCGATCAGATCCGCGCCAGTGGGCTGCGGATCGCCCGACGAACGCGTGTAGGCGTTCGTCCACAGAGCGTTCAGCGGGTCAGTGGGATCCACCGAATCCGCCACATCGATCGAGAAGCCCGTGGGCTGACCAGCCCAGTAGATCTTTACGAACTTGATGGTTTTTGCCGAGCCCAGGTCCACTCCCACCATGTCAGCCGGAGCCAGGGCGGATCCGGTGTCGTTCCATGAAGTGGCGAAGTTGCCGTCGTCAACGTTTCCAGCGGACGCATTGTTCGCCGTGGCGTACGCCGGTTTACCAAGAGCGACGTTCGCGGCCCGGGCGGCCGGCGGGGCGCCTATTATGGCCGCCACGGACGCTAAGACACACGCCCATCGGCGCAAGTGCCAGGTCATCATCTGAGTATCGACTCCTTTAGCGATCTATCGCATCACGGGGCCTGAAACAGGATGCGGGCAGTATCGTTAACACGACGAGAGTGAGCCCGCAAGCGAAGTTGAGCAGCGCCAACGGTTGGCTTCCGCGGGGCCTGGCGGAGGTGGAAGGCCGCCCCCCGCGGAAGTTGCGATGATTACGTCGTGGCCGGAGACAATGCTCTCCGGCGAGTCTAGGTGATGGTTACTGGAGCATATTCGGACGGGGCGGGGAGGTTCGTCGTATCGGTTGAGGCCCGCACCAGCACCGCGGTCTCCAGTTCGACATGTCGATAGGGCGCGTCCGGCGAGCGCATCCTCTCCACGAGGAGGCTGGCGGCCTTTCGCCCGATTTCCTCAAAGGGCTGCCGCACGGTGGTAAGCACCGGCTCCGCGGCAACCAGCGTCTCGATGTCGTCGAAGCCCACAACGGCGACATCTTCCGGGACCCGTAATCCCACATCCCGGATCGCGCGCATCAGGTACAGCGCGTAGAAGTCGTTCACCACGAAGAGCGCGGTCGGACGATGCGGTTCCGCCAACAGACGCCTGGCGACGTGCGCCGTGGCGCTCTGTACGCGGTCGGCCCGCACCCCGTAGAACAACTCCGGCCCATGCGGGAAGCCGTGCTTTGCCAGGGTCTCGTCATACCCCCGGCGCCGGTCAACCACCGTGCTGACTCGGTCTTGCGCCCCGGCCACAAAGCCGATGCGCCGGTGTCCGCTGTCGACCAGGTGCTTGACCGCCTTCGCCGCCGCATGCGCGTTGTCGACGCCCACATAATCCAGCGCAACGCCCGGGATCTCCCGGTCAATGGCGACGATGGGCATCCCCCGCCGCTGCAACTCGGTGACGAGTTCCGCCGACGTCTCGGGGGCCTGGCACCACAAGATCGCGCCGGCCACCGGATGGTCGATGAGGCTCTGCAGGGCCGCATGCTCGCGTTCCCGCGTGGCTTCGTCCAGATGCCCCCATGTGTCCATGAAGACCAGACGATACCCGTCGGCGCGCAGCACTGGTTCGCAACCCCGGATCACCAGGTGGAAAGGCTTGAACGGGGCTTCATTTCCCATCAGCAACGCCACCGTCTTCCACCCATCCGCGATTCCCATCGTCCGGCGCACGACCGGCCGACGGTACCGCTCACACTCCACGAGGCCGTCTGCCGACAGCCGCGCCACAACGCTCCGGATCGTGTGCCGGTGCACGCTGAGCTCGGCCGCCAACTCGCGCTCCGCCGGCAGACGCGATCCTGGCGGGTAGAACCCCATCTGGATGCGCGCCACCAACACGCCGTACGGATCCGATATGTTCACGTTGATCTCCTTCGCGATCTCGCGAACGGCCGGAGGGTCCGCAAATGGTCAAATTCAACCAAATGCAGACACTTCATGCCGTAATACACCAAAAGCCCACCATTTCCTACAACCAAATCTGGTGGATGCGGCCGTCGTGGTCAGAATGAGCCAGATCGCCCCCATCCGA
>DASXUL010000084.1:0-6493 GCA_036504855.1 Armatimonadota bacterium | reverse complement strand
ACCTTCGGGCTGATGACTGACGACTGACTACTGATGACTTCTCCTCTGACGACTTCTCTCTGCCATTTTGCGGCCAGGCATGGCATAAACCGGTGAAACCTGCGCGAGGAGACACTGCCATGCCTTTCCAGTTTGGGCCGTATACCGTATCCGACGATGCCGCCGCATTTGGGCCGTGGGCCCTGGCGGGCGCCGCCAACTCCGCCGGCGAGGCCGTGCGCCTTACCCTGCTACGCCTCCCCGAAAGCCTCGCCGAGGGCGATCGCGCCCGCGTCAACGAAGCCATGGACCGGGCCGTTGCCGAGGGCACTGGGCAGAAGCCCCCCGCCGGCATCGCTGCCGTGGTGGATGGCGGCCAGATGGAGGGCGGGGTCTACCTCGTGGAATCCGCCCCGGGCGTTACGCTGCGAGCCTCTGTGGACCAGCAGACGATGCCTGTGGAATCCGTGGCGCCGTTCCTGCAGAGCGTGGCGGGCGCGCTGGATAACCTCCACGCCGCCGGCGAAACGCACCCGTGGCTCTCGCCCGACAACGTTGTGCTTGGCCCGTCCGGGGCAACCCTTGCCGGCGTCGCATGGAGCCCGATCCTCACGATGCTCCAGAATATGGACCCGCTTTCGGAGTGGCCGGAGAGCGCTTACGTGGCGCCCGAGGCGCGCGCTGGCGGTAAGCCCACCGCGCGGTCGGAAACCTACTCCGCCGCCGCCATGGCCATCTTCGCGGTCACCGGGCAGGCGCCGGGGCCGTCGCCGGACCTATCGGCCCTCCCGCCCGCGCTCGCCATGGCTCTGGCGAGGGGGTTGCACCCAGACCCGGCGGAACGATACGCTGGCGCCAAGGAAATGGTGGTGGACATCACGGTGGAGCAGGCCATCGCCGTGCAGGACCAGGCCGCCGAGAACGCGGTGCCCACGGGAGGCGACGTTCCAGACTGGGCGAAAGACCTATTGCTGGAAACGTCGGAGCGCCGGGATGCCGGCCGGCCTCTGGTGGACACGGCCCCCGCGGCTCCGGCGCCCGCCGCCGCCGCGTTCGCGCCTCAGCCAAAGACCTCGGCCCCGCGCCGCTCGGCCGGACGGCCGCCGGCCATCCCGGTGCAGGAACCGGAGCCGCAGCGCGCCGCGCCGCCGGAACCAGTCCGTTCGCCGGAGGGGCCCGGGAGGCCAGCCGCTTCCGTGTTCAACTGGGAGGGGCAATCATCCGGTCCGACGAGGAACTGGGTGCCCATCCTGGCGGGCGCGATTTCGGCGCTCTTCCTCATCCTTGGGTTGGCCCTCACAATTCTACGGCACCGATGAGCCCGCGCCGGTGTTGCTCCTGGTAGAATCCAAGTAGACACCGTCCGCTTCTGAGGAGGAACCGTAGATGCGCATAATGACCGTGCTGCTGGCGCTGGCCCTGGCCACAGCGGCGCCCGCGATGGCGAAGAACGCCAAGCCGATTGCTAAGCCGGCCGCCGCCGCAACCTGCCCCGTCACCGGCGAGAAGATCGCCAAGGTCACCCCCTCCACGTTGAAAAGCTCTTACAAGGGCAAGACCTACTACTTCTGCTGCGCGGCCTGCAAACCGGCTTTCGACAAGAACCCAGCGAAGTATGTGAAGAAGTAGTCGTCAGTCGTCAGTCATCAGCCGGAGAGGCCCCGTTCATTGGGAGAGCCTTCCTCACGCGGGGGCTTTCGGGCTGATGACTGACGACTGATGACTGACAACTGACAACTACTTCTTGGTGCAGTATGCTCATACGCTATCGGCTGGCCGCCGCCATTGCGGCGATCTTCCTTGCCGGATGCGGGGCCCACAAGGCCCCGAACTCGGGCGTGGCCGCCCTGCCGCGCGGCGAGGGCCTCACCGTCCACTTCCTGGATGTGGGCCAGGGTGACGCTACTCTGCTGCAATGGGGCGCGCATGCGGCCCTGATTGACGGCGGCCCGCCGGACGCCGCGGACGCCCTGGTGGCGGACCTGCGCAAATACGGCGTCAAGCAGCTCGACTGGGTTGTAGCCAGTCACCCCCATGCCGACCACATCGGCGGCCTGCCGGACGTGCTGAACGCCATCCCCGTTAGCCGCTTTCTGGACTCCGGCTACAACGCCGGAACGCCCGTCCAGGCGAAGCTCTTGCGCGCTATCAAAGCGAAACAAACGGAATTCCGCCTGGCCCGCGCCGGCCAGACCGTGGATATGGGCGACGGCCTCACCATGTCTCTCCTCGGTCCGCCGGATCCCCTCCTGAAGGACACAGATTCCGACCCGAACAACAACAGCGTGGTTGGCCGCGTCACCTACGGCAAAACGCGCATCCTCTTCACTGGTGATATGGAGGCGGATGAGCGCCGATGGGTGACGGCCCAGCCCGGAGCGGAGAAGGCGCCGCAAGCAGACGTCTTGAAGGCGGCGCACCACGGGAGCCACAATGGCACGGACGCCGATTTCCTGAGCGTCGTTCGACCGCGCTACGCCACGATCTCGTGCGCCGCGGGCAACAGCTACCATCACCCGCACGCTGAGGCCTTGAGCGCCCTGAAGGCCGCGGGCGTCACCGTCTTCCGGACCGACTTGCAGGGCGACATTACTCTGACATCGGATGGCAAAGCCATTACAATGCAGGGAGCCCATGCGCCAACAGGAGACATCTGGAAGCCGGGCGGACGGGCCCGCCGGGGCGGGAACCGATACGAAGGGAGGCAGGACAATGGCGTCGGCGACACAACCAGTGGTTCTCGACCGCATCGAAGGCGGGTTCGCCGTACTGCTCAGCCGCTCTGACGCGCGCGTCTCTGTGGACGTGCCGGCGGCCTGGCTGCCGGCCGGAGCGCGCGATGGGACGGCGCTAACGCTGACCCTCAGCGTCGACGAAGCCGCCACCGAAGCCGGAAAGCAGGAAGTGGCCAGCCTGATGACCGATCTCCTGGCGAGAGGGTGACCGCGGCGCCCATGGACGAGTCCGTACTGCACAGCATCTTCTGGAACCACCTGATCTATCCGGAACTCGCAGCGCATGAGCTGGAAGACCCCTCGGCGATCCTGAAGTGGATCGATGAACGCCTGCCCGGTATGAAGTGGCCGGACTATGTGGTCTGCCTCTCGGTGGACGGCCTGGACGCGACCGACCTCGCGGAACGCCGCGACGCCGTGGCGCGCATCCGCGAGCGAGTCTCCCAAACCCTATCGCCGCGCCAATGCGCCCTCTTGGGCTTTGCTCACTCCAACGCGCTTTACTTCTGCGGCGCGCTGGACGAATGTCGCGAAGCCTTCCTGGAGCGCCTCAGCGAACTCAACCGCCGTCTCCACGAGGAGTGCTCGTTGGGGAACACGATCGGCATTGCGTTCCTGCGTGAGGCCAGCCTCAGCGGCCTGCAATGGGCGGCGCAGCGCTCTATCGTGGCCCAACGCCAGAAGGTGCGCACCGGCGGCAACCGGGTCTATGTGCATGACGCCTCGGCGCCGCCGGATAGCTTGGACCTCGGCGCGTACTGGCGGCTTGCGCAACGGATGCAGGCCGTCGTGAAGGCCGGCGACTTGCCCGGCGCCGAGGCGGCGCTTCGGGAGATCGCCGAAGCCCTCTTCCAGAGCACGTATCTGCCGCTCAGCCACCTGCGCCCCATCCTGCAGTGCCAGGTCCTGTTCATGGCGCAGGCCGCCTCCGATGCCAGTCTGGACGCCGCCGAGGTCGCCCGGCTGAGCGAAGACTACCTGGTTCGAATCGGCGTGGCCTACGATTACGCCCGCTTGCGCGAGACCCTGGCCGAGGCGGGTTTGCGCTTCACCGGCATGGTGCGCGATCACTTTCAGAGCGTTACCCATCGGCTTGTGGCGGCCGTGGACGAGTGCATCGCTTCCAGTCTGTCGGATACCGATCTGTGCCTCCATAGCATCGCGGCCAGATTGGGCGCCAGCCCGGCCCACGTGAGCCGAACCTACAAGAAGGCGAAAGGCGTCGGGGTAACGCGCTCCATCAACGCGCAGCGCGTGGAGACAGCCAAACGTGCCCTCCTGGACCGCAACGCCAGCGTCACCAGCGTGGCCTTCGACGCGGGCTTCGGAAGCCTCCAGCACTTCGGGCGCGTCTTCCGCGAGATCACGGGCGTTACTCCCACGGAGTTCCGCGCCGCAAAAAGCGGCCAATCTACCGCAAAAAGCGTGTAGATGGCGAGGGGCCGGTCTTCATAGGGTGAAAGTGACGGGCGCCGTAGCGCCTGTCCAGGAGATGAAGACCTTGACCACCACCGAACCCATGGAATCCTTCGCCGCGCGGTTGCGCGAGCACGCGCCGGTTGCCGGCGCCGACCTGCTGGGCGTGGCGCCCATCGAGCGCTTCGACGATCTACCCGCCGACAAGCACCCCGCCTCGATCTTCCCGGAGGTGCGCTCTGTGCTCGTTGTCGGCAAGCGCATCACCCGTGGCACGCTGCGGGGCGTGGAAGAGGGGACGCAGTTCGACCTCTACCGCCAGTATGGCCGCGACTGGCTGAACAACCGCGTTCTCGCTACCGCCACTTACCGGATCTCCGAGTTCCTGGAGGACAACGGTTGGGAGGCCGTGCCGATGCCGAACCTTCCCACCGAGATCCCTCCGGTGGGCATTCCGGTGCGGGAGGGCTCGCCGGCCCCCAACGTGATGATGGACTTCGATGACGCGGCCGTGCGCGCCGGCCTTGGCGAAATCGGCGTCTGCGGCCTGTTGCTGACTCCGCGCTTCGGCCCCCGCCAGCGCATCCAGATCATCCTCACCGATGCCCCGCTGCCGCCGGACGCGATGCTCACGGAGCCCGTGTGCCTGGGCTGCAAGGACCTGGAAGCGGTCTGCCCTCTGGGCGCCATTCGCACGGCCGACATCGAGGACCTGACCATCGCCGGCAAGACGATGCGGGTGGCCGGCGCCATTGCCTCGCTATGCGGCAAGTGCCGGAACGGCGTTGAGACCAACCCCTACCACGCGTCGGGTCAGCCGGACCGGTGCGCCTCCCTCTGCACGCGGAACTGCGTGGTTCGCCTGGAGATGGCCGACCGTTTGGAAGGCCGGTTTGAGAATCCGTTCCGTCGCCGCGCGCCATGGGGCTTCGTGGAAGAGGTGAAGCGACTTGGAGGGGCGCAATGACGCTTACCAAGGAACAGATCCGCGAGTTCGCCTACGCGCACGGGCTGGACCTCTGCGGCGTGGCCAACATCGAGCGATTCGCCGGCGCGCCGCCGCGCATGCATCCGTCGTCCATCTTCCCGGAGGCGAAATCCGTCATCGTTGTGGGCGAACGCGTCGTCCGCGGCGGGTGGCGCGGCATTGAAGAGGGCACCTATTGGCCGTCATACACCTACTTCTGCTACTCCGGCCTGCTGAACGCGCAGTTCATCCAGGTCCCTCTGTATGATCTGGCATGCTTCATTGAGGACCACGGCTGGGAGGCCGTGCCGCTCTACTCCGGCGTGCCGGAAGCGCAGGCGCCGATCGATCCGGTTCGCGAAGGGGCCGTTGCGCCGAACGTCCAACTGGCTATCCGCATCGCCGGCATTGCCGCCGGCCTTGGCGAGATGGGGTGGTCCAAGGTTTTCCTGACTAAGAAGTTCGGCCCTCGCGTGCGCTTGCACGCGATCCTCACCGATCTGGAACTGGAACCGGACCCGTTGGTGGAGCCCGGCAGCATCTGCAATCGCTGCATGAACTGCGTTAAGGGATGCCCCGGCGCGATCCCGCACGTTCGCGAGGGCAGGTCGGTTAAGATCCAGATTGAGGACAAGACCTACGAATGGGCCGACGTGGACATGGGCAAGTGCACGTTGATGTACCACGGCGGCGATCCGCGCGTGTCGCCCTTCCTGCACAAGAGCTTCCCCGGATACAAACTCGAACTGCTGGACCAGAAGATGTCTGAAGAGGAGGCGTACAAGTTCGCATGGACGCTCTCCAACGCCAAGTGGCGCGAGACCGAGGAGTTCCCGACCGAGTACATCATCGAGGGTCACGCGCAGTTGATGCGCTGGGGCGATGGGGGCAGTTACGGCATTGAGGGCTCCGCCGGGTGCATGCGAAGCTGCTTCAACTACCTCGAGAAGAAGGGCAAAATCGAACAGACCTTCAACGGAGGCGAGTTCATCAAACGTCCGCGCTGGCTGCTCTCCAGCGGCGGCGACGGTCGTGAGCGCCTGAAGGGCTGAGCGTGATGCAGATGGCGGCGCGGGAAAGCCAAACGCGCCGCCATCCGCCTCACGCGCTCTAAGCGCCAAGTTGGGGAAAAGTCGTCAGTCTTCAGTATTCAGTCCTCCGCACTCAGCGGTCGGCTAGTGTTTCGTCAAGGTAGGATGGCTGAGTGGGGTTGTCATCCCGAGCGGAGCGAGGGATCCCTCAAAGAAGCGTTCTTTATGGGATTCCTCGTTCCTCGGAATAGATGAATTGTGCAATACGTGCTAAATGGTGTTAACCACTATGATCACATATGATGTGGTAGCGGTTCGCGGCGGTCTGCTGCGGAAGCTGACGGGATTGACGCCTGCCCAGTACG
>DASXUL010000083.1:0-8135 GCA_036504855.1 Armatimonadota bacterium | reverse complement strand
CCCCCCCCCCCCGCGGCCGCTGGAGATCGCGCTGCCGCTATGCACCATGCCGGTCCGGTCGCCGATGGATGCCTCCGCGTCCGGCACGACGGCGGGCGTCTTGTCCACCGGTTCCGCCTCGCCCGTAAGCAGCGCCTCATCCGCTTTCACGGCGGAAGCCTCCAGCACGCGAGCGTCGGCGGAGACGATGTTTCCCGCCTCCAGCAACAGGATGTCGCCTGTCACCACCTCGCGAGCCGGGATGTCCATCGGAGTTCCGTCGCGGCGCACGCGGGCCACGGGGGCGCTCAGATCCTTCAGGGCGGAGAGCGACTGCTCCGCGCGATGCTCCTGCACCACGCCGAGCACGGCGTTCAGCACGACGATGGCGAGGATGACGATGGCATCGGTGCGGTCGCCCATAACCAGCGAGACGACGGTGGCGGCGAGCAAGACCCAGATCAGCACGTCGTTAAGCTGCGCGAAGATCATGGCGCCGATGGAGCGCACTTTCTCGGCGGCCAGTTCGTTCGGGCCGTTCTCCTGGAGCCGTCTCGCGGCCTCGCCGGCCGTCAGCCCGTCGGCCGGCTCGACGTGCAGAGCGGCGGCCGCCTCCAGCGCGGGGATGGTGTGCCAAGGTGTCATGGGGGTTTGGGGACAGAGCGGGTGAGCCAGACTCGCGCGCGGCTGCTCAGCCTAGCGGCAGGCCCCATCGGACGATGGGCCATGGGTTCACCGATATGCGACCGATGCGGATCTCCCAGTGCAGGTGTGGGCCGGAGGCGAACCCGGTTGCGCCTACGAGGCCGATCGGTTGCCCGCGGCGCAGGGTCTGCCCGGAGCTCACGTCGATGCGGCTCAAATGGTTATATAGCGAGAATACGCCAAACCCGTGGTCGATGACCACCGTGTTTCCCCGCATGGCGAGCCGCGTGGCCATCACCACCGTTCCGGCGTTGGTGGCTCGCACCGCGGCGCCGGCCGGAGCCGCGATGTCGGCCCCCTGGTGCTGCCCCCAGGGCCGGCCGTTCACCGTGCGCCGGCGTCCCCACGCCGACGTGCTGCGTCCCGCCGCCGGCACGATGAAGCTCCCTTGCCAGAGCGGCCGGGGACTGCGCGTGTCCAGCACGGCGTCGAGGGCGATTCGCTCGCGCTCCAGCACGCGAGGCTCCATCAGCCCGGTCTTGGACGCGGCCATGCGGACGTTCTGCGTGGGGAACCGCTTCGCGGTCACCGTGACGCTGGCGTGCAACACATCTCCGCCCGACAACGTGACGGTGACGGGGTATTTGCCGGCCCGCGTGGAGGCCGGCACGCCGGCGAGGGCCCGCGGCACGCCGCGCTCAGTGTTGAGAAGGGTGGTTTGGCCGGCGAAGAGAACGCTGCCGCCGTCGATGGCGCGATCCTTGTCTCCAGCCTTGATCTCGAACACGCCGCCCGGTTCCACTCGCTGCGGGAACACCACGGCCCAGGGCGCGGACCAGCCGGCCGCCGGGCACAGGAACAGCAACAGCGCCGAAGCGCGGACGATTTGCACTCGTGATCCCTCGTCTTTCCCTTATCCGGTCAGCAGCTTCGGCGGAGCCAGCCACAGCAGCGTTCCGTTGTTGGGCTCCACCGCCGTGCATTCCACGGCCGCCAGGCCGCCCTTCTTCATCTCCGCCGTGGCGCCGGAGAGCCACGCCACCAGCGCGCTGAGGTCCGGTTCGTGCCCCACCACCATCGCGGAGTTCAATCCGGCAACCGCCGACTGGAAGTCGCCCGGCCGCGCGCCGCATGCGAGACGATCGTCAACCCGAAGCACCTTCCCCAGACCCAGTTCCTGGGCCACGATCTCGGCTGTCTCCTTGGCGCGCACTAGCGGGCTGGTGATGATGGCTTGCGGGGCGATGTCCAGGGCGCGCAAGCGCTTGGCGATTCGCCGCATCTCGGCGCGACCCTCCTCGGTCAGCGGCCGGTGATAGTCTTCCGGCCATGGCAGGCCCGCTCCCGCCTTACCGTGCCGTAGAACGTACAGCTTCATGCCGGTTCTCCTTTCCTGCTTACCCGTTTGGCGTCTGATCCACACGAGGGACCGGAACGCGATATTGCGCCTGCCTGGCGTGAAACCAACTGAGGGTCGCGATGCGTAGAGGATCGTGGTAATACTGATGCTGGGTTATTCTACCGGTCGAACAGGCGGCGCGATGGAGTGTCTCGCGACGCTTGCCTGCGTGAACTCATCCATGGAGACTGCGATGCCGAACCTGACAGACACTGTGTATTGCTTGGCCTGCCGTAAGCCGATGCCGGCTACGGAGCAGGATTGCCCCGAGTGCGGAGCCAATCAGGCCGAAGCCCGCGCCGCGCGGGCCGCTTCACCCTCCCGCCAAACCGCGCGCCCGTCCGCCCGGGCAAAGGATGAGCCGGAGCCGCGCACCGAAACGATGCCGTGCCCGCACTGTTACACGCCCGTGGAGCCGCGCGAAACCACCTGCCGCTACTGCGGCCATGTGATGGACGACCCCGACGCCCATAGTCGATGGCAATCCGGTAACTCCCGCTACTTCGTGGGCTTTGGGGTGGCGTGTCTCGTGGGCGGAACCATCGGCATCTTTACCTGGTACGTCTGGTTCCTGTCTATGATCGGTTCGTTCCTGGGCTACCTGGGGATGGCGGAGGATCGGCAGAACAACGCCGCGCCGCGCGTTGCGGCCGGCGGCTTTGTCCTTCTGACCCTCGCCTTCTGCCTGCGGGTGATCGTGGCGGGGTGGCGCATCCGGCACGGCGCGTAAGCCGCGCGCCTATCGCCGGGGGTAGTAGAGGCTGGGGTCCTTCTTGCGCCAATCCTTGCGGACCTTTACGCGCAGCTCCAGGTAGACCGGGACGCCTTCCATCTCCTCGATCTCCACTCGGGCGTCGGAGCCGATGGTCTTCAGCATCGTGGCGCCCTGGCCGATGACGATGCCCTTCTGGCTGTCGCGCTCAACGTAAATGGTGGCGGCCACGTAGAGGTGCCCATCGTCGCGCTCTTTGAACTCGTCCACGATGACAGCCACGGCGTGCGGCACTTCCTCCCGCGTGTGTCGCAGCACCTGCTCGCGGATAAGCTCGGCGGCGATGTCGCGCGCGTTCGTCTGGGTGACCTCTTCCTCGTCGTAGTACGGTTCGTGCACCGGAACCAAGGAGACGAGGGTAGACACGAGTTGGTCCAGCCCGTCGCCGGTGGCCGCGGAGAAGCCGATCACCCTCGCGAAGGGGGCGAGCTGTCCGTAGACCTCGGCGGCGGTGGGGTACTCATCGGGGCCCATCAGGTCGAGCTTGTTCAGCCCGAGGAGGAGCGGCGCCTTCACGGTGCGCACGGCCTCCGCCACGATGCGATCCTCATCACAGGGCAGGCGGCTGGCATCCATCAGCATCAGCACCGCGTCCGCGTCCGCCAGGCTCTGTCGGGCGGCGCGCACCATGTGCTCGCCGAGGGCGTGAGTTGGCTCGTGGATGCCGGGCGTGTCCACAAAGACGAGTTGCGAGCCCGGCATCGACAGGATGCCCAGTTGGTTGACCCGGGTGGTCTGCGGCTTCGGCGATGTGATGGCGATCTTCTGACCGATCAGGCGGTTGATCAACGTGGATTTCCCCACGTTCGGGCGGCCCACCACGGCCACGAACCCTGCGCGATATGTGTTTGTTTCCGTCATGCGTGTGTCCATCTCCCGCCGCGCTTGAAACCGGCCCGGCGTCCACTGGTAAGATAGCAGCAAAGCCCGATCCCATCCTGGAAATCACATGTCCAAGCCTTCGCCAACAGATTCCCCGTTTCATCCTCCTTCCGTCGATCGCGTGTTGTCTCTCATGGAGCATGCCATCCAGGCCCACGGCCGCGCCACTGCCGCTGCCGCGGTTCGCGCGGCCCTCGAGGATTCCCGGCCCGCCTGGTTCGCCACGGGCGTGGCGCCCGTTGCGGAAGACGTTGCGGAGGCGGCGCGGCTCCGGTTGGAGACGCAGGCGCGCCCCTCACTGCTGCCCGCGATCAATGCCACCGGCGTGATCCTCCACACGGGCCTGGGACGCGCCGTGGCGCCTTACGGGGCCATCTGCGGGAACTGCCTTCCGGTTTTGACGGGGCATTCCACACTGGAGATCGACCCCGCAACGGGAGAGCGCGGCTCTCGGCAGGTTCATGTGGAGCGCCACCTGTGCGCCCTCACCGGCGCCGAGGCCGGCATGGCCGTGAACAACGACGCCGGGGCGGTTCTGCTGGCCCTGGCCGCCGTGGCCGCCGGTCGCGAGGTCATCGTTAGCCGGGGCGAACTGGTGGAGATCGGCGGCGGCTTTCGCATCCCCGAGGTGCTGGAGCAGTCCGGCGCGCGCCTTGTGGAGGTTGGGACCACCAACAAGACCCGCGCAGCCGACTACGAGCGCGCCATCACGCCCGATACGGCGGCGATCTTGAAGGTTCACCCCAGCAACTACCGCATTGAGGGTTTCACCGAGTCCGCGGGGCTGCCGGCGCTGGCGGAGATCGGCCGGCGCCGCGGCGTGCCGCTTCTGGATGACCTGGGAGGCGGCGCTCTGGTGGACCTTTCGCCGGCCGGCCTGAACGAGCCATCGGCGCCCCAGCGCATCGCCGAGGGCGCGGACCTTGTGCTCTTCAGCGGCGACAAGCTGATGGGCGGCCCGCAGGCCGGCATCGCCGTGGGCCGGCGCGATCTGATTGGGGCGATGAAGGCGCATCCGCTGGCGCGGGCGCTGCGATGCGACAAGGTGACGCTGGCCCTGCTGGAGGGAACGCTGCTCATCTACCGGGGCGGAAGGGAATGGCAGGAGATCCCGACGCTGGCGGCCTTGGGAGCGAGCGTGGAAGCGGTGGCTCGGGAGGCCTCCGAGTTGGCGCGTAAGCTGCGCGCCGCCCATGGGGTCTCCGCGAAGGCCATACCCAGCGTGGCCCGCGTCGGCGCCGGGGCGGCGCCGCAGCATGACCTCCCGTCCAGGGCCGTTGCGCTGGAAATGGAGGGGTTCTCCGCGTCCGCGCTGGCCGCGCGCCTGCGGACAGACTACGGGATCTTCGGACGCATCGAAGACGGCCGGCTGCTGCTGGATGCTCGCACGCTGCTGCCGGCCGACGACAAGCGCATCATCCAGGCTGTGCGCGCCCTGGCGATCATTGGCGCGACGGAAGATTAGCGTACATCACCGGCGGCCCGACGGGGTTCGGTCCGCCACTAGGGAAGGGGCTTCCATGAAGGTGTTCATCAGCGCGGACCTGGAAGGGACCGCCGGAGTCGTGTCCTGGGACCAGACGAATCCCACAGACAAGGAGTACGATGCGGCGGTCGAGTTGATGCTGGGCGAGGTCAACGCCGCCATTGAGGGCGCGCTGGAGGGCGGCGCCACGGAGATTCTGGTGTGCGACTCGCACAACACCATGCGGAACCTCCAACCGGCCAAACTGCACCCGGCGGCCCAGCTCAACTCCGGCGGCGGCAAGCCGCTCAGCATGATGACCGGCATTGACGAATCTTTCGACGCCGTCTTCTTCACCGGCTACCACGCTCAGGCGGGCGACGGCGGCGTTCTGAACCACACGTACTGGGGCAGCGTGGTCAGCGCCGTGCAGCTTAACGGCAAGAGGGTGGGGGAGACCGGCATCAACGCCGGCGTGGCCGGGTATTTCGGCGTCCCGGTGGCCCTCGTAACCGGCGACTCGGCGGTGTCGGCCGAGGCCACGGCGCTGCTGGAGAACGTGGAAACGGCCGTGGTGAAGTCGCCTACCGGCCGCTTTTCGGCCACCTCGGTGCATCCGGAAGTGGCTCGGCAGCGCATCAAGGATGCCGCCAAGCGTGCCCTGGCGCGTGTGGCCGATTTCGAGCCATTCACACTGGATCCTCCAGTGACGCTGGATTTCGGCGTGATCCACACATCCCAGATGGACCGCATCATGCTGATTCCAGGCGTGGAACGCACCGGCGGCCGCACCATGCGCTTCGTTCACGAAGACTACATCACCGTGTTCCACGCCATGCTGGCCGCCTGCCTGTTGGGCCAGTCGGCGTAACGGGGGAACCGGTTAAGGGAAAGGCGTCCCCTCCCACGTCACCCTGAACCCCTTTCCCACGTCACCCTGAGCGAAGCGAAGGGTCTCGGCCTGACCTACCGCTTCTGACAACGAAACAAGCACCCGGGCAATCGCTGTGTTGAGTCCTTGAGAGGTCTCCCGTGGAGATGTGCTAGGCCGAGACCCTTCGCTTCGCTCAGGGTGACGTGGGAGAAGGGCTCATGGTGACGTGGCAGAGTGCGCTCAGCACGGAGCAAGGAAGGTAAACCCATGAAGATACCGTTGGAGGTTCTGTTCGGCAACCCCACGCGGGTTCGGCCGGCGCTGTCGCCCGATGGGCGGACGCTGGCGTGGATCGCCCCGCTGGACGGCGTTCTGAACGTCTACACGCGAGCGCTGGACGGCGGCGAGGAACGCGCCGTCACTCGAGACACGGGGCGAGGCATCTGCGCCTACGCCTGGGCGCATGACGGCGAGCATCTGTTGTACATCCAGGACCGCGACGGCGACGAGAACTGGCACGTGTATGCCGTTCGCGTTGCGGACGGCGAAACGCGCGACCTCACGCCGCACCCCGGCATCCAGGCTCAGATCCTCGCCATCGAGAAGGATGTCCCGGATCGCATCCTCGTTGGCCTGAACCTGCGCAATGCCACGCTGCACGAGCCGTACGAGATCCGTCTGGCCGATGGCGAATCGCGCATTGTGGCCGAGAACCCGGGCGATGTGGCCGAGTGGGGCGCCGACGCAAAACTGGCCGTGCGCGCCGCGCTGGCCCAGACGGAGGACGCCGGCTGGGACCTTCGCGCGCGCGATTCCGCCGACGGACCGTGGCGCAGCGTTCACCGCGTTGGCCCCGAGGACGAGGCCAGCCCCGTGACCTTCACGGAAGACGGCTCCGGCCTCTACCTCCTCACCACGAAAGGCTCCAACGCCAAACGCGTGGCCTTGCTGGACCTGGCTTCCGGAGACGAGCGCGCCCTCGCACAACGCGAGGATGCGGATGTGGCCGGCTTGGCCTTCCATCCGGTTACCCGAACGCTTCAGGCCGTGGCCTTCGCGCGACACCGCCAGGAGTGGGTGGTGCTGGATGAGGACATCCGGGCGGATTTCGAAGCGCTCAAGGCTGCGGCGGACGGCGACTTCGACGTGGTGAGTCGCAGCGACGATGACTCGCTCTGGATCGTTGCGTTTACGCGCGACATCGGCCCGGCGCATTACTACCTCTACCGTCGCGCCGGGCGCGCCACGGAGTTCCTGTTCTCGGCGCGCCCGGCGCTGGAGGAATACCCGCTGTCGCCAATGGGCACGGTGGACATCCCGGCGCGCGACGGCCTCGTTCTGCCCGGCTACCTCACGCTGCCGCTCGGCGTAGAGCCGGTTGCCCTGCCGCTGGTGCTGAACGTCCATGGCGGCCCGTGGGCTCGGGATAGCTGGGGTTACGACGCCGAGGCGCAATGGTTCGCCAACCGCGGCTACGCGTGCCTGCAGGTGAATTTCCGCGCCAGCCAGGGGTTCGGCAAGGCGTTCGAGCGCGCCGGCGACCGTGAATGGGGCGGCAAGATGCTGGACGACCTGATCGACGCCGTCCAGTGGGCCATCAACCAGGGCGTTGCGGATCCGAAGCGCGTGGCCATCTACGGCGGCAGCTATGGCGGCTACGCCGTGCTGAGCGCTTTGGCTTTCCGCCCGGAGGTTTTCGCCTGCGGGGTTGACATCGTTGGCCCCAGCAACCTGATCACGTTCCTGAACTCCATCCCGCCGTACTGGGAAGTGGTGCGCCGGATGTTCGACGATCGCGTGGGGAATGTGGATCGCGACGAGCAGTTCCTGAAAGACCGCTCACCGCTCTTCTCGGTGGCTCGAATCGTCCGCCCGTTGTTCATCGCCCAGGGCGCGCATGACCCGCGCGTGGTGCAGGCTGAGAGCGAGCAAATCGTTGCGGCGTTGCGCGATGCCGGAAAGCCGGTGGAGTACATGCTCTTCCCGGACGAGGGCCACGGCTTCGCGCGTCCGGAGAACCGCCTCAAGTTCTACGCGGCGGCGGAAGGGTTCCTGGAGAAGTGGCTGGGGGCTAGGTAAACGGGGCGCGGATTCCGGAGTCCGGATCCCGCCCAACGAA
>DASXUL010000082.1:0-3913 GCA_036504855.1 Armatimonadota bacterium | reverse complement strand
TCGTTGCGGCGGGATGACCGGAATGGCGCGCCCTCCGCGCCGCTTTGGAGGTAGCCGATGAGACGCTCACGGTATGTCCGGTTCGTGCCTTCGTATGCGGGTTTCACCTTGATCGAGCTTCTGGTGGTTATCGCCATCATTGCCATCCTTGCCGCCATTCTATTCCCCGTGTTCGCGAAGGCGCGCGCTCGCGCGAACCAGACGGCATGCCTCAGCAACCTCAACCAGATCGGCAAAGCCCTCATGATGTATGCGGATGACAACGAAGAGCACATCATGTGGAATTGGTGGGACTGGCACCGCCCGCTGGATCAGTACGTCAAGAGCGGCGAAGTCTTCCAGTGCCCCGGATCCCGGTCTCCCCGCGTCTACCGCAAGCAGTTCGCCGCGGGCTCCTTCCCGAGCATTGGCAGTTCGTATCCGGCGGGCAACTACCTGACGAATCAGGCCTCGTACCCGTACATTTGGGGACATTACGCGCTGAACGTGGAGTACCTGGAGAATTTTGGCGACAGCAGCAAAACGTATATCCCGGCGGCGCTGCCGATTACGCGGTGGAAAACGCCGTCCGCGGTGACGCTCATCACAGAGTGCCAGGATTTCACGGGGAGCACGCCCAAGTCGGAAGCCAGCGCGCCGTATATCGAGCCCGGCGGAACAACCTGGCAGGCGGTGTGGGACCAGATCGCCAGCCGTCACAACGGCGGGGCATGCTGCGTTTGGGGCGATGGGCACGCGTCTTGGATGCGCCACGACTGGTTCCAAACGCAGGATGGCAAGCACGCCGTCTGTCCGGCGAAGGAGTTCCTCTCGCCGAACGCAGATTGGGGCTAACACTCCGCGCGGGCAAGCGCCATGTGGAATGCGGCGGCTTGCCGCGGCTTTTGGGCGCAATCCGGATGCTGGTGGTTGAAAACGAAACCGGCTTGCCGCATGGCGCGTAGCTCTCCCTCCCACGTCACGCTGAGCGCAGATGCCATGGCCCGCGGCCGCCAGGAGGGATGACGATGCCGAGCGCCGCGTTCGGCGGCCGTGCAGTCCGAGGCGCGAGACCACGGTCCGTCAGCGGGCAAGGCGTGACCATTCGTTCCAACTAAGTCCGCAACCGACCATTCGCGTAGGAGCCTTTTGGGGTGAGTCTCACGCCTAACACCAACTCTGACCCAGGCTGCTGAGACGACGCGATCGATGGTAGGCAAGCGGCCTTGTCACGCTGGAAACGGCACTTAGTTGGAACGAATGGGCTTGCCCTGCCGGCCGACCTTTCACAGACAGAAGATGCTCCCTACGGACGCGACCGACTCACAGAACCACCCGAACAGAGCACTGAGCGGGACGTAGAAGGGGCGCTCAGGGTGACCAGACTCGCAATCGCGTGGGACGGGGCCGCTGGGCGACACGGCCTCCAGTCTTCGCCCGCTGGATGGTGGGAACTGGCCCGTCTTTGCCAAACCCGCGCCCTGCGGTCGCCCTCCACATATGCAGAACCTGCCGATCCGGATTCTGATTTCTGAGTTCTGAGTCCTGAGTGCTGAAAGTGGCGCCCAACTGATCGATATGCTAGACTGAAGTGTGGACGGGCCCGGTTGGCGCGACGGTCCGGGATGCTGTGTCGCCCGTCTCTGGCGCAGCGACGCGGCCAGAACGAGGCCGTGGGGCCGGCCCCTTGGAGCTTTGGATGGACAAGCGGATCTTGCGTGTTGACGCGCGGACGGAACTGCTGGTCGTCATCACCCCCTTCGCCGCCGCTGCGGCCACCCCCATTTCCACGCCTGCTGAAGCCAGCCGGCTTGGCTCCATCCCGCATCGCGCTATCGTTAGCGAGCGAACCCGTGCTTTGCTTCCCTCCCTCGCCGGGTTCCGTCGGTTTGCCCCTAAGTCCCATACCCAGGGCCGCATGGTCGTTCAGTTAGCGCACGGCCCCGGGTCGGCGAGTCTGTTGGTTGATGCCGCGGAGGTTACCGCTTAGCGGGGCCGCCGTGCCTGTCGGATCGCGCGGTTGCCCGGGAATGTCCCGATCCACGCGAAGGAGTGACTGTAACATGCAACAGCAATGGAGTCCGGCAACGGCGCCGCTCCGCCGCCGAGCGTTCACCCTCATCGAATTGCTCGTCGTAATCGCCATCATCGCCATCCTCGCGGCTATCCTCTTCCCCGTCTTCGCCAAAGCGCGTGACCGAGCGAACGCCAGTGCCTGCCTCAATAACGAGAAGCAGATCGGCACGGCCATCATCACGTACACAGACGACTACGACGGCATGTATCCGTACAACTACAACAGCGACAATACGCGGACATGGAAAGACGCTCTCTCCGGGTATATCGACCGCCAGGCGAAACAGACCGCCGGCGCAACGTCTATATACACGTGCCCCAGCAATAAGGACACATGGTCCTCGTCCTCGGTGGGCGCCTACGGAGGCATTTCAAACCCTACGCTGACGAATGGGGTGGTGTTGGGCGACAACACGGGCCGCTGGCCGCGAAGCTACGCATATAACGGCAGCATCTTTGCTACCCACAAGAAGCTTCAGATGACCTCGATCAAGAGCCCGGCGAGCTTCATCTTCATCGTTGAGTCTCGGCTCGATGCGGCGGATCTCGGCGCATGGTGGGCTGACGGCGGCGATCAGGGGCAGGATGGCGCGAACTGGACACAACCCAACGGCCAGTATTACAAGGACACCCGTTCCACCAAGAAGGGCAAATACCAGAGCCATTCCGGCGGAATCAACTTCATCTTCTGCGACGGGCACGCGCAATGGCTGAAACTCGCGAAGACTCTGAGCGATCCGCAGATGTGGAATCCCTGGCCACAGGGCCAGTACGCCGCGAACCCCGGCGCATGCTACCTGAACAAGATCCCGGCCATGGCGGAGGAGTACCGCTAGATTCACGGCGCCTCTGCAAGACTAAACGAGAACCGGGCGGAAGCATCTGCTTCCGCCCGGTTCTGGTTTTGGCGCGGGCACTCCCCAGATTTCGATGGCCTGTGATATCATTGGGATGCGGGGCAAACTCCATCATTCTCGGCGGCGGGTCGTCCCCGCAGGATCCGCCGCAGCGTGGGACCAAACGTCCCAAGGGATTGCACCATGAGAACGCGCATTATCCGCGCCTTCACCCTGATCGAACTGCTCGTCGTCATTGCCATCATCGCCATCCTCGCCGCCATCCTCTTCCCAGTCTTTGCCCAGGCCCGCGAAAAAGCGGCCATGGCCGCCTGCGCCAGCAACATGAAGCAGATCGGCATCGGGCTCTACACCTATCTGAACGACTACGACGAATGCTTCCCCATGAACCGCTACGCGGATGCCAGCCATCCCGCCGGCGGCACGCTGGACGGCAGCACGCGCAACTGGCGCGGCTCGCTCTATCCCTACGTTAAGAGCGATGGCGTGATGATGTGCCCCAGCAACCCGGCCGCCAAGCGGTATCCCGCCGTCAAAGAAGAAGGCGGCGTTTACCCCATCTCCTACTCGTACAACGGAAGCGTGTTCCACGAGTTCTCGAACAGCCCCACCGGCCTGAAGCCCGTGCGCCTCAGCCAGATCAAGGACCCGGTGAACACCATCGTGCTCCTGGAATCGCGCGTGCCCAACCCGGACCTCGGACTGTGGGCCGTGGACTACGTCTACGGCACGGATCCCAACAAGGGTTGGTTCCAGCCCCACAAAGGCGCGCGCCTCAACTGGGTGATGGCCGATACCCATTCCACCTCGATGAAGCTGGTCCAGACCATGACGCCCACCGAGATGTGGCACGATACTCGCTGGAACCAGAACGACTGCACCAACTACTGGGCGCCGCGCATCAAGAAGGAATACCGGTAGCCATCCGGCTGCCAGGTGGAAGGCCAATATGGAGTGCGGCGGCTTGCCGCCGCTTTCGGAACGGGTTAACCAAACGAAAG
>DASXUL010000081.1:0-14334 GCA_036504855.1 Armatimonadota bacterium | reverse complement strand
GCCCCCCCCCCCCCCCCCGCGGCGGTATCGCCAGGCGATAGAATCGCTGGACCCCGATTACGCCGCCGGCATGCTGGGCATCGCCGAAGGATCCGGCTTCGACCCCGATGAAATCGCAGCCCTCAACGTGCGCTACGAGATCATGTACTCTCGCTTCGGCGCCATGGCCACCGCCGCGGAGCGCGCCGTCGACGGGTGCACCGCCTTCGCCGTCCTCCCGGAATCGTCGGCGAACGCCCACGCGTACCTCGGGCAGAACTGGGACTGGATCCCGCAGGTGCGTTGCGCGGTTCTGCAAACCGCGGAGCCGGGCGCCCTGGAGACCCTGGCCTTCACCGAGGCCGGCATCTTCGGCGGCAAGATCGGCCTCAACGCCGCCGGCCTCGGCCTCTGCGTGAACGGCATGACCACCACGGACGACGACGGCGATGCGCTTCTACTGCCGTTCCACGCGCGCTGCCGCCGCGCGCTGCGCAGCGCCACGCTGGAGGAGGGAATGCGCGCATTTACGGATGGTAACCGCGCCTGCGCCGGCAATTTCCTGCTGGCTCACGCAGACGGTTGCGCCGTGGACCTCGAAACCGCCCCCTTCGCTGTGCGCGCCCTGACGCCGACCGGCGGCCGTCTCGTGCACACCAACCACTTCCTCGACCCCGGAGTGCTCGGCGTCACCGAGCCGCCCATGGAGCGCCGGCCGTGGTCCTGTCATCGCCTCAACCGGTTCGGCGCGCTGCTATCCGCGATGGGCCCGGCAACCCCGGAGGCTCTGATGGAAGCCCTGCGCGACCACGACGGCAAGCCCTTCTCCGTCTGCCGCCACGAGGATTGGAGCGAGCCTCCCTCCGAGCACTACATCACCGTCTCCTCCATCGTGATGGACCTCACGGAGCGCCGCCTCTGGCTCACCGACGGCCCGCCGTGCGGGAGCAGCTATCAGCCGTCGGCGTTGGCGCTGTAGCTGTGCTGGGCTCCATCTGTGGGCCTCCGGCCGTGACGGATGGGAGGTTTTGCCTGCGCCTTCCAGCGGCCAGACAGCCTACCCGCTTGACTATATGTCAGATTCGGCATAACATGGGAGATATCGGACATGGGCGAGAAAGATCTCATTATCCTGGAAGGCGAGATCAAGACGCCTCCCTTTTCCTCTGAGGCTCGAGTCGAAGCGGGCGTCCTCATTCGCAGAATTCAGCAAGGCGAAGCCCTATCGATGCCGCACTCACGACCGATGCCCGGCATAGGACAAGGTTGTCACGAGCTTCGCATCACGGACGAGACGGTGAGTTGGCGCATCGCTTACTTTGTCGACGGTGACGCCATTGTTATCCTTGATGTGTGGCCCAAGAAGACCCTGAAGACGCCGCCACAGGTCATCAGGAACTGTCAGAGACGTCTGAGGCAGTACCAGAGCGCGCGGTACGGCAAAGGAGAAGGGAATGGACCCAAGTGAGCGCGAGCGACTTGAAGCCGCCGGTTGGCGATCGGCAACAGTGGAGGGCTTCCTAGGACTGTCGCCAGACGAAACGGCGCTTGTAGAGATGAAGCTGTCGTTGGGCAGCTTGCTTCGACAAATCCGAACTAGCGCTCACCTGTCACAAGGAGTTCTTGCACGCCGCATCGGGTCTAGCCAGTCGCGTGTCGCCAAGATGGAGGCGGCTGACGCCTCGGTGACTCTGGATCTGATTGTCCGGGCGCTACTGAGTGCGGGTGCATCCAGGCAGGCCATCGCCGAAGCGGTCTCAGCGCAGAACTAGCTCCTGCTGTGTTCCGCGCGGAGTCCCACGTGGAGAGCACTGGAACCGGCGCCAATGGGTGATACTTGGATCAACGGTCGGCCGTCAGCCCTGACCATGTAGCGGCCGGGGGGCAGCCCCCCGCGCGATCGAACCCAGCCTCCCCGGCCAATCTTCGCCGCCGCAACTTCTGGCGCCGATGACGGGTAGTATCCTTGGCGGCCGGGCAACGTCGAAACCGGCCCAAGGAGCAACAGCCGCATGTTTCGATGGACCTGGATGGCGGGCGCGTTCGTGGCGGCCCTCGCCGCCCTCGCGGTGACGGGTATGGTGGTTGTGGGGTTCCGCCGATCCGTTGTTCCGCAGAGCTTCCTGGCGGACTTTCGCGTCGCCAACCGCAGCGGCGCCACGGTGTACGTAACGGCCTTGGGCACGGGCCCGGACGGTCGGATCGCTGTGTTGCCGCAATTCCACTCGCGCGCGAACCCGGGCCGCCTGGAGCGCCCCCGCGCCGTCCCCCTCCCCAGCGGCGAAACGCGGACAGTGCTTTACGACTGGGACGAGATTCAGTTCATGTGGATCGCTGTCCGCGGGGAGAAGGGGCCGTGGCGCGTTCTGCGCACGGGCCTCACCGTATATGCCCGCAACGCCGACGGCTCCGCCTCATTCGTCCCCCCACACCTCAAGGAGTATGCCGTCCCGCCCCTGCGAACCCTGCCCCTCGCCCCGCCGAACGTCGCCGCGGCGGCGAAGCAGGCCGGCTCCCGCGGCGCCAGGCCGTAAGAGCTCCAATCTCCGGCGCCGGTTGCTGGCTCAATAGCAGGCGGGCTATACTCGGTGGCGGAAAGGGGAGTGCGGCCCCTGCTACCCTTCATCCGACGTTGGAGGCTGGTCCCAGATGCCATCCCCCCGGCGGGACGCCTTCGTCTCAAGCGCTACAACAAAGGAGGCAAGTGGCATGAAACGCGTGTCTTTCCCGTTGGCCTTGTCGCTCCTGGGCATCGCCTTTTCCGCTCAGGCCAGGGTCGTGTACGTCGATCAGAACGCCGTTGGCCCGGCACACGATGGCTCCTACTGGCCCACCGCGTACCTTACTGTAACGGCCGGGCTCTCCGCAGCCGGGACCGCCAATGAGGTGTGGGTGGCCAAGGGCACATACACCGAGAACGTCAGCCCCGGAGCGGGGGCGGCTCTGTACGGCGGGTTTGCGGGCACGGAAACCGCCCGCGCCCAGAGGGACTGGAGGGCGAACCCAACAGCATTGGACGCCGGCGGGAATACGGGAGACGTAATGTCCTGCGCTGTTCAGGGGGTTGTCGTGGACGGCTTCACCCTCCGAAACGGCAGGTACGGCGTGTACGTCTCCGGCGGCGCGGTGAGGCTGGCCAACTGCGCAATGACCGGTAACGGCGAAGCCGTGGATGTCCGCTCTGGCACGGTGACGTTGGCCAACACTGCCATCGTCGGCAATGCCGAAGCCGTGGACATCTGGGGCGGCGTGGGAACGCTCGCCGCCGACGCCATCACCGGCAATAACGGCAACGGCGTGTTCGTCTATGGGGGAGCGGTGACCCTTGCCAATGTCGTCATCGCCGGAAACGGGAACGACGGCGTGGACGTCTACCAGGGCACGGCGGCCCTGGTCAACACGCTTGTTGCGACTAACCACCGGGATGGCGTTGGCGTGTATAACGGCTTCGGCGGCCTGGGCGGCAAGGCGACACTGGTCAACTCCATCGTTGCTTTCAACGGCGGAAACGGCGTGTTCAAAGACACGCAGGGCAGCATCCCGGCGATCTCGCACAATGACGTGTTCGGGAATGCCGGGGGCGACTACTCGGGCCTGACGCCGCCAACGAATACGAACAACCTGTCCCAGGATCCGTTGCTCACGGACCGAGCGAACGGCAACTATCGCCTGCAGGCCGGCTCGCCCTGCATCGACGCGGGCGACGACGCCATCGTAACAGCCGGCGAAACAGATCTCGACGGCAAGCCCCGAATCAGCGGGCTTCACGTGGACATTGGCCCCTATGAGTACGACTTATCCCGGGCGCCGTTCGTGGCGGCGGACGTCAAGCGCGCGCTGGCCATCGCGGCCGGCTTCTCGGCTCCCGCGCCGACCGATCTGCCCCGCCTGAACGTGGAGTCCGGCGGCGCGGGTGTAGACTTGAGCGACGGCGTTAGCCTTGCCCGCAAGGTTACAGGCCAGGAAGCGAACCCGTAGACCCGTCCGGCGTATGCCCCCCGGCGGGCCGCCTAACGCCCGCCGAGGGCGTCCGCCACGGCGTTGAAGGCCTCGCCGGCCGCGGCCTCCGCCCGCAGTTCCGCCAAGCGGCCCGAGGCGTGCAGCGCTTCGCCCAGCGCCACGCCGTCCGGGCAGTCTGCCGCCCACGCGGCGAAAAGGGGCTTGCTCCAATCGGCGCCGCGCCAGCGGAGGTAGAACTCCACCTGCAGCGCCATCTGCACGGCCTCCAGGATGGGGTCATCCGGCGGGGTGACCCGGATGCCCTTGCCGCTCATGTAGGGGCTGGCGGCGATGAGCGAGACGCTGCCGGCGAAAGGGTCGCGCGACGCGTACCGGATGGCGCGCACGTGGCTCATGCAGATCGCCCCCACGCACATCGGGCATGGCTCCGTGGTGGCGTAGAGGGTGCAGGCGTACGCATCGGCGGGGGCCGGCCGGAAGACGGCCAGCGCGTTCATCTCGGCGTGCGCCACGCGCGTGTTGAACAGAACCCCCGGCGGCGCCGTGGCATCCAGTTGCCGCCCGCGCCCCCGGCTCACGATCCGCCCTTCGCCATCCGCGATTGCCGCCGCGATGGGGTGAGAGCCCGCCCGATACGCCGCCCAACCCTCCTCGAAACACGCCCGCCACGGCTCGCAAAGGGTCTGCCAGTTCGTCGTCATCTTCGTTGTTTCCTTCTCGCTGGCCGTCGCACTCCATAGGGCCGCTCACAGCCGGAGGCGCCAGATGAGTTGCACCTCGTGGGGAAGGGTGGGGTAGGCGAACCGCCGGATGATGCGCAGATCGCAGCCCTGGCGGGCGTAGAAGCGGCAGGCGGGCACGTTGACGTTCTGCGTCTCGACGTCCATCGCCGTGCAGCCGCGTTCGCGCGCCCACTGGGCAGCGGCCTGGAACAAAGCGTGCCCCGCGCCGCGGCGCCGGAAGTCCGGGTGCACCCGGATATCCCAGAGCACGGCCAGGCCGGTTCGGCCTTCCAGCATGTCTACGTCCGGCGTGTTCCACGCAGCCACCGCGCCGCCGATCCTCCGCCCGTCTTCGTGCGCGGCGAAAACCGCCCAGCGCGAAGTATCGAAACACGCGGCCCAAGCTAGCGGGCTCTCCAGAGCGTCGTAGTCCTTCTGATACGGGGCAACAGGCATTTCCGTGAGGAGCAAACCGCCCAGCCCGCCCTCCACGGTCCGCGCCAACAGGATGGAGCGCACTGTAAACGCAATCGGGATGTCGGCATATGCCTGGAAACCGCCAGCCGGGACTTCGGAGATGGTCACGGCCGTCGTTCCCACTCCACTGTCCGTCGAATGGCCTCGCGAACCGGCACGGCCTCGGCATACCCCAACTCGCGGCGGATGCGCGCGCTGTCCGCAACGAGGTGGTGCGAATAATCCGAGGGATCATCGGGGTCGGGGGCGGCGTCGAGCCGGATAGGCCCGGTCCAGCCGGCGGCCTCTCCGATGAGGCGTACCCATTCGGCCTCGGTGGGCGTCCCCGGCTCGGCAACATTGTAGGTGCGGCCAGAGGCCCGCTCATCCGTTGCGGCGGCGCATATCGCCTGGGCGGCGTTGTCCACATACGTGCGCGACCACAGGAAGGCTGCCTGTGCCGCTGGGAGGGCTATCTCAGCCGCTCCGCCGTCCATCTGGTCCAGATATGGCTTAACGCGGTGCTGGCCGTCGTTAGGCCCGTACACGGCCGGCATGCGGAGGATGGTGGCCGGCAAGTCCGGCGCCCCGGAAACGCCGCGCTCCACGAGGATCTTGTCGTAATCCTGGGCCCACGCGGGAGCCTGTTTGTCCGGCGGATCGGTTCGGTAGGGGTAGAGGCGCTCGCGAAGCGGGCCATCCTCGGAGATCGGAATCGGGTCCGGCGGTCCGGGTTCCGATCCGATGAGGCGGCCATAGGCGCGGTAGACGTCCATGCTGCTGACGACCACGAGGCGTTTCGCGTGGCCTCGGAACGTTTCCACGAGGTCTGAGGCGTGGCGTTCGGTGAGGGCCACCATGTCCAACACGATGTCCGGCCCGAAGGCGCGCAGCGCGGCGGCGTGGGCCGGAAGGTCGTTCCGGTCGCCGCGCAGGTGGATGACGTCGGATGTAACGTTTCCAGCGCCCTCCCCGCGGTGAAAGCACGCGAGCTTGTGTCCGGCCGCGGACAGCATGTCCACCGCCCGCGCGCCCATGAACCGCGTTCCCCCGATTACCAGAACGTTCATTGCGGATCAGCAGAAGAGCGGAGGCATGCCGTCTCGCTTCAGCGCATCCAGCAGGCCGGAGATGCTGGCGGTGGCGAGGCACATGCGCGAATCAGCCGCGCCGTAGTAGATCATCAGCTTGTCCCCGTGCGCCACGGCGCCGGCCGGGAACACCACGTTTGGCGCGTCTCCCCAGGTTTCGTAAGATTCGGTTGGGCTCATGATCCAGTAGGGGAGGCGGGCGAGGACGTGATCCGGGCGGTCGCGCTCCAGGAGGGCGGCGCCCACGCGGTAGATCGGGCTGCCGGCGAGGTATTTCACGCCGTGGAACAGAATCAGCCAGCCTTCCTCGGTCTCGATGGGAACGGTGCCGGCTCCGATGCGGGCGGCGTCCCAACGCGGTCCGCTGGCCTCCAGCAAAACGTACTTGTGCCCGCCCCAGTGTTGCAGGTCCGGGCTGTAGGCCACCCACATATGCTCCGCGTCGCCGGAAACGGGGCGGTGCAGCATCACCCAGTTGCCGTCGATCTTTCGCGGAAACACGCAGGCGTCTTTGTTGTTCGGAGGGAAGATCAGCCCCAGACGCTCCACGGTTTCCCAGTCGCGCGTTTTCGCCAGCGCCACTCCGGCGCCGAGGAAGGAATAGGCGGTGTAGGCGATGAGGTAGTCGCCGGTCTCCTGCACATAAGTGATGCGCGCATCTTCCACGCCGAAGGCTTCGTAAGGATACTCCGGATGGCCCGGCGTCATCAGGGGCGTCTCGCGGATGTTCCACCCGGTGACGCCGTCCTTGCTCGTGGCAACGGTGAGGTGGCTGTAGCCGCGCCGGTCCTCAATGCGCAGCAGCAGCAGGGTCTCCCCCCGGAAGGTGGTGGCTCCGGCGTTAAAAATGGTGTTGCAGGGGTACGGCACGTTCTTGCCGTCCAGCAACGGGTTATTTGCGTATCTTTGAACCAAGTCCATCGTGAATACGATCTCGCCTATGTCATATTGCGCGGAAGCCGGACGCCTTCGCGGTAGCTGTGTCAACTGGCGATTGGGGCCGGCTGGGCCCTTCCGCGCCGTCTGTCATTTCGGATGGCTGCCAAGCCTTACCCTCTGTACGTCTTGTTCCGTACCCAGCCAATTGCTTTGAGGTTCGGAAATGAAGGGCAGAGTGGTCAAGGCGTCTTTCTAAGCAACACGCGCGCCGGCGATCCGTCTCCCCCTCGCCAAGGCAGCGGAGCGCACACCATTTCGTACCGGCCCGGCTCCACATGCGCCAGCGCCAGGTTCTCAACGATAGCCACTCCAGCCGTCAGAAGCGTGTAGTGGGCCGCGAAGCCACTCATCCGGAAAGGGTCAACGCTGGGTCCATCAATTCCCAGCAGGGCCACTCCGCGCTCCACCAGCCACTCCGCCGCATCCGGTTGCAGCGCCCGAAAACCCTCATGGAAGACGGCCGGATCCTCGGCCGAGTTGGGCGTTCTCAGCAGTAGCCGCTCCGTGCCCGGCGGCACGAGGGCCTCCATGTCGCCGCGCCCCACGTGTCCGGGGCCGTCAAACGATACCACCACGCACTCTCCGCACAACGCGTCCAGCGACATCGCGTCCACGCCGGCGCCGCCATTCAGGAAATGGAGCGGCGGGTCCACGTGGGTTCCAGTGTGAGAGCCGAGACGGAAGCGGGATACGTTCACCGTGTCCCCCGCGGCGATGCGGGCCAGCGCTTCCTCCTCCACCGGCGGGTCACCCGGCCAAACGGCCATATCAGGATATAGCGGTCGCGTTGCGTCGATCCAACCGGACATCAGTTCGCCACTTTCACGTAGATTGTGCGCGCCGTCAGAAACCGCGCGCGGGAGTCATACAGCAGCACCGAGAGCCGGTGTGAGCCATTCGATACTCCCCGCGTGTCCCAGTCCCAGGGCGCCGCTCCGGGGCGGGCCGTGGCGAACTTCACCGCGCCGTCCACGGCCCAATACACGCGGCCGCCGCCGTCCGGCGCGCGGGTCCAGGCGCTAACGCCCGCCACGCCGGACAACGCGGCGCCGTTCTCCAACGGCCGGTACACCACTCGCGCCTCCTCGCCGGCGCGGCCGAGGAACCACGGGTCACCGGTGGCGTCGTGGTAGGCCTGCAACACGTCCCGGTGGTCGGTAAGCTGGTAGTTGTTGAGCTGACGGCGGGGGTCGGCGTGGCGCGTGTTGTCCGCGTCATACCAGTTCATCAGCTTTACGCGGGGAAAGAGGCGCGGCAGCGCGGCGTAGAACCGGGCGATCTTCTCGGCCGCGAAGTCCGGCCGCGAGCGCCGGTCCGCCGCTTGGAGGTGAGTGGCGGCGTACTCGCCGATGGCGATGGGCTTCCGGCCGGCGTAGAGATCGTAGACGGGGCGCAGGATGTCCACCGGGTCGTCGGTCGCCGGGCGGGCTGGGTTGTTGTCGTAGTAGATGACCGAGTAGAGGTTCACTCCCACCCAGTCAACGGCGTCGTCGCCCGGGTAGTAGGACGGTATCGCGGCGGGCGGCTGGGCGTCGGGGCACCAGAGCATGATCGCCTTGGGAGCGATCTGGTGGATCACGGCAGCCGCCGTTCGGAACCCGGCCCGGTAGGCGGCGGGGTTACCGTGGTAAGGCGTCCAGTCACCGTTCATCTCAGCGGCGAGCCGCAGGAAGATCGGGAAGTCGAATCGGCGGCAGTCCTCGGCGAAACCCCGCAGGTAATCGACGTCGGCGATCGCGTCTACCGAGCGCGGCTCCCAGGCGATGTGCGGGATCTGGCCCAGCTGCTTCAAGGCGTTGCACCACCTCCACGGAAACGGACGCCCGAACGCCATGTACATGAAATGGCTGGCATGGCGCCGGCCGGTGGCGGCCTCAAAGGAATCGGCGGACTTGTGGAGCTGGCTGTTCTCATCCAGATAGCCGCGGCCCAACGTATCGTCCCGGTCGATATAGGCTCCCAGATAGCAGCCCAGCGCGGGCTCGGAACGCGCCCCGGTGGCAAGCCGGTTCCGGTCGGCGCGGGTGGCCTCGGCGCGGAGGTAGGCCCGTAGCGGCATGCGATACCGGTCCGCCTTCGCCATCTCCGCCAGCGCGCCGTTTGCATCACCGTTGCGCCGGTAGACGGCGGCTTCGCGCGCGTAGGCGTCTGTTGCGAGGGAATAGACGCGCTGGCGCACCGCCTCGTCGGCCACCTGCCGCCAGATGGCCCCGTAGTTCGAGCGGCGGGCGTGCGCCAGCATGCCGGCCAGGCGGGCGTTGGGTTTCGGCGCTGCGGGCGGCGCCGGAAGGCGCAGCGGCAGGTCCGGCGCGTTCCACTGCGGGGATTCCGCGCATACAGCCGGGCGGCAGCATCCAATCGCCGCGGCGAGGGCCAGCCCCAGAGCGGCGCCGCGGATCGTGGCGTGGTTCATCGGGGTGGGGCGTCCTTGTGCCAACGCGTGGCCGCCTGGAAAACGCGCGCCAGCATCACGGCGGTCGCGTCATCACCGGCTGCCGCGCAGATCTGCAGGCCACACGGCAGATGCCCCTCGCCGTATCCCATGGGCACTGAGAGGCAGGGGATTCCAGTGCAGTTGCCGGCCGCTTGCAGCAATCCGCCCCCGTCCGCGAAAGCGGTGTCCAGGTTGGCGTCGATCGGGGTCGCCACGTTCATCAGGCTGGGCGCCACGAGCGCGTCCAGCTTCTGGAACACGCCGGCCACGCCGTGCCGGCATTTCGCCCGCAGGCGCATTGCGTGCAGGTAGTCCACGCCGGTGAAGCACATTCCCGCGGCCAGTCCGGTTCGCTGTTCCGGGTCGTTCAGGAGGGCGAGTTTCGGGCCGGTGATCACGTTCTCAAAGGCGGCGCGCCCCTCGATGGTCACCAGGGCGCCCGCCACGGCGCCGTACGGAAGATCCGGCAGCCTGGCGTCCTCCAGGCGCGCCCCGGTTGCCTCCAACGCCTTCAGCGCCGCGTTGAAGGCGCGTTCGATCTCCTTGTCGCCGCTCTTGGAGAAGTCCTCGCGCAGAACGCCAACGCGCAAAGGGCGGCGGTTCCGCGCCGGGTGGCGGTACGGGCCAACCACGCTCGACGGATCGCGCGGGTCCGGACCGGCGATGGCCGCCAACACGAGCGACGCATCGTTGGCGGAGCGGGCCAGCGCCCCCAGCTTGTCCAGTGTCCACGAGAGCGCCATGGCGCCGGTGCGGGGCACGCGACCGTAGGTAGGGCGCAGGCCGGTGACGCCGCAGAACGAGGCCGGCACGACGATGCTGCCCCACGTCTCGGAGCCGATGGCGAACGGAAGCAGGCCGCCTCCCACCGTCGCGCCGCTGCCGCTGCTGGAGCCTCCGGCCCAGCGCTCTCTGTCCCACGGGTTGCGTCCGGGGCCGGAGATCGAAGCCGAGGCGAATCGGTATCCGCCTCCGCCGGCCAGGCTCACCATGGAGAGCTTCGCCGTTAGCACGGCTCCGGCCTGCTTCAGCCGCTTCACAACGGCGGCATCTGTTTCGAACCGCTGCCCCTCGTGCGCAAATGAGCCCCATTCCGTTGGCGCGCCCTTCGCCGCCAGCAGGTCTTTCGCGCCGTAGGGGATGCCGTGCAAGGGCCCGCGATCGCGCCCGGCCTTCAACTCCCGGTCCGCCAGCTCGGCCTCGGAGATGGCGCGCTCCGGCATCAGGTGCGCCACGGCATTCAGCGCCGATCCTCGCGTCTCCAGCAAATGGAGGGCAAGACGCGTCAGTTCGACGGACGACGTCTTCCCGGTCCGCAGCCAGCGTCCCAGCGTGGGAATGCCCTGCAGAAAGGCGGTATCCGGGTTCATCGGCCGGCCTCCGTCGCGCGGAACACGAAGTCCGGCTCTGTTCCATCCGGCACGTCCAACGCCCGAAGCGACTTCTGGGATTCCAGCGTGGACCGCACCTGCGCCTCCAGATCCTCCCGGTCGGATGCCGGCAGGTGCGGCGCGTTGAGGATCACGAGGGCCAGCGCGGCCTCAAATCCGTCCAGCTCTTTCGCCGGCGTCACCGGGTTCTCCTCCGCGGAAAGCGGCGCGCAAATGGCGAGGCCGGCCGCCGCCGCGGCGCCGCGCGCGAACGCGCGCCGCGTGAGACGCTTGGAGGCGCCGTTCACGCTATCGTCCTCCCGGCCATGTTTGGGGCTGCGCGACATTGCGGGTATTGTAGCATTCGGCAAGCTTTCGATTGTAAGGGAGGGAGCGCCACGTGCCGGTTCGGTGGGAGGAACTCAGCGGCGGTCCGCCGAGCGTGCTGATCGTGACGGACGATGAGATGACGTGTCTTCTGTTGCGGCGTGTGCTTCGTGACGCGGGGATCGCCGCCGAGGTTGCCGCTACGGTTGCCGAGGCCGTCGACCTGGCGGCCTCCGGCGACATCGCTGTGGCGTTCATCGACCTGGATATGGGCGCCGCGGATGGCCTGGAGGCCCTGCGCCTCACGCGAGACACGACGCCGATCCGGTACGCCTTCACAGGGCGTTTGGACGCAGAGTGGGAGGAGAGGGCGCTGGCGCTCGGCGCCGCCGGAGTTCTGACCAAGCCCGTGGATCCCGAGGAGCTGGCCAGGCTCGCTCGGTTTGGCTGAACGCCGGATGGGAGGAGGCGAGCTTCCGCCTCCTCCCATCCCGCCCGCCGAACGCTGCTACAGCGTCGGGTCCGCTCCGCCCAGGAAGCGGACCAGGTGGCAGACGTCGCGCACATCCAATGTTCCATCCCCAAACCCGACAGGGTAAACGTCGTAGTACGTCGTCTTCGCGACATCGTATGTTGAGAGGCCGCCGGCAATTCGCTCCAGTTCCGCGGCGTCGGCCATCGTAACGGCCCCATCGCCGTTCACATCCCCCCGCATCGGCGGGGCCGTCACCGTCAGGTTCGCTTTCATTCCCTTGTGGATGAAGCAGAAATACGGGTAGATGCCCGCCGTGTCGAACGTCAGCGTCTTAGAGCCGCCGTTCACGATATTGCCGGTGTTGAACTTGCCGTCGGCTGTGGGGCTGACGCCGCTAGTCGCCGTGTGCGTGGCGACGTCCTTGTTCGTCCACGTCACCGAATCGCCTTCCACGATGGTGAGATCCGACGGGATGAAGGCGAAGCCCTGGATGTTCACCGCCCATGTCGTTGCCGGAGCCGTCACCCGGATGGCCGAGACCATCGAACCGTGATAGAGGCAGTAGTACGGGAATGTGCCCGCCGTGTGGAAAGTGACTGAATAGGACGCGCCAGGGTCCAGGTTTCCCGAATCGAACCGTCCGTCTGGGTGTGAGCCGGCGCCGTCGCGGACGCCGCTGGTGACCGTGTGGGCATCCGCATCGATGTTGTTCCATTTCACCGTATCGCCCACGGCCACGGTGACTGTGGCGTTGGCCTGGCCGAAGGCGAAGTTGTTGATGTCCACCGTTACCGTGGCGGCGCTCGCTGCGGCGCTCAACGTGATGGCGGCGATGAAGAGCCCGCGCGCGAGGCGGGCGATACGATCCGTTGGGCGGGTATTCCTCATTTGTTCGGCTCCGTCTTATGGTCGCTTCCGGCGTGCCAGATCAGGTACGCCGCGATCTTCTTCTGATCATCTTTGGTGATGGCGGCGTTGGGCTTTCGAGCCATGCGCGCCACCAGGGTCTGGATGGCCTTCGCCTCCACGTATTTCGCGTTGTAGGCCCGTTCCGGCGCGTGGCACGCTGCGCACTTCGTGGACCACGCCTTGAAGCCAGGCTCAAGAGCCTTCGGCAGGTCGGCCGGCGGCTTGGGGGCGTCGCTGCGGGCGGCCAGTGGGGCCAGCAGCACGGCCATCAGCAGTATTCGAGGTCTCATCCGTCTCTCCTCGCGTCTCGGCCGGCGCCTGAGCGGCGTCCGGCGGTTTAGAAGCTGACCACGGTGCTCATCTTGAGCGTGGTCACGTCCTGGTAGTCGGTTCCCTGCGGCGCGTTCGTGGGGTCCCCGATGAAGCGGCCGATGAAGAGCCGCCCCACTTCGGCTTTCAGCGTTGCGGTGTCAGCCAGGCGATAGTCGGCCCCCAGCGTGAGTCGGCTAACGGTGCGGACGTTGGCTGTTGGGCTCTCCGAGAGCGTGCTGTACATGGCCACGGCATTCCATTTGGGGCTGAGCCGCTGATCGGCCATGGCGTACCAGCCGTGCCGGCGGAGGCGCCCTCCGCTATCGGCGGGCCGGTTCACGGGGTTCGTGGCGTACTCGGCGCGCAGTGTGAGCCCTCCGGCATTGCGCCACGTGGCGTCCAGGCCCCGGATGCTGTAGGCGTACCGGTTCTCCGTGTCCCACTTGCCTCCCGTGGCGGAGGCGCCCAGCGTGAGGCCGCCCATCGTCAGTGACAGCCGGCCGCCGAGGCTCTTGTGGCTGTTGTTGTCTTCGTTGGCGCGGTAGTCGATCCACGCGTCTGGGTAGTTCGAGAACTGGTCTCCAAACCCATTGCTCACATACGCGGCGTAGCCGAGGATCGGCGCGCCCATCTCCTTCTGCCCTGAGACCAGAAGGCCGATGTCGGAGTGTTCGTCGTTCAGGATCGGGCGCGGGCCGCCCTGCAAAACGATGCCCCTCTCTTCGTGCCCCAGGTACATGAGCGGGCGTGAGACCGTGGGAAACTGCGCCGGGTTGCTGATCGAGTTCCAGGCGCCGAAGGGAAGCAGCCATCGGCCGGCCTTCACGTCTACGGTCTCGGATGCGGCGTGCTCAAGATAGGCCTCGTACGTGGCGGTCATGCCCATGTGGGTCATGCACCAGTCGGCGTAAGCGGAGGTCTTGTCGTTCAGGGTCGCGCGGATGCTGGGGTGGGCATGGGTGAGGACGAAATCGGAGTTTCCCTTTGTGCCGGTGAAGATGGGCTGGCGCAGGCTCCCGCCGACGGCCGTCGAGAACTGGGTTTCGATCATCCCGCCCACGGTAACGGCGCCCAGCGAGAGGCCGGGCTTCTCGCGGCTGGGCGCCTCGGCGGGAGCGGGGCGAGCGGGAGCAGTGATCTCGTCGAGCCGCTTCTGTAGGGCGGCAACTTGCGCTTCCAGCGCGGCGATGCGGGCCTCCGGGCTGAGCGCCTCCTCGGCATGGGCGGCTGTTGCGGCAAGGAACAGCGCTATGAGAATGATCCTGTGCATGGCTCCTCCTGGCGGATGTCGATAGTCCCCCCGCCCAACGGAGAATGCCTGCCGCGAAGTTCCCGCCAAAAAAAGGGGCGGGGGGGGGGG
>DASXUL010000080.1:0-34518 GCA_036504855.1 Armatimonadota bacterium | reverse complement strand
GTCAGATACCACGACACGAATGCCCACTCCGCATCGCTGACGTCACTCGGGTAACACTTTCTAACACTCATGCAATCCTTCTACCCAATGTGAACAGCTTACATTAGCGAACATACTGCGAAGTGCATAACACCCTCTAGCCATGGGCGCCCACGCCGTACCGCTCTCAATCAGTTCTAACGCTCCCACCGTCAGCCTGGCTACCGTCTTTCCCGGCCAGCAGACGACTCTCACCTACACGCTCTCCGGAATGGGCGGTTCCACCCTCCAGAGCGTGACCCTGGACCTAATGAGCGGCGCCGACGTCGCGAAGAGCCTCTCGATCCCGGCGGGCCAGCCCGGCGCCGTCATCGGAACGAACACGCTCACGCTGAACTATGCCGATCTGCCTCCTGGCGGTCCGTACACGATCCGAGTGACCCCCGTCTGCGGCAGCCTCGTCGCCACGGACTGGACCCGCGTCACGAGCACCTCGGATCCCAACCTCAAGTTCAATGGGCCGCGCGGCCTGGATATCAACCGCCGCGTAGGCAGCCCGTACTATGGGCGCATCTACGTCACCGAAGGCACCGCCGGCGCCGCCGGCGGTCGTACGACATCCAAAGGGCTCTACATCTACAACCCCGACCTCACTCCGGCCTTCTCTGGCCCCAAAATGCAGACCGCCAACTTCGTGGCGCCGCTGACCACGTGGTATTCCGGGTCGTCACATAGCCCGTTCCGCGTCTACGTTGCGCCCGATGACACCGTTTTCGTTACCGACGCCGCGGACGCGCATCCTGCCGTTTTCTTCGTCAATCCCGACGGCGACAACATCAAGGCTCTGCAGGCGTTCCCTATGCCACCGGGCGGGAGCGGCAACGGAGTCGGCCTCTTGAAGGACGCCAACGGCGTTGAGGTCATGGGCGACACCACCTCCATCTGGGTTGAAGGCTCCGGCGCCAACCGGAAGGTGTACCAGGCTATCCAGGAGATCGCCCCCACCAACTGCGTCTGGAGCTACGACATCCCCGATGGAACCGAGAACTTCGTAGGCGCGCCGACGCTGGTCTACCAGCCCATCCTCAGCACAACGCCGGGGTCTGGGACTGCCTCCACCCCATGGTATGCCGACTTCGTCCGCGACTCCGCCGGAAACGGTTACACCGTTAACTTCAACAAAGACAGCAACTTCAAGTGGGATACGTTCGGCGGACTCGCTGGAACGCTGCCCGCCACAAACACCGGCATGACCGGCATCTGCATCGACGACGCGAAGGATATCATCCTGATGTGCGGTCTCGACGGCAAGATCTACAAGACCAATAAGGCCTTCGATGCGGTAACGCCGATCATCTCGGGCCTGGGCGCCACCAACCGCGATGTGGCCCTGGACGGCGACGGATGGATCTACGTGGCCAACGAAACCGACAAAGCCCTGGAAGTGTTCGCCCCCGCGGGCACGTACCCGGTGACCGGCAAGGTGGTCTCTTCCACGCAGACGCTGAGCGTCTACTCGGTTCCGACGGCCGGCGACATCTACCCGGTCGGCCCTGCCGGCATCTACTTCGGGCTGAACGGCTCGCGGTTCGGTGACGGCAAAGTGGACATGAGCGACGCCATCTACTCGCTGCGCGTGTTCGCCGGAATCAGCACGCTTCCGTAACGGCAGTCATCAGTCATCAGTCGTCAGTGGTCAGCCCGAAGGCCCCGTGCCGTGAGTTCTGTGATCTCATGGCGCGGGGCCTTCGAGCTGATGACTGACAACTGACGACTGACGACTTCCAATCCCTTGCCCCTCCGCTTCTTTCCCGCCATAGCATGAGGGAGATTGTCCCAAATTCCATTTGAACAGGAAGCCAATATGCTGGAACCCATCCATTTCACGCTGCCCCAGTCGGAAATGCCCACGCACTGGTACAACGTGCAGGCGGACATGCCGGAGCCCATGGCGCCGCCGCTGAATCCCGCCACGAGGGAGCCCGTCACCCCGGAGATGATGGCCGCCATCTTCCCCGAAGTGCTGGTTGCGCAGGAAATGTCGCAGGAACGGTGGATCGAGATCCCCGAACCGGTGCGCGAAGTCCTCGCGCTGTGGCGCTGCACCCCGCTGATCCGCGCGGTGCGCCTGGAGCGCGCCCTGGATACGCCCGCCCACATCTATTACAAGTACGAAGGCGCCAGCCCGGCCGGCAGCCACAAGCCGAACACCGCCGTGCCGCAGGCCTACTACAACAAGATCTCCGGCGTGAAGCGCCTGGCCACGGAAACCGGCGCCGGCCAGTGGGGCGCCTCGCTGGCCATGGCCTGCCAGATGTTCGGCCTGGAGTGCAACGTCTACATGGTGCGCGCCAGCCATGATTCGAAGCCCTACCGCCGCATGCTGATGCACACCTGGGGCGCCACCGTGCACGCCAGCCCCAGCGACCAGACCGAGTTCGGCCGCAAAGTGCTGGCGCAGGACCCGGATTGCACCGGCAGCCTGGGCATCGCCATCAGCGAGGCCGTGGAAGACACGCTGAAGACCCCAAACACCAAATACTCGCTGGGCAGCGTGCTGAACCACGTGTGCCTGCACCAGACTGTTATCGGCCAGGAAGTCATCAAGCAGATGCAGTTGGCCGGCGAGGAACCGGACGTGGTCATCGGCTGCGCGGGCGGCGGCAGCAACTTCGCCGGAATCGCCTTCCCCTACGTTCGCGAGAAGCTGGTGAACGGCAAGAAGATGCGCCTGTTGGCCGCCGAGCCGTCCGCTTGCCCCAGCCTCACCGAGGGCGAGTTCCGCTACGATACCGGCGACACCGCCGGCATGACCCCGATGATGATGATGTATACGCTGGGGCATGACTTCATCCCGCCGTCCATCCACGCGGGCGGCCTCCGCTACCACGGCATGGCGCCCACCGTGAGCCACCTCCGCAAGCTGGGGCTCATTGAGGCCGTGGCCTTCCCGCAGAAGCGCATCTTCGGCGCGGCCCTGCAGTTCGCCCGCACCGAAGGCATCGTGCCCGCGCCCGAGTCCAGCCACGCCATCTGCGCGGCCATCGACGAAGCGCTCGCCGCCAAGGAGGCGGGCGAGAAACGCGTCATCGTGTTCAACCTCTCCGGCCACGGGCTTCTGGACCTGCCCGCCTACGAGCAGGCCGTCACCTCCGGGATCCTCGAAACGGACTGAGTGCGCTGTTAGGAGAGAAAGGTCAGTGAGTCCCTCACGGGTCTCGTGAGGGATCTATGCCCTATGAAAGAGAGGGGGCGGACACGGCGAGCCGTGTCCCTACAGTTCGGTGTCCCCGTCCACCGTTCGGTGGATGGAACTAGTGACGCGTAGGGACACGACTTGCCGTGTCCGCCCCCTCTCTTCAGGGAATCGGAGGCTTCTCTGGGGGGCGACGAACTCCCAGTTTCACCCTAACAGCGCACTGAGTGGGCCGCCGGTGAGATACGCCAGATTCGCATGGTAGCGCTGGCGGATGGCATGGCCGCGAAGCGGCCACGGGTGTCCGCCCTTCGGGCGGATGCCGGCGGGCCGCCGGCGCTACCATGGCGAAGATAGATTACCATCACCGAGCGCCAGCCGTAGCCGCCGCCAATTCACCAGGCGGGGCATAATGGAACAGCGCGCCCTTGTGGCGCCGTCCATTTTGAAGGTAACTGTAACACCGCGCCTCTCATCCAGTGAAGGGCGGCGGACCGTGGGTTCACAGAAACGCCCACGCCGCCCGCGCACTGTTTGCGTTGGAGGCGCGCACATTGGATGGCATCGTCGCTGTGTTCACCCGTACCAAAGCCCTGGACGTTGGGCCAGACGCCCACGCCATCGCCCGCTGCAAAGCCGGCGATGCGGACGCGTTCGTGGAGATCGTTGACCGCTACCAGGGCATGGTGAACAGCGTGGTGTCTCGCGCTCTGCGCGACCCCGATGACGCGGCCGATGTGGCCCAGGAGGTTTTCGTGCGCGCCTACCGCTCGCTGCACACCTTCCGCGCCGAGTCCAAGTTCAGCACCTGGCTCTACCGCATCGCGCTGAACACCGCTATCCGCCACGCCGGAAAGTCCGCGCGCGAGCGCCGGTTCCGCGCCGTGCAAGACCCGGAGATGCCGGATATGCTGGCCGGCCTGCCGTCCGACCCGGCGGAGGGACCGGAAGAGCAGGCCTGGCGCAACATCTCGCACGAAGCGCTGCGCAACGCGGTGCACAGCCTGCCGGAGAAACAGCGAGCCGTTGTTGTGCTTCACTTCTTCGAGGGGAAGACCTGCGAGGAGATTGCCGAGATCCTGAACGTGAATCTGGGGACGGTGTGGAGCCGCATCCACTATGCCGTCAAACGCTTGAGACTGTCGATGGGGGACGTGCTGGACGCGGCGTAACGACGCCCGGCGCAAAACGCATGTTGCACGAAACGCACAATCTGGCCGGATATCTCGAAGGCTCTCTGCCCGAGGGATCGCATGAGCGCGTGACGATGCACCTGGAACGGTGCGCTCACTGCCGCGCCGCGTTGACAACTCTGAAGGCCGCCGGCCGCGCGCTGGAGGCCGCCGGGCGTTCGGCGCCCGCTCCCGCCTTCGACGCGGAACTATGGTCGCGCGTGCGCTCCCAGATCAGCTCTCCCCACAGACAGCCATCGTTCCGCCCGCGGTGGGCTCTGGTTGGCGGCGGCGGAGCCCTCGTCACCGCGGGGATCGCCATCGTCCTCGTCCTTTCCCAGCCGGACGCCATCGCCCCGCCGCCGGCCAAGCCTACGATCACGCGGGCGCCTCAAACGGCCGCCGCCTCCGGTTCGCCCAAGGTACTGGCGGAGGCGCCCAAGCAGCGATCACGCATCGCCGCGCAGCCGCCGGTTGATCTGACGCCGAAGGGCTCGAAAGCATACTGGAGTTCGAAAGAGGTTCATCCGTCGGGTCCACCCGTGGAGCCCCCAGCCGGGCATACGGCTCCGCCGGCCGCCACGCCAGCGCAACCAACCGATCGCAACCCGGGGGGGGCGCGCTCAACGCTCCTGGCGGCAGCGCCAACTTATAAGGCCCCGGAGGCCGAGCTCGGTTACCGCCGTCTGAACCCGGCGCCGTCTGCCGCCGGAGCCTACGCGTACGACAACGCCAACGCCGCGGCGCCTGTTGGCAGCGTTGGGGGAACGGCAGCTACCTCCATGGCGGACGCAAACTCAGGACCAACGTTGGGGGTCCCAGCCGCGGCCCCCGCTCCCCGCCCCGCCGGCACGGCGAAGGACGAGCAACGGGGCGCAGCCACCCGTCGCGCCGAGGAGAAGACGTCGGCGGCCGTTGAAGTTGCCGTGGCCGGCCCCCTGAACAAGATTCAATCGCCGCCGGCTCCGGCCATCGTGGCCACGGAGCCCCCGCCGGCGCCCAAAGTGACGCTGTTTGCGGACAGCCTGCGCCTCAGCGGAC
Source organism: Armatimonadota bacterium (assembly GCA_036504855.1). Lineage (GTDB taxonomy): Bacteria > Armatimonadota > DTGP01 > JAKQQT01 > JAKQQT01 > DASXUL01. Next base: position 29,130 of record DASXUL010000080.1, on the reverse strand, counting down.
AGGAAGCGAACCGAACGCCGAAACCCGCGCCCAAGTTGATGGCGGCCCGCCGCCTCATCGCCAGAGCGGACCTCGCACTTGCAAACGGCGACACGGCCGGCGCCCGCAAGACGTACCAGCGCGTGCTTGACAATAAGCCGATCCCTTCAGAGGCCCGCGACGCGCACATCGGCCTCGGGGACGCCGCCGTCAAGGCGAAGGATGATGCCGCCGCCATCAAGGAGTACCGCGCCGCCGCCGATATCGCCCGCGACGCCGACCTGATGGTCAAGTTGGGCAAAGCCTACGAGCGCGCCGGAAAACTCCCCGAGGCTCGCGACGCCTTCAAAACCGCCCTGGGCCTCAGCGCCTCCTGCGTGGAGGCCAAAGAGGGCCTGCAGCGTACCGCCGAGTGAGGGGGAGAAAAGGGATCGGGGTCCGGATTCCGGAGTCCGGACCCCGCCGACCCGGCGATCGCTTCATCTTTGAGTTCATATCGGCTCTCAGGAAAGGCAGGCGGACGGTGCGCAATGCCGAGTGGATTTCGTTGGGTATGCTGTGGGGCTGTCTCACTTTCTGGTTTCCGGACAGCCTGTGGCACGCCATCCGCGGCGCTGCGTTTGACGGCTATGACGTTTGGGGGCTGACCGTTCTCCTCCCCTGCCTCAGCGCCCTCGCGCTGGTCGGCGTCTCCCGATTCACGAGCCCGGAAACGCCCCGGCGGTCCGTCGCCTTCGGAATGATCGCGGGCATCCTCCTGTTCGGATCGGCGTTCATCGTCTACGGAATGGAATTCCAATCCGCGCCCTCGCCACATGCGGCGACCAGCGCAAGCATCAACCTCATCCTCGCTCTCCTGGGCCCGGTTTCGCTCACGATGCTGGCGGCCTACGACGGGACGCTGGGCGCTGTGGTTATCACTACCATCGCCCTGTTCGCCATGAAGGACCGCCCGCTACGGCATCGCGCCTGACGCGCGCCGGGATGGCTGGCTTCGGTGAGCCGGATGTATGATGGAAATGGGCGCTGTGCCACACATCCAGCAGACCGAAGGAGGATCGTTACATGGGCTACCAGCCTGGAGAGAAGACTGCCGATGGCTACCTCGCCCTGCCGCCGACCGGGGCCGGACCCGGGGTACTCGTCCTCCACGCCTGGTGGGGACTGAACGATTTCTTCACAGGGCTCTGCGATCGGCTCGCCGGAGAGGGATTCGTGGCGCTGGCGCCGGACTTGAACGGCGGAGCGATCGCCTCCGCCATCCCGGAAGCCGAGGCCTTGCGCGCGAAGCTGGACGAGGATGCCGCGGGCGGGGCCGCCCTGCGGGGCCTTGATGCCCTCGCGGCGCATCCCTCCGTGCTGGGAGACCGCATCGGCGTGCTGGGCTGCTCGATGGGCGCGTGGTGGGCCGTGCAGATGTCCGCGCTGCGCCCAGAGCAGGTGGCCGCGGCCGTGCTCTTCTACGGCGCCGGAGAGGCGGACTTCACGGCGGCTCGCAGCGCCTACCTGGGGCACTTTGCCGAAACCGATCCCTGGGACCCCGTTGAGTACGCGCTCGCCATGGAAGAGAAGATGCGCGCCGCCGGTCGGGAGGTGACCCTCCACGTCTACCCGGGCGCCGGGCACTGGTTCATCGAATCTAACCGCCCCGACTCCTACAACCCCGAAGCCGCCGAACTCGCCTGGGCCCGCACCCTCTCGTTCCTGAAAGACCGTCTGGGAGCCGCGGTCGCGCCGCCGCAAGCGTGAGTCTCCCACACTGGTGAGCGTCACTCCCACGTCACTCCGAACGGAGATGTCATGTCCCGCGGCCACCAGGAGGGATGCGAGTGCCGAGCGCCGCGTTCGGCGGCCGTGCAGTCCGAGGCGCGAGACCACGGTCCATCCGCGGGCAAGGCGTGCCTTGCCCGCTGATTCGGACGGCGGATCGAACGGCAGGGCGAACCACACGGCCCCCCGAGCTAGCGACGGCCAAGCGTATTCCCTTGGGTGCGAAGAGTCTCGGCCTTGCCGGCCAACCCACGAACCGTCAAAGGCGCCCTAGCCGAGCCTGGCTTGTGTGCTTGTGACGTTGTCTCATGCGGCTGGTCAGGCCGAGACCCTTCACTTCGTTCAGGGTGACGTGAGAGGGTTCAGGGTGACGTGGGAAGGTCCAGGGTGACGAGGGAGGAACGTGTGGAAACAGCCGCACGACGATGGTCGGTCTCCGGAATCCGGAATCCGGACCCCGATCCCTCTTCTCACTCCAAACCGTTCCACTGCCGCAGCAGCTTTGTCACCTGCGCGATGTCAACAGGGCCGTTGGCGAAGGCGGCCTGCTCACCGGCGGCCTTCGTCAGCCCGCCGGCCGCCTTCAGGGCCGCAACCAGCGACGGCTGCAGGAACTGCGGCGCCGTGTAGTGGGCTTTCAGCCAGTACAGCGGCTTCGGGTCCGAGGCCGGCGTGTTGAAGGCCTGGATGTTGAACGCGTAGTAGGCGGTGATCGGCGGCGTGAAGGTAAAACCGCCTCCCTCCGGGCCATCTTTTCCGAACGAGGACTTCGCCGCCGAGGAGCCGAGATAGTCTATCAGCGACACGTCGATTCGGGTGTCGGCCGTCCACGATGCGTCTGTGTGGTACCAGAACTCCAGGCGGATGGGCCTGCCGGCCTGAGCGTAGATGGATGCCGCCCGAACAGGCCCGCCTGTCTCCGCCGGCCGGATATCCAGGTCCGGCGCCCCGGCGAACTCCTGAGTGGTCTCGCGCGGCGTCCGCGCAAAGCCGCCCGTGATGCCGGCGCGCGCATAACACACGTACCCGCCTCCGCCCGCGTTGCTGGGAATCGTGATGGAGGCCCTGCCGGCTCCGTCCGTGGTCACTTCCGGCTTGTGGCCCGTGTAGTCGTGCAGCGTCACGTTGGGGCCAAATCCCGTGTCCACGGTGATCGTCTGTTCGGCGGTCTCGTTGTCATTCAGCCCCACCAGCAGGTTGTCGCGTCCGGCCGTCGCCAGGCGTTCGTAGGCGAACACGTCCGCGCCCTTCCACCGCTCCTGCGTCGCTCCGTCGGCGATCTTCTCGTGGATCCAGATCAGGGAGTCGATGGCGGGCTTCAGGCCGTAGCAGCCGGGGTCGGTAGCGTAGTCCTTGTAGAACACGCATGGGTATCCTTCGGAGGTGAGGATGTAGGCGTAGGCCAGCATCTTGTTGCGGCTGATGGCGTCATTGCCGTCCGTGTCGTGGTTTTCCACGAAAGTGACGGCGTGGTACGGGTCAACGCCGGCAAGCCCCGCATGGTCCAGCGTGGCCATGTTGAAGTATCCGCCGCCCATGCACATTTCCTTCAGCTTGTAGCGCAGAGGGAAGTCGAAGGCGCTGCATCTGCCCTGCAGAGCGCTGATCCAACCCCGCACCTTGCCGAGATCGCCGTCGAAGTACTCGCCGACGGCGAACTTGCCGGCCATGGACTGGCTCGTGAGGAAAGGATTCAGGAAGTCCGTGCTGACCCCCTTCACGTAATCCAGGCGGTAGCCGTCGGCATCCAGCGCCTTGGTTACCCAATCTCCCGCGCTGAGGAGGCCGTCGAAAAGGTAGCGGTTCGGCGTGCTGGAGTTGATGGGAGCAAGGTCCGGGCCGAACGGCCAACTCAGCTCATAGCTGTTGTCCGCATCATACCAGGTTGCGGGCACCTTGGGGTCCTGGGCGACGTTCGGGTGAAAATCGCCGGGGTTCTTCTCGAACCGTCCGCCCGGCCACTGGCCGTAGGCGTTCACATAGCGGAAGGTCTTGTCGCCGGGATCGCCGTCGCGGTGGTTCTCCACCATGTCGAGGTAAACGCTGATGTCGTTGGCGTGGAGCATGGCGCAGAGGCGCTGAAGCTGCACGCGCGTTCCGTAGCGGGTTGCCCCGCTGGAGGGGCTATTCTGCCACTTGGAACCGATATCGTAATCGTCGAAGGTGTCATAGCCCACGGAGTAGCCGCCGCTGGCGCCCTTCTGCACTGGGGGCAGCCAAACGGCGGTGAAGCCGGCGGCGCCGAGTGCGGCGGATTTGGCGGCGAGGACATCCCACCAATAGGTGTCGGAGTAGTGTGGGTCCGAGGTTGAGACGTTCTTCGTGGGCACGTCTTTGTAGAAGCCCTGAAGCATCACGCCGGCTCGCGCGGCGCCGACGAGGGCGATGGCCGAGGCGATGGCCAACCGATGAATACGTATTCCTGCGCGTGCCGTGAGCATGGGCGTTCCTGTTCATGGGGAGTCTACTGCATTATACCACTCCGCCGCAAGCGCGGGCCGCCAGTCGCCTCAGCGCGATTGCGTCGATAGCGATGGTCCCGCGGACCGCCGCCCTGAGTGAGGGCAGCGGCATAGGCCCCGGCACGGAGCTCGGCGTGTGCGCTCCGGTCGCAAACGCCATCCCTCGCGCCTAATACTAGTCGACGTGGGCGACCTTGCGGGCGATTCGGACCGCATCGAGAATGTCCACCACCCCGGTTGAAGGGTAGACCGGAACAACATCCAGCCAGGCCATGTCGTTGGGCGTCGACATCATCAGCCCGCCGCCGACCTTCAAGGCCTGCCCCGTCTGCACCGCCACCCAGGACATCGTTCCGTACTCGTACGCGCCAATGTCCACCTGGGCGCCCAGGACGCGCGGCCTGCCGTCCATGTCCATCACGGCAAGTGTCGTCTGGGGATCGCCCGCGTTGATACAGGGCGAGCCCCCGGCCAGGTGGTAATCTCCCGCCGCGCTGTTCACGAAGAGCGGATCCTGAACGATGTCAGTTGCGCTAGCGCTGGTTAGGTAGAAGTCCAGATCATTGCCGAAGACGACATTGTGGCTCTGCTTGTACCACATGCTAAACCGATTATGGTAGAGGCCCGTTCTGCAGAACGCGACGACATTGTTTGTGATCGTCGCCGATGCTGAACTGTCGACGCAAATGCCGTAGGCGTTGTCGGCTATCGTGTTGTTGTACACCGATACGTCGCCGGTCACGTACACGCCGCCCTTCGCGTTCCCGGTTATCTGGTTGCTGTTCAGAACGCTTCCGCGCCCAATCAGCGCCGCGCCGTAGCCGTTGGCCATGAGCGTGTTGTTATTCAGCGTGGCTGACCCGTCGACGTACACGGCTGTCGCAATGCTGCCGGAAATCGTGTTCCCCGTCAGTGTCGCCTTGCCGGGGACCATGACGCCATCCGTGGTATTGGAGACCGTGCAGTTCGAGATGGTCGCCAATCCGGATACCGTCACCCCGTAATAGCCGTTGCGGATCGTAAGCCCGTCGATCGTGTTCCCTGTACTTTGGCACGTAACTATGGAGCCGCTCGTAGCGCCGGCCCCATCCAGGATCGTTGCGTTGGCCTTCCAGTTCCGCTGCCTTCGGTCCGCCTCCGTTCCGGCGAAGCCGCCGAACAGGCTCACGCCCACCGGGAGAACGATCGGCTCGGCGTATACGCCTTCGGCGATCCAAAGCTCGTCGCCGGCTTGCGCCCGGGGAAAGGCTCCGGACAACGTCCGAGTGGCTGTCTGCCAGGATCGGCCGTCGTTGGCGTCGTTCCCCGAAGGCGACACGAAGACCACGCCGGGCGCGGTGGGCCAGGCGACGCCGTCGGACTCGTCCGCCCCGATGTCCACGTGCGCTCCGATGACCCGCGGCTTTCCGAACTGGTCCGTCTCGCCGGCGGTCACCGCTGAGTCGTTCCCCGCGTCAATGCACGGCGATCCCGGCTGGAGGTGAACGTCATGGTAGCGGTTCGAGAGGAGGGGGTCCAGGGATATGTCCGTTGAGCCGTGCACAGGGCTGCCGTATTCCGGACTCGCATTGCCGTACATATCATTGCGGCTGAGAGTCCCCACGATGCTGGATCCGTTCACGCCATTCCCGCCGTTGAAGGCCACGATGGAGTTTGCCAGGTTCAGCACTTTCCGCTCTTCGACGTAGACGCCTTCATGCGTATTGCCGGTGATGGTGACGTTGGCGAGCGTAGCTGCGCCGGAGACGTACACTCCGCGCCCGTTCCCGGCGACCGTGCTGTTGGTGATGACGGCTGCGCCGGGGATGTAGACGCCTGTTTCGCTATTCGAGTCCATGGCGTTGTGCGTCAGCGTCGCCGATCCGGTAACCGCCACGCCGCGGTCGCCGTTGCGGATTGTGAACCCGTCCACAGCGATCCCCAGGCCGCCGCAGGTCACCACCGCATTTACCGCGCCTCCCCCGTCCAGGATCGTGGGGTTCGCGGTCCAGTTGCGCTGGTCCCGTTGGGTCTCCGTCCCGACAAACCCGCCGTACAGCGCCACGTCTGCCGGCGGTTGAATGGCTCCAACATACGTTCCGCGGGCCACCCAAACCTCATCGCCGCCGCCAACGGACGACAGGACGCCGCGCGGGGATCTCCTCGCCCGCGCCCACGACGACCCGTCATTAGCGTCGTCTCCCGATGTCGCCACATACCATGTCCGCGCCGACCCCGCATACTCATACGCCCCGATGTCTACATGGAGGCCCGCAATCCGCTGACGGCCATCCGCGTCCGTTTCGCCAGGCAAGACCGCCGCATCGTCTCCTGCGTTGATGCAGGGGGAGGCAGGCTGGAGGCGGTAGTTGGCGCCTGCCCTATCGGCGAAGAGCGGGTCCAGGGAGATATCGGTTAGCCCGGGCGTCACGCCCTGGTAGTTGCCGGCCGGGTTACCGAACACGTCGTTGTGGCTCAACGCGGGCACGGCGCCCGCAACGCAGTCCACGCCCGCGTTGACGTTGAAGGCGATGACGTTGTTGGTGAGGCGCGCCGTGCCGGTTTGGTCGATATGCACGCCGTAGCCGTTGGCGGCGATGGTGTTGTTTGTCAGGGTGACCGCGCCCTTGACAAGGATCCCGGCTCCGCCATTCCCGGTAATAACGCTGTCGGAAACAGACGCCGTGCCGGTCACGCTCAGTCCGAGGGCGCTGCCGCCGGTGATGGTGCAGCCGGAGATGCTGGCCGCGCCGACCACCCGCACGCCGGCGTACGTGCTGGACGAGACGACGCAGTCGGTCATAGTGAGCGTGGCGGAAGCATAGGCCGCAACGGTGTTTCCGCCGCCGGTTACGGCGCTGTGGCTCAGCGTGAGCGGGCCATATGCGTAAACATTACCCAGGACGTTGATGCCGTCCACAGTCCCACCCGCATCGGCGCCGACCGTGTTGGCGACGATGGATGGGTTCGCCAACCAGTTCCGCTGGCTACGCTGCGTTTCCACCCCGGAGAAGCCGCCGTACAGCTTGCCGCTGCTCGGCAGCCAGATCTGCTCCGGATACGTGCCCGCCGCCACCCACACCTCGCCGTGGGCGGCCCTTCCTACCGTGCCTGCTATGGTCTTCCTCGCCTCCGCCCAGGTGAGGCCGCTGTTGGCGTCGCTGCCGGTCGGAGATACGTGCCAGACGGGGTTCGGGATGGGACGGGCGGTCCCGCCGTACTCATATCCGCCGAGGTCCACGTGAGCGCCGATGATCCGAGCGTTGCCGTCCGCATCGGTGTCGCCAGGCGCCGCCAGGGTATCGTCTCCCGCATCCCTGCAGGGTGAACCGGGCTGGAGATGAAAGTCCGCGCCGTCCCGGTTTACGAACAGCGGATCCACCGAAATGTCCGTTGGACCAAGGGTGAACGTGCCTCCGAAGAAGTCGTTGTGGGCGGTGGTTACGCCGGTGAGGGTGGCCGTGCTGTAGGCGATGATGTTGTTCGCCAGCGTTCCACCTCCCGCGCGCACCTCGCCGCTGTCGGAAATGGTATTGTTCACCACGGTGACCGGGGCGTGTGTATCAATCGCGCCGCCGCCCCCGCCGCCATTGCCGCCGGCCGAGTTGTTGACGATAACGTTGTCGGCGATGACCGCGTCCGTACCGTAGGTGGCGATGCCGCCGCCGCTCCCGTAGCCGGACGGGCGTAGCGGATGGCTGGTGGGATACTCCTCATCGATGGCGTCCACGGCGTTGTGCGCGATCACGTTGCCGCGAATGACGGTCCGGAGGCCATTCGTATAGATGCCGCCGCCGTGGCAGTAGGTGAACTGGTGCGTATCCAGGTCCGGCGGGAACCCCGAATCGATGTAGATGCCGTTGCCAACGATGGAGTTGGCCAAGATCGAGACATCATCGCCGGTGATGAACAGACCCGCGCCTTCGGCTGCTGTTTCCACGTCGATCGTCGACCCCGAGAACCTTGTCGAGGATGACCCGAGATTCGTATTCCCCGTGATGACGTTATGGGAAATCGAAGCGCCATCGCCGATACAGGTCACTCCGCAGTAGGATCCGTTCCGGATGGTGAAGCCGTCCACGGTCGCGCCGGATGCGCCGATCAGCACCACAGTCCCGTGCGCGCCCCCGTCCATTACCGTGGCGTCCGGCCCGAGGCGGCGCTGCTGGCGGCTCGCCTCGTCGCCCGCGAACCCGCCATACAACGAAAGAAGAGCTGTGCGGACCTGGACGTTTTCCTCATAGACGCCGGCGGCCACCCAGACCTCGTCGCCGGGCTGGGTGGCGTCGGCGGCGGCTTGGATCTTCTGAAAGGCCGTGCTCCAGGACGCGCCGTCGTGGACGGGCCCCGGCGCATCCCATTTCACGTAGCGGGTGGAAGCCCAGGCGGGGGACAGGGAGAGGGAGAGACACACGGAAAGAAGGGCCTGCTTGCTGCTTTTCATCTGACGCGCCTCCAAGACGTACAGCAGGGTATCGGCGCTGCCGGCGCGGTTGGACAGAGGAAGGCGCCGAACAGTGGCCACCGAGATGATAGCATCCACGCAGGCGCGAAGACTCATCCGGCTCTCGTCCCTGCCGCCGGAACACCGTGGCACGGCGTTTGCTCCCTGCGCAGCGAGGACCACCAGTGCACAGTCGTTGCCCCATCCGGCCAGGAATCGTCCAGCCAACACTCCGTCACCTTTCACCTTTGGCGCAATTGTCCCCTCACTCCTCCCCTTCCGCCAGCTTCCGCGCGGCCAGGAGCTCGTCCAGAAAGCGAGCGGACTTCAGGGGTCGCTCGGCCCGAAGCAGCAGAAAGGCGCGGGCCATGCGCAGGGCCTGCACGCGGGCGCGCGGGGTGAGCTCCAGGCGCGCCGCCTGGGGGAGCTCCCACGTCAGCAGCGAGCGGGCCGCGTCCAGTGATTCCGGCGCCGCGGCGAAGGCGTCTTTCACGCTCATTCGACAGGAACGACAGATCGCACCGCCGGCCGTGGGCGAGAACCCGGTGAACTCCGTATCCGCGCCCCCGCACCGAGCGCAAACGTCGAAAGACGGGTGGTAGCCCGCCTCCGAGAGCGTTTGCAATGAGAAGGCGGTGGCCAGGAGGGCCACGTCACTCTGGGTGTTCAGCACGTGGAGGGCGGAAAGGAGCAGGTCGAAGAGGTCCGGGTTGGGGTGGCGCTCGTCGGTAAAAATGTCGGCCAACTCCGTCATGTAGGAGGCTGCGGCGATCTTGTCCAAATTCCTGCGGATGTCCGGGAACGACTTGCGCACTTCGACCTGGGTGATGACATCCAGCGACTGGCCGACGGCGAGGAGCACACGCACGTAGCCGAACAACTCCGTTGCGCCCGCCAGACGCGAAGCCGGGCGCCGCGCCCCTTTCGCCACCGCGCCGAGCTTCCCCTTCTCGCGCGTGAAAAGCGTAACGATCTTGTCCGTCTCCGCCAGATTGATGCGCCGCAACACGATAGCATTGGCGCGGTAAACTCTCGAAGCCATTCAGATCATCCTACCACAGAGACACAGAGACACAGAGAATCAGATGGATCTCTGTGCCTCTGTGTCTCTGTGGTGAGTTCGCTTTAGCCTTGGAAGGCTTGCAGCATGCCTTCGGCGTTGCTCGTTCCGAGGCGGGTGGCGCCGGCGCTGAGCATGGCCATGGCCTGCTCGATGGTGCGGATGCCGCCGGCGGCCTTCACGCCCATATCGGGGCCGACCGTCTGGCGCAACAACTGCACGTCTTCTACGGTGGCGCCGCCCGAGCCGAAGCCGGTGCTGGTCTTCACGAAGTCGGCGGCCACGTCGCGCACGATGCCGGCGGCGCGGGCCTTCTCTTCATCCGTGAGGAAGCAGCACTCGATGATGACCTTGGTAACGATGGGCGCGGCGCCTTTCTCGAGGCCGGCCACGCGGGCCGTGTCGACCAGGTCCTTCAGTTCGCGCTCTACCTCGCCCCAGTCGCCGGATTTGGCGGCGCCGAGGTTCATCACCATGTCGATCTCCGTGGCGCCCGCGAGCACGGCGGCCTTGACCTCCTGCGCCTTCACGGGGCGAACGGAGCACCCGGTGGGAAAGCCGATCACCGTGCAAACGGGCACGCCGGAGCCTTCCAGCACCCGGGCGGCGGCTCGGATCCAGATGGGGTAGATGCACACGCTGGCGGGCTTCAACGCGGCGGCGCTTTCACAGAGCCGCACGATCGCGTCGCGATCCGCCTCCGGTTTCAGCAGCGTCATATCCAGGGTCTTGGCGAACTGATCTTTGGTCATGGTAGTAATCTCTCGGCGCCTATTCAGGCTTGAGGTTCTTGACGAACTCGGTGACGCGGGCGGTGAGGTCCGGCGCGTCCGCATTGCGGGCAATCTCATTGACGATGGCGCTGCCCACCACGGCGCCGTTGGCCCACTGCCAGACGGTTCCCACGTGGTCGGCGGTGCTGATGCCGAAGCCCACGGCGATGGGCGTTTCAGTATGGGCGCGGATCTTGGAAAGGACCGCGTGCAGGTCGTCCGGCAGGCTGGTCTGCTCGCCGGTGACGCCGGCCCGGGCCACGCAGTAGATGAAGCCTGTTGCGAGGCCGGCCACCGCCTCGATGCGCTCATCCGTGCTGGTGGGCGCCAGCAGAAACACGGTGTCCACGCCGTGCTTATCGGCGGCGGCCTTCCAGTCGACGGCTTCCTCGGGCGGCAGGTCCGTAACGATCACGCCATCCACCCCCACTTCGCGGCAGCGGGCGGCGAACGTTTCGAGCCCCGGCCGCAGCACGAGGTTGTAGCACGTCATCAGCACAATGGGGACGCTCACCCCAGCCTCCCGCATGCGGGAAACGGCGGCCAGCACTCCGGTTGGCGTGGTTCCGCCCTCAATGGCGCGCTGGGCGGATGCCTGGATGGCGGTTCCGTCCAGCAGCGGGTCGGAGAAGGGCAGCCCCAGCTCCACGATATCGGCGCCGCCGGCGACAAGCGCCGGAACGATGCGTTCGGTGGCTTCCAGCGACGGATCGCCGGCGGTGACATAGGCGACCAATGCGCCTCTGCCGTTCAGTTCCTTGAAGGTATGGTAGATTCGAGACATGTTGATATGGTGTTTCACGGCTGCTGCCGGGCCGGGTGAAGCGCCGTTCTCCGGGATATCTGGCCCCCGTCTGATGGCGTCGCTTGAATGGCCCTGACGCATTTCGATTAGCTGAGGCAGTGAACAGCGATGGATGCCCCCAGCGAGTGAACTCGCAGGCTACGAACGGCACGAATCATCCCCGTGGGTTGAAACCCACGTCTGCGGGCTCCGCCGGGAAGGCCCTGAAGGGCCAACCGAACGGACGTCGGTCCTATCCCAGGGCCTTCAGGCCCTTTTTGGCCGAAGGCCCGTAGGCGGGGGGTTCAACCCCTGGCGGACTTCGTGCCCGTCGTTGCCCGCGAGTTCACTCGCCGGGGATACGCGTCCTTCACCGGCTTTCCAGGATGCGCTCCACCTGCTCCACGTCTTTGTCGCCGCGGCCGGAGAGGCAGATGACCACATCCTCGTCCTTGCCCATCTGGCCGGCGAGCTCCATGGCCTTCGGGATGGCGTGAGCCGTTTCCAGGGCCGGGATGATGCCTTCGGCGCGGGACAGGATCTGGAGGCCCGAGAGGGCTTCCTCATCGGTGGCCGAAGTGTACTCGGCGCGTCCGCTCCACTTGAAGAACGCGTGCTCGGGGCCGACGCCCGGGTAATCCAGGCCGGCCGAAACGGAGTGCGTTCCCATGATCTGCCCGGCGGCGTCTTGCAGCACATAGGTGTTGGCGCCGTGCAGCACGCCCGGTTCGCCGGCGGCCAGCGTGGCCGCATGCTCGCCGGTGGCTATGCCGCGCCCGGCAGCCTCAACCCCCACGAGGCGGACGTGCTTGTCGTCCTTGAACGGCCACATGATCCCCATCGCGTTGCTGCCGCCGCCCACGCAAGCCACCACGGCGTCCGGCAGCTTGCCAAGGCGCTCCTGCATCTGCCGGCGCGTTTCCTTGCCGATCACGCTCTGGAAGTCGCGCACCATCATCGGGAACGGATGCGGGCCGACCACGGAGCCGATCACGTAGTGAGTGTCGGAGACGTTTGTCACCCAGTCGCGGAAGGCCTCGTTAATGGCGTCCTTCAGCGTCTGCGTGCCGGAGGTGACGGGCACGACTTCGGTCCCCAATAGCTTCATGCGAAAGACGTTCAGCGACTGGCGCTCCGTGTCTTCCTTGCCCATGTAGACCACGCAGGGGAGGCCGAGGAGGGCGCAGGCGGTGGCGGTGGCCACGCCGTGCTGGCCAGCGCCGGTCTCCGCGATGATGCGGGTCTTCCCCATGCGCTTCGCCAGCAGCACCTGGGCGAGGGCGTTGTTGAGCTTGTGGCTGCCGGTATGGCAGAGATCCTCGCGCTTCAGCCAGATGCGGGCTCCCTTCGCCAGAAGCGTGAGGTTAGCGGCGAAGGTAAGGGGCGTGGGGCGTCCCACGTACTCGCGCATCAGGGTATCGAGCTCGATGCGGAAGGAGGCGTCCTGCTTCAGCTCGGTATAGCGGGCTTCCAGGTCATCCAGAACGGGAACGAGGATTTCGGGCACGTAGCGCCCGCCGAAGGGGCCAAAATGGCCGGTGCTCTCATATATGCGTGTGGCGGACATCGCCATGGTTGTTCTCCTTTAGGAATCAAATGGGTCTGCGGGGTGCGCCGCCAGAGAGGCGGCGGGAGATACGCCTCACGGAAGGCCGGCCGGAGGCCGCGCCGCCGTGAGGCATCACCAGACCCAGGTGTCCTCGGCCGCGCTGTGGGCGGCCTGGAGGAACCGGCGAATCTCGGCATGGTCTTTCACGCCGGGACGCTGTTCGACGCCGGAGCAGACGTCAACGCCCCAGGGCTTCGCCTGGCGGATGCACGTCGCCACGTTGTCCGGCGTAAGGCCGCCCGCAACGATGACGGGCTTGCCGAACGATTTGGCGATTTCCACGAGACCCCAGTCGAACGCTTTGCCCGTGCCGCCTTCCTGGCCGGTCACGAAGGCATCCAGCAGGCACTGATGCGCGCCGTCCAGCCGGCTGGGCAGATCCGCACGCAGCGCATCGGAACTCTCGGCGGAAACGGCCGCGATCAAACGCAGACGATACTCGGCCGCCAGTTCGTGGAATTCGGAGACATCCCGTTCGGACCAGATGGTCTCCGGCCGCCTGTGCAGTTGCACGCCGCGAACGCCCGCGCTCACAGCGGCCTTGATGGACTCCAGCGGCTCGGCCACAAATACGCCCACCAACTCCACGCCGGGCGCGGCCTCGGCCACGATGGGAATCTGCCGCAGGTCCACCTGCCGGGGGCTGGGCGCAAAGACGAGGCCAAGGGCATCAGCCCCGGCCTCAGCCGCCGCTCGCGCATCCTCGGCTCCGGTGATGCCGCAGATTTTTACGTGTATGGGATGGTCCATCGGATTCCGTGGTTACGCTTCAGCCAACTCGCGAACCTTCGCGGGCACATCGGGCGCCTTCATCAAGCTCTCGCCCACCAGCGCGGCGTCCGCTCCCCAGGAGCGTACCGCGCGGATATCCTCCGCGCTGAACATGCCGCTCTCTGAGATTATTGTAGCATCGGGCCGTTCTTTCCGGATGATGGCCGCAAGGCGTCGCGTGTTTTCCAGCGACACCTCGAAAGTCTTCAGGTTCCGGTTATTGATGCCGATCACGCGGGCCGGCGTGGCGAAGACCCGCTCCAGATCAGACTCATCGTAGGCTTCCACCAACACGCCCAGATCATAGGCGGCGGCCTCATGCAACATGCCGTTCAGGGCATCGGCGTCGAGCACGGTGGCGATCAGCAGGATGGCGTCCGCCCCCATCAGGCGAGACTCGGCCACCTGCCACGGGTCGAAGAGAAAGTCCTTGCGCAGAACCGGAACCGGCACGGCGGCGCGGATGCGGACGAGGTCGGCCGGGTCGCTCTGGAAGTAATGGCGCTCCGTGAGGACGCTGATGGCCGAGGCGCCGGCGGCGGCATACATGATCGCTTGCTGAATGGGGTCGAAATCCGCGTTCAGCAGGCCCTTGGCGGGCGAGGCGCGTTTCACCTCCGCAATGAGCGCGGTGCGGCCTGCATGGCGCAGGGCCGGCGCGAATGGGCGGCAGGCGGGCATGCACTCCGCCCTGTCCGCCATGTCGCGGGCATTCGAGGCCGCCTTCGCCGCCGCAACGTCCGCGCGGTTGCGGTCGATGATGTCATCCAGAATGGTCATGGAGCGGGTTCGCCAACATCGAGAGCGCGCAAGGCCTCCAGCTTGGAGAACGCGGCGCCGGCGTCGATACTGCGACGCGCGCCCTCCAGGGCCTCAGGCCAGTCTGCGGCGTGGTCGGCCACCAGCAGCGCGGCGGCGGCGTTGAGAAGCACCACGTCGCGATGGAATCCCTCTTCACCCTGCAAAATCCGCTCCAACGTCCGGGCGTTCTGTTGCACGTCGCCGCCCTTCAGGTCCTCAATGCGGGCGGCCGGGAAACCGAGGTCGGCGGCGTCCAACGTGTAGGTGCGCAGCGCGCCGTCGCGCCACTCGGCCACCTGGCTGGGCCCAACCGTGGAAAGCTCATCCAGCCCGGGGATGCCGTGGACCACCATCGCGCGCTCGCTGCCGAGAACGCCCAGCGCCTCTCCCACGGGCCGCAGCCATTCCGCATCCCACACGCCGATGAGTTGACGCTCCGCCTTGGCGGGGTTCGTGAGCGGGCCCAACACGTTGAACACGGTGCGCACGCCGATCTCACGACGCACGGGGGCGGCGAACCGCATGCTGGGGTGCAGCTTCTGGGCGAACAGAAAGGCGATGCCGATATCGTCGATGGCCTTGGCCAGCACTTCGGGCGGGGCCTCGATGGGAACTCCGGCGGCCTCCAACACGTCCGCGCTGCCGCACTTGCTGCTCATGGCGCGGTTGCCGTGCTTGGCCACCGGAACCCCGGCGCCCGCCGCCACGAACGCGGCAGCCGTCGAAATGTTGAATGTGGAGCAAGCTAACCCGTCGATGGTGAGGGCATCGCCGCCGGTGCCGCAGGTGTCGATGTGGTTACGCGTGCGCGGAGGCACGATGTGGACCACGTGCGCGCGCATCGTTCGGGAGAATCCGCAGATCTCGTCCACGGTCTCGCCTTTGATGCGCATCGCCACCAGCAGGGCGGCCATCTGCGATTGGGTGGCGGCGCCGGACATCATCTCCTGCATCACCGCCGCCGCTTCCAGCGCGTCCAGGTTTTCCCCGCGCATCACACGCGGTATCGCATCGCGGATCATCGGTGGCCGCCTACAACTCTTGCGTCAGGAAATTGCGCAGAAGGTCTTTTCCGCCCTGGGTGAGGATGCTCTCCGGGTGGAACTGCACGCCTTCAAGCGGCCAATCCTTGTGGCGGACGCCCATTATTTCGCCCTGATCGGTATCTGCCGAGATCGTGAGGCAGTCTGGGAGGGATGAGCGCTCGATGATCAGGCTGTGGTACCGGATGCACTCCATCGGGTTCGGCAGCCCCTCGAACACTCCGGCGCCGTCGTGACGGACCATGCTGGTCTTGCCGTGCATGATGCGCTCCGCGCGGACCACGTTGCCGCCCAGCGCCGCCGCGATGCTTTGATGCCCCAGGCACACGCCGAGGATCGGGATCTCCGGCCCGAACCGCTGGATCACGCCCACGCTGATGCCCGCCTCGTTCGGCGTGCAAGGCCCGGGCGAGATGAGAATCTTCTCAGGCCGCATCTCGCCCACTTCGTCGAGGGTAACGTCGCGATTGCGCACCACCCGCAGCTCGGCCCCCATCTCGCCCAGATACTGGACGATGTTATACGTGAACGAATCGTAATTGTCGATAACTAGGATCATAATGGTCGTGCTCTATCGAGCCGGGTTCAGTCCAGCCCCTGTTCCGCGTCGCTGATGGCGCGCAATACGGCGTGGCCCCTCTTGCGGCATTCAGCGTTACGCCGGCTGCTTCTCCTTCCGAACTTCCGGCATCGTCGTGATCAGGGCCCGAAGGACCGCGTTCACGGACTCAGGTGTCTGAAATACCTCGGCCACATCAGGATCGAGAGCGACGACAACGGATGGGAGCTTAACCCGGCCGGCAAAGCGGTTGGGCTTGGCCTTGCTGTAATCAATTTCGTACTCCGGTCTCATATGAATCAGACGGTCATCAACCCAAACTCAGTCCAGCCCCTGTTCGGCCAGGCTGATGGCGCGCAATACGGCGCGGGCCTTGTTGCGGCATTCCTGGTGCTCCGCCAGCGGGTCGGAATCGCTCACGATGCCGGCGCCGGCCCCCACGGTGGCCACGTTCCCCTGGATCATCACGGTGCGGATGCAGATGCAGGTGTCGAGGCCGCCGGAGAAGCTAATGTAGCCCACCGCACCGCCATACGGGCCGCGCCGGGTAGGCTCCAGTTCGTCAATGATCTCCATAGCGCGCACTTTCGGGGCGCCGCTGAGCGTGCCGGCCGGGAACACGGCGCGAAGGGCGTCAAACCGGTCGCACTCCGGGCGTAGGTGGCCCCGCACGTTGCTGACAAGGTGCATCACGTCGCTGTAGCGCTCGGTTAGGAACAGCTCATCCACGTTCACCGACCCGTACTGGCAAACGCGGCCCAGGTCATTGCGGCCTAGGTCAACCAGCATAATGTGCTCGGCGCGTTCCTTCTCGCTGGCGTGCATTTCGGCTTCAAGCGCCGCGTCTTCGGCCGGCGTTGCGCCGCGCGGCCGGGTGCCGGCGATGGGGCGGTAGCGAAGCTGCCCCGCCGTCTCGGTCACCAGGATCTCCGGCGACGAGCCCACCAGAATCATCTCGCCGAGGTTCAGGTAGAACATGTAAGGCGATGGGTTGATGAAGCGGAGCGCGCGGTACACGTCCAGCGGGTCCGCCGCAATCTCACGGCGCATGCGCTGGGCCAAAACAAGCTGGATGCAGTCGCCGGCGCGGATGTACTCAACGCCCTTGCGGACCATCTCCTGGTACTGCTCCGGCGTCATGTTCCACTCGGGCTCGCCGGGGATCTCGCCGGTTTTCGGCCATTCCGGCATTGAGTGAGACTGCAGCGTGGCGGTGACGCGGTTCACGCGGGCCACCGCCTTGTCGTACGCGTCGTCCACGGAGCCGTCTACAAGGGCGTTGCACACCACCTTCAGCCGGTGGCGCAGGTGATCGAAGATCACGATGGTATCCGCCAGCATGAAGAGCGCGTCAGGCGCCTGGAGGTCATCCTCGGTCGTGTCTGGAAGCTTCTCGAACCAGCGCACCATGTCATAGCCCATCAGGCCCACGGCGCCGCCCACGAAGGGAGGCAGATCCGGTCCGCCCACCCACTGATAGCGGGCCATCAGGCTTTCGATGAGGTGCAGGGGGTCGCGTCCGTCCTTCAGGGTCTCCGTGCGGGTCTCGCCGTTCTCTGTGATCGTGATCTCATCGCCCTTGGCGCTGATCAGCATCATCGGGTTGGCGCCCAGGAAGGAGTAGCGGCCCACCTGGTCGCCGCGTTCCACGGACTCCAGCATGAAGGAAGGCACGCCGCCGGCGGCCAGCTTGCGGAACGCGGCCACGGGCGTAAGCATGTCCGCCAGAACATCGCGCACCACGGCCACCATGTTGCCGTGGCGGGCGCGCTGTTTGAATTCCTCTCGGGTGGGTGTGATCATATTTGTGACACCGAAACAAGCGCGGCGAGCGCGGAAGCGCCGCGCCGCTTTCGGTAAGTGTATTACCAAATGCACGAAAAAGTGCGACCGGAGGGGATATGACACGCGACGATGCACTCGCCCTTGTGCGGGGAATGGTGGAGAACGAGGCCCTGGTGCGCCACATGCTGGCCGTCGAGGCCGCCATGCGCTCCTATGCGCCGGACTACGGCGCCGACCCGGATATCTGGGGCCTCGCCGGCCTCCTCCACGATGGCGACTGGGAGAAACACCCGAACGAGCACCCAAAGGTTCTGACCCAGTTGTTGCGGGAACGCGGCGACGTACCCGCCGAAGTCATCCATGCTATTGAGGCCCATGCGCCGGAGCGCACCGGCGTGGAGCCGGAGACAGACATAGACCGGGCCCTCTTCGCCTGCGATGAGCTGGCCGGCTTCATCAACGCCTGCGCCCTCATCCGCCCCACCCGCCTGGAGGGGCTGGCCCCGAAGAGCGTGGAGAAGCGCCTGAAGAGCCCGGCCTTCGCCGCCGGGGTTAACCGCGCCGACGTGAACCGCGGCATTGACCTTCTGGGCATCGACCACGCCGCCCACATCCAGCGCGTCATCGCCGCCATGCAGGCGATCGCGCCCGAACTGGGCCTGGAACCGGAACTCTGATCGCGCATTCCGCCCAGGTCCGGCTCCACCTGCAACCTCGCACCGTATTACACGTCTCCGCTGAAAGGAAGCCATCATGGATTGCGACGAGTTCGAGCACCGAGTATGTGAGGCCCTTCGAATTGGTACGGTACTCAACAACCCTGGCGGCGGTACGTCCGCGATAACGGGCCTCTCGGGCGGTAAGTTAGCATACCGACGGCGCCGCTCAACGATCCGTGTTGCTCTTCGAGACCTGTACGATGCCTATGCCGAGTTCAGGGGTCGGAGGCTCAGCGGACCGGATCTACGTATCTACAGTCCTAGCGTCTTTGACTCCGCAAAGAGCGGTCACTCCTGCAACGTCACCTTTCTGTTCCTCGTCCTGAAGAGCATCGGCGCTGTAGAACACATCTGCGGGGCTGGCAAGCGTGGCGATCCGTTCTATGTAATCATCCCGGACTGAGCTGATGCCGGCCTGAACGTACTAGATTCGACGACATGGAGGCGAGCGTATGGGACGGGCTGAAGACTTGTTCACGCGAATCACTTCCTTGGGCGAAGAGGCCATTGACGAGCTTTTCGCCCATCGCAAGTCCGAGGAGTTGTTCCTGGATTTCAAGAGGTCCGCCGATAACGGCTCGGGGGCCAGGTTACACGACAAAGACTTGGGCAATCTCGGCAAGGCGA
Source organism: Armatimonadota bacterium (assembly GCA_036504855.1). GTDB lineage: Bacteria > Armatimonadota > DTGP01 > JAKQQT01 > JAKQQT01 > DASXUL01. The sequence continues at coordinate 9,965 of DASXUL010000080.1, read as the reverse complement.
TATCGGGCTTCGGCAACTCCGAAGGCGGACTATTGATATGGGGTGTTGACTGTCGGGATGCCGGCTCCGGCGATCTGCCAAACGCGAAGGTGCCCATTCATGACCCGGTACGCTTCGTTAGTTGGCTGGACGGAGCTGTCTCCGGGCGGACGCTGCCCCCACACACCGGAGTACGGCATTTCCCATTGGCATCATCAATGACGACGAGCGGCTTCGTCGTTACCCTCATTCCCAAGGGCCTCCACGTTCCACTGCAGGCTGTGGGCGCTTGGCAGTACTACATTCGCGCAGGCTCCAGCTTCGCCCCCGCCCCATATGGCGTTCTGGCGGCGATGTTCGGGCGTAGACCACAACCTACCATAGAACACACGTGGACCTCGGTACGGCCAAAGATCCTGCGGCCACCTGCCACTAGCCCGGTAGTCGCCTTCCACGTTGACTTCGGGCTGTTTACCAACGGCCCTGGTGTAATCCGCGATGTCTACGCGACTCTGCACATTTTCCCCCCTGACGGTGAGTCCGTTATGCGGCTACGGGCGACCGACCCTGGCAACTGGACTAACGCACAAGCCTTCAATCTACTGACAAGCCTTGTGAGTAAGGACGGTGTGAAGCTCCCGCCGCAGATGCCTGTTTACCCGATTCGACTTGAGTTCGAACTGACTCCGCCCTTCCCTGGCGGCTTCAAATACAGGGTGTTCTACGGCTGTGACGGGTCACCAACATGCCAGTTAGATCACGAAGTCTCAGATGAGGAGCTAGCCGGGGCTTACACCGGTTATTTCAATGCCCCTGGTGAAGAGACTGAGCGGGCTCTACTACGTGCTGTTTTGGGTGTGCCGCATCTCGATGAACCCGGCGCTAGCAGGTAGGCATCCAAGTACTGATCCGATGCGCTGGCTGTATCGCCATGATGAGCTGTGTCCACCGTGAAAGATATCGTTAGCCGTCTCAATCGCGGACATCGCAACGGGCTTAGCTACCATGTGGGTACGAAAAGGCGGCGTGCACTGCCCGCAGGGCATCGCCGAGACCGGCGCGCGGCGTCCTGACTGAAATCGCAGTACACGGATAGCCAGACTGGAGCAAGGGTTTCATGCAGGCTCACTGTCGGCCAGTCCTGCACTCAAGCACGACCGAGCAGCGTCATCGCCGCCATGCAGGCGATCGCGCCCGAACTGGGCCTGGAACCGGCCGAAGGCTAGGTCGCGGGAGCCTGGCCCCGCGCCGGCATTGGCCGGGGAGACGGGCCGCTCCTTCGTGCGCGGCGGGCTGCCCGGCGGGCTGCCGCTCCGGCTCAATGGCATGGCGCCGTTGCGCAACGGAAACGTTTGGTTGCGGTACGTGGTTCTGCGCCCATGGCCCAGCGTGCGGGCTCCGAAAACGGCATAGACAAACGATTGGTGTCTCCGCCTCCGAGGCTTTCCTTTTTCCTGCGTGTCCGTGCTATTCTGGGTTCCAGCAGGTTTGGCTCTAGAATCATGGCCTCCAACAACGAACAGCCACAGAGTGCCGCCCCCGTGCGAACGCGCCGTCCGCTCGCCTTGCTCCAGTACCGCAGCCTCATCGTGCTGCTGCTGATGTTCGTGGCCGCATCGCTCCTGCACCCCCTGTTCCTGACCCCTGGCAACCTCGGACAGGTCCTCCTCCAGAACTCCATCGTCGGCATCCTCGCGGTGGGCATGACGTTCGTGGTCCTCACGGGCGGGATTGACCTCTCCGTGGGTTCCGTGATGCTCTGCAGCGGCGTGATCACCGCCGGCCTGCTGCGGGAGGGACACGTGGGGCCGGTTGTAGCGATGTTCGCCTGCATCGGAATCGGCGCCTTCCTGGGGCTGTTGAACGGCATCATGATCGCGGGCCTGCGGCTGCCCCCGTTCATCGCCACGCTCGCCATGATGGTGGGCGCGATCAGCGTGGGGCAGCTCTACAGCGGCGGCTCACCGATCATCATCGGCGACAAGATGCCGCCCTTCTTCCAGGCCTTCGACGCCGTTATCTTCGCGCCGCCAACCACCCAACGGACCGACCCGCACGCCTTCCCCGGCATCCCGGTGGCCGGGCTCATCTTCCTGGCCGCCGCTGTGATCGCGTGGATCGTGCTCACCCGCATGCGCTACGGGCGCTACGTGTACGCCCTGGGCGGCAATGAGGAGGCAACACGCCTCTCCGGCGTGAACACCCGGATGGTCGAGGCGTCCGTCTACATCATCAGCGGCATGCTTGCCGGCGTGGCCGCCCTCATTTACACAGCCCGCCTCCAGAGCGGCCAGGCGCTTTACGGCCTGAACCTGGAGCTCGACGCCATCGCGGCGGCCGTCATCGGCGGCGCCAGCCTCATGGGCGGAGTGGGCAATATCGGCGGCACGTTCATCGGCGTGCTGTTCGTGGGGTTCCTCATCAACGTGATGGGGCTACGCAATGTGGACCCATATGCCCAGGGCGGCATCCGCGCCCTGGCGATAATCCTCGGTGTGTTGATTCAGACGCGCAAGAAGGGCTCCTGATTGCGGCGAGGGCCGCGCGGGGCCGTGCCCTTCTCCCTTACTCCAAGGAGGATGTGATGCGTAACGCTCTGTTGCTGGCCGGCCTCTCCGCGCTGGCGCTGGCCGGTTGCGGCGGCAAAAAGAATGTCACCGCCAACCCCACCCCAGGCGCGCCGCCGCCGACGCCTGGCTCAAAGACCTTCAAGATCGGTTACTCTCAGAGCACCCTGCAGGACCCATGGCGCAAGGCCATGAACTCCGAGCTCGAAACCGAGGAGAAGAACCACCCGAACGCCAAGGTGCTGAAGCAGGATGCCCAGAACGTCGCCAGCAACCAGGTGAATCAGGTGGAGAACCTGAATACGCAGGGCATCGACGCCCTGATGATCAGCCCGGTGGAATCCGCCCCGCTGACGCCGGAAGTCACCAAGATCTACAAGAAGGGGATCCCCGTCATCCTCCTCGACCGCGCCACAGACAACGATCAGTACACCTCCCTGGTCGGGGCCGATAACGTGCTCATTGGCAAGATGGCCGGCGAGTACGTGAAGAAGGCCTACCCGAAGGGCGCCAAGATCATTGAGATCGCCGGGATCGCCGGCGCCACCCCAACCAAGGAACGCGCCAAGGGCTTCCGCGAAGGCATCGGTAACGATCCGAAATACTCTATCCTCGCCAGCCAACCGGGCAACTACCTGCGCGGCAAGGCGATTGAGGTGTTCCAGACCATGTTCACCGCCCACCCGGACGTGGAGGTGGTGTACGCCCACAACGACGAAATGGCGCTGGGCGCTTCCGGCGTGCTGGACAAAGCCGGCAAACTCAAGGATGTCGCCGTGATCGGCGTGGACGGCCAGAAGGAAGCCATCCAGGCGGTCGCCGCAGGCAAGATGGCCGCCACCTTCGTCTACCCCCGCCCCGGCGCCGACGGCCTCAAGGCCGCCCTGGACGCCCTCAACGGCAAGAAGGTGGAGAAGCGCATCGTGCTCCCCACTACCGAAATCACCAAGGCCAACGCCGCCGCGAACCTGACCAAGGGATTCTGAGGGTCAGTCATCAGTTTTCAGTCGTCAGTCGTCAGTTGTCAGCCCGAAGTCCTCAGTCCATTGAGCAACCTGGCTCGTGGACGGGGGCCTTCGGGCTGATGACTGACGACTGATGACTGAAAACTCACTGCTGTCCGCTTTGCGCGATGGGCCGGAGCGGATGTTACAATGGGCGTGTTGTGAGGTTGGCGGGCGGACGGCCGCCGAGCACGCTCATGGTCCTTCTCGAAACGCGACACATCACAAAACGATACGGCGGCTTCACCGCGCTGGAGGCCGTGAGCCTGAGCGTGCGCGAAGGCGCGGCGCTGGCGCTATTGGGCGAAAACGGGGCAGGCAAGTCCACCCTGATGAAGGTCTGTTACGGCCTGTTGCGGCCGGATGCAGGCGATTTGATCTGGCGCGGCCGCCCGGCCGGCTTCTCGGATCCGGCCGCCGCCCGGCGCGCCGGGGTCGGGATGGTCCACCAGCATTTCACCCTCGTTCCCGCCATGACCGTGGCCGAGAACCTCGCGCTGGCTTCCCCACCGCCCGGCCGTCTCACCCCCCGCGCCATGGAATCCGCGGCCCGCGCTCTGATGGACCGCGTTGGCCTGGCCCTCGACCCCGCGGCGCGCGTCGGCAACCTCCCGGTCGGCCTCCAGCAGCGTGTGGAGATCCTGAAGGCCCTCAGCGCCTCTGCGCGCCTGTTGATCCTGGATGAGCCCACCGCCGTGCTGGCCCCCGCCGAAGTGGCGGATCTCTTCGCGGTGCTCGCCCGCCTGCGCGACGCCGGAACGTCTATCATCCTGATCACCCACAAGCTTCCCGAGGCCCTGGCGCTGGCCGATGACGTGGCCGTTCTGCGGCGCGGGCGCGTGGTGCTCTCCGCGCCGAGGGGAGAGGTGGACGCCGATTCGCTGGCGCGGGCCATGGTGGGCCGCTCGCTCTCGGCGCCGGCGCCCCTAGGCGCCGTAGCGCCGGGCGAGCCGCTGCTGGAAACGCCCCTGCTGTCTCCCTCGCCGCCGGCTGCCGGCATCGTTCGCGCGGGAGAAGTGGTAGGCGTGGCCGGCGTGGAGGGGAACGGCCAGAACGAGCTTGTGGAAACGATGGTGGGGCTGCGACGCGGGGGCGGAGTGCGCCTCGGCGGCGAGGAAGCGGGGCAGTGGAGCGTGGCCCGGCGCATCCGCTGGGGCCTCGCTCATATCCCCGAGGACCGGCATGCGTCGGCGCTCGCCCTCACGATGACCGTGCGCGAGAACCTATCGCTAACGACGGGCGACCTCCCGGCGCGCGGGGCTTTTGTGGACCGGTCGGCCGAGCGCCGCCGCGCAGCGGCCCTCATGGAGGAGTACGACGTGCGCGCGCCATCCATGGAGACGCCGGTGGGGTCGGTCTCCGGCGGGAACCAGCAGAAGGCCGTTGTGGCGCGCGAGATGAGCCGGCATCCCCGGCTTCTGGTGGCCGCGAACCCGACGCGCGGACTGGACGTGACCGCCACCGAGTTCGTGCACAACGCAATCCGCGCCCATAGGGCGGCCGGCGGCGGCGCCCTTCTGGTGAGCAGCGAACTGGATGAGCTCCTGACGCTCTCCGACCGCATCCTGGTGATGTACCACGGCCGTGTGGCGGCCGAGATGGCGCCGGGCAAAAGCGCTTCAGATCGCGACCGGCTTGGCCGTCTGATGACCGGGGCGCCGGGATCGGAGCGCCCCTCGTGACATCCTCTCCGCCGTTCCGGCGCGCCGCCCGAACGGCCCTCCTCCCGCTGGGATCGCTGGCCGGCGCGTTGGCCGCCGGAGCGTTGGTGATCGCCGCCACTGGCGGTCAGGTAGGGCCGGCGTTCGCGGCCCTGCTCGGAGGGGCGTTTGGCAGCTCCTACGCGCTGTCGGAAACGTTGTTGCGCGCCATCCCGCTGGCATTCACAGGGCTGGCTGTGGCGGTGGCCTTTCGCGCGGGCGTCTGGAATATCGGGGCGGAGGGGCAACTGCTGGCGGGCGCGCTAGGCGTGACGGCCCTTGCGCAGATCGGCGCCGGCTGGCCGGCCGCCATCCTGGCGCCGGCGTGCCTGTTCGCGGCATTTGCCGCCGGGGCTGGCTGGGCCGCTCTGGCGGCGTTCCTCCGAATCCGCCGCAATGTGCCCGAGGTGATCGCCACCATCATGTTGAACTTCCTGGCACTGAACCTCGTGGCGGCCCTGGTGCACGGGCCGCTGATGGAGCGGGCGCGAACTTACCCGCAGACCCAGGAACTTCCCGCCGCGGCGACGCTGGCGCGCCTGATTCCGCATACCCGGCTGCACGCCGGCCTGTTCGTCGCCGTCGCGGTGGCTGTGTTGGTTGGCGTTTGGCTGTTCCGCACGGTCGGCGGGTTCCAACTGCGCGTGGTGGGGCAGAATCCGCGAGCCGCGGCGGCGGCCGGCATCCCGGTTCCGCGCGTAATCGCAACGGCTTTCCTGGTTAGCGGCGGCCTCGCGGGCGTGGGCGGCGGAGTGGAGTTGATGGGCGTAACCCACGTTTTGTCTGACACGTTTTCGCCCGGCTGGGGCTACACGGCCATCGCCGTGGCCCTTCTCGGCGAGCTGCACCCGGCGGGCGTGCTGCTGGCGGCTCTCCTTTTTGGCGCTCTGGACGCCGGGGCCGGGGCCATGGAGGCCCAGGCCGGCGTCTCGCACGTTGTCGTTCAGGTGGTCCAGGGCGTCATCATCTTTACAGTCGCCATCCGCGCCGCCCTCTCGGCCCGAACGGCGAGGGAGACGTAGAGAAGCTGTCAGCCATCAGCCGTCAGCGCTCAGCCCGGAAGGGCATCGTCGAGGAGTAGGGAGATAGGATCTGTACCGAGACGCCCGGGCTGATCGCTGACGGCTGATGGCTGACAGCTACGAAAACAATGGACTTTGCACAGGGAGCTATGGCATTGGCGGCGCCGTTGTTGCTGGCGGCGCTGGGGGAGCTGATCGCGGAGCGCGGGGGCGTGCTGAACATCGGCATCGAAGGAACGATGCTGTGCGGCGCGTTCGCGGCGTTCGCGGCGGCGCACGCGTGCGGGTCGGCGGCGGTGGGTCTGCTGGCGGCCGTTGGCGCTGGGCTCGCCGCCTCCGCCGTCTTCGGGCTGCTCACCGTCACGTTGAAGGCCGATCAGGTCATCGTGGGCACCGGCATGAACCTCGTGGGGCTCGGGCTCACCGGCACGCTGTACCGTTCGGTGTTCGGACTCTCCAGCGCGGCCCTTTCGGTGACGCCGCTGGGGGCGATGCATATCCCGGTCCTCTCCGCTCTGCCGGCTGCGGGCCCCCTGTTGTTCCAGCAGAACCCGGTAGCGCTCTTCTCGCTGGCGCTGGCGCCGATCGTCTGGTGGTGGCTGCATCGAACGCGCGGCGGGCTGGCGCTGCGAGCGTGCGGCGAGAAGCCGGAAGCCGCGGACACCGCGGGCCACCCGGTGGCTGCCTGGCGCTTTGCGGGCGTTCTGGCCGGCGGCGCGCTGGCCGGCCTTGGCGGCGGCTACCTGTCGGTGGTGCAGGGCAACACATTCGTGGAAGGCATGACGAACGGACGGGGCTTCATTGCCCTGGCCCTGGTGATCTTCGGGCGCTGGAACCCCTGGGGCATTCTGGCCGGCGCCTTCTTCTTCGGCATGGCCGCTCAGGCGAAGTTCGCGCTGGCCGGCTCCGGCGGCGGCCTTTCGCCGCAAGTGATTGAGATGCTGCCGTACGCGGCCACGCTGCTGGCCCTGGCGGTCTTCAAGCGGACCGGGGCCGGCCCCGCCGCACTGGCGCAACCGTACAGACGTTGACGATGGAGGCGAGAGATGGAACAGGCCTGGAAGCTCTTCGAGGAAACCCTGGGATACGCGCCCGGCGACCGAATCAGCACGCCGGATGCGATAGAGCGCGCCGTGGAGGCGATCGCCGCGCGCTGGCCCGCCAAGTGCCGCCTGGAGATAACGGGGCGCTCTGTTGAAGGCCGGCCTCTGCAACTGCTGACCATCGCCAGCGAAGCCAACGCGCAGCGTTTGGACGCCATCCAAGCCGCCAATGTACGCCTCGCGGACCCGTCCGCTGATGTGGAAGCGGACCTCAAGTCCATGCCCGCCACAGCCTGGGTGATCGCCAACGTGCACGGCGACGAGCACTCCACGGCCGAGGCGGCGCTTCTCCTCGCCTTCCACTTCGCCGCCACAGACGACCCGGTACTGAACGAGGTGGTGGTGGGCATCGACCCGCTGCAGAACCCGGATGGCCGCGCGCGCTCCGTGAACGCCTACTACTCGCTGTTCGGAATCGTCCCGCGAACTGACCCGTGGGCCGCCGAACACTGGGAACCGTGGGCGGGCGGGCGCACCAACCACTACTTCTTCGACATGAACCGCGACTGGTTCCCGCTGACGCAGCCGGAGAGCCGCGCCCGCGTGGGCGCCTTCCTGCGCTGGAGGCCCCAGGTGCTGGCGGATGCGCACGAGATGTGGTGGGACAGCCGCTTCTTCTTCCCGCCGCCAGCCGAGCCCATGAACCCGAACCTCGGGGAACACGTGCTCCGTTGGTGGAGCATCCTGGGCCAGGATATCGCCAGCGCCTTTGACGCCGAGGGGTGGGACTACTGGTCCGGCGAAACCTTTGACGCCTTCTACCCTGGCTACGGCGAAGCCTTCCCCACCCTCCACGGGTGCACGGGCATGACTTACGAGCAAGCGAGCGCCGCCGGCCTTGGAACCGAGCGCAACGACGCAACGATCTGCCGCTTCGACGACGCGATCCGCCACCACTTCGTCGCGGCGCTCAGCATGTGCCGCACCGCCGCCGCCCGACGCGATGAATTGCTCCACGACGTTCGCGCATTCTTCGTGTCCGCCGCCGACAGCTGCGCCGCCGGCCCGCGCGCCTATGTCTTCCCCGATGCGGGCGCCGGCAAACCGGCGGAGCGAATGGCGGAGACCCTTCAGGCTCAGGGCATCCTCGTGGAACGGCTGGTTAAAGACGTCGATGCCGCGCTGACTCCCTATGAGGGAGGCGACGCGCAGCCGCGGCTCGTGAAGGCCGGCAGCCTTGTGGTGCGGTTGGACCAACCGGAAGGGCGCGCCGCCCGATCCGTCCTGGAACGCGAAACCGCCATCGACCCGGATTGGCTGGCCGAGCAGGTTAGGCGCCGCTCCGAATTCGTGGACTCCGAGTTCTACGACCATACCGCCTGGTCGCTGCCGCTGGCGCTGGGCGTGGAGACGTGGACCACGAACGCCGCATTGTCGCGGTTGGAGCCATGGACGCCGGCGGCGCCCGATGTTGCCGGCGCCGAGCCAGCTTACGGATACCTCATTCCGGCCGATGGGTTCGGCGCGCTGAAGGCCGCTTGCCTCCTCATGAAGCGCGGCGTGCGTGTCCACGTGGCGAAGCGCCCGTTCACGCTGAACGGCGTGGAACGCCGGCGCGGAACGCTGGTCGTCAAGCGCGCCGATCAGGGTAGAGATTGGGAGACCGTTTGCGCTGAGGTCCGTTCCGCCGCGGGCGCGGCCGGCGCCGCCTTGCTTCCCGCGCGGACGTCCTGGACCGATGCCGGCATTTCGCTGGGAAGCGACGAGGTAACGCACGTCAAGCCGCCGCGGGTGGCCGCGCTCTATGGAGAGCCGGGGAAGACGGCTTCCTATGGGTGGATGGCGTGGCTCTTCGAGCAGGAGCTGGGCCTGGACTTCACGCCGATCCGCGCCGGGAACTTGAAGGAGGCAGACCTGCGCCGCTACGACGTGATCATCCTGCCGGACGGGGATGCAGACGACTATGCCTCCCATCTGAACGTAGACGCATGGAAATCCCTGCACGGCTGGACGCGCCAGGGGGGAACCCTGATCGCGCTCGGAGGCGCGGCCGCCTGTCTCTGCGCCAAGGGCAAGGATTGGACCACGGTCAAGGTTGTGAAGGACTTGCGCAACCCGCCGCCGGAGCCGGAGAAGGACAAAGACAAGGAACCCGAGATCCCGCTCGAACACCGGCCGGAAAAGGTCGCCGGCGCAGCGCTGCGCGTGGAACTGGACCGGCATAGCGCGGCCACGCTGGGTTTCGGCGCCGAATCCCACGTGCCGTTCACGTCGGACCGTCTGCTCTCGCCCAGCGTGGAGGGCCGCAACGTGGCCGTCTTCGCGGATGAGCAACGGCTAACCGTGGCGGGGTTCGTATGGGAGCGCATGCATCGCGCCCTTCCGGGTAAGGCCTACATGGTGGACGAGACGCAGGGGCGGGGGCACGTTGTGCTGTTCGCCGACGATCCAAACCAACGCGGCTACTGGGAAGTGTCGTCGCGCCTGTTCGTGAACGCCGTGTTGTTTGGGCCGCGCTAAGTGCGCTGTTAGGGTGAAACTGGGAGTTCGCCGACCCCCAGAGAAGCCTCCGATTCCCTGAAGAGAGGGGGCGGACACGGCAAGCCGTGTCCCTACGCGTCACTGGTTCCGTCCACCGATCGGTGGACGG
>DASXUL010000079.1:0-13244 GCA_036504855.1 Armatimonadota bacterium | reverse complement strand
CTGGAGCGGGCCGCGATCGGGCGGCTGAAGCGGAACGGGGCAGAGGAGGCCCTACGAGGATGAGTGCGACTTGGAAGCTGGTCATCGCGGCACTCGTCGCCCAGGCGCTGGCATCGGTGGCGCCGGTCGCGGGCGAGAAGGCCGAAGACTACAAGACTGAGCTGAAGGCGTGGGTGAAGAAGACCGGTACCGTGGCCGTGACGCGCTGGCGGATCTTCGGCATTCCCATCAGGATCCGGGTAGGAGTAGGCGCCGATATCCGGAGCTTCCTGATCTGCGAGATCGACAAGGTGACGGCGGACACGGTGACCGACCTCATCCGAAAGCTAAGTTCGGCATACACGTGATGATGGATCGGTGACGCGTGAACGCGATAAGCGAATGGCCCGACTGCCGGTGCGGCAGCCGGGCCATCTCCGACTCGCGGTACTCACCGTATGGCGCGGGAGCGCCCGTTGTCGACGAGGCTGGGGGGCGGCATCCACGCCCACTCCTGGATCCGGCGAGCCTCGGCGAACCCATCGACGGTGAGCTGCAGCGGCGCATCAAGACCGGGACACTCCTTCACCAGGCGCCTTCGCGCTAGTTCCTGGGCCACCCCTAGGATGGCATGCTCGGTCTGCCCTGTGGTGAAAGCTATCTCCCAGACGCTCGGGCACGATCCATGGCGCATGGCGTGAGCCCGGATCGCGACGAGAAGTTGCTGCTCGGTATCCATTATTCCCTCCATTGCTCATGTATGAGTGAACTCACGTGGGCGACCGCAAATCGGGTCAGCCGGCGCGATAGGCGCCTTATACCCGGATATGGTTGCCCCTAATCCAATTGGGGTGGCAGATCCATTGGAGGGCGCCGTGGCGCGGGTGATCCGCCTCATCGGAAGAGTCAGTCGTTCCGGTGATCTGGGCCCCCTAGCGTAAGGGCGCGCGCAGCGTCCCAGTGCCGCCCGGTCAGTGGAGCCGAGCCATCTCCCGGAGGGCTCACCCTTTGCGATCGACAGAGAGCCCGGCTACCGATGCAGCGACCTGGGCATTCATTCGTCGAGCCCCGATGCCACCGTTCACGATTCCGTAGCGTCCAACCATACGGCGCCGCGTGCCGCCTGCCTGCTGAGGCATGCAATTGCGTCGCGGGCGTCGTGAGAGGGGATAGGCTCAATGCTCTATCAGGTGGTCCGCGGGGCCGTATCTGCTCCGGGCTGGACGTAACATTAGCAATAGGGGAAATGATGATAAGACGGGAATGTATCGTTGGTGAATTGGTCGCAGCCATCTGGCCGGGAATGGCTGACGAGAGGCAGGTGTTGCTCGCCGCTCCCGATGTCTACGAGCTGGTATCCGGGATCGTCGCCGAGGCGGTGAGCCTTACCGGCGTGGCCGTCCTATGCTGCAGCCACCTCGGCTCGCGAGCGTGGGCGGCGATGCCCGAGAGGATGTACGATCAGTTCAGGGAACTGAGCGAAGCGAGGCAGGTTGATCTCCTGCGGGGTGCCCCAGTCGTTGAAGTGCCCATTGAGGAGCCGGCCGAAGCGCCCAAGGGTTCCGCACACTTTCACGGTGCTGTCGTAGTCTGACAGCCGGTCAGCAGCCGCGGCTGCCTGTAGTCGCAATACGCGAGGCGACACGGGTGGAGGGCGGCCAGACAGAGAGGCCCGGACTGTTCAGCAGTCCGGGCCTCTCTGCGCTTGGGTACGCGTTGTTCTGAACAAAGTCGAATCTAGGCCACGCTCGCCATCTTCCGGCCGTCCTCGCCGATCACAGCCGTGGGGATACCAGCGCCAAGAGCCTTCGTAATCGTGTCCCAGGTTCTGCCGCCGACGCCGCACGGAAACGTCAGGCACTTCGACGCGGGCCCGTAGGTCTGCCCGTGCAGCTTCCCGCCCGCCACCATAACCGTGTTACTGTCCAGCGGCGCCCTCCAAGCCTCGGGGCGGGAGTAGGCTGTGTAGTCTGGAAGAATGCACTCCACTATGAGGCCCGTGGTCTCGGCAGCGATCTCGCCCGCGAGCTGGTCAACTCCAACCGCGCCGCCGTGCCGGATCAACGTGCCCGCAGGGAGAGATGGAAGCCACCGGGAGAGCCACAGGCGCACCATGCCCAGGTTGGTATGGTGGCGGCTGCCGCTGATGAGGATGATCTTTCCGGGCGGATCCGGGGGCAATGGTGCTAGGTTGTCCCAGTCGGGTTCACTGGCGGTGTAGAAAAGGTTCGGCATGTAGCCATGATGACACGGCCGACAAAACGGCGGCTCAGCCAGACGCTGAGAGGAGGGGCGGGGTCACGATAACACGAATTATCGTTACCGAAATGGACTGCCTGAGGCCGCCTCCGATCCGGCCGCTACAAAAACTCTTAGAAAAAAAGTTGCAAATTGTTCGCAGAAATGCGAAACTATGCGGTATAACTTCGTTGTCATGACCATGGCAGTGGGTTGAGGCAACGACATTTGCGTTAGGCTCCTGACACCCATGCCAAGGATTGACGTAATCTACTTCATGGACGACACGGGATTTGTCCCACTGCTTGCCTGGATGGACAAGCAGACCCCAGCCGTCCAGAACAAAGGCCTTGAGCGCATTGAACGCCTGACCGAAAACGGACATGAACTGCGACGCCCGCATGCCGACACTCTTACGGGCGGCCTGCATGAGTTGCGCTTCAAGAGCGACAGCAGCCAGGTCCGGATTCTCTACTTCTTTCACGGCCGAACGATTGCAGTGCTCACGGGAGGGCTCAAGAAGAACTGCGAGAAAGTCCCGCAGGCCGAGATTAACCACGCGCTGGATCTCAAGCGAAGATTCGAGGCGTGCCCTGAACATCACACATATAAGGAAGAGCCATGACCGAGACCATGCGCAACGCGACCTCTGCCTCGCGAATCCTGCGCAAGCGCCTTCTGGCAGGGCGACCCGAGCGCGCCGCCGATATTGAGTGCGAACGGGTAAACGCGGATGTCGCCCAGATGGTCTACGACATCCGAAAGGAAGCTGGGCTCACCCAGCGCGCGCTCGCCAAAAAGGTCGGGACGACGGCGTCTGTCATCTCCCGTCTTGAGGATGCCGATTACACTGGACATTCTCTCAACATGCTCCAGCGCATTGCAGCCGCGGTAGGCTGCCAGATTGAGGTTCGATTCAAGCGACCCTGCGAGTTCACCGAGGAGGCCGAGACCGAGGCCCTCCAACCGGCCTAACCGAAGATGAGGAAGAAGGGACCAGACTAGCTGTCTGGTCCCTTCTTCTTGCGTGATCGGCCTGTTTGGTAATTGCCAATCAAATCGTCATCTTGTTGATACTCGCCAACTCACTCCTCCGCACAACTTAGTGTTCGTTCCATGGGTCTCACGTCAAAGCGGACCGCAGTCGCGAAGCTGTTCTTCAGAACTAGCACACTGAGCGCCGGCAAGACCATGAACGCAAGCTGGCGCCGCGTTCGCCGCCTGAGGCGCTTCCACGAAACCGGAGCGGCGTCAGTCTTCCGGCGCCGCGGAACACGGCTGTCCGCCATTTCGTCTGATAGGCATTCCGGCGCCGATCCGCAGCCTGCACGCCAGGCGCGCTTACGAGCGGATGGTGCGTCTCGCCGGGACGATTCCCACTCGGGCCGCTTCCCATCACATGAACGCTTGGCGGCCTGCATGCGATCCCATCCGCCGGAGTACTGCGCCTTCGGGGAGAACAGAATGCGCACTGTAAAGAGTGACGCGACCCGCGGATGGCGGATCGCCGTGTCCACTGGAAGGAACGATGATGAAGGCGCCAACAGGATTCACCCTCGTAGAGGCGGTTTCCGTTGTAGCGATCAACGCCATGCTCGTGTCCCTCGTGTTCCCTATGTTGGCTAACGCGCGCGACAGGGCGCTGATGGCCAAATCGCTGAACAACGTCCGCCAATTGGCTTCGGCGACTCAGCGCTACATGGAGGACTATGCCGAGACCCTGCCGGGCTGGATGAACAACAACCCTGGCCCCGCAGGGCCCCTGTACGCGCACAACTGCTGGGATGAGCAACTGAGTCCGTATGTTCGGGACAAAGGGATCTACAGCAACGGCTCCACCGGCATCAAATCATCCGCCCAGCCGAACCCGCATGACCGCACGTTAACGTATGGTCTGAACGGCTGCCTCATCGGCGCCTACTCCGGCGGGCATGCGAACTATACGGGCATTTCCGGGGCGAATCCGCCCGCTCCATCCCGTCTGCCGTTCCTCGCAGATCCGGCGGGCGTTATCCTCTTTGCGGAGCTATCCACTGTCACATATGCCAATAAGTCGGCATACAACGCCTTCACCGTCCCGCCCCCGTTCACCGCCAGGGCCGGATCCGGCGCCGCGAGCAGGGCATGGCTCACCGCGTGGGTGGGCTGGGTGGATATCGACCCCTACGACTTCATCACGATCACGTCCGGCGACAATGACTTTGTCCCTCCGTTCACGAATGCTACGGGATGGGGCGTCGCCCGGAACCTGTACGGCGGAGGCGGCTGCTATGCGTTTTGCGACGGCCACGTCCAGTTCATGAGGCTCGCGCAGACCGTGGGCATCGGCCGGTTCGTCGGCTCGTCCGCCATCAGCAGAACCAACTGGGCCTCTGTACTCAATATCTACAACATGTGGAACCCAAGGGCGAAGGTAGCCTCCAATTCGGCCCGATGACGCCGGGTCCGTTTTACCGTTGAGCACTCCCGAACGGGCGGCCGTCGAGGCCGTGATCCACGCGAAGGAACTGAGCCCAAAGCTGTTTAGGATGACCGCAACATGGGGCAAATATAGCTGGAACACAACTGTTAGCCTAGTCGTCTGAGAGGCGTAAGGGATCACGGCCATCCCTCTCCATTCATCCAGGGCCGAATTCAACTTGAGGAGGTGAGAGTTCAAAACCGAATAGAGACATTGTATCATTTCATCGTTTCATCTCCGCGTAAGCGGCGCCCGAGACCGAAAAACACCCGCGGCCGAAGCGAATTCCGGCCTAACGGAAAAGAACCCTTCCCTCCTGAAAAGGAGTGCCATAGCCTGACCCGCAGCCCGCAAGGCGCTGGTCGCCTTGCTGAATGGAAGGGACTGTAATGAAACGGAAAACAGGGTTCACCCTGATTGAGCTACTCGTTGTCATCGCGATCATTGCGATCCTGGCAGCGATTCTATTCCCGGTCTTTGCGAGAGCGCGAGATCGGGCTCGACAAGCGAGGTCCTTGAGCAACATCCGCCAGTTGGCCGTGGCCATGCAAGGCTACTGCCAGGACAATGGCGAGACCTTCCCGGGATGGATGAACAACACGGGTGGGTCCGGCGCCGCGGTGTACGCGCATAACTGCTGGGACGAGCAGATGTACTCCGGCGTCAGGAGCAAGGACGTATTCAACAACGGCGGTACCGGCGTTAGGTCGGCCGCCCAGCCAAACCCGCATGACCGCGTGATCTCCTACGGCCTGAACGGCAGCCTCATCGCGGGCTACCTCACTTCCGGGCACGCCAACTGGACATCGGTCAATGCCAACAACCCGCCGGCGCCGCTAGGCCCATCCAGCGTAACAAACCCGGCCAATACCATCTTGTTTGCGGAACTCGCGACGGTGGCCCCTTCCAACCGGTCTCCGTACAACGCGATGCCAAACCCGCTCCCGGCCACAGGCAAAGGCGGTGCTGGGACCCCAACGGCGCAGTGGACCGGCGCCAACGCCGGCTGGATCGACATCGATCCGTATGACTTCATCATGCTGAACTCGTCCGATAAGGACGCCAACTTCAACGAACCATACGCCAACGCCACCGAATGGGGCGTCGCCAGAGACCTGTACGGCGGCGGCGGATGCTACGCCTTCTGCGATGGCCACGTTCAGGCCATGAAGATTGGGAAAACCGTCGGCATTGGCCAGGTGGTGAACAACATAACGATCAAGAGCGACAACTGGCAGTCCACCGTGAACACCTACAACATGTGGAACCCGCAGTAGGGTTCACGCGCGACGACAACGGATGCGGCTTGTGTTCTCAAGAGTCCCCTCCCGGGCGCCCGAATCGGCGGACCGGGGCGGAGAGAGAATGAGCCGACGGCGCCAGAGCGGGGCCGGGGATTCCCGGCCCCGCTCTGCGGGCGGCATTCATGTCGGCGCGGCAGTGACGGATCGCCCAACCGCAAGCGCGTTGCCGGAGTGGTTCAGCGTTTGGGACGCCGGTTGAGTTGACGGCGCGCGTAGTGCGCGGCTCGGAAGGATCTTGCCGCAAGAGGCCTTGCGGGCGCCAAGAGGACCCTCCGCCCCGTAGCGCCTGTGGTTCGTAACCGGGGACGCCAAGCCCCCGGCTTTCCCCTAACAGCGGGCTAGCCTGGAGCTCAGGCGGGGCCGGCCGGCGTCGCGTCGGTCGGCAGGGACTTCTGAAACCGGAACCGGCTCTCGGTTCCGTTGGCGAGGCGGGCGTAATTGGCCCGGTGTTTCACCGTAACGAGGATGGCGGCTGCCAGGCCCAGAGCCAGCAGGGGGCCGCCGCCTCCATCGTGGCGGTGTGCAACCCACATCCCCGCGGGAATCGCCCAGGCGGCCAACGTGGAGGCAACAGAGACGTATCTGGTGACGGCCAGGACGAGGATGAAGACGCCCACGAAGAGCAGGCCCACCCGCCAGTCCAGGGCGAAGATCACGCCGGCGCTGGTGGACACCCCTTTTCCGCCCTTGAACCGCAGGAAGATGGGCCAGTTGTGCCCGATGATGGCCACAACCCCGGCCACAGAGCCGGCGGCGGCGCACTGATAGGCGTTCACCCAGTAGCCCGCCGGCGGCCAGCCGGCTCCGAGGAGGCCCACTCGCCGCAGGTCGGGCAGCCCGTCAGCCCACATGGCCACGAGCAGCACCGGAACGAGCCCCTTCACCATGTCCAGAATCAGCACGGAGGCGGCCATCCAGGGGCCCAGCGCGCGCAACACGTTTGTGGCGCCGATGTTGCCGCTGCCAACGGTGCGCGGGTCCACGCCCTTCAAACGCCCGATCAGCACGCCAAATGGCACGCTCCCGATCAGGTAGCAGAGCAACAGCAGCGAAGCGCCGCGGGTAACTTGATCCGGCGTCATTCACGCTCCTCACGGTCCGTGCTGCGACGCATGAACAGGCGGATGGGCGTGCCCACGAATCCAAAGGACTCACGCAGCTTATTCACCAGGTAACGATCGTAACTAGAGTGCGACAACGTGGGGTTGTTCACCATCACCGCGACGGTGGGGGGCTTCACGCTCACCTGCGTGGCGTACCGAACCTTCAAGTCCTTGCCGCGCCGACCGTAGGGGCGCGCGTCCACGGCCTCGCCGATCACCCGGTTAATCTCCGCCGTTGAGACGCGCATGGCGTGGTTATCGGCCACGGTCTTGATCGTCGGCAGCAGGTCCTTCACGCCGCGGCCCGTGAGGGCCGATGTGAAGATCACCGGAGCGTACTCCAGGAACGGAAGCTTCTCCTTCACGTCCTGCGCGAACTTGTGCATCTGCGTGGCGTGGACGAGGTCCCATTTGTTGACCACGATGACGCATGCGCGCCCCGCGTCATTGGAGAGGCCGCCCACGCGCGCGTCTCCGTCGGTTACGCCTTCGTTGGCGTCGATGATCAGAGCGGTCACGTCCGCGCGCTCGATGGCGCGTTGAGCGCGAAGCACCATGTAGTACTCGACAGTGCCCTGAACCTTTCCCGCTCGGCGGATGCCGGCCGTGTCGACGAGGACGTACTTGTCTTCACCGACGGTGATGGCGGTGTCCACGGCATCGCGGGTTGTGCCGGGAACGGCGCTTACGATGGCGCGGTTCTCTCCCAGCATTGCGTTCAGGAGGCTGGACTTCCCGACGTTTGGGCGGCCGACGAGGGCAACTCGGATGGAGTCCTCCTCCTCCTCAGCCAGCTCGTCGTCGGCCGGAAATCGCTTCACCACCTCGTCCAGCAGGTCCGCGACGTCGCGGCCGTTCAGCGCCGATATCGGGTGCACGTCGCCCAGGCCCAATCCGTAGAACTCCACGGATTCGTCTTCCCGGCGCGCGGAGTCGACCTTGTTCACGGCGAGGATCACGTGCTCGGATGACCGGCGCATGACGTCGGCCACCTCGTAGTCGATCGGGGTGGGGCCCTCAAGAGCGTCCACCACGAAGATCACCACGTCGGCCTCGGCCACGGCTGTGCGGGCCTGCTGGTAGATCTCGTCCTGGATGTAGAGTTCGCCGCCGGGCACTATGCCGCCGGTGTCCACAATGGCGAAGGGGCGGCCGTTCCACTCCACGTTGGCGTAGATGCGATCGCGCGTGACGCCGGGCGTGTCCTCCACGATGGCGACGCGCTCGCCGATAATGCGGTTGAAGAGAGTGGACTTTCCCACGTTGGGCCGGCCCACGACGGCCACGGTTGGCTTTGCCATAGTTGATACGTTCAGACTCAAGCGCTGTAATATATTGCTGCAAACCTTCGCGGCCGTCCAGGGTCAAGACGGCCGGGCTCTACCCCATTGTAACGGCGCGGACCCCCCGCGGGCTATGGCGGCGCGCCGCGGGAGCGTGCGGCCGGTCATAATGGAGTGTGCCGACCGAGGGTCCACCGAAGGACGGAGCCATGAACGCCAGCCAGCGCATCGACCGAATCTTCCTCCTCCACATCTGGGCATGCGTGCCATTTGCCCCGCTCTGGCTCGTCTACGGCGCCGCGGCGCCGGACCCGGCCGTGCTGCCGGTTCTCCAGGGCGTAGCCGCCTTCGTGGGCGTCTACCTGTCTGTTCGCACCTTCGTGGTCTTCCGGGGCATCGAGATTGGTCAATGGTCGCTCCTGTGGCCCGTGGTTGACATCGCGGTGGTGACCGCGATCTTGATCGCTCTGCGAGATGCGCAGGACCCAACGGGTTTTCTGTACCTGCTGGCGATCGCTTACGCCGCTTTGAAGCTTCCGCCGCGTTCGGCGTTCGCCCTGGTTGGGCTGGCAATCGCGGGGCAACTGGCGGCCGGCGTCTACAGCCGCCAGTGGCTGGAAACCGTCGCCGAAGCGCCGCCAACCGGGCATAACCTGGAGGCCGTCATCTTCCGGCACTTCTTCCTGCTGCTGATGGGCTCGCTCATCTACTTCCTGCGGCGGGAGAACCAACGAGTTGCTGAGGCGCTGGCGCTCTCCGAATACCAACGCGACCTCTCCGCCGAGATGCATGATGGCATCCAGCACGATCTCGTGCTCATCTCGCGGCGGCTGGACCTCGCCGATGCCGTGGCCGCGCACGATCCCGAGCGCGCCGTCGCCATCGCCGTGGAACAGCGTGACGTCGCGCGCCGCGCCTCCGACGAGCTGCGCATCCTGGTGCGCCAGCTCCGGCCCGACGCCACCCAGACGGATTTCGAGGCCGGCCTGCGCGCGCATCTGACGACGTTATCTCAACGCCATGACATCCCGGTGGAGCTGGAGTGCTCGGGAGACTGCGCGGGCTTCCCCGCGGCATACCAGCATCCGGCGCTGCGCATCATCCAGGAGGCGATCACCAACGCCGTCAAGCACGCTCAGCCGAGGCGCATCCGGGTGCGGCTGATGCGAGGTCCGGCCCGCTGGCGGGTGATCATCGATGATGATGGGATCGGATTTGACGCTTCGACTACGCCCAGCGGGTTCGGGCTGGAGTCTATGCGAGCGCGCGCGGAGAAACTGGACGGGCGCTGTCGCGTCATCAGCCGGCCGGGAGCGGGGACGCGGGTTTCGGTGCGTCTTCCGCTCGTTCCCGTTGAAAGGAGATCGTGGTTCCATGGATCGCATCCGCGTGCTGCTCATCGAGGATGAGGGACTGCTGCGAAACACATTGGCCGAGCTTCTGCGTCTCCAGGAGGATATGGAGGTCGTGGGAGAGGGCGTGGACGGCGAACACGGCGTAAAGATCGCCTTGGCCCAGCGCCCGGACATCGTTCTGACCGACCTCCAGATGCCGCGGATGGACGGCATCGCCGCTACGCGCGCCATCAAGGAGGCGCTGCCGCAGACGGCGGTGGTTGTTCTGACCAACTTTGACGACGAGGAGCGGTTGTTTGGCGCACTTAAGGCGGGCGCCATCGGATACATCCTGAAATCCGCGTCGCTGCCGGAAGTGGCAGACGGGATTCGCTCCGCATACCGGGGCGAGGGGGTATTGCCCCCAACGCTTGTGAGCCGCGTGATGCACGAGTTCGCGCGGCAATCGGTCTTTCTGGAGAAGCACCACGAGGTCTTCTCCGAACTCACCCGGCGCGAGGTGGAAATCCTTCAACTGGTAGGTTCCGGCGCGCGGAACCGAGACATTGCCGAGAAGCTGTTTCTGAGCGAGCGCACGGTGAAAAACCACGTTAGCAGCATCCTCTCCAAGCTGCATGTGAACAGCCGCACCGAGGCGGCCCTGCTGGCCACGAAGTACGGGCTCACCGGGCCCTGACGACGGAGCGCCGGTACCAGGAAACTGGTACCCGGCCGATTCAGAACCGGGCCCAAGGTCACACGCCGGCGGAGCGCCGCTGGGGCGATACTCCGCATGGAAGAGCGCAGATTGGTAATCGCGCAAACCGTGGAGGAATCCCATGAGCGTGAATAGTTGGTATGAAGCCGATCTCCGGCTGAGGCGCCTGGAGTCCGAGATGATCGGCGTGATGGAACGGGTCGGCAGGCTCGAGGAGCGGACGCAGCCGGCTGAGGGCGGCCTTTCGACGCAGCCGGCCGCGCCGAGGCAAAGGACGCCGCTGCCGGTTCCGTCTGAACCCCCAAAGCCGCCGCCTGGGCCGCCGCTGCAAGTCTTCGGGGCCGCCGCTCCATCGGCGGAACGGCCCCTGCCGCCGTCGGCGCCGCCTGCTGCCCCCGCCGAGCCGACCCCCGCATCGGAACCCCGCCGGCCCGCTTTCTCTTGGGAGCTTGCGGTTGGGCGCCAGGGGATGCTGTGGGCGGGCTCGCTGCTGGTTTTCCTCACTGTGGCGCTTGTGTTGGCCGTAACGTGGAAATACCTGGGCCAACCGGCGCGTCTGGCCGTGGGGGTTGCCTGCGGACTCGGAATGATGGGGCTCGGCGAAACGGCCCGCTCCAAGATGGAGCGCGGGTTTGGGGAGGGGCTCTGCGGCGGCGGCCTGGCCGTACTGTACTTGAACGCATGGACGGCCACTGCCCGCTACCACCTGATCTCCTTTGAGACCGCTCTGCCGTTGATGGTGCTGGTTACCGTGATCGGCGTGACGATGGCCATCCGCTACGACTGCATGAGCCTGCACGCCCTGGCCACGATCGGCGGCTTCCTGACGCCGGCGCTCGCCCCGCAGTCCGGCGCGGGCGTGCCGGTTCCGTTCCTAACGTATGTCGCCGTGCTGAACGCGGGGATCGTGGCTGTAGCGCTCTTCAAGGCGTGGCGTCCCATCGTGTGGCTGAGCCTCGCGGCAACGGTCTGTATGCTTGGGGCATGGGCCGACACAGGCTACCACGTGTCCGACCGCTGGATCGTGTTCAGCTACGTTACCGTCTACTTCCTGCTGTACTCCGTGGCCGCCGCTTTCCGCGGCATTGTGCGGCGCGAGAAGAGCGGCGACAGCGATGTCCTGCTCCTGGTGACCACCGCGCTGGCGTACTTCGGCGCGGGATACGTGATCACGCACGGTGCACTGGGGCATTTCCCTGGGGTCTTCCCGCTGGCCGTCTGCGCCTTCTTCGGGGCCGCGGCGATGACGGCGCCTCGCGCTGACGCCTGGTTGCGTCAGGCCGCCGGCGCCTTGTGCGCCTTGTTCCTCACCCTGGCCGTACCCATCCAATTGCGGCAGGGTTGGGTGGCCGCCGGTTGGTCGCTCGAAGCCGCCGTCCTGTTGAGTCTCGCCGCGCTGTCTGGCGGACGCATCGTTCAGCGGTCCGGGCAGATCGTTTGGGGGCTCTCGCTGGTGGCCGTACTGGGAACGCTGATGGATGTCGAAGCGACCACGCGGCTGTTGTTCCTGAACGAGCGTGGCCTCCCGGTTCTGGCCGCCGTGCTCACTTCAGCGTGGGTGGCGGCGTTCGAGAAGGCGAAATCCGCGAAGGACGACCTGCGGCCGGCCTACCTGGCGGCGGCGGTCCTGGGGGGCGCCTGGCTCGTCGGGCAGGAGATCGCCTTCGGGCTACGGCACAGCCTGTTGTGGTGGCCGTCCGGCTGGCGCGCCGCGCAGACGCCGCCGTACGCCGTCTCAATGGCGCTTTCGGCCTTTGGAGCGGCCGCCTATGCCCTTGGCCTCCGGTTGCGGGAACAGACGGTCCGGATCTGCGCGATAGCTGTTGCGGCGGTCGGCGGGGCCATGCCCATGGCGCTCAGCGGGATGGGGGGCGCCCCCGAGTGGACGCCGTTCTGGAGTCCCCGCGCTTTGGCCTTCGCTTTCGGAATCGCGGGGCTCGGCGCGATAGCATGGCTGGCATCGCGGGAGTCTGACGACATGAACGAAGATGAGGCGGATGGAACGCGGCTGTTGCCGCTGGGAATCCATGGCGTGGCGTTGTGGGGCCTCACCTGTGAGACGCTGATGGCTTTCGCCCCGGGCGACTCCGCCAACCGCATGGCGCTGGCATGGCTGTGCATCTGCTTCCTCTGGAGCGCTTACGCTGCCGGCCTCGTGCTGCTGGGCTGGATCAACAAGCAGTTCGAGCTTCGCGCGCTTGGCTACGCGGTTGCGGCGGCGGCGCTGGTGGCCCTTCTCGGGGCAAACAGCAGCCTCTCCGCCCATCTTGCTCCGGCCATTAACCTGCGCTTCCTGGCGTTCGCGGGGCTTGTGGCCTGCCTGTCGTTCATCGCATGGCTCGGCCGCGCTTACAGCGGAGACCGGTCCGCCGATGAGGTGGCCGTTAGCGATACGGCTGCCGCGGCGGCTGTGGCGATAGCCTTCTGGGGCCTCACCCGCGAGACATACGCCGCCTTCGAATACTACCAGGTTGCCCTCGGCCCCAACTGGACGCTGTGGGCCCAGAGCGCCGTATCCCTGGTGTGGACCGCATTCGCTTCGGCGCTGCTGGTGACCGGCATCATGCGCGGCAAGAAGGCGGTTCGCATGGCCGGCCTGGCTCTGTTCTTCGTATCGCTCGCAAAGGTGCTGGTGTTTGACCTGGCGTTCCTGGAAACCCAGTATCGCATCCTGTCGACCGGCGTGTTGGGCGTGGCGCTGATTGGGATGTCCTGGCTCTACACGCGCTTCGGGATCGGGCGCGACGACGACGGCTCATCCTCACAACCTGGGCACGCGTGAATCGGAGGCCAATCTTGAGGCGCGCCCGGAGCCCCGCTCCGG
>DASXUL010000078.1:0-19314 GCA_036504855.1 Armatimonadota bacterium | reverse complement strand
GGCCGGCCCCGAACTGGGGCCGGCCGCCCTTCTTGCACTTGCTGGATCAGATCATGAAATCCACCGCGCTCGCCGGCCTCATCGCGCTGGCGCTTCCCGCGGCCGCCACGGCCGCGCGATTGCCGGCGGACGCCTCCGGCGTTTCCGCCAGCCTGGACCCTGCCACTGGCGTCTACTCCCTCTCCTCGTCACGCCCGGCGTTCCGCTTCACGGGACGGCTCTCCGGCAGGGCCGCCAATGTGAAAACCGCCGCGGGCCTGGACAAGCTGGGAGCGTACGATCAGATCTCATTCCGCTGGTCCGATGCGTCCACGCCGCTCACCGGCGCCATCCGCCGCTACCGCGAGCGTCCCGTGGCGCTGTTCCTATGGACCCTCGGCGGGCCGCTCTGGAAGCAGCCGTCGGCGTTCCCCGAGTTCCGCAAGATCGCGCGGGGGCTGCATGTCTTCAGCTACGAAGACGTCAATTTCGCGCGCGGCCGCTTCGACGCTCAGGCCGGAGGCACGCCGTGGCTGCTCTTCAATGACGCGGCCGATGCCGCCATCGTCTCCCCCGCCGCCAACTTCATGGTCTCCCGCATGTCCGGCGACGCTCGCTCGCGCATCACCAGCGGCTTGAATGAAGAGCTTCGCGATCTGCCGAAGGGATTCGCGCACAGCACCATCGTCACGTTCGGTTCGGGCATCAACGCCACGTGGGACCGGTGGGGCATCGCCATGACGGATCTGCTGGGCCGCAAACGCCCGTCGAACGACGCCGACCTCTTTCTGAAGTGCCTCGGCTACTGGACCGACAATGGAGCCGCGTATTACTACAACTACGACAAGAAGCTGGGCTACGACGGGACGCTGCTGGCCGAGGCGAAGCTGCTGAAGCGGCGCGGCATCCCGATCCGCTATATGCAGCTCGATTCGTGGTGGTATCACAAGACCACGGTGAACTACCGGGGCGAGGATGAGCGCAGGCCGAAGGTAGAGAGCCTGCCGCGGGGCGCCTGGAACGCCTACGGCGGCCTCACCAAATACGAGGCGCACCCCTTCGTGTTCCCAGATGGCCTCGACGGATTCCATCGTAAGGTCGGGATGCCACTCGCCACCCACAACCGCTGGGTGGATGTGAACAGCCCCTACCGAAGCCAGTACTCCATCCCCGGCCTTGGCTCCACGGATCCGCGCTTCTGGGATGAGATCATCGGCTATATCGCCCGCAGCGGCGTGCGCATGTATGAGCAGGACTGGCTGAACTACATCTACGAGTATTCGCCCCGCTTCCGCAGCGAGCCCTACACGGCGTCGAAGTTCACCGATGCCATGGCGCAGGCGTGCAAGAAGTACGGCCTCTCGATGCAATACTGCATGCCCTTGCCGCGTTACTACCTGCAGGGGGCCAAGTACGACAACCTCACCAACGTGCGCGTTAGCGACGACCGCTTCAACCGTGGCCAGTGGAATCGCTTCCTCTACACATCGCGCTTCCCGGCCTCGCTGGGGATGTGGCCCTGGGTGGACGTGTTCATGAGCCGCGAGGAGGATAACCTGCTGCTAAGCGTGCTCTCCGGCGGCCTCGTGGGCATCGGAGACGCCATGGGCGATGAGAGCCCGGCCAATGTGCACCGCGCTGTGCGCCCGGACGGCGTCATTGTGAAGCCGGACGCATCGATCGTGCCGATGGACGCCGCCTACATCAACGACGCCCGCAAGGTGAATGCCGCCATGGTGGCCTCCACCTACACGCAACACGGATCGCGCCGAACCGGCTACGTGTTCGCCTTCGCCCGAAACGACCGGCAGACAGCCCTTGCCTTCCGGCCCGCCGACCTCGGCCTTTCGGGCCCGGTGTGCGTGTACGATGCGACATCGAAGAAAGCTGCCATGCTGTCCGCGGCCTCCGAGTTCCGCGCGGCGGTCGACCCGAAGGGGTATGCCTACTACGAGGTCGCCCCGCTCGGCGTGTCTGGAATCGCGTTCCTGGGTGACCCGGGCAAGTTCGTGGGCAGCGGCAAGCAGCGCATCGCGGCCATCTCAGAAACGCCGAAGACGCTCACCGCCACGGTGGCGTTCGCGGCCGGCGAAGGCGCGGTATACGTGCACGGTTACGCGTCGGTTGCGCCGACGGCCAGCGGCGCCGCGGGCCCCGTATTGTGGGACGCCGCAACCCGCCACTTCCGCGTGGCGGTGGCCCCGGAGCGGGGCTCTCGGAGCGCCTCGGTCAGGTTGCGCTTGCCGTAACCGCCCGTCACCAGAACGTGGAAATGGGCTCCGAACCGCTTCACTGGCGTTCGGAGCCCGTTCCATATGCCTGCCCGCGGCTACTATGACGGTTGCCGGCGGGTATATAATGCTACGTGGCGGAAGGGCACACAGCCCGTACCCAACAGGTAACCATGGCAAAAGAGAAACACACAGCACAACCTCCCGCGGACGCCGGCGTAGCCGAGCCCGTGGAAGCGCAGACATTTACCCCAGACGCCCTGCAAGAAGCCGAGCGTCGCGCCGCCGAGGCGGAGCAGGCCGCCCTTCGCGCGGCCGCCGAAGTCCAGAACCTGAAGCGCCGCCAGCGCGAAGAGATGGACCGGATCCAGGACACCGCCACCAAGGAGATGGTGCTCTCGCTCTTGCCCGTCGTCGATAACCTGGAGCGCGCCCTCGAAGCGGCGGGGCAGACCGAAAATTTCGACGCGCTGAAAAGCGGTGTCGACCTGACCCTGGCCAAGCTCGTGGCGGCCCTCAAGGCCGTGGGCGTCGAGCGCCTCCCGGGCGTCGGCGCTTCGTTCGATCCGGAGCTCCATGAAGCCGCGTTGCAGGCGCCTCCCAGCGAAGAGTTCCCGCAGGGGACCATCACCCAGGTGCTGCGCACCGGCTATGCCCAGCACGGCCATCTCATCCGCCCCAGCCTCGTCTCGGTGGCGCACGAGTAGTACCAAGTTAAGCAGCCGCCGGTCCGGCGCGCCATCCGGCGGCCGCCGGCGGCTGAAGACTGACTGCTGAGAAGGACAATGACCCACCAACAGACCGAAACCATCACAGCCCTCTTCCAGGCCATCGGCGCGTACGACGTGGACGCCGCGAAGGCGCTCTTCGCGTCCGACGCGTCAATCACCGTTCCCGATCGGCCCACCTACCACGGCGCGGACGGAGCGGTTACCATGATCAACGATCTGGCGAGTTCCTACGTGGATTGGAAACCCCAGCCCAAGCGCATTTTCGGCGATGGCGATGTCGTTGCAGTCGAGTGGACGACCACCATCACGGATTTCGGGGGAAGCCAGTCTGTTTTGGACGGCAGCAGCATTGTGGACATCGTCGGCGGGAAGATCAGCCGGCTACGCAGCTACTTCCGCCCCGAAGATACGCGATCCTGACATCGTGAACACGCTCTTCGGCGGGATGCTGTCCCTCGCGTTGCCGCAGTCATTCGCTGGCGCGGCGACGCTGTTGGCCATCATCCTCATCGTCACGTACATCCTTCTTCGGGCTTTCATCCGCGTCGAACCGGTGCGCGACGTGGAAGTGGCGCTGGATGACGACGAGGACGACAACGAGGGCGATTCCGCCGAGCCGCCATCCGCGCCGAAAGCGTGGGAACCGCCGAAGCCGGAGCCGCCGGACGAGCCGATGACTGTGGAGAGCGTGCGCGTTGGCGAGGCGCCCATCGCCGTGGGAGACACATCTTCCCAGGTGATGCGGGCCTTCCGCGCCAGCGAGAGCGCGATGACCCCGCTGGTTGACCGCAATGCGGACGGCCGCGCCACGCACGTAACGCGCGCTTACGTTGCCGGCCGCCGCCGCCTAACCCTAACGTTTGAGCGCGAAGATTCCGCCGACCCCCTCCGCCTCACGCGTATCGAGATCGGCGACAGCGCTCGGCGCTGATCCCTACCGGCATTCCTGCGGCGGTCCGCCCATCAGGCGTCCAATCTCATGTCCTACCTTTCGCTCTATCGCAAATACCGCTCACAGGGGTTCGACGAGATCCTCGGGCAGAAGCACGTCACGCAAACGCTGAGGAACGCCATCTCCTCGGGCCGCGTGGCCCACGCCTACCTCTTCACTGGCCCCCGCGGCACGGGAAAAACGTCAACCGCCCGTGTTCTGGCGAAGGCCATGAACTGCCAGGCATTCGACGGCCCCACCCCGAACCCGTGCGGCGTCTGCGAAGCGTGCGTTCGTATCCGCGACGGCTTCTCGATGGACGTGATGGAGATCGACGCTGCCAGCACGCGCGGCATCGACGACATCCGTGACCTGCGCGAGAAGGTGAAGTTCGCACCGGCCCAGGAACGCGTCAAAGTGTACGTGATCGACGAGGTCCATCAGCTCACCGGGGAAGCGTTTAACGCGCTGCTGAAGACGCTGGAGGAGCCGCCCCCGAACGTGTTGTTTGTGCTGGCCACCACGGAGCTGCACAAGGTTCCGGCGACGATTATGAGCCGGTGTCAGCGCTTCGACTTCCGGCGAGGCAGCGTGGCGGACCTCAAGGAGCGCATCGAGTCGGTATGCCGCGCCGAGGAGTGGGAGATTGAGCCCGAGGCGGTTACCGCGCTGGCTATTGGGGCGAACGGCGGCTACCGCGACTCGCTGGGCCTCCTGGAGCAGGTGGAGGCCTACACCTCCGGGCGCGCGGCGATCACGCTGAACGACGTCAACCTCGTTCTGGGCAGCGTTGCGGACGACCAGCTTCTGGAGGCCGTGGACGCCATCGCCTCCAAGGACGCGGCAGGCTGCTTCCGGGTGGCGGACACCGCGCTGGCGGGCGGCGTGGAAGTGCGCAATTTCCTCTCCGGCCTCCGCCGCCGTTTGCGCGACCTTCTGATGATCGCTGTCGGCGCCGACAGCGAGGATGCCGGCGTTCTCGCCTCGCAGAAGGACCGGCTTCAGGAGCAGAGCAAGTCCATTTCCACCAGCGACCTGCTGTGGTGTATCGATCAACTGAACGAAGCCGAGCGCGATCTGCGCTGGGCGCCGCAGCAGCGCCTCCTGCTGGAGACCACGCTGGTAAGGCTGGCCACGCGAGAGCGAGAGCCGGCCCCTGCTGCGGTTGCCGCAGCTCCGGCGGCGGCCCCTCCCCGCCCGCGGCCGGAACCGGCTGTGTCGCGGTCGCGACCGGAACCGGCTGCACAGCGCGCGGAGCGGCCGGCGCCGGCCGCCCGCGTAGCGCCGCCCCCAGCGGACATGGATGACGATGACGAGCCGCCGATGGATGAACCGCCGGATGTGGGCGGCCGGGGCTACGATGACATGGCGGCGTTGAGCCAGGGCTGGCAGGCTATGCTGCGCGGCCTGAAGGGCGGCGCGCAAACGATGCTGCGCGGATCGCGTCCGTTGCGCATGGAAGGAACCATCCTCGTCATCGGCGTTCCAGAGCAGGTATGGGCCGAGAAGGCGCAGGGCCGGCGCGAGAAGATGGAAGAAGTGTTCCGGCAAGCGAGCGGACGCAATGTCCCGCTGAAATTCGTGCACCACGGGGCGCCGGACACGACGCGTCCCGCGGCCCCGAAGGCCCATCGCCCCACGCCGCCGCCGGCCAAGAGCCTTTCAGACCTGGCGGTTCAGTTATTTGAAGGTGACCTCGTTCCCGACGAGGATGCCAACCCATTTGAGGAATAGCCGGGCGTTTCCCGGCGCGCCGTAACGCGCAAGTTTCAAGGAGGAATGATATGGCCGGTCCCTTTGGCGGCGGCATGCCCAACCTGGGCAAGCTCATGAAGGAAGCCCAGCAGATGAGCGACAAGATGAAGAAGGCGGAGGAAGAACTCCAGGCCGTCACCGTGGAGGCGTCCAGCGGCGGCGGCATGGTTGTCGCCGTCGCCACCGGCGCGGGCTCCATCCTGTCTGTGAAGATCGACCCTCAGGTGGTGGACCCGGATGACGTGGAGATGCTGGAAGACCTTGTGGTCACCGCCATCCGCGAAGCGCTGGACAAGGCGCAGACTATCCGTGAAGAGCGCCTTGGCTCCGTCACCGCCGGCCTCCAGGGCATGAAGATCCCAGGATTGCCGTTCTGATCGAGTCATCAGTCGTCAGTCATCAGTTCTCAGTCACCGGATTGAGGGCTGATGACTGATAACTGATGGCTGACGACTACCCATGGAATACGCCAAGCCGCTGGCGCGGCTGATTGGGGAACTCGAGAAGCTGCCGGGCATTGGGCCTAAGTCCGCCCAGCGGCTCGCCTTCTACATCCTGCGCATCCCGGCCGAGGAGGCCCAGATGCTGGCGGATGCCATCACGGTCGTCAAGACCGCCATCGGCTTCTGCCGCCAGTGCTTCAACTTCACGGACCAGGAACTCTGCGCCATCTGCCGTGACCCCCGGCGCGACCCCAGTATCCTCTGCGTGGTCTCCGAGCCGCGGGACCTCGTGGCGATGGAGAAGACCAACGAATTCAAGGGCCTCTACCACGTTCTGCACGGCGTCATCTCGCCGATGGAGGGCATCGGTCCCGAGGCCCTCAAAATCCGGGAATTGCTCGTGCGTCTCCGTTCCGGCGAAGTGAAGGAAACGATCCTCGCCACCAACCCCACAATCGAGGGCGAAGCCACCGCCCTCTACCTCAGCAACCTGCTGAAGCCCGTCGGCCTCCACGTCACCCGCATCGCCCACGGCCTCCCTATGGGCGGCGACATGGATTACGCCGACCAGGCCACCCTCATCCAGGCCCTCGAGTGGCGCCGCGATATGTGAGCGGCCCGTCGCCGGTCGGCCGCCACAATGAAAGCGCGGGGAGCGGAGGGCGCCGGTAGCGCCGCTGGCGCCGGCGGTCGCAGCAACTCCGGTGCTAGTTCAGGCCGGCCTTGAACCGCTCGGCGAAGGCGGCGTCAAACGCGGCGGCGGTGGCGTCATCGAAGACGACGATGCGGATGTCGCGGAGCGATGCGTCCGGGTTCTGGTCGACGAAGGCGGCGATGGCAGCGAGCATCACGGCGGCGCAGCGGTCCTTTGGGAAGCCGTAGATGCCGCTTGAGATGGCCGGGAAGGCGATGCTGTGGAGCTCGCGCGCCGAGGCCAACTCCAGCGCTGCTTCAACGGCGCTCGCCAGCAGCGTGTCTGAATCCCCTTCGGGCTGGCGGTCCCACACCGGGCCGACGGCGTGGATCACGAACCTCGCGGGCAGCGAGCCCGCGCCGGTAATGGCCGCGGTTCCGGTGGGAGTATATCCCACCGCATCACTCTCGGTCTGGATCTCTCGCCCGCCCTTGCGCACGATGGCCCCGGCCACGCCGCCGCCGTGTTGCAGGTGGGTATTCGCGGCGTTCACAACGGCGTCCACCGCTTCGTCTGTGATGTCCCCACGCCGAAGGCGCAGGCGCGCGCCGTTTCCCAAAGCCGTCTCTGCCAGTAGATCACTCATCTGCGGTTCCTCTCAAAGCCCCCACACGGTGCGCAGCACCGCGGTGGCGTCCATAGCGTCGACCACGGCGCCCGATCCGATGCTCGCCCCGGGCGTTGCGGGCGTCAGTCCGCCGGCCATTCGTAGCGCCATCGCCGCATCCCTCGCGCTCAGCACGCCATCTCCGTCGGCGTCTCCCGGCACGCTCTCGCGCTCGGCCCGCACGGCGACTTCCCACAACGCTATGCGCTGTTCCGGACTGTCCTGGGTGTCTTCCACACGCAAGTAGCGCGCTCGAACCCCGTGGAGATCGAGCACCGTCATCGCGTGATCCACACTGCGCAGCCAGCCCAGGGGTTCGCCGGATGCGGAGGGCATCCAGGTTACTCCATCCATCGATGTAAGGACGCGCATCTCGGCCGGCTGCGCCTCCCAGGTGATCTCGGCGCTCTGCAGCGTTCGAGGAGCGCCGAGGTCCATGCTCCACCACACCGGGTCGTCCGGCGTGGCAAGCGAGCCGATCGCTGAGGACCAGTATGTGTCGCGGCTTCCGTCAGCGGCCAAATCCGGCCCAGACCCTTCGAGGGTAGTCGAGGCGGCGTGCATCGCGGCGGGCGCCAGGTCCGGCCCCGCGGGCGCCAGGTGGAAGTCCACGCCGTCCGCGGGCGGCGCCACGGCCGCGAGCGCAGACGGGAGGGAGCCCGGCGCCCAGGCGCCCACCGCAGTGGCTCCCTGCGCGAGCAGCAGCACGTATCGCCCCGCGGCATCCGCGGGAACGAAGCGCGCGCCCATCGGGAACTCGCCTGCCACGGCGCCAAGGCTTGGGGTTACAGATCCCGAGACGGCCACCGCGTTCGGATCTCGCACTTCATCGACGGTTACGTCGTCGAAGCCGATCATCGAAGTCACGTCGCCGCTGAGGTAGCTGGCTCCAAGCCTCACTCGGAACCAGGCCGCGCCCACCGGCGGCAGCGCCCGATATGCCTGGATCGTCCCGCGCCAAGCGCCGTCCGCCGGGCCGCCCCGCACCGGCGGCGAGAACGGCGTGCCATAGTCCAACCCGATGACGCTTCCATAGCCATCCAGCCACTCAAGAGCGGCGGTGCGCCCGGAAACGTCACCGGCGCCGCGCCATGCGTACGAGACCGAGTAGTACGCCAGCCCGTCACTTTGAACCGGAACGGGGGGCGAGAGCCAGTAGCGTTCGGAATTGTCTCCCGTGGCGAAGATGACCAGCGACCAACTGCCGCACGGCGTACGGTTGGCCGTGTCCACGCGGTCGGCGCCGCCCGCGGCGCCGCCTCGCTCCCAACCATCGATCGCCTCCACGTCGCCGTTGCGCATGGCCGTCTCGATCCTTGGCGACAGCGTGAGGACGATGTCGGAACCCGGCGCGCCGCCCGCCGCCGCCGGGCCGAACCCCGGCGCGTCGGCGCTGACGATGAAACTCCTCGCCGCCGCATGGGGGATCGAAAACCGCCCGTCCGCACCGCTGAGGACCAGAGTGCCTTCCGCGTCCACGATGGCGTCGCGCGTCGGGTTTCCGCTCGAATCGAGCACCACGCCGGTGAGAGCGGCCGGCTGGTAGACCGGGGAGGCGTGGGCAGCCGCAAGAACGTCCAAACGGCCCTCGCCGTAGTTCGGATCCGCGCCTGGCGACCCCAGGTCGGCTGCGGTCGCCTTCACGCGCTGGATGGCCTCTTCCACGGTGATGGCCGGATAGTCCTGTCGGATGAGCGCCAACGCGCCGGTGACGTGTGGGGCGGCCATAGAGGTTCCGGTGTCCACTCCGTAGCGGTTGCCGGGGAGGCTGCTTCTGATCTGCACGCCGGGGGCAACGAGATCGGGCTTCATATTCTCGTTGAACGGCGCCGGCGGGGGCGCGGGGCCGCGACCGCTGGCGTCCGCCACGGCGTCGAAGATATTGGTCATCCCCACGCTCAGCGCCAGAGGATCGCTGGCGGGGCTCTCGATGCTGTAGCGGCCCGGGCCGGCGTTCCCCGCGGCGAAGACGGGCACAATCCCCTCCGAGCGCCAGAGCTGAAGCACCGGGCGGAAAGCCGTTGTGATGGAGCTGTCGAATGACCATGAGCAGTTGATCGCCCACGGAGCGTCGTTTGGATTGCTGTCACCGTTGGGGTCGGCCATCCACTGCCCGGCCTCGATCACCCACGACGCCTGGAGGCGGGCGCCGGCGTCCAGCGCTTTTGCCGCGAGGAGGCGGGCATAGGGGGCCACGCCGATCGGCGTTCCGCTGGCGCTGCCGCCGCACAGGATGCCCGCTACGTGCGTCCCGTGGCCGTTGTCGTCGTACGGCGTGGTCTGTCCGTTCACGGAGTCATGCCATCCGCCGGTAATCAGCCTGCCCGCCAGGTCCGGGTGTAACGCGTCCAGGCCGGTATCGATGATGCCCACGGTAACCCCGGATCCGGAGAGGTTTTCGGCCCACAGCTTGTCGGCGCCGATGCGGGCAAGGTTCCATGGCGGAGCCGCGGCCGGCTTGCCGCCGTCCGCATGGCCGGTTTCGTCGACGTCCACCAGAGTGACATCCGTGCGCGCGGCGATGGCGCTGATGGCGGCGGGGCCGGCCTCAATCGCCACGGCGTTCACGATCCACAAGGCGCGCACGCGCCCGTGGTCCATGCGCGAAATCGCCGAAAGGAGCGGTCCTTGGGTGGCGTGGGCGCGAAGCTTCCGCGCCGAGATGGTGGCAACCTCGCCGCCGGGCGCGTCCAGGTAGGCGATGACCGCCTCGCGGCCGCGAGGGGGCGCCGCGGCCAAACGCGGCGACAACGTGCCGGCGCAGGAGGGGAACGCTAACGCAAGCAGAATGGCGGGCGTACGCATGGTGCGCTCCAGACCTGGGTAACGTGAGCCCTGCTCGGCGGCGGGGCGGGCCGCCCCGTGGGGATGAAATAGAACGCCATCGCGATGACGATGTACGCGGCAATCAACAACACGCCCTCCATCCAGTGACTCTGGCCGTCCAGGGCAATCACCGCTGTGATGGTGACCGCAAAGGCAATGCTCACGAGTTCGAACGGGTTGAAGATTAGCGTCATTGGGTGCCCCACGGCGAGGCTGGCGAAAACGAGGACCGGCGCGACGAACAGAGCGATCTGGGTGGAGGATCCGATGGCGATGTTGATGGCAACGTCCATATGGTTGCGCCGCGCGAACATCACCGCGGCGGCGTGCTCCGCGGCGTTCCCCACGATGGCCACAACGACCACGCCGACGAACAACTGGCTGAGGCGCAGCGACTCGGTGACGGGAACGATGCTGCCAACCAGGAACTCGCTCTCCAGAGCAATGAACAGCGTGCCGGCCAGGAGGATCCATATTGCCGTGCTGATCTTCATCCGGGGGCCAGCCGACTCGATCTCCGGACCGGAGAACAGGCTCTCATGCGTCTTCAACGAGAAGAACAGGCTCAACAGGTAAACGCAGATCAGCACGACCGCGACGCCGAGGCTCAACGCTTCCACGTGGGGCGCCGGGACTGCCGCCAGCGACTTTTCGTACAGGCCGGGTACGGCATGGACGAAGGCGGCGGGAACCATCAGGGCCAGAACGCTCATCACGAGCAGAGACGAATGCAGCCCGGCCATATGCTGGTTGAAGTGTTGCGTCTTGTGTCGGAGGCCGCCGGCCACGAAGGAGAAGCCCATGACGAGGAGCAGGTTGCCAATGATGCTGCCCGTAATGCTGGCCTTCACGACGTCCAGCAGCCCCTCCCGGGCGGCCAGCACGGCGATGATCAGCTCGGTGGCATTGCCGAAGGTGGCGTTCAACAGCCCGCCCCAGGTAGGCCCCAGGAACTTGGCGAGTTCCTCGGTTGCCGAGCCGATGATGCCGGCGAGCGGCACAATGGCCAGGCAGGCGCTGAGGAACACAAGGCCCGGCGAGGCGTGCGCAAATTCCAACGCGATGCTGATGGGGACGAAGACGAGCAGGACGTTAAGCCATTTCATGGGCGTTTCGAAGCGCGGAGACCGGCAACGTTTATTCGTTGGCGCGGGCGGATATAACTGGGGTGTCACATGTGGGGAGAGTGAACGCGCATATGAGGTTCACGCCTAAGAATAGCATCGCCGCCTGGATCCTGGAGAAGGGATTCGGCGGGAACCGGAGGTGAAAACGATGGGATGGGTAGCAGCGATCGTAGGGGGCTTTCTCGCCGGCATTATCGCCAAGGCCCTCGTCCGGGGAGAAGAGCCGGGCGGATTCCTGATGGATGTCATCATCGGGATCGTCGGCGGCGTCCTCGGGCGTCTTGTGCTTGGCATGGTCGGCCTGGCCTATTACGGCAACGCGTTTTACAACCTCGTGGTAGCGGTGATCGGCGCCGTGATCCTGCTGGTCCTCTATCACGCGATCTCTGGCAGCGGACGCCGCGCCGGAACACCGGTGTAATCCCCGGGAACTCACCCGCGGAGACGCGCGTTTTACCAACCGAACAACCGCGAAAACTTGTAACCGAACACCGAATCTGGAACTGTAAAGGCGACAATCCCCGGAACGGAATAGCGGCGGACTTGGAAAGAGAGTTCAGGGCCGGCTCAAAGGCGAGCCGGCCCTGAACTCGTTTCCAGCGACGGGCGCCGCTCGCGCCGGCGCGTCACCCCTGGTCGACGCCGAATGGGTAGTTGGCGTAGCGTACCTCGCACGGGCGGATATCGCTCTCGGCCTTCCCCAGGAAGCGTTCCCATTCCGTGTGGTCCTCCAGGTTGACCCCCTGCTTCATTGCCTCGCCGTACAGATAGGTCTGAACGTCCATCAGCATGTCGGAATTGTCTACGT
Organism: Armatimonadota bacterium; assembly: GCA_036504855.1. Classification (GTDB taxonomy): domain Bacteria; phylum Armatimonadota; class DTGP01; order JAKQQT01; family JAKQQT01; genus DASXUL01. Next base: position 7,182 of record DASXUL010000078.1, on the reverse strand, counting down.
CTCCGCTACGGATGTCCATGGCCTTGAACAGCGCCCGGTACAGCTCCTTCAGCTCCGCCAACGAGCAGATGACCCTCACGCGCTCTCCCGTTCCGTTGATCTCCATGCGCAACCTCCTATCCCTCTCCCTCCATCCTAGCGGGGGCGCAACGTATCCGACCAATATGGTCGCCATTGCGGGTAACCCCGCTCGACAACGCGCCGTCAAAACGTTGTGAAAGAAGGGAGATACACCGCCATGCGCCATATAGCGGCGATCCTGTTGGCCGTTGCGTGCGCCGCCGCGCCCGCTGCTCCATCGAACCGTACGGTGCTCACGGAGGACCAGCGCATCCGGCATGCCTTGAACAGGTTGGCGTTTGGCCCCCGGCCTGGTGACGTGGAGGCCGTGCGAGCCATGGGGCTGACGGCCTGGATCGACGCGCAGCTCCACCCGGACACGATCCCGGACGCCGCCGTTACCGATGCGCTCTCGGGGCTCGACACGCTGCAGTTGCCAACCGGGGTACTGGTTCGCAGCTACCGGGATGGCGTTCGGCAAGCCGCGGAGGCGAAGCGGAACGATCGGAACGGAGCCGCTCCAATCCCATTGATGGTCGGGAAAGACTATCGCACGTTTGGCGCGCGGGCCGTGGGTGAACTCCAGTTGGCGAAGGTCTACCGTGCGGTGGAGTCCAACCGCCAGCTCCTGGAAGTGATGGTGGACTTTTGGACCAACCACTTCAACATCGACATGCGCAAGAACGCGGATCGCGCGCTGAAGATCATCGACGACCGCGAGGTGGTGCGCCCGTACGCTCTTGGCCGTTTCCGCGATCTTCTTGGCGCGTCGGCCCACTCGCCAGCGATGCTGGTCTACCTGGACAATGCGCGAAGCTCCGCTTCCGGCGCCCGCGGCGGCCTGAACGAGAACTATGCGCGCGAGATCATGGAGCTCCATACCCTGGGCGTTGATGGAGGGTACACGCAGAAGGACGTGACGGAAGTGGCCCGCTGCTTCACCGGTTGGAGCCTGAACGCCTCCACGGGCCGGTTCCAGTTCTTCCCGCGCCGACATGACGACGGAGCGAAAACCGTTCTGGGCCACCGCATTGAGGCGGGCGGAGGCATCCAGGACGGTGAGACGGTTCTGAACATCCTCGCCGCCAGCCCATCGACCGCCCGCCACATCGCGTACCAACTCTGCCAGCGATTCATCGCGGATGCGCCCCCGATGTCGGCCGTGGACCGCGCGGCGCAGGCGTTTCGCGATTCCGGCGGCGATATCGCCGTGGTTGTACGGTCTATCGTCACGGGGCCGGAATTCCGAACGCCGGCGGCGTACCGCGCGAAAACAAAGTCGCCGTTTGAGTACGCGGTCTCCGCGCTGCGGGCCCTCGACGGGCATGTGGTCCTGCCGCCGCATGATGACGCCGGCGCCCCGCCGCCGCTACGGGCGTTCGGGCCGCGTTCGCTTCCCGGGCAGGTGGCCGCGATGGGGGAGCCATTGTTCCAGTGCCAGCCGCCCACAGGCTACGGCGAGGACTCGGCCAGGTGGATGGGCGCCGGCGCGCTTGTGGCGCGGATGAATTTCGCGGCTGCTCTGGCAGCCGGCGGCGTGACGGGAACGCGGATCGCGCGCCCGCTGGTGGATGCCGCGGGCAGGTCCGCCTACGAGGCGCTGGCCGGCCGCATCCTGGGGGGTGACGTTTCCGGCTCGACGCGCGATGCGGCGGTCGCCAAAGACGCGGAAAACCCTCAGGCAACGATTGCGGCGTTGCTGCTGGGGAGCCCCGAGTTCCAGAGGCGTTGACGTTTTCGATGGGTTCAGCCTGCCCGCTCGGGAACAATTCCGGCCGGCGTGCTATCATCCCATGTAGGGAGATATCATGAGCGACACGGAGAACACAACAGCGTTGCGAGGGTGCGTATCGTGCGGCGCGCCGAACGAGGCGGCCGCTCGGTTCTGCGTCCAGTGCGGAGCCCGGCTGCCGGAGCTCGAAGCGCCCGGTCGCAGCAGCCGTGTGACCGCGTTGCTGAATGACGCTCGCCAGCACATGCTGCTGGCGCACTGGGAGGATGCCGGGTTGGCGGCCGAGGGCGTCGTGGCTCTGGAACCCGACTGCGCCGAGGCCCATCACATTGCCGCGGCGGCCGGCCTCCGACAGGGCATGGGCTCGGCTGCGTTGAGGCACGCCCAGCGCGCCGTGGAGCTGGAGCCCGGCAGCCCGGACTACCAGGCGACATATGCTCTGGCGAGGAGCGGCGCCGCTTCACGATCCGCGATTCTGCAGCGGCCAGCGGTCATTGCCACGATCGTGGCGGTGTTGGCCTTCGTTATGGTGATCGCGCTGGCGATGGCGGGCCGCGATCGGCATCGCGCGGCGGAGGCGATCCCGGTAACCACGCCCACGGGCGCTGCGTCTCCTCTGGCTTCCAATCCCAACGCGCCGATGCCCCAGCCCGTTCGTCCGTCCGGCGTGGCCGTGAACCGGCCGCGTGTCGCGGTCCGGTCCACCCCGGCCGGGCCGGGCGGCATGCTGGATGACGGCACATTGGTACCAAACGCGTCCACGGGCATGACCGGCGCCGCGGCGGGCCCGACAGCGTCTCCGCTTGGCGTTGCCACTCCGCCCATGGATTCCACTCCGTTGCAGCGCTTCCCGGCGCCGGAAAACCCTTCCACCTCACGGATGCCGGCCGCTGTCCAGCCGACCGGCGTGCGGCCTCGAACGACGGTCGCAGCCCCTCCGGCGGCGGCCCCAGGCGGCGGCACGGTATTCGGCGGAAACGTGCCGGTGCTGCAGCCGGTCGAAACGCAGCCGCTGTTGCCGCCAGGCGCCCTGGTGGATACGCAGCCCCAGGCGCAGGCGTCGGGGGCCGCGCCCGCACAGGTTTCCCCCCAGCAGTACTACGTGCAGCGCGAATACGGCGCCGCAATCTCCGGCCTGCAGTCTCGGATCGGCGCCGGGGCGGCGACCGGCTCGAACTACCAGCAGTTGGCCATGGCGTACCAGAGGGTGGGCGATGCCCGAAGCGCCGAGCAGGCATATGAGTCCGCCGTGGCGGCCTACAAGGCGCAGATAGCGGCCGGCCTCGATGCCGACGTGGCCACCCGCGGCCTGCGCTCCTGCGAACGCTCCCTGCAGATGCTGAGGTCCCGCTGAGGCGGAGCTGGAGACACCCCTGATGAAACGCCTGCTCACGATTTCAATAGCGGCACTGTCGCTCGCCGCCGCGGCCAGCGCCCTCCCAGCCGGCACGGAAGCGGCCGCCCAGGCCACCCGCGAAGGCCGATGGGCCGACGCCGCCAAGCTCTGGCAGACGGCCTCCGCCCGCCTTCCGGACGACGCCGACGTCATCGCTGAGCTGGGGTGGGCCGAGATGCAATCCGGCAAGGCCCAGGATGCCCGTCGCGACTTCAACCGCGCCCTTCGCCTTTCCGCCGGGAACCTCAGGGCGCAGACAGGGCTCGTTGCCCTCGCCCTGAAGGGCCTGCGTTTGGACGAGGCCCTCGAGTTGGCCCTGGCCGCGACGCGGGCGCATCCCGAGGAGGCCGCGGCATTCCGCGCGCTCGGCGATGCGCATCTCGCGAGTTCGCATCGGTCCGAAGCGGAATCCGCCTATCGTCGCGCGGTTGCCCTCGACCCATCGGACCCCGCTGCCCACGCGTCTCTGGCGAATACGTTGCTGATCCGCAACAAGGCGGATGAGGCCATTAAGGAATACCGCATTGCCGTCCGGCTCCTGCCCGCGAATGCGGCCTATCAGGAAGGTCTGGGGCGGGCCGATATGGCCGGCGGCCTCTATGGTGAAGCGGCGAAGAGCTTTGCTTCCGCGATGGACCTGGTGATGCGCCCCGTTCCCGATTGGGACCGGTTGGACACGCTTTCGCTTGCCCTGATCGATGCGCTGGGCCGTTCCGGCTCGGCCGTCCGATCCGGGGAAGACGCCCGGCAGGACCTGTACGAAGCGAACCAGACGGTTCTGAAGCTGACAGACAGCCTCGCGGAGATCCCCGCCATTCGCGATGCCGATCCCACCCGTGACGACGCCATGAGCCAGCGCGGACTAGCGTACAGCCTGTTGGGCCAGGCGGCCGCCAGCGACTCGGCGTCGCTTCAGAAGAACGCCGCCCCGGAACCAGCCGCGGATGCGGTTGTATTCCGCGAACAGGCGCGCCGCGCCATCGTCGCGGCGAAAGCCGCGAAGGGGGAGACGCGGATTGTTGGGTAGCGCCGCCCCACTTTACCCGCCCAAGCCGCCTATGTCTCGCGTTCTGATTTCGCTCGGATGCGTCTTTCTGGCGCTGGGGGCGGCAGCCTGGTTGCTGGAAAAGGCCGGCTTGCGCCTCGGCCATCTGCCAGGTGACTTTGTCGCCGGCCGCGGCGCGGTTCGCGTGTACGCGCCGCTCGGCACGTGCATTCTCCTCAGTCTGCTGTTGACGCTGGCGATGTGGTTGATCGGATCGGCGAAACGGTGAAAGAACGCGTCGCGGATTACGACTACCATCTCCCTCCCGAGAGAATTGCCCAGACGCCCGCGGAGCCCCGCGACGCTTCCCGCCTTCTGGTGGTTCACCGTGATACGGGCGAACTGGAGCACCGGAGCTTCCGAGATGTTCTGGAATACCTCCTGCCCGGCGACGTCCTTGTAGTCAACTCCTCTCGCGTGCGCGCCGCGCGCATCATCGCCCACAGGGTCACCGGCGGGCGCGTTGAACTCCTCCTCCTGAAGCCCCACGCCGAGGGAGTGTGGGAGACGCTGGTATCCCCGGGGCGCAAGGCGCCGCCCGGCACGAGACTGATCGTGAACGGCGAACTTGAGGCGGAGGTTCTGGATCGAACCGAAGCGGGAGGACGGATGGTGCGCTTCTCGGGCGCGGCGTCGCTGGATGATGCCCTGGAGAGGGCGGGCGAAGTGCCGTTGCCGCCCTATATCACCCGCAAAGTGGATGATCCCGAGCGTTACCAGACAGTCTACTCGCGCACGCTGGGTTCGGCCGCCGCTCCCACCGCGGGATTGCACTTCACCCCGGAACTGCTTCAGCGGGCGCATGCGCGAGGGGTCACTCTCGCCGAGGTAACGCTTCACATTGGCCTGGATACCTTTCGCCCGGTGAAGGTAGATGACCTGGATGAGCACGTGATGCATTCCGAGTGGTTCGAGATCTCCCCGGAGGCAGCGGAGGCGGTGAACGGCGCTGCCGGACGGGTGATTGCCGTCGGAACGACGTCGGTTCGAGCGCTGGAATCGGCGGCTCAGGGGGGCAAAGTGGCGCCCGGCGCGATGGAGACCCGGCTCTTTCTGCGCCCTGGCGCGCGGTTTCAGGTGGTGGACGCGATGGTAACGAACTTCCACTTACCAAAATCGACACTTCTCATGCTGGTTTCCGCCTTTGCGGGGAAGGAATTAATGAAGAGAGCCTACGAAGTAGCCGTTCAGAGCGAGTACCGCTTTTTCAGCTTCGGCGATGCGATGCTGATTTTGTGACGCTGGGACGGCTAGGATGATTCTCGGAAGATACGCGCAAAGGAGCAACGAATGGCAAGGTTCCAGGGCACCCTGCAGGACTGGCGACGGTATATCGATGAGAAGACGCAGGCTGTGCGCGATCGCCAGGAAGGGCGTTCGGAACCCGCAGACGCCGATGAAGCGTCTGAGAACGCCGGCCCCTCCCCTTCCCGCTCCCGAACCGCCTCCGATGACGTTGAGGCCATCCTCGCCAAGCATCGCGCCACTGTAGAGGAGATCAACCGCCCGGCTCCCGAGACCTCGCCGGAGCAGCAGATGATGGAGGCCGCGCAGGCCTTCGCTCGCCTGCCCCGTCACATTCAGCTCCTCACCCGCCCCGCCGCTTCCGAAGTTGCTCAGAACTCCTACAAGAGCACGTTCACCGAGACCCGCGAGGAACTGATCCAGCGCCTGCTGGACCCCCAGTTGACGCTCGAGGAAACGAGCCGCATTTTGAACGTTTGCCCCACCACCGTGCGGCGGTATACCAACCGGGGCCTCCTGAAGCAAGAGCGCACTCCCGGCAATCACCGCCGGTTCCGCTTCTCCAACGTGCTGGAGTTCCTGGAAAAATACGGCGCGCCCGACGCATGAGCGTGAGGACGGATCGACTCCGACGTCCCATCGGCTATCTGCCGCGGATCGGCTCGCGCGCCGTCGCCCGCATGGATGAGGCTGGTTAGTGAACGTCGCGATCTTCACCGAATCGTACAAGCCCTACGTTAACGGCGTCTCCGTCTCCGTCTCCACCTTCGCGTCCTACCTTCGCCGGCGGGCCGACAACGTCTCCATATTCGCCCCGTATATGCCGGACTACGCCGAGGAAGACCCGGATGTCGTCCGCTATCCGTCCGTTCGGTTCCGTTCCCGCTGGCTGCAATACGAGCCCGACTACACCATGGCGCTCGGCCGCTTCCCCCGACTGGACCTCCTGCTGCACCACGTCTTCGGCGCCACGATCTACCGCCTCAGTGAGCGTCCGCGCATCGACGCGATGCTGCGTGAGATGCCGCTGGACCTGATCCACACCCAGTCCCCGTTCGCCATGGGGGCCGAGGGACGCCGGTGGGCCAGGCGGCGCAACGTGCCGCTTGTGACCACATTCCACACGCTGTACACCGAGTATACGCACTACACCCCGTTCGTACCGCGCTTCATCTCGCTGCCCAGCATCCTGCGCTGGACCCGGATGAACTGCAACGCGGCGGACATGGTGATCGCCCCCACCGAGGCCGCGCGCGATGTTCTGCGTTCCTGGGGGGTAAGGCAGCCGGTTTCCATACTGGCAACCGGGATCAATACAGAGCAATTCCGGAACGGCGACGGCGCGAGCATTCGCGCCAGATGGGCCGTGCCGGACGATGCGCTGGTGATGCTTTATGCGGGCCGTATCGCGCCGGAGAAGAATATCCCCTTGCTGCTCGAGACGCTGGCCCGGGTGATCCGCGATCGGAACGACGCCGTTCTGATCTTCGCGGGCGGCGGGCCGGACCTGAGTCTGGTGCGCGCCCTCGCGTCGAAACAGCACCTGATGCCGCACGTCCGCTTCGCGGGATACGTTCCCCGCGACGAGATGCGGGACTACCTGGCCGCTGCGGACGTGCTGACGTTCCCTTCCGCCACGGAAACGCAAGGCCTGGTGCTCTGCGAGGCGATGGCGGCCGGCCTGCCCTTCGTGGCCGTGGAATC
>DASXUL010000077.1:0-22048 GCA_036504855.1 Armatimonadota bacterium | reverse complement strand
TCAGATACCACGACACGAATGCCCACTCCGCATCGCTGACGTCACTCGGGTAACACTTTCTAACACTCATGCAATCCTTCTACCCAATGTGAACAGCTTACATTAGCGAACATACTGCGAAGTGCATAACACCCTCTAGAGCGGCAATCGCTGAAGCCGCAGAAGCGGGTAAGAACCCCATAGTCCTTGTGGATGGAGTTGAGTTGGCAAGCCGCGTTCGAGAGTGTCCTGGCCGAGTGTTGGTTGCCACCGCCAACGGGCCATCAGTGGGCGCCGAGTGAGCTCTTGAGTTAGGACAGGATCATGTACGAACTCACCATCAGAGCCAGAGACTTCTGGATGCGCAAGCTGTGGACCGCGCTCCGTGGCGGCTACGCAGACAAGGATGAGGCCAAGATTGCCGCCAGCCTGAGAGTATCTGACGGGTTCTCAAGGGATTTCCTGTATTTCACTGATCAGGAAGGCGATTCGTGTTCCGCCATCCTCGAAATGGCTGAGACCAGTTACCAGATTGTGATCAGGCCCGAGCGCACGCGGAAACGACCAATGCACGTGAGTTCTGGCGGAACCACGGTGTAGGTTATCTGCCAAGCTTTCAGGCGAGCGGTCTTCGCTTGGCAATCGCCGACAGCTGGCTCATCGCCACTATGGTGTCCTGTCGGCCATCGTGAGCGCCTTGCTGTGTCTGATACCGTGTACCTCCTATCGGTAAAGGCGCAAAGACCCAGATCCTTCTCGGGTCTTTGTGCCTTTGTGTCTTTGTGGTGAGCATCCGAGCGTTCTATGATCATGGCAGCCAAACGTGATATCGAGGTGCGTCATGATCGTGTGCGTCCGCTGCGTGCGTCTGCTTGCTGTGTTCACCCTCATCTTCTCCGCCGCCGTAGCACAGACTCCCGTCCCCTGGGGGCGCAATCAGCGCGGGCAGTTGGGCATCGGCGACTCTCCCGATAGCCCGCGACGGGCCCTCATCGTCTCCGCCAGACAGGTCAGCGCCGGCGCCTATCACACGCTGGCGGTGAAGACCGATGGCACGGTGTGGGCCTGGGGTTCCAACAACTACGGCCAACTGGGCGATGGCACGACGGCGGACCGCTGCGTGCCCGTCCAGGTGGCGGGCCTCACAGACGTGGCCGCCGTGAGCGCGGGCGCCTACCACAGCCTGGCCGTGAAGACAGACGGCACGGTTTGGGCCTGGGGGGCCAACAACTGCGGCGACTTGGGCGATGGATCGACCACCGAGCGCTCGGCGCCCGCGCAGGTTGCCGGCCTTACGAACGTTGCGGCGGTGAGCGCCGGCGGTGACCATAGCCTGGCCGTGAAGGCGGACGGAACGGTATGGGCCTGGGGCGACAACTTCGACGGCGAGTTGGGGGATGGCACGACGGTGAACCGCGCCACGCCCGTGCAAGTCATAGGCCTGACGAACGCGGCGGCGGTGAGCGCCGGCGGCTACCACAGCTTGGCTCTGAAGAAAGATGGCACGGTATGGGCGTGGGGGGCCAACGACTGCGGAGGACTGGGCGATGGAACGACCGTCGATCGCTGGGCTCCCGTGAAGGTCCTTGGGCTGGCGAACGTGGCGGCGGTGAGCGCAGGCGGCTACCACAGCCTGGCGCTGAAGGCCGATGGAACCGTTTGGGCCTGGGGAGATAACGCCGGCGGCGAGTTGGGCGACGGCACGATCGCCAACCGCTCCGCGCCTGCACGAGTCTCCGGGTTGACGGACGTTTCGGCGGTGAGCGCGGGCATCGGCCATAGCGTGGCCGTGGGAACAAACGGTACGGCGTGGGCATGGGGGTACAGCTTCCATGGCCAGTTGGGCGATAGCGCGTACTCGTGTCGCTCCACCCCGTTGCAGGTTCAGGGGCTGGAGTCTGTTTCGGCAGTGAGCGCCGGGCATTACCACGGCGTGGCGGTGAAGTCAGACGGAACGGTGTGGACGTGGGGGGATAATGACGACGGTGAACTCGGCGATGGCGCCGCCGCGAACCGCGTCGCGCCGGATCAGGTCCTTGGGCTGACGGATGTGGCGGCTCTGAGCGCGGGCGGTGGACACAGCCTGGCGGTGAGGACCGACGGCACGGTCTGGGCGTGGGGGCGCAACGACTATGGCCAGATCGGAGACGGAACGACGGTTGACCGCTGGACGCCTGTGCAGGTCTCAGGCCTCACGAACGTGGCGGCCGTGAGCGCCGGTGAGCTGCACAGCCTCGCCCTGAAGAGGGACGGAACGGTTTGGGCCTGGGGGAACAACTGCCACAGCGAGTTGGGCGCCGGCACGACCGCAAATAGCGCCGCGCCCGTGCAGGTCGTCGGGCTGACGACCGCAACGGCGATCAGCGCGGGCGGCGCCCATAGCCTGGCGCTCACCGCGGACGGTACGGTTTGGGCGTGGGGGTACAACTGGTGCGGCCAGCTTGGCATCGGCGCCCTCTATGTCCGCGCCACGCCATTGCGCGTATACGGACTTTCGAAGGTGGCCGCCGTGAGCGCGGGCGCTTACCACAGCCTTGTGGTGAAGACCGACGGAACCGTCTGGGCGTGGGGGCACAACAACTATGGCCAGCTTGGGCTTGGTACGACCGTGGACCGTTCCACACTGGCGCAGGTTCCGGGGCTGACGAACGTTGTGAGCGTGAGCGCTGGCGGCTACCACAGTCTCGCGTTGAAGGCGGACGGAACCGTGTGGGCCTGGGGGGCCGGCGATTACGGGCAGTCGGGCGATGGGACGGCCACGAACCGATCCGCGCCCGCGCGGGTCCCCGGGCTTGCGGATGTGGCGGCCTTGAGCGCGGGCTACGACCATAGCCTGGCCGTTAGGACGGATGGCGTGGTATGGGCCTGGGGCCAGAACGGCTACGGCCAGCTCGGAGATGGAACGACGGTTGACCGCTGGACGCCTGTGCAGGTCTCAGGCCTCAGGAACATGGCGGCGGCGAGCGCGGGCATGGATCACAGCCTGGCCCTGCCCGTCCCCCGGTTCACCGCGTTAGATGTCGCCACTAGCCTCAAGTACGCCTCGGGCATCGTGGACGCGGACCTCGCCGCCGCTCGGCGCCTCGACGCTGCGAACGATGGCGCCGTGGACGTGGCCGATGCCGTTCTCATCGCCCGCAAGATCGCCGGCCTGGGGGCGAACCCGTGATTCACCACAAAGACGCAAAGGCACAAAGAACCAGATACATTTCCGGTCTTTGCGCCTTTGTGTCTTTGTGGTGAATTCCCCGTTGCCTAGAACGCCTTGCCGAAGCTCACTTCGAGGCCGATCTCTCCCTGTTTCAGGGTGATAGACTGCTGGCCCTTGGCTTCGAGGGGGTTGTAACCGGTGACGGAGGTGATGGGGGCGTAGAGGGCGGCCACGCTCAGTTCGGCGCCCTTCTTCAACGTGTGAGTTGCGCCGATGGTGTAGTGCCATTCCTCAACGCCGGGGGCGATGAGGTTGAAAAACACCTCGGAGGATCGGATGGGCTGTTTGCCGTAGTCGACGCCGGCGCGGTAGGTCCACTTCGGGCTGGCTACGCACTGATAGCCCAGCTTCACGGCGGTGACGTCCTTCCAGCCGAGGCCGATGCCATTCTCTCCGCCCAGTCCCTTGCTCGCGTCACCGGATTTGAAGCCAGCGATGTTGGCGAACGGGTTGGAAAGCGAGGGGACCTTGGTGTACCAGATCTCCTGAACGTCGAACGCCAGGGTCCCGCGCGGGCTCGTTTTGTAGGCGAGGCCGATTGTCGCGGTGGGCGGCACGTCCAGGCGTCCGCCCTGGGCGATCAGGTCCTCGTATTGCTTGAAGCGAGGGACCTTGATCTTGCTCTGGTACGAGGCGGCGAGGGTGAGGTTCTTCGCGGCCTGCGCCTGGACTCCGGCCTTCCAGCCGAATCCCACATGGTCTTGCTCGCCGTTGTTCGTGAGGTGATCCGGCGTGCCGTCGGCCACGAAGGGCGCGAAGTGGGAGAGTCCGTGCGCGCCGAAGCGCTCTATCGCGGAAACGAGGCCGAGGCCCCAGGATGATTTCGGGTTGAACTTGCGGGCATAGCTGGCCTGAATGAAGAACTGCTCCAGCTTCACGCCGGTGGGGCCGCCATAGAGAGAGCCATGTCCGCCGCCGGCCGTGCCGGGGTAGCTGGTATCGGCTCCGCCGTTGGTGTACATGGAGAGGCCAACGGAGCCGTTGGGATCCAGCATCTTGTTGACGCCGAGGTCCGGCACGAAGATGTAGCCGCGCTTCCCCTTCACCGTTTCGGCCACCAGGGGCAGCGTGCCGGGCGCGCCGGAGGGGGCGCCCTTCACTCTGTATTGGGGCCGGATGCTGAAGATGCCGGCGCCAACGTCGAACCGGTTGCCCAGCCAAACCATGCCGGCGGGGTTGACGGCGGCCTGCAAGGAATCCAGCGGCAGGGCCACGCCGGCGCCGGCCATGCCCTTGCTCTTTGTGCCGTAGCCGTAGGCAAAGTAGCCATGCGTGGCGTGCGCCACGCCGCCGCCGGCCAGAGCGGCCGCGATCGCGGCCAATGCGTATCGGTTGATGCGCATACGTTTGTCTCCTCCCATCGAAGGAAAGGGGGCGGCAAACAGCGCGCCGCCGCGGTGATGCTCCACCCTGCATCGGGGCGGTAAGTAGTTGTCAGTCATCAGTATTCAGTCTTCAGTTCGAAGGCCACGTACCGTGAGCGCCCGTGTCGCTCGGCGCGGGACCCTCGGGCTGACCACTGAATACTGATGACTGACGACTGCCGAGTTGAGTATAGCCCTCCGCCGGTCGGAGCGCCGCGGAGTAAAGCCGGACCGACCAAACGCGCCGCGTCCATGACAACTGTGAGGCGAGCCCGCTAAAATGAAGCCGGTGCGCTGCCCAGGCGGGCGGCGACGGTTCTTCCGCGCGGCCCAACCGCGCCCGTTCAGTAGGAGTGTCCTCGTGCCTGAACTCGCCGCCTCGCAGGCTGACTCCCTTGTGGAGGATCTGCGTCTGGAGCTTTCCCACCTTGCCGCCGCCCCCGTCTCGACCTGGTTTCTGACCACTACCGACGACCCCGCCAACGCGCACGTCGACTCGGGCGTGGCGTCCTGGACGGCCGTTGAGTTGCCCTACAACGTTACCGGACACTCCGTGGCCTGGTTCAAGACCACTATCGTCACGCCGGAGTTCCACTTCGGTTGGCACGTTGCCGGATCGCCGTTGACGCTGGTGCTCCAGGCCAGGCACTCCGCAGAGGTCTACGTGAACGGCAAGTTCCACAGCCGCATTCACCACGGCGGTCGCGTTGAGCTTGCGAGCAAGGCAGCGCCGGGACATGTGTACGTGGTGGCCCTGCGCGTCTCCGGACCGGGCGCCAATGCCGTGGAGGTTTCCGCCGGGACCTCCGGCCGCGATATCGGCTTCCGCATGGCGGCCCTGGAGACCGGCGCCATCGCGTCAGTCCGCGCCGCCGTTGTGGATCACCTGGACCGCATGGACGTTTCCAGCCAGGTCACCCGCATGGCGGGACAGGGCGATTACGTGCTGGAGCAGGCGGCCAGGGAAATCGACCGGTCCGCTATCGCCGCCGGCGACGAAGCGGCCACAATCGCCTCCATCGAGCGCGCGAACGAGGCCCTCTCGGGCCTTGACGACCTGTTCAAGCGCTACACCATCTCGCTGATGTCCAACGCCCACATCGATATGGCGTGGCTGTGGGACCGCGAGGAAACCAAGGAAGTCTGCTACAACACGTTCCGCAGCGTGCTCAACCTGATGAACGAGTACCCGGACTTCGTCTTCTCGCAGAGCCAGCCCGCCGCCTTCGCCTGGGTGGAAGAGTACTGGCCGGACATGTTCGAGGAGATCAAGGCCCGCGTGGCCGAGGGCCGCTGGGAACTGGTGGGCGGCATGTGGGTGGAGCCGGACTGCAACCTGCCAACCGGCGAGTCGTTTGTGCGCCAGGTGTTCTACGGGAAGCGCTACTTCCAGGAGAAGTTCGGCGTAGATGTGACGCTGGGCTGGAACCCCGATTCGTTTGGATACAACTGGAGCATGCCGCAGGTCTACAGCAAGTGCGGCATCAACGCCTTCCTCACCCAGAAGCTCACCTGGAACGATACCAACGTGTGGCCCCTGCGCGCCTTCTGGTGGGAATCGCCGGACGGCAGCCGCATCTACAGCTACTTCCCGACCTCCTACACCGGCTCGGTGCTGGGCCCGGACCTGATCCGCGATATCGCCTTCATCTCCGGCGCCACTGGCTACAAGCGCACCAGCCACCTCTTCGGCATCGGCGATCACGGCGGCGGCCCCACCCGCGAGATGCTGGACCGCGCGATCATGCTGAAGAACAAGAAGCCGTTCCCGCGCGTGCAGCACCAGCGCGCCCGAGACTTTATCGACACCCTCATCGCCGAAGAGCACGATCCCGGCGTGAAGGTGGAGACCTACAACGGCGAGCTCTACCTGGAGTACCACCGCGGAACGTTCACCAGCCAGGCGGCCATCAAGAAGGGCAACCGCGAGGCCGAGAAGCTGCTGCGCAATGCCGAGGCCTTCAGCGCCATCGCCGCCTCCAGCGGCCTGCCGTACCCGGGCGAGACGCTGGAACGGCTCTGGAAGATGACACTCTTCAACCAGTTCCATGACATCCTGCCCGGCTCCTGCATTGGAGCGGCGGCGGCCGACGCGGCCTCGGACTACGCCATCATCCAGTCGGAGGGCGGCGCGGTTCTGGACGCAGCGCTGAGCGCCATCGCGGGCAACCTGGCAACGGAGGCCGACGGCGCTACGGTTGTTGTCGCAAACGGCCTCAACTGGCCGCGCGGCGGAATGGCGAAGATTGCCATGGACGCTGTGGGCTTCGTGCCCGAGGCCGAGGTGAAGGTGGTGGCCCCCAGCGGAAACGAAGTGGCGAGCCAGATCGCCGATGAAGACGGCGCAAAGGTGCTGCTGTTCCTCGCGGAGCCGGTCCCGGCGTTGGGCGTGGCGGCCTACACGGTGCTTGCCTCTCTGCCCGCCCCCGTGGAAACCGGCGTCTCCGCCTCGAAGGGCGCCATCGAGAACGCCTACCTCCGCGTTGAGATCAGCCCGGACGGCACGTTCTCGAAGGTGACGGATAAGGCGAACGGCTGGGAGGCCCTGGAGCCCGGCAAGGCCGGAAACGTGTTGCAGGCCTTCGTGGATAACCCCGGCAAGTGGGAAGCCTGGGAGATCGACAAGGACTTCGAGGCGCAGGGCGAAGAACTGCGCGGCCCGGTGGACATCGAAGTGTTGGAAGCCGGCCCCGTCCGCGCCCGCATTCGCACCACCCGCAAGTGGCGCGCCTCAACGTTCGTCCAGGATATCATCCTCACGGCCGACGCGAAACGCGTGGACGTGGTGAACACGGTGGACTGGCAGGATCGCCGGATCCTGCTGAAGGCCCTCTTCCCCGCCAACGTAAAGGCCGATCAGGCCGCGTATGAGATCCCATTTGCCGCCATCGAGCGCAGCACGGGCAATGAGACACCCTTTGAGAAGGCGCAGTTCGAGGTTCCGGCCCTCCAATGGGCGGACCTCTCCGCGGATGGCCGCGGCGCCGCCCTCATGAATGACTGCAAGCACGGCTACGACGTGAAGGGCAACCGCCTGCGCCTCACCTGCCTGCGCGCTCCGAACAGCCCGGACCCCAAGTGCGACCGCGGAATCAACGTGTTCACATACTCGTTCTTCCCGCACGCGGGCGGCTGGCGCGACGGCGTGTACCGCGAAGCTTACGACCTGAACAACCCGCTGATCGCCCGGGCAACGCCCGCCGGCAGCGGCTCCGCCGCCGCGGCCGGCTTCGTTGAGATTGGGCCGGCGAACGTCGTGATCTCGGCTCTGAAGAAGGCTGAAGACGGCGACGACTGGATCCTTCGGTTCTTCGAGACGGCCGGCCAGCAAACGGAGGCGGTGGTGACATTGCCCGCGGCGCCGGCGGCGGTTTGGGAAACCGACATGATGGAGAACAACCTGTCCGAGATCCCTGTCACCGGTCAGGTGTTGCGAGTCCCTCTGGGCCACAACGAGGTGAAAACGCTTCGCATCAAGCGTTAACGGCACGAAGGCGCGGAGATCGAATGGTGATCTCCGCGCCTTCCGGCGCCCGCGCGGGAGACTATGCGGAAACCGTTGCTCGGTTGGGCACTGCTGGGGATAATGGCGGCCGGGGGGAGCCCGTCCGCTCGCGCGCAGGATCCCCCCTATCTGGCTCGCGTGAACCTGGTCCGGGAAGACCTGACGGCGCTGCGGTGCTTCTTCTCCGGGCACGATGGAGACGCCGACGTGACCACCGTCAGCGTACAACCGCTGCACGATGATAACTCCCCTCTTGGACGGCCCTTCCGCATCGACGTTTCGTCGTTCCTGAAGGGCCTCCGCACGTTTGGCGTGACGTCCAACGTACAGGTCTGGCCCTGGTTGGTGGGCAGCCGGGCGCAGGTGACGCTCCTTGATGCCTCCGGCGCCGCCAGTGATCCGCGCGTGCTGACTGTGCCGGCCTTTCGCGCCGGCGCCGCCCCGGTGATCTGGTCCGCCGGAGATGCCCTCGTGGACGCGAATACCCTGAACGTGAATGTGATGGGAACCGACCCAGACGGCGATGTTGCCGAATTCCAGGTTCGGCTCTACTCCGCGGCGGGCGCGCTCCTCAATGAGCAGCATTTCGACGCGGGGCCATCGTGTCCCTGGTCGGCGCAGGTGGTGACCCTCTCCATGGCCGGGTTAGCCGGCGCATCCTCCGGCACGCTGACGGCGGTGGACGCGTGCGGCAATAGCAGCGCCCCCGCATCGCTTCCCATGCGCCTATACGGGGCCGGGACAGCTCCCGTCGTTACGGTGGCCTCCGCCAGCCGCCCCAGGACCTTCCAGGTGTACGTGTACTTCGCCGGCTATGATAGGGACGCCGATCAGGCCACGGCCACGGTTCAGATTCTGGACGCCGCCCTCAAGCCGTTGGCCGCGGTGGACGTAGACTATACCCTCATCCAGACGGGGCAACCAGACTTCCTGGGCTACGTGACGGCGAACGTCGGAGCGCAGGCCGCCTGGGCGAGCGTATCGGTTCGCGATTCAGGAGGGAACGCCAGCGCGCGCGCCTTGGCCGCCATTCCGGCTCCCTGGATCCCGGGCGACGGAGATCGCGACGATCGCGTGACGGTGGCCGACGCCCTGATGGCGCTGCGCGTAGCGTTGGGCGCGGCGCCGGCGGATATCGCTCTGGTGCAGCGCCTGGACCTCGCTCCAGCCCCCCTGGGCGATGGCGTGTTGACGATTGAGGACGTTCGGTCCATCCTCCGGATCGCCGCCGGAGTGGACAAGGGCCCCCTGACGGGTTGACCTGCAGCTAGCCTTCCTCGCCGAGGAAGGCATCCGGGGAGCCGGACCAGAAGACCACCTGGTTGCGGCCGGCGGCCTTCGCCCGGTAGAGGCAGGCGTCCACGACGTCCAGCAACCGATTGGCCTCCGCCGTGTTCGGCGCGTCAAGGGCAACGCCGCCGATGCTGGTGGACATCGCAATCGTGGCCGAGCCGGCCTGGAAGGGGTGGTTCTCAACGGCGCGCCGCAGATTCTCGGCCACCACCTCGCCCCCCATCTTGTCCGTGTGCACCAGCACCGCCACGAACTCCTCGCCGCCCCACCGGCCGAGGCCGTCGTGGGCGCGCAGCGATCCGCGCAGCAGGATGCTGAGCTCGCGGAGCACCGTGTCGCCCGCGGAGTGACCGTGGGTGTCATTAACCTTCTTGAAGAAGTCCAGATCGAGCAGGAGGACGCACACGGAGTAGCCGTAACGCGCGGCGCGGCTGAGCTCCTCATGGAGTCGGTTGGTGATGGCGCGGCGGTTGGGCAGCCCGGTGAGCTCGTCGGTGAGGCTGGCGTCGCGCACCGCCTCGTACAGGCGGGCGTTTTCGAGGGCCACGGCGGTCTGTCCGGCCAGGGTCTCAAACACCTGGAGGTCTTCGTCTGTGTACGCCGCTGGCTGGTACGATTGCGTTGACATGGCGCCCAGGATGCGGTCTCCCATCATCAGCGGAACGTGGAGGGCGGACCGGATTTCCGGACCGTCGCCGTAGCTGAAGCCGGTAACGTGGAGCGGGTCATCGCCCGAGCTGACGATATAAGGCCGCTTGTTGCGGATGACCCACGACGACGGCCCATCGGAGAGCGGCGCCTCAATCTTGCTGTCGGACACGCGATCGCGCTCGAACATGGAGTAGGAAATCGTCCGGCGATCCGGATTCCAGAGCGCCACGTAGAACGAGTCCACGGCGAGCACCCGGCTGGCCTGTTGATAGATGCGCTCGTAGAGATCGTCGCGGTGAAGCGCGCGAGTGAGCGCGAGGCCTGTTTCGTTGAGCACCTTCAGCCGCTCGGCGCGCTGCCGGCTTTCCGTATGGAGGCGGCGGTTTTCATCCAGCGCCTCCTTTGTGGCGGCGAAGAGGCGGGCGTTTCCGATGGCTACCGCGGTCTGAGCGGCAACGGTTTCCAGCATCCGCAGATCTTCGTCGTTGTAGGCTTCCGGCTGGTAGCTCTGCGCCGACATCACGCCGATGACCTCGTCGCCGAGGATCATGGGGACGTGCATCGCGGCCGCGCTATCCCTCTGATTGCCGAACAGGCGCCCGCCGATCTCGAGTGTGGAGTCTAGGTTGTTGACCACAACGGACTGTCGGGTTCTTAGCACCCGGCTAGTGGGGCCTACTCCAAGAGCAGCGTCCGGGGTCACTTCACGCGCGCCGTCGTCAATCTGGAAAGGGAACGAGAAGGCGGCGGCGTCTGGATTCCAGAGCGCGATGTAGAATGCGTCGGCCTTCAGGACGCGGCTGGTTTGCTGGAAGACCGTTTCGTAGAGAGCGTCCAGGTCCAGCGTGCCGGAGAGGGCGAGCCCAATCTCGTTCAGCACGCGGAGGCGCTCGGCGTGGAGGTCGCCGATGGCGTTCAGGCGCCGGTTCTCCGCGGAGGCCTTCGTCTGTTCGGCAAAGAGCTTGGCGTTCGAAATGGCGACGGCCGTCTGCGTGGCCATGACCTGGAGCAGCTCGAGGTCCTCGTCGCTATACGCGTCGGGCTGGTAGGACTGGGCGGAGATGACTCCGATGACCGCGTCGCCCAGCATCATGGGCACGTGCATGGCGGAACGGCTACACGTCTCGGAGCCCAGCGAATGCGCTGCGCTCTGGATCGACGCGTTGTCGTCGTTGAGCACAAACGGACGGCGGTTCACGATCGCCCAACTGGAGGGGCCGGATCCCAGCGGGTACTCGGAGTTCGCGTGCACGGGCTCGCCATGGTCCATGGTGAGGTGAAAGACGATCGACTGCCGCTCCGGTTGATAGGTGGCAACATAGAAGGCGTCAACCTGCAGCACGCGGCTTGCCTGCCGGAACAGCGTTAGGTAGAGATCCTCCAGGTTCAGCACCTGGGATACGGCGACGCCGATCTCGCTCAGCACGCGCAACCGTTCGGCGCGCCGCTTACTCTCATCGTGGATGCGGCAGTTTTCGGTGGCTGCCGCCGCCAGCGTGGCGAAGAGCCACATGAGGGTCTGGTCTGATGCGGTAAGGCGGCGGCGTGAGCGGTAGTAGCAGACAAGCGTTCCCAGCAGGCGCCCTTCATACAGCAGCGGCGCCGCGACCATGGTCCGGATGCCCTCGCTGCGAAGCGCATCGCGCATCGGTCCGGCCTCGGCTTCGGCGTCCAGAATGATGAGGGCCTCGAGATCGTCACGGAGGCGCCGAATCACGGGAGACGACTCGCCCACCGCGGTGACGGCGGCCAGATACTCCGAGGTCAGTCCATACGATGCCACGCGGCGGATGGGAGCGTCTGAGGCGCGGGAAACGAAGAGGGCGCACGCGTCGGCGCCCAGCAGGCGGGTTGCGCCGGTCAGGATGCCGTCGAAAACGCGCGATGGATCGGACTCGGCCACGAGACCCGCGGCGATGCCTGCGATGGCCTGGAACTGGCTGTGGAAGCGGTCGGTCACCCGGCCCCCTTCCTGTTCCTCCATCGCCCCGTCCCGCAATGGGCGGATATGATTCTCCTTGCGGATATTGTCCATGGAGTTCTTGGGTTGAACGTTTTCCCCGCCGATGCCGGCGTGTGATGGGTCGTCAGGTGCTCATTCCATTTTAGGCGGAAAGCATGCGGCGAAATCGTTGGCGAATACGCATTCTTCCCGCCAGGCCGCTAACGCCGCCAGCGCCCCTGTGGACTCTGGAGGCCTGAGACTGTGCTATCCTAACCCATAATTCACGCTTGATAGAGACTAAGGAAACACGCGTATGGCCACCGTATCGATCAAAGAGGGGTTGACGTTTGACGACCTCCTGCTCACCCCGCGCAAGTCGGATGTCGTTCCCGCCGAGGTCGACACGTCTACCTTGCTCACGCGGAACATCCGACTGAGCATTCCCCTGGTTTCGGCCGCAATGGATCGGGTCACCGAGGGGCGCATGGCGGTCTGGATGGCCCGCATGGGCGGTATCGGCATCATCCACCGGAATATGAGCCCGGAGCGTCAGGCCGAAGAGGTCGACAAGGTGAAACGCTCCGAGTCCGGGATGATCTCAAAGCCCATCACCGTGCATCCGGGCGCCACAGTGGCCGACGTTCAGGCGCTGATGCAGAAGTATCACATCTCCGGAGTGCCGGTGACCGATAGCGGCGGCCGCCTGCTGGGCATCATTACGAACCGCGACCTGCGCTTCCAGATCGACTGGGATGTGCCGGTCGAAGACGTAATGACGAAGGGAAAACTGATCACCGTGCCGGTGGGCACCGGCCTCGATACCGCCAAGCAGAAGCTGCATGAGAATCGCATCGAAAAGCTCCTGGTTGTGGACGATGATTTCAACCTGCGCGGCCTCATCACCATCAAGGACATCGACAAGGCAGTTGAGTTTCCAGATGCCGCCAAGGATGCTCAGGGTCGTTTGATTGTGGGCGCTTCGGTGGGCGTCTCGGCCGATACCGACCGCCGCCTGGCCCTCCTGGTGGAGCACGACGTGGACGTGATCGTGGTGGACTCCGCGCACGGACACTCCAGCCGC
Source organism: Armatimonadota bacterium (assembly GCA_036504855.1). Taxonomy (GTDB): domain Bacteria; phylum Armatimonadota; class DTGP01; order JAKQQT01; family JAKQQT01; genus DASXUL01. Next base: position 9,019 of record DASXUL010000077.1, on the reverse strand, counting down.
GTGGTGGAGCAGGTGCGCGCGATCAAGCAGCGCTACCCGAACGTGCAGGTCATCGCCGGCAACGTGGCCACCGCCGAGGCGACCTGCGCCCTGATCGACGCCGGCGCCGACGCCATCAAGGTGGGCATCGGCCCTGGCAGCATCTGCACCACCCGCGTGATCTCCGGCGTGGGCGTGCCGCAGATCACCGCCGTGATGGACTGTGTGGAAGCGGCGAGCGCAGCGGGGATCCCCGTTATCTCGGACGGCGGCGTACGCTATTCCGGCGACATCGTGAAGGCGCTGGCCGCCGGCGCCCACACCGTGATGCTGGGCAACCTCCTGGCCGGCCTCGAGGAGAGCCCCGGCGAAGTGATTTACTACCAGGGCCGCCAGTTCAAGGAATACCGCGGCATGGGCAGCCTGGAGGCCATGCGCGAGGGCGGGCGCGACCGCTACTTCCAGGAGGCGGATGCCACACCGGCCAAGCTGGTTCCGGAAGGCATCACGGCCCGCGTTCACTACCGGGGCCGCCTGCGCGATTACGTGTTCCAACTGGTGGGCGGGCTGAAGTCGGGCATGGGCTACGTGGGCGCGCCCACGATTGAGGACCTGCACGCCAACGCCCAGTTCATCCGCATCACTTCCGCCGGCGTGCGCGAGAACCACCCCCACGACGTCACCATCACCCAGGAAGCGCCCAACTACAACGTGGAGTAGGCTAGAACCCAGGACTCAGAATACAGAATTCAGCCCGAAGGCCCCGTTCCATGAGCGTGCCTGTCTCACCGAACGGGGCCTCCGGCCTGAATGCCGGATGCTGAATCCAAAACGCTTTGGCGGAGGGCGCACGGGGGGGTTGCTTCACGTTGGGGAGGCTGGCGCGATGCCAAGTTGGACCCGCGCCTAGCGCTCCGTCAAGGTAGGGTGGAGGGGGGGTTGTCGTTCCGAGGAACGAGGAATCCCATAAAGAACGCGTCTTTGAGGGATCCCTCGCTCCGCTCGGGATGACAACCCCATACAGCCATCCTACCTTGACGGGACATTAGTCGCTCGTACACAACCCCAGCTATCATTGAGGATGTAAGCTATCCCGACGATCCGCTGACTTGAGGAGCCTGAGCGATGCAGAATCCGATGTCCCTGGCCCGGCGCCTAATGGGCGCCGCCTCTCCGAACCGAGTCCTCCTTCTTGCCGCCCTCACCCTCTGTCTGCCCGCCTCATGTGCGGTGCTGCGCGTCGCCGCGAACGCTGTCGGCCCCGGGCACGACGGCACGACATGGGCGCAGGCGTTTGCCACAGTCCAATCCGCGCTTTCCGCTGCCGCCCCCGGCGATGAGCTTTGGGTGGCCGCCGGAACCTATCCGGAAAACGTCACCGTACCGTCTGGCGTGGACCTCTACGGCGGCTTCAAGGGTGACGAAGCTGCGCGCGGGGCGCGCGTGTGGTGGACGAACCTCACCGTGCTTGACGGCGCGAACAAGGCGTCTGTTGTGACGATCCCCGACGGCGCCGCGGATATCACGCTGGACGGGTTCGTCATCACCAACGGCGCTGGCTCCTATGGCGCCGGAATCCGCTGCCTGGGCGACAGCGTTGTGGTCTCCCACAACGTCATCCGCGGCAATCACGCCGTTGATCCGCACTGGAGTTTTGGAGGCGGCGTCTATGCAAGCGGTCGCGACGTTGTCATCTCAGACAATGAGATATCCGGCAACGTCTGCGAAACTCAACTGCCCTCTTGGTCGATGAGCGTGTCCTTCGGCGGCGGAGGCGGGATCGCCACCGGTCCGTACCCCGCGATCATCCGCGGCAACACGGTTTTCGGCAATGCCGCGCGCCTGACAGATGGAAACGGCGACATCTACGGCGGCGGCATCGTGTGCGCCGGCGGCCTCGTGCAGAACAACAATGTCTCGGCGAACGAAACGACGGCCTATGGGTATATCCTCACGTGGAGGGGCTATTTCAATACCGGCACCGCCGAGGATGGCGGCCTCAGCGTTACGGATACGCGGGTTGAAGGTAACCTCATCGCAAATAACCTGGTGAGGGGCTATTACGACCAACGCGTGAGCGCCATTCGAGCTTCCGGCGCGTCGACGCTGGTGAACAACACCATAGTCCGAAACGCGCACGTGAACGGATCGGACGGCGCGGTCACCCTGGGCGACGCCGTAACGCTGGCGAACAACGTCATAGCCCTCAATGGTCCGGTCGGGGTGGTTGCTCCCACGGCCGCTGCGGCGCGCATCCGGAACAACGACGTCTGGAGCAACGCCGTGAACTACGCTTGGAGCAACGGAACCGGTTACGTCGGCTCCGCGGACCTGACGAACCGAAACGGCAATATCAGCGCCGATCCGCAGTTTGTCGATCGTTCGGCCGCCAACTACCGCCTGCTGCCCGGTTCGCCATGCGTGAACGCCGGTGACGATGCCAGCGCCGCCGGGATGTCACTGGACTTCTCCGGCGCCCCGCGCCTTCAAGGGGCCCATGTGGACATGGGCACGTATGAACTGGCGGTTCCCTCGGGGACGGTGCGCCGCGTCAAGCTGGGAGCTTCCGGCCCAACGTTTGATGGGAGGACCTGGGCGACGGCATACGCTAGCGTTCGCGATGCCCTGAGCGCCTGCGCCCCAAACGATGAGCTATGGGTGTCGGCTGGGACCTACACGGGGAATCTGACGATCCCTCCGGGCGTGCGTCTGTATGGCGGCTTTCGGGGCGACGAGACCGCGCGCTATGCCCGTTCCTGGAAGTCCAACGTGTCCATCCTCGACGGCGGGCGGAACGGCAGCGTGGTGGTCGTGCCCGCAGGCGCCGCGGATGTGATCATTGATGGTTTTACGATCACGAATGGCAAGGCCGCGGCCGGCGGCGGGGTGAACAGCGCCGGCGATCGGACATCCCTTTCGCACAATCTCATCACGGGCAACGCCGCGGAGGGTGAGGTTCTTGCGGAGGGCGGAGGAGTGTACCTGTCGGGCGCGTACGCCTCGGTTCAGGACAGCACGGTTTCCGGCAATACGGTAACGACGACGTCTGCACTGGGCTCCCAAGCTCACGGCGGAGGAGTTGCCTCAGTTCTGCCTGCGAGCATACGGTCCAACGCGATTCACGACAACGCGGTGTCCGCAACCGGAGGACAGGCGGTCTCGCGAGGCGGCGGGCTGTTCCTGCCCTCGGGCGGCGACGTGGTGGGCAACCGCATAGAGGCCAACACGCTCTACGGGTGGGGCCTCGTGTGCCAGGGCTCGTGTACCTCGGCGGGCGGGGCTGAAGGCGGTGGAGCATACGCTCTCAACGCGCGGCTGGCCGGCAACGTCATCGCCGGCAACACGATCAAGAGCAACGGGGGTTCCCACGGGGCTGCTGTGTATTGCCCACCGTTCTCCACCAGCCCGCCTCCCGGGCTGAACCTGCTGAACAACACCATTGTAGGAAACCGTCAACTCGACGATTCCGCGCCGACGGATGCCGCCGTTGCTCTGAGCCTGCCGAGCATCCTGGTTAACAACGTTCTGGCCGTCAACTCCCCCTGGGGCTTGCGCGCTCCTCTGGGTTCGGAAGCCGGCATCAGTAACAACGATGTGTGGGGAAACGGTACGGACTACGTTGGGATAGCCGCCCAGACGGGCCTTCAGGGGAATATCTCCACAGATCCACTGGTTGCCGCCGACGGCTCATACGGATTGCTGCCCGGCTCTCCGTGCATTGACACTGGGGTGGACGATGCCCCGGGACCAGCGGTGGATATCAATGGCGATCCCCGCCGTCGCGGAGCGCATGTCGATATGGGCGCCGTCGAAATGCCTTCCGCCTTGACCCTGGCGGACGTGCGCCTGGTTCTACGGATCGCCTGCGGTCTAGAAATACCCTCCAGCGCCGACTACACCAGGCTGAACATCGTCCGAGGGATATACTGGGACAAACTCGAGATTACCGACGCCGTCTGCGTCGCCCGTAACGTTCTTCGCTAACGAGTGTGCGGCCCTCAGTGATCGCCTGTAGGCCCCCTTCCATGAGACGAGTGTGTTTGTGGAAGGGGGCCTTCGGCCTGAATGCCGGATGCTGAATCCTGAGTTCTAGCCCATTCCCGACCAAAATGGTCGCCGTCGGCACGTTCCTTGCTGTATGATACAGAGGAGTCTTGGCGCCGCGCCGACCGGGGGGACTTGCGCGGCGGGCGCGTCCTATAGTGATTACGGAGCGGCATCTGGCGTCGAGCTCGTTGGCGCTCCGCGAGAAAGGGAGACACCCGCATGCTGGAACAATCACCGATCGAGGCGATGGGCGACAATCTTCAGCCGATCCTGACGAAAGTCCTCACGCACACGATCGAGAAACATATCCCGTTCAACGTCATCTTCGAGCTGACGTACCGCTGCAATCTCCGCTGCAAGCACTGTTACATCCCGGAACCGAGCCGCCATCAGCGCGAGCTCACCACTGAGGAATGCTATCAGGTGCTGGACGACCTGGCCGCGCTGAAGGGTTTCTACATCACCTACACCGGCGGCGAGATCTTCCTGCGCCCGGACTTCTTCAAAATCGCCCATTACGGCAAGTCCCTGGGCTTTGCTCAGAAATACTTCACAAACGGCACGCTGTTGACGCCGATGCTGTGCGACAAAATCGCCGTCAGCAAGCCGGTCTCCGTGGAGATCAGCATCTACGGCGTGAACGACAGCACGCACGACTTCGTCACCAAGGCCAATGGCAGCCATCGCAAGAGCATGGAGGGCATCCGCTGGCTGGTGGAGCGCGGCGTGCGCACCAAGGCGAAGATGCCGCTGATGTTCCACTCCTTCGATGAGTTCAAGGAACTCCTCTCCGAGTGCGAGCAACTGGGCGTGGAGCTATCCATGGACCACTCCATCGCCCCGATGGACGACGGCACCACAGACGTTCTGGGCTTGCGCATCACCAACGAACAGCTCTACAAGATCTTCACGGACCGCACGCTGACCCCGAAGGGGGACCTGCCGTCGGCTCCGGCGCAGATCTGCGAGGCCGGCCGCAATACGGCCAGCGTTTCCCCCATGGGCGACGTCTATCCCTGCCTCCAGCTCCCCATCAAGGCCGGCAACGTCCGCGAAAAGAGCCTGCAGGAGATCTGGAACGAGGGGGAGATCATGAAGGCCCTCCGCGGCCTCCAGATGCATGACCTGAAGCAGTGCCCCACGTGCAGCCTCCAGGCCTACTGCAACCGCTGCGCCGGCATGGCGCTTCTGGAAGACGGAGACCACCTGGGCTGCTCCTCCCGCGCGCGTCAGGTGGCCACGATCCGTCAGGCCATCGCGTTGGAGAAGCAGACGGGCCGCAAGGACGTTCCGCTGGCCTCCTTCCCAACGGCCCCCATGTCCCGCGCCGCCGCCCCCGCCGTCGCCGGCCTCGTTCAGATCGCCCGCCCCTGGAAGGCCAAAGCAGCGACAATGTAGGAGTCATCAGAAATCAGTCGTCAGTTATCAGCCCGGAAGAGCAGGACGAAAAGAGCATAGCTCCTCATAGACCTGCCCGTCCGGGCTGACGACTGACGACTGATAGCTGATGACTCTTCGTCCCTTACCCCCTGCCTGCTTCAGCGTGGTATATTGGGTATAGCCCTCATTCCGAAGGAGGGCCTCGCGGGGCGCGCCATCCCCGCCAACTCCGAAGAGAGGTATTCCCACGATGCGGACTCGGGCCTTCTTGGCCGTGGCCATGCTGGCCACCACATTCCTGGCCGGTTGCACGCTTGCGCGCGAAGTTACCACAAAACGGCTCGACTTCACGCAGAACATCATCCCGGAGCGCAACAACAACACGGTCTATAACCCCGGACTGTCGGACACGAACGGTCCCATCGGGCCGCAGCAGTACAACATCGTCATCACCGGCGAAGTGAAGGATAAGTACGACCGGTACCACGGCGGCGTGGACTACGCGTTCTTCACCTACAAAGTGGAGAACAAGGCCACCGCTCCCATCCGCCTGCGCCTGTGGGCCATCGTTTCCGGATCCTGTCCTCCCATCGTCGGCGGTCAGGTGCCCGCCGAGGCCAAGCAGATGTTGGATATCAACATCCCGGCCGGCCAGACGGCGGTCTTCACGAAGAGCCAGGGCTCCAACATCGATACCCTGCGTCAGATCGTGGAGAATGTGCTGCAGCGTCCGGATAACGCCGGCGCGTGCATCTATGTGCAGGCCGACTGCGCGGACCTCAACGGCACCTTCATCATCGACGACCTCACCGTCGTCGGCCGCGCTCGCGGCAGCCTCTTCTAAGCAGCATTCAGGCCGAAAGGCCCTCTTCCATGAGATCCCGGATCTCATGGAAGAGGGCCTTTCGGCCTGAATGCTGAGTGTCCTATCGTTTCATCGCCAAAGCCAGGGTAACCGCGGCAACGACGGAGATGAGCCCGGTCATGACGGCGGCTTTCACGATTCCCTTCGTCATCACGCCCATCGCCAACTCGTAGAGGACCACGATGATGCTGCCCGCCATGGCGAGGCCCAGGAGGTCCCACGTGACCTGGCGCAGGACGTTGCCGCGGTACGCGGCCACCGCCAGGCTTCCGAATAGGAGGAAGATGTAGGGCCACCGGAAGGCCACGCTTTCCACCTTCTCCGCGCGTTCGGCCCTCCCACCGCTGAATACGTTTATACGGTGTCTCCTTCTAGATAGAAGATCTCATCGATCGATTTGCCGAGGCTCCGGCTCGACCGAAAGGCCAGAATGGCCGAGGGCGAAGACTGGCCCTTCTCAATGGAACCGATGGTCTGCCGCGTTACCCCCACCAGCGCGGCTAGTTCCTCCTGCGATAGGTTCCGTTCGGCCCGCGCGACCTTCAGACGATTCGCGAGGCGCATTCGGTACGGCATCGTGCGCCCTCCTTGCCCCCCATGGCATCACGAATCGTCAGGAAATGTAAAGTTGGCTTTACATTATGGAAAGCCAACTAGCCTTTCGTGGTCTCTCCGTGCCGAGTTAGGGTATAGTCTTCAGTCTTCACTCTTCCGCCCTCAGCCATCGGCTGGTGTTCCGTCAAGCGGGGATGGCTGTGTGGGGTTGTCATCCCGAGCGGAGCAAGGGACCCCTCAAAGAAGCGTTCTTTACGGGATTCCTCGTTCCTCGGTATGACAACCCCACCCCCCATCCTGCCTGGACGGAGTAGCAGGGGCGAGGAGCGGACAAGGGGTTCTCCCAACGCGGGGGCCGATGACTGAATACTGACGACTGACGGCTTTTCCCAAACTTGGCGCTCGGGCAGGCCCACCCGCAGACGCGGGAAGGGGGAGCAGGCCAAGCAACCTGCCCCCCCTTCCCTTGCCTTCCCTCAACCGGGCCGAATGCGGCGCGCCGGATCTCCGGCGCCCGCGTCGCTCTAGCGCTGCGCGCCGGGGTCCCCGTAGGGGTCCTGATCGGATGACGCGATGTTTTCGCCCGGGTCTCCGTAGGGATCATCGTCGGAGGAACGCACCTCGCCGCCGAGGGAGCCCGATTCGCGGGTGACACCCGGGTCGCCGTAGGGATCCTGGTCAGAGGAGATGACGTCGCGGTTATCCTCTTCGCCGCCGCCGCCGGTGATCAGGTTCTTAACGCCTCGAATAATGTCGTCCATGCTGCCTCCCTGACTCAAAGGGCGCCCGGACTGGGTCCGGGATCGCCTGCCTGGTGAACTGGGATATTGCGCCACTGGTCGCTCTCTGCCATAACGCGATCGTAGTCGGACTGTGGCACTTGGATTCGGTTATTGGGCAGCGTGAGCCAGTGCACGCGCTGCGGGTTGTTGGGCTCGCGCCAGTAGATGCCGCCGGTGGCCCGGGATCGGTATAGCTGCGCGCCGGGCGGTACGGCATTGCGCACCTGCTGGGGGGCGGCCGCTTTCTGGGCCGTGTAGGTCTTGTAGACGTAGTACAGAGCCGCCGCGCCGGCCAGGGCCACGACCTTTTGCTTGGTGGTGAGGCCAGGGCGCTGCTGGGTTTGCATCGGCGTCTCATCGGCTCTGCGGCCGGCGTTGCGAGCGCCGCAGCCGGCCAGCAATGGCGCGCCGATGAGGAAGAGGGCGATCTTGGCGGTCGCCCGCGTCAAACTGGGACTGATCACAGGTGCTCTCCTTTGCGGGTGGACTACCCAACCACCAGGGACAGCACTACATACCCATTCAGGCGGGCGCCATAACGACATATCAGCGCCCGGCGTTGGCCTACATTTCCAACTCCGCAAGCATGCGGCGGATAAGCCGTATTAGCCGAACCGATAGCCGCCGTTACGGCCGGCCTCGCAGCGATCCCGGCAGGGGCGCGGCGTGAGGCGGGAGGAGATATCGGGGATGGTTTTCCGCGAGCAGATGGCAGCGGCGATATCGAGGATGGGCTTCGCCGCCAGGCCGGCGACAGCCGTGCTGCCCACGAGCTCGACGGCGAGGATGAGGTCGCCGAGCATCCGCTCCAGAAGCCCGCATTCCTCGGCGAACAGCGCATTCCACTGCGCCTGGCGCTCCGCGAACCGCAGCGCATGCCGCTTGAGGCCGATCATTGCCCCGGCAGCAGCCGCGCCCTGACCTCCTCCCAGGAAACGACATCGTCCGGATCAGCGTCCAGCGCGGCAAGGCGTCGGCCCGGTTCCCGCTGATGCCACTCCGGCATCGGCCGATCGGCTTCCTCGGCGCCATCGTCGATGCTGTCCCAGGGGCGCCCGATCAGGTCCAGTCGTTCGTCCAAATCCATGTCTTCGATGCGTATCTCGTCTGCGATGCGTTCCGTTCGCTGTCCCCGTTGCTGCCTGCGACGGCCGGCCCCAGAACGCTGTAACGAGCCTCGATCGCTAGGCCCGACCAGTCTTGCCGCATCGTCCCGGCCTCCCAGCGGTATCGAGTGTAGCAGGGCGAGGAGCAATGCCGCTCAGCGGGCGCTATGTCGGCGTTCGGTGTCGATAGTTGGTTTTCGCCACGGTAGCGCCGGCGGCCCGCCGGCATCCGTGCGAAGGGCGGACACTAATGGCCGCTTCGCGGCCATGCCGGCGGGACGTCAGCGCTACCGTGCAAATCTGCC
>DASXUL010000076.1:0-4490 GCA_036504855.1 Armatimonadota bacterium | reverse complement strand
TCTCAGCAGCCTGGGTCAGAGTTGGTGTTAGGCGTGAGACTCACCCCAAAAGGCTCCTACGCGAATGGTCGGTTGCGGACTTAGTTGGAACGAATGGGCAAGCCCAGCCCCTACCAGTTCGGTGTCTCCATCCACCGATCGATGGACGGCCGGGCCTACCGGGTAGGGGCTGGGCTTGCCCTGCCCGCCAACCTTTCACATACAGAAGATGCTCCCTACGGACGCGACCAACTCACAGAACCACCCGAACAGAGCAACAGTCGCCAAACACGAATCAGGTGTGAACGAATGCCGTATAGACCTGGTTGTGCCTCAAAGGGTACATGGCCTGCTCTTGCCGGGCCGGCGACAGAGAAGCAAACGAGGAATCCCCCGCCGGAAGGCTCGACCGCAGCGACCTCACCGTGGCCATGCGGCGCCTGACATGGCCGGGTGTCTGTCCGGTAGCTTGAGGAGGCGGTCCCGGGTGTACTCTTTACGGTTGACGTAACCCTGAAAGGAGAGGAAATCCCGTGGCCCACGAAGTGCATTCCAGAGGTGTGGGGAAGGAGCCCGTGACAGAGGCGGGGCAAACCGAGGTTCAGCCGGCATCCAGGCTGATCGACAACCGAATCGCCGAGCTCGGGGACTGGCGCGGCGAGACCCTGAGCCGGATGCGCAAGCTCATCATTGAGGCAGACCCCGATGTCGTGGAGGAGTGGAAGTGGATGGGCACTCCCGTGTGGTCGCAAGGCGGGATCATCTGCACCGGCGAGACGTACAAGTCGGTGGTGAAGCTGACCTTCGCCAAAGGGGCCTCGACGGAGGACCCGGCCAGGCTCTTCAACGCGAGCCTTGATGGGAAAGTCCGACGCGCGATAGACATACGTGAGGGCGAGGAAGTCGACGCGGAGGCGTTCAAGGCGCTCATCCGGACGGCGATAGCCTTCAATGCGTCCGCCGGCCGGAAAGGTATGCCCTGAACGGCCCGCGCCCCCGCGGTGATTCCCTCGTCTGATCGGCGATGATACGCCCCCCCGGCCATGCGGGAACGGTATGCGCTTCGAGATGGCCAGCGTCCGAACGCGCGCTTCGAACCCCCGGGCTCACGGATTGACTATAATGGTCGCATATCCACCCATTAACGTAGCGGGGCCCGGATCGCGGCCCCGGGAGCACAGGTTTCAAATCATGACGGAAGCACAGAAATCCACCTGGAAGACCAAGGTGGGCCTCGCCGAGATGTTGCGAGGCGGCGTGATTATGGATGTTGTCACGGCGGAGCATGCCCGCATCGCCGAAGACGCCGGCGCCGTGGCTGTTATGGCTCTGGAGCGCGTTCCCAGCGACATCCGCGCCCAGGGTGGCGTGGCTCGCATGAGCGACCCCAGCCTCATCCAGGAGATCATGGACGCGGTCTCCATCCCCGTGATGGCCAAGTGCCGCATCGGGCACTTCGCCGAAGCGCAGATCCTCGAGGCGCTGAAGGTCGATTACATCGACGAGTCCGAGGTCCTTACCCCGGCCGATGAGCACTTCCACATCGATAAGCATGCCTTCAAGGCGCCGTTCGTCTGCGGCTGCCGGGATCTCGGCGAGGCCCTGCGCCGCATCGGCGAAGGCGCGGCGATGATCCGCACGAAGGGTGAGGCCGGCAGCGGCAACATCGTTGAGGCGGTGCGCCACATGCGCGCGGTCATCGGCGGCATCCGCCGCATTCAGATGCTGCCGGACGAAGAGCTGATGGCCGAGGCCAAGAACCTGGGCGCCCCTTACGATCTCATCGTGGAAGTGAAGCGCACCGGCAAGCTACCCGTGCCCAACTTCAGCGCCGGCGGCGTGGCCACTCCCGCCGACGTCAGCCTGATGCGCCAGCTCGGCGCCGAGGCCGTATTCGTGGGCAGCGGAATCTTCAAGAGCGAGGATCCGGCCAAGCGCGCCAAGGCCATCACCGACGCCGCCACCTACTGGGACCGCCCGGAGCTGGTGCTCGAAGCCAGCCGCGGCCTCGGCAAGGCCATGCCCGGCATCGATGTTCGCTCTCTCCCGGAATCCGAGCGCCTGGCGAACCGCGGTTGGTAAGTTGAGAAGTCATCAGTATTCAGTCATCAGTCGTCAGTCCGGCGGGCCTGGATAGATGCGAAGCGCCCGCTCGCAGAACCAGGCCATTCGGCACTGAATACTGATGACTGACAACTGATGACTGAATACTGATGACTTTTCCTTCAGAGTTGGGTACAATATCGGTGAATCCGGTTCCGTGAGGGGCCGATTGAGCCAACAAGGGCCGGAGGGTGGTATTAGGGACGTGCGGCTTACCGCACCGACGCGCAGGGGACGGACGGCGGACCCGTAAAGCGCGCCTTGCCACCCTCCGGCCCTCGTGCGAGCGGCGCATCTTTCCCCGCCCGCGCTTACTCGGCCCCCATTTTGTTACGCTTCGGAGGCACGCACATGGAGGTATGGGTAGCGGGAGCCACGGGGGTGCTGGGCCGGCACACGGTGCCGCAGCTCATCGCCGCCGGCCATTCGGTTGTCGGCCTGGCGCGTGACCTTTCAAAATGGCCGAACCCGCCGCCTCAGATGCGTTTCATCCCGTGCGATATCACGGCCTCCGGTCAGGTGATCCAGGCGTTCGCTCAAGGCAAGCCGGATGCCATTCTGCACCTCGCCACCGCGATTCCCACCGAGCGCCCCACCGCGAAGGATTGGCAGCGCAACGACGCCGTCCGGCGCGGCGGAACCGAGAACCTCTCCGAGGCGGCGCTGGTCGCCGACGCCTACTACATCCAGCAGAGTGTCCACTACGTGATGGCCCCCCAAGGCGACGACTGGATCAACGAGGACGCGCCGTTTCAGCACTCGGTGGTGGTGGACAGCGCAATCGACGCGGAACGCCTCACCAACAAAGCCTTCCAGCGCGGCCTGCGCGGCTGCATCCTGCGCCCATCCACCCTCTATGGGGCAGACAGCCCGCAGACCAAGGCCATCGTGCACGCCGTGAAGTCCGGCATGCCCATCCTCGTGGGCAGTGGCAAGAACTTCTGGTCCTTCATCCACCCAGACGACGTGGCCAGCGCCATCGTCCGCGCCCTGGAGGTCCAGCCGCCGGCCGAGACGTACAACCTCTCGGACGACGAGCCGGTTCGCATGGCGGATTGCCTGAAGTGGCTGGCCGAGACGCTCCACGCTCATCCTCCGAAGGGCATAGCCCCGTTCCTCGCCAAGCTCGCGCTGGGCGGCGACATGGTGGATCTGCTGATCGCCTCGCGCCGCATATCCAACAGCCGCGCGAAGGAACGCCTCGGCTGGCGACCCGCCTACCCCACGTTCCGCGACGGCTTCACGGCGGAATTGCCCCGGATGCAGCAACCGGGCGCTGTTGGCCGCGAGTGACCGACGAGAAAGACCCAGCACTTTGGATTCCCTCGGTATCGATATCATTGAGATCGCCCGCGTCGCCGAAGCCGCCAAGAACCCGCGCTTCGCGCCCCGCATCTTCACCCAGCGCGAGATAGACGGCTTTGCCGGCCATCCGCGCCGCATCGCGGAGGAAATGGCGGGCAAGTTCGCCGCCAAGGAGGCCGTGGTCAAGACGCTGGGACGGCGCACCATCTGGCGAGACATTGAGATCCTGAACCACCCCAGCGGCAAGCCCTACGTCACCCTTCACGGTCGCAGCGCGGCGATCGCCGCCGGGCGCTCCGTGGTGGTCTCCATTACCCACAGCCGCGAGTTCGCCGCCGCAGTGGCCGCCTACGCATCCGATGAATGAGCCGCTGGTTATCATCTCCGTGTGCAAACCGTTCAGCAGCGCGCTGCACCGCGCGTGTCCGCCCCTCGATAGCGCGCAGGCGAGCGCCGCGTACGCCGCCATGGTCCTCGATGCCGAGGCGACGGCGCTCTCTGCCGGCGCCGATGTCTGGTTCGCGTGTTCCGGCCAACCCGATGCCGCGCTTCTCGCCATGGCTGCCCCGGAAACCCGGGTGGTGGGCCTCAGCGGCGATACCGTGAATGACCGCGAACTGGCGGCCTTCGCGGAAGGGTTTGCCCACGGGTACCGCCGGATCGCCGTTCTCTCGGCCAGTGCGCCCGATCTCCCCGCGGGCTACCTCCAAACCGCCTTCGACCGCCTCGAAGACGATCCGCCGTTGGTCATCGCGGTTCCGTCTCAGAGCGGCGCAGTGTGCATGCTGGCGTTGGCGCGTCCGAGGCCGGAGTTGCTGGACGGCGTGCCCTGGGGCATCTCCAAGACCGCGGAGGGCCTGGAGGCCGCCGCCGAAACGTTGCGCGCGCCGTTGTGCATGCTGCCCAGGTGGCAGACCGTGGAGACCATGGCGGACCTTCGAGACTGCCTGGAGCGGGGACGCGCGGCCAACTTGAAGTCCCTGGCCGCGCACGGCATCCTCAACGTTGGACCATGACATGAAACGAGAACCCGAGGGATACCCGATCCTCACGGCCGATGAGACGCGCCAGATGGATGCCCGGGCGCCGGAATACGGCCTGCC
>DASXUL010000075.1:0-79131 GCA_036504855.1 Armatimonadota bacterium | reverse complement strand
CCCAATCGTGATCCGAGTCGTTGCCGGCCTCGTGAACCGGCGCACCCAGACGACGCCCCTGCGCGTCTGCCAGGCAGCCATCTAGACGCTGCCACGAACACTCCCCCTCGTCCTGCGCCATTTGCACAATTCATCTAATGGGAGGCTCACCCCTTCTCGCGTTTCGCCCGCCGGCCGTCGGAAGCGCCAGACTGAAAGCGAGCCAGCGTCGATGTCTCCACCAGCGAGGCACGGTCCGCCATGAAGTAACGCATCTGATGAACAGCCCGATGGGCGCCACTTCTATATCGAGATGGAAGATGCCAGCAGTTCGATCCCTATGTTGCGGAGCAGAGTGTACGACATCCTTCAGTTCCCGGAACACGATGACGGCATTCTGCTCTGCGAGCAAGACGCGCCCGTGGACCTTGCGTTTCCAACCAGCCCCAGGCGGCTTTGCGTCCGGCGTTTCGCCGTGTCCGCGGGCCACGGAAGGTCCGTGCTCCGGATGGACAGCTTTCCTTTCCGAGTAAGCGTCATGATCGCCAGGACCGATCGACCCGAAGCCCTCTCCGACCTCGAGGGCATCTCCCGAGGCACGGTCTACAATGCGCTGCCCGAAGGCTGCCTGGAAAGCCTGGGCTACGTCGAGCACTGATGCAGAGCGGGCGGCCGAACGCCGGCGCCCCGCGAAGGCGTCGGCGACGACTGTCCAGACGCTCGATCGCTGGCTGGAGGACGCTCTATGCCCGAACCTGGCGAGGCTCTGGAGCGGCCCTCAATGGGTTCCCCCGTTCGCGAGGATGGTTTGCTCCCGAACGGGGCCTTCCGGCTGTCCGGCTACGGCGCCCAGTGGGGCTACTATACGGATCGGGAGACGGGCTTGGTCCTGTGCACGCATCGCGACCGGTCGGCCCGGCCGTTCGGTGGATGGAACCAGCGAGGCGCAGGGACACGGCAACCCGTGTCCGCCCCCTATCTTCTGGGAATCAGAGGCTGCTCATGGGGGTCGGCGAACTCCCAGTTTCACCCTAACAGAGCACTCGCGCCTGGGGGCGCATCAGTGTTCTGCATGCGGACGAGAAGTGGATGAATGCTCTCGAGCGATACGGATAGAGACTCCCCTTAGTGGTTGATTACTCGAATTGCCATGGAACCAATCCTCCGTCCCGTGACTTCGGATCGAGGTATCACTCGGCATACACTGGGTATGGGGCCGGCTGGCAGTACGGCCCATAGGTATGTCGTCTGAGTTGCGGCGTGAGGCGCCGCGCCACGGTGGTAACTGAACTGGTGGACTGTCAGGAGACTACAGGCGGAGCGGCCGCCGATCTTGTCCGGGCAGATCCAATATGGAGACAGAGCGCGATGACAGACGCAGGTATTCGAACCGGCTCCAAGAGTGACCGCAGGGACTGGGTGGTCACCTCGGTCTACGCGTTAGTTATGCTTGTTACCTCTCTGCCCATGGGCATGAAAGACATTGATTGGACAGATCCCAAATTGGTGCAGCGCCACACGTTGGTGCGTGTTACTTCGCTCATCCATTCCAGTGTTCCCGACATCGCATTGGGATCTATTGTAGTCGTCACATTCATCGCGCTCGCGTGGCTCTTGTCGCGTTCGACGGCCGTTGCGGTTTCGGCTGGCTTCCTGACCTTCTTGAGCTACGTGATCGCCATGTGTGTGGCTTTCTGGGGCCAGCCCCTCGCATTCCCGGAAATGCCGGCATCGGAACGAGACTGGTCGCCACTCGCGTATCCAACCATCGGCGCCGGTGAGCATATCGGCCTCGCCTTGGCGTTGAGCCTATTCGTTCGGTGGGTAGTGACCAGGAGACGACCAACGGAAACGTGATTGCATGGAGTAGGGAGCACGCCACGAAGGAAGCGCGAACCTATGCCATGAGAGCCCCGGAACGGCGAATCCCACAGAGAGCACGACGATGCGAGAGAGCGAGGCGGCGGGACCTGAACAGAACCCGGCGACGGACCGCGCGGCCGGGTTCCAGCGTTGGCGCGGGCCCGTACCGAACCCGCAGCCTGCAAGTGCTCAGTTATCAGATAGCCATCAGCCGTCAGCCGTCAGTCATCAGCCCGAAGGCCCCGTTCATGAGGGAGGTTCCCTCACGAACGGGGCCTTCGGGCTGAGAACTGACGACTGACGACTGATGACTATCTGATGACTATCTGATCATAAGCGTGAGGATGCCGTGCTTGTGCAGGGGGGCGATGAAGCGCAGGGCGGCGCCCGAGGGGGTGTGTCCGCGCTCCAGAAGATCTGTCACGCAAACCGCGCGCGGCTCCTCGAAATCCAGGATCACCTCTGTCGGGCGCCCCGCGATCTCCTGAAGGCGCAGGATCCAGCCGGAGCCGTCTTCCGCGGGCTTCCAGGCGGTGACGATGACTTCGCCGGACACGGAGAACGGCGGCGTTAGCGCGCAGTTATTATAGGCATAGCCTTCGCGCGTCAGGTCCGCCTCCGAGAGGCCGTCCACGTACGGAAGCAGGGCGTACTCCAGAACGTGGCGGCCGGCGTCGCGCTGGCCGTCGATGTCCCAGAACTCGTAGTGGCAGGGCTCCACGGCGCAGAACTCCCACTCCGGCGAACGCAAGAGCGAGATGTCCAAACGCCCCGGCAGCCAGCGGTGGCACGGGAGGCCGCGATTGAGAACGGCCACGCCGGTCCGCGGGCCAACCGCCTTGCGCACCCAATGCAGGGCGGGGTAATCCATCGTGTGGGCATTCCACTGGCTGTAGTTAATCTGGTCGGCGTCGAAGGCTCGGTCGATGAAGCCGAACGGGACCTCCCATGTGGCCGAGGTCTCGCGGGAGTCCACCGGGAAGACCGCGCGCAGGCGCTGGCTGCGCGTGTCCCAATCCACCTCCACCCGGAAATCCAGGCGCCGGCCGTCGGCGGAAGGACAGGCCGTCACGGTCCAGCCGAGCTCTCGCACGCGCGGGTTCTCCGTGGTATACCGTCCGCGCCAGCGGATCGCCCCGGACGATGCCTCCACCGCCGTGTGGAAATCGCCCAGTTGGATCTGAGAGAAGTCGTCTTCCATGCTCCAGAACGCCGGGATGCGGGTTCCCCAGGCATCGCCGAAGTCCGCCTCCAGAACCAGCTCGCCGATGCGGAAGTCGCGCTTCGTCTCGTTGTAGGGGAGGCGCCCGAACACATCCTGGCCGTCCAGCAGGATGCTGCGGATGCCGGTGAGGTCGAACGTCACATCCATGCGGCCGAGGCGCGCCTCGGCAAGGCCCTCGATAGGGCGGAAACCCTCCGGCGCGGGGTCCGGCGGCGGAGCGGTTCCAGCCATGACCTCGGCCGCTTCCAGCATCTCCATGAGTTCCGGGTATGCGCCGTCGATGTGCGTGCCGGTGATGGCGTCGTGGAACTGGTTGAAGACCACGCCGCGCCAGGCTTCGGTCATCTCCGGCGTAGGGGCGATCGGCTCACCGGCATGCCAGCTACCCGTGGCTTGCTCCGCCTCGCGCCGGAGCAGGGCGTAGGCCGCGGCGCGCGTTCGCTGTTTGCAGGCAATGCGCGTAACGTAGCAACCGGGCGAGGCCGGGTTCAGTTCGGGGGTGGGGACGTCATCCCGCGCGACGGCGAGCCTGCGCAGGCGCGCGCGGTGCAGCGCGTAGACGTCCGCCATCGTGGCGAACCGGATGTTCTTGCCCTCGCCCGCATGCGCGGCGTTCAAGGCCTCGACGTCATCCGTCAGGTGCTCCTCAGGGATGCCCTCCTCGCTGCCCACGCGCACGATGGCGACGTCGCCATCGGCGGCCAGGGCCGTCTCCAACGCGGCGCGCGCGTCCTCCCGGCTCCACGCCGGCCGCCAGACCAGGCCCGTCCCGCCACAGGCGTCGCATCCGGCGCCCTGGCAAGCGGGGCAGGGGGGATGCTTGCGCACGGAGCCGGCGCTGGCGGCCACGGCCACGTGGTCGAGACAGAGGATGCTCGTTCCGTCGAGGCCCACCCAGACCTCTTCCGGGCACGTGCGATAGAAGGTGGCGCACGCCGCCTCCGCGCGAACCCCGCGCAGGATCTGCGGGTAGTTGGGGGTCTGCCCGAAAGCGTCTTCCAGCCACGCCAGGCGCAGACCGGGATGCGCGGGGCCCGCCAGACGGTCGTAAAGCGGCTGGGCGAGCAGGAAATTGCGAATCAGCCCCTCGGCGGCGGGGAGGTTGGAATCCTGCACCGTTTCGCCCGCGAGGACGATGCAGAGATGACCACTCTCGGCGTGGCGGTGGACGGCGCCTTCGGCCTCGGGATGGCGGCGCAGGAACTCCCGCCACACCACGGTCTGGCCCTCGGTGAGGGCCATGCCGCGCTCGGCCATCTCCAGCCAGCGCAGGAGAATGGCCTCCTGCACCTCCGCGTATGGCCGCACCGTCACCCCGCCCTTCACCGCCGGCCGCCGCCACGCGCGCCGCCACACCGGGTCCAGGTGGTTGTGGGGGATCAGCAGAACATCCTTCGCCATGGGGGCCTCCTGCCCCCATTATAGGGGCGGCGCCGGAAGTCCGGACGCCGAAAGAGGGGCGCCGGTCGGCGCCCCTCTTTTCCAAACCGGCTCAGCCTCAGCGCGCCCCGGACGACAACGGGCCGATGCCCGCGCCTGCCTCCGTAAGGCGGGGCGTGATCATCATCACAACGTCCGTGCGCTTGTGCTTTGTGCTGCTCTGCGTGAAGAACTGCCCCAGAATCGGCACATAGCCGAGGATAGGCACCTTTGAGGTGGAGGAGGTAGTCTGGTCCTGGATGAGGCCGCCGATGACGATGGTCTCGCCGGACTTCACGCGGATATGCGTGCTGGCCTTTCGGACGGTGACTGTGGGGTTGCCGCCCACGCTGGCCGCAAAATCGCCGACTTCGGGGTCCAGGTCCAACGTGATGTAGCCATCGTCACCGATGAAGCCCGTGAGCTTCAGCGTGACGCCGGTCTTGATCAGTTGGATCTGGGCTGTGGGGAAGTTGGTATTGCCGGAGAGGATAGAGAAGTACGTTTCGGTGCCGACGTTCAGAAGGGCCTCCTGACCCTCGAACGCGGAGATGCGCGGATTAGCGCGGAGGGTGGCCGTGCCGTTAGAGATGAGCGCCTTGAGCTTGGCGATGTCCGAACTCGTGGCCTTAGCGTAATTGAGGGTCAGACTGGAGTCCATGCCAAACTGGTTCCAGTTCCACGAGAATCCGAACTCGCGCCCCTTGTCCGCCCCCAACTCCGTGATGAGGGCCTCCACCACGAACTGGCGCGATGGGGCATCTAGCTCTCTGATATCGGCGAGGATGGCGTTGGCCAGGGGTTCCGGCGCACAAACCGACATCGAGTTGCCGGCTTGGTCGGCCGCCACATACGGTTTCGCGCTAGACGAAAGGAGGCTCAAGAGCGACGCGGCCGGCTGATTCCTCGGCATGTAGCGCCGCGTGACCGCGAACTCGCGGAAGAGGGGGGCATCCGGCGTGCCGGAGCTGACCAAGTACACGCCATCCGACCGCTTCTTCCAAACGAGCCCGCCGAACAGCGCGGTCTTCTCCACTGCTCCTTCCACCGTATCGTTCCTAAACTCCACATTGATGTTCTGGCTCTTCACCGAGTCATCTGCGATGATGGTAACGCCAACCTGCGAGGCCACTTCGGAGAACACTGTGCGGATATCGGTATCGGTGAAAACGTTGTTCACAAGCGCCGGCCCCGCGGGCTTCACGGCCGGGGGCGCCGGCACGAGCGCCGCGACCGGCGGCGGCACGACGGAAGCGGGCGCGGCAAGAAGCGCGGCCGGTGCGATCGGCGGGGCCGGTTTCGCTTTCGCCGCCACTGGCTTCGGAGCCGATTGGACGACAACTCGCCTGGCAGCAGCGGGCTTCACCTTGGGTTGTGGCGCGGCGGGCTTCGCCGCCGTGACGGCGCACAGCAGGCACAACGAAAGGCCCGCCCAGAAGGTCTTGTGGTTCACGAGATGCTCCATGGGGCCGCGCGACGGCGCGGCGGGTATCTTGGGTGGATTACAGCGGCGTGATCGTGAGAGTCACTGCGCTATGAATGAACTGCTTCTTGCCTGGCACGACCGTCAAGGAGCGGGTGAGTTCCAGAGTGGTGGACCCGCCGGTGACCGCGGGTGAGACGGAACCTGCGCGGGCCGGAACACCAGGATACAATCGTGCCGGTCCGTAGACCAGATATGGCGCATCGGCACCCTTCACCGGCAGAAGCCGCAGCGTCACCTTGTCCAGATCCTGGCAGGCAACCGTGCGCCCCGCCCGCGCCAAACGTATTGGGTGTATCTTCGCCGGATCCTTGGACTCCAGCCGGAACGAGAGATCCATGTTGTGGTAGATGTACAGGCGATCCACCACCGTGGCTGGGGCGTTCTCCGCTGTTGAGAAACCCGCAGTCTGCCCCTGCACGGAGGCTAACGGCGAAGCGGCGACAACACACAGATACGGCTGCACAAAAACCGTTGTCGACGCGGGAAGCGTGACGGTTTTCCCCTCGAAGCGGCCATCCACCGCGTCCGTGGCGGCGTAGGTGAACGTGCGACCCGGCGTCGGTCGCGCGGCGGCGACAGCATGCGCTACGGAAATCGGCGCAAAGGCCAGAAGGAAGCAGGCGATATGGTTATGGCGATTCTGCATCGGTATCCCAAACGTCGAAGTCGACCGTGCTCTCGTCTGCTCCACGCACTCGCGCGCGGACCATCAACTGGTTTCTACCGCACTCCAGCCCGCTTGCCAACCGGTTTCCTAACAGTCTTTGCCGCGGGCTTCACCAGCTTCGCGGGCCTCTCTGATGGAACGGTGATGGGAACCCGCAGGCGGGCGAAATCCGTCGCCGTGTACTGATATGAGACTTCCACGACGTATTTCCCCGGCCTGAGCGTCGGCGGTAGGACAACTGTGTTGGGGAGTACAGCACCCGGCAATATGCCCCCGTCACCCAGCACGGGGATCTGTAGCGCACCCACGCTCTGAATCCCATCAGCCAGAAGGGCAGCCGTGGCCACCGGCCGAAGAGCCTGGTTCCCAGTGTTCTCGGCTTCGAAACTCACCGCAACAGGCTTTTTCCCAACTGCTTCTACCCGGCTTGCCCTTACTTTTATATCGGGGATAAGGGTTCCGCTGACTTCTACGTCGCTCAGGATGGTCTCCGCCAAGGTGTGTTCGTTGAGGCTGTTGGTGATTGCCAGACCAAACCACATGTCTCCCTCCGCACCGCGATCGACTCCAACAGTGACGCGCATCGACCCTGAACGACCAGGCTGAAGGTCAAGATCGCTTGGGGCTACCTGCACCGATAGACCCGGCGGTAGCGCTCCGTCAGCAACGCCGATAGAGCCTGAGTGAGCTTGTGCTACGGGAAGCGCAGCTCCTCGCACTTTGATCGGAGCCTGTGAAACGTTGGTGACTCTCAGGACCTGAGTGCGTTCGGCACCAGCTGGAATGGTAAGGTGGAACGACGGTGGGTCGCAGACTACGGGCGTCAAACTCACTGTGTCGGATGGCGTCAGAGGCTTTACCTGGCCACCCTGGAGCGCAAAATCCGCGCTTACGCGGGGTAGGCGGCGAGTTCCGACTTCGACGTTAAATGAGGCCCTGTATAGGCCGTCCGACAGTGGCCCAAGTGAGAAGAACAGGTTCCGCTTCGTACGTGGGAAGAGATTCCGGTCGGAGTCCGAAACGGATTTTACGATGCGGCCCGATCGAAGGTTTCGGACCTCGCCGGTTGCGCCGATAACGGCGAACCCATCACCATCATTCGATATTGGGACCGCAATCCGGGCCTCGGTTCGCCCGGCTGTCGCTGCTCCCGCCTCTAGGATTGGACTAGCGATAGAGATCAGGGGAGATGCCTGGCGTCCGACGAAGAAGACCACAGGTATCTCATAGACAATCGATAGGCCAGTGACCGATCCGGCCGGCTTCGGCGTCAGCCGGACCATACAGTAGTAACAGCCGCGCGTGGAACGTGGTACCGAGTACTTAAGGACGAATGCGTGTCGTTCACCGGGGCGAAGGTTCACCGTGTTATCACGGGCCGCAAACCAGCCGGCGGCATCCTGGGGGTTCTGTACACCGAACTGCGCCCTGTAGGTGCCGGATTCCGGGACGTACTGGAGCACCTCCATACGCGCGTTTACAGAAGCCGTTCCTGGAACGCTAGCATCGACCTCCAGCGCGGCATTCTGGCCCGGTTTTCCTGCGAGGCGGAAGGAAAGTGGCGAAACGAGCACTCCGCCTACGGCGGCGCTGACATCTACCGGCGCCGAGACTTGGGAGGCCGCAAGAGCCCCTGTTAGGTCTATGAGGGCGGCTAAAACCAATCGGGCCACTACTTTTGCGTACATTTCAGCCGTGCCTCCCTGCGACGGACCTGCATCAAGACCTGGCAACGGATCTAGAACCCCGATGGGCCTGACTTAGTGAGCGCTCTGCCGCCGGGACACAGATCGAAGCCAGAACCGATTCCGGTTCTGGCTTCGACGGAACCGGATCTCAGTTCACGCTAATTGTGATCGTGCCAGTTGCTGCGTACGACCCTACAGCCTGGTCAGGGACGACAGAAATGGAACGGTTGATAGGAAGAAGGAATGATCCGGAAGCAGGAGTTATCATTGTCAGGGGCCCGCCTGACGCACCCGTGTCGGTGCCAACCACGGTTACTGGCGTGCCATAGTCGCCACCTTCATCGTCAGCTAGGCTGAACTTGTATGATACGGGGATGGTCTTGATACCGGGAACGGAACTCGATCCGGTGAATTTGGCCGTCGTTAGTGCGGAGAACGCAAAGGTGACTGTGCCCCGGCTGAATACTCCAAGGGAGTTGTTGCCAACCGTACCAAATGCGGCGGTGCCAGCCCCCCAGCCGCTAACCGTAATCTTCGAGGAGACATCTCCACTCACGTACACGTACGGCTCGACATCAATAGTCGTGGTCATCGTGACATTCCCGGGTCCACTCGTGATGGAAGATACATCGCCTGGAGTGAAGTGTGTGGGTGCCGGGACCTGCGCAAACACAGTTGTGCCGAGGGCGAGGGCGCCGAGGGCGATGGCAATTCCGAATTTCATTGGAACAATTGCTCCTGTGCCATCCCTGAAGGACGGCGGGTTCGTTGCCGATAGGCAACATGGTGGGTTGACTGCGGTTGTCCTGTGCTTACGAGGCCGGACGGCCGCGTTCAGCTGTTTCGCGCCGGGGTCTTGTCCACTCCGGCGCGGGGCGTTTTTGGAGGCGGCGCCATGCCGCTCCATCATCGCATGTGGCCCTGCTGCCCCCGGGCCACGGTGGGAGGGGGAGGTCCCCCGCCTGGCCGCGGCGCTCCGTTGCGTATCGCGACCTCTAATGCTGCCGCCTCGGCGAGGCCGCTTATGCTTCCTCGCTTATCGGTTGTACTTCGATTGTATCAGGGGAAAGGCCTAGGCGCTACTGCCCAAACGATTGGTCTTCGAACCTGCCCAACCGGGTAGGTGTATCGGTACAGGGGCCGTACAACCAATCACGCCGCCCATGCGAAGCGCCCCCGCCTCCCCTTGCGAGGAGACGGGGGCGCTTCTTGCCATCGCACGGGCGTCAGGCGATGCGGGCGTTAATCAGCGCGGCGGCGGCCTGCGCGGCCTGAACCCGGTTGTTTACGCCCAACTTGCGGTAGAGGTTGGCGCAGTGGAACTTCACAGTGTCCACCGTCACGAACAGGGTTTCGGCAATGGCTGCATTGGAGCGCCCGCTGGCCAGCAGGGCCGCAATCTCCATCTCCCGCTCGGTGAGGCTCGCCGCGCGGGAGTGCGCCGCGTCGGTGGGGGCCGCGCTTTCGGGATGCGCCTCGTCGAGTTGCGTGGACGCCTGCGCCGCGAGGGTCATGACCTTGTGGCAGGAACGATGGAGCGCCATCTCGGCTTCGCGCAGGTGATGCAAGTCGGCCGGCGTGATCGCCATGAGGGCCTTCGCTTCAAGGGCGATCCCCGCCATCATCTCGGTGAACTCCTCGGACAGGTGAACGCTCCGCAAACGCCGCCTCTCCAGCTCGTCCTGGAGGCCATGGATGCGCCGGCGGCAACTGTCGTGCATGGAGTCCAGGTGGAGGATCCGCGCCGCTCGGTCGGCCAGCGACTGGAGGATGCCGATCTCCTGGGCGCCGAACACGTCCGGTTCATATGACTGAGCCGAAACCACGCCCACAATGAGGGATTTCCCTCCGGAGCCAACCGTCCGCATGGGCAGGTGGACCGCCGATTGCGAAACGCGCGCGCGATCGCCGAAGCGAATTCCGGAGCGCTGGATGGTCTCGGTCTTGGATGAGAGGATCAGCGGGCGGCCATTTCGCACAACCCAGGAGGTTGGACCATCGCCGAGAGACGCGGTAACGGGCTCCTCGAGGACGTCGCCGTCCCGGTTGTACGCGAAGTGCAACTGGCCGGTCTCCGGAGAGTAGATGCATACGTAAAAACAGCCGATCGGCGCCACCCGGCATGCGGCTTCGTACATCAACTCGTAGAGCGCATAGGAATCGCCGCGTCTGATTTCGCCGATGCGGCCCTCAATCTCGGCGATAAGCTCGAACAGATCGGACCCCGTTGACTTCATCGTGGTCCCTCCGTCCGCTCGCCGGCGCCGCCATGTGGGCGCGCGGGGAGGCGTCTCAGAGGCGTCGGGCGGCAGGCCGCACGGCGCAAGAGATCATGGATACAGGAGGTATCGCCCGGGGCTAGGGACGAGATGGCATTCTCTGTGTCAGTCCATACGTCCACAGCGTCGGGAAGGTCTTGCCTGGAATCGCTCATTCCACCACCTTCACAGGGTTATCGGTTCAAAACTGCAACACGCCAGGTTTTGCCAAAGCGCGGGCTTCCCGCGCTCATTCAGGATGAACGGCCGGTTCGAGCGAAGGCAAACCGGCGTCCACGATACGCCGCCGCCGCTGGCTATTTCCAGCGCGGCCTTGGCACAATATAGACAGATGGACTATATCTGTCTATATGACCATGGAAGATAACCACAGCCAGAACCTGCGTGAGGAAACCCGCACCGCCATCCTGGAGGCCGGCGGCCGCCTGTTGGACCGCTACGGATACCGCAAGACATCCAT
This sequence comes from Armatimonadota bacterium, assembly GCA_036504855.1. GTDB lineage: Bacteria > Armatimonadota > DTGP01 > JAKQQT01 > JAKQQT01 > DASXUL01. The sequence goes on along the minus strand of DASXUL010000075.1, from coordinate 68,065 downwards.
GAGTGACCTGGCCCGCGAGGCCGGCATCGGGCGCGCCACCCTCTACCTCCATTTCTCCAGCAAGGAGGAGGTTGCGCTCGCCGTGATAGACCGCATCAGCGCGCAAATCCACGCCGCGTTGCGATCGATCGCCCGCGAGCCGGGCGAAGCTGATGACCGCCTCCGCCGGATGCTCGCCGCCCGCGTCCTCCTTCGATTCGATAGCGTCGGCACGCACCAGCAGAGGCTGGACGACATCTACGCCGCCATCCGGCCGGCCTACCTCGCCCGCCGCGAGCGACACTTCGAGGCCGAGGCCGCCGCGCTGGCGGAGGTCCTCCTGGAGGGCCGCGCCGCCGGGAAGCTCGCGTTCAGCGACGCCGGCGAAACCGCCGTCACGCTGCTCACGGCCACCAATTCCCTTTTGCCCTACAGCCTCAGCCCGCGTGAGCTGGGCCAACGAGACGCGGTGGAGGCCGAGACCACCCGCCTGGCGGACCTGATCATTCAGGGGCTGAAATCGCCCCTTGGAGACCGACTATGACTACCCCCAAAGCCCCCAGCGGGGCGCCTGCGGCGGAGGCCACGCCCCCCGCGAAACGGCCGATCCTCCCGGCCATTCTGTTCGCCGCCGTCCTGGCGGCGGCGTTCTTCGGCGGCCGCGCATGGCTCTTCTCCAGCGCCCACGCCGTCACCGACAACGCAACGCTGATCAACAACGTCATCAATGTGTCGCCGCAGGTGAGCGGCACGGTGAAGCGCGTTCTGGTACACGATAATGAGGAAGTGAAGCCGGGGCAGCTCATCGCCGTGCTGGATGACGCCGTTTACCAGGCCGCGGCGGAGCAAGCGGCGGCCAATCTGCAGGCCGCGGTCGCTCAGGCGCAGGGCGCCGGGGTCAGCGTAACCCTCACGGCCGAAACCGGCGGCGCGCAGGAAGCGCAGGCGACGGGGCTGGTGGACCAGGCGGAGGGCGGCATCGCCTCGGCCGTGCAGGATTCCGCCCGCGCCGAGGCCGCCGTATCCACCGCCAGCGCCAACGCGGAAACCGCCTCCTCCGGCATCGGCGCTGCGCGGGCGGCAGTGGTCGCCGCGCAGGCGAACCGCTCCAAGGCCGCCGCTGGCTTGAAGGGCGCGGAAGCGCAGTCCGTGGCGTACATCGCCAACGTCCGCGCGGCGGATGCCAACGTCAACGCCGCTCAGGCGGCCTTTGAAAAAGCCGCCCGCGACGCAAAGCGCTACACCGCCCTCGCCGCCGACGGCGCGGTGGGCCAGCAGGTGGCGGATAATGCGCTCACCGGCGAACAAGCGGCTCGCGCCGCGCTGGACGCCGCCAAGGATCAGGCGTCGGCCGCCCGCGCCGCCGTGGACGCCCGGAACGCGGAGACCAACGCCGCCCGCCAGCAGGTGAACGCAGCGGACGCCGCCATCGATCAAGCGCGCGCCGCGCTGGTATCCGCCAAGCGGCAGACGGCCGGCGCTCTGGCGGGCGTTCGGCAGGCCTGGGCCGCTCATGGAGCGTCGCAGGACATGATCCGCCAGGCGCAGGCAAAGCGCGCTCAGGCGCTGGGGCAGCTTCGGCAGGCGCGCACCACGCCGCGTCAGGTGGCCCTCAGCCGCACGGCGAGCGCCCAGGCCGTCGCCCGCATCGCGCAAGCCCGCGCCGCCCTCCACGCCGCCCGCATCAACCTCGGGTACACGCGCATCTACGCCCCCGTGGCCGGCCGCGTCAGCAAGAAGTCCGTTGAGGTCGGCGCGCTGGTATCGGCCGGAACGCCCCTGCTGGCGCTGGTGCCCAACGAGAACGTGTGGGTGGTGGCCAACTACAAGGAAACCCAACTCCCCGGCGTGCGCCCGGGGCGGCCCGCCGAGATAGAGGTGGACGCATGGCCCGGGCGCGCCTTCCATGGCCACGTGGACAGCATCTCCGCCGCCACCGGCGCCACCTTCGCCCTCTTGCCGCCGGACAACGCCACCGGCAACTACACCAAGATCGTCCAGCGCGTCCCCGTGAAGATCGTACTGGACGCCGGGCAGGATGGCCTCTCCGACCTGCGAGCCGGCATGAGCGTGAAGGCCACGATCTCCACACGGCCGTAGCGGAAGACCCCCATGCAACAAAAGGTTGGATACGCCGGATACACGAACGCCGCCCGATGGATGGTGCTGATCGGCCTGATGCTGGGCACGATCCTCGAAACCCTGGACGTCAGCATCGTGAACGTGGCCATCCCGGACATGATGGGCAACCTGGGGTGCACGCTGGACCAGGTGAACTGGGTCTCTACCGGCTACATCATCGCCAACGTCATCGTCCTGCCGCTCTCCGGGTGGCTTTCCGCCTACTTCGGGCGGCGGAAATACCTGGCGGGCTCGATCATCGTGTTCACCGCGGCCAGCTTCATGTGCGGCATGTCGCGCACGCTGGACATGCTGATCTTCTTCCGCATCATGCAAGGGGCGGGCGGCGCGGCGCTGCTCTCGACCTCCATGGCCACGCTGCTGGAGATCTTCCCCACGGAGCAACACGGCCTGGTGGCCGCCATCTTCGGCATCGGCGTGATGGTGGGCCCAACGGTCGGCCCCACGTTGGGCGGCTACATCACGGATAGCTTCTCATGGCCGTGGATCTTCTTCATCAACGTGCCCATCGGCGTTCCGGCCGCTCTCCTCACGCTGTCGTACATGCGCGACGCCGACGGACACGAAGCCAGCGGCAAGATCGACGGCGTGGGCATCGGCCTGCTGGCGATCGGCGTCGGAAGTCTGCAGGTGGTGCTGGAACGCGGCAACCGGGAAGACTGGTTTGACTCCCCGATGATCTGCTGGCTCTCCGCCATCGCGGTTGTCGGCATGGCCGCCTTCATCTGGTGGGAAATGAGGGTGGACTCGCCGGCCGTGAACCTCCGCGTTTTGAGGGACCGGGGACTGGCTGCCGGCACGGTGTTCTCCATTGTACTTGGCTTCGGGCTGTACGGCAGCCTGTTCATATTGCCTGTGTTCCTGCAGCAGGTGCGGGGTTACACGGCCATGCAGACGGGCGTCATGCTCATCACGGATGGCCTGTCGGCGGCGATCTCCATGGCCCTCGTCGGCAAGGTAGTGGCGCGATACGACGCGCGGTGGTTGGTGGCCATCGGCACCATGATGTTCATCGGCGCCATGTGGATGCTGAACCGCGTGACGATGGACACTGGCCCGGAGCACCTCATCTGGCCATTCATATTGCGCGGCGGCAGCCTCGGCTTCCTGTTCGTCCCCCTCTCCATCGCCAGCCTCACGGGCCTCCAGGGAAAGGACATGGCGGATGGGTCCGGTCTCTTCAACCTCACCCGGCAATGGGGCGGAAGCGCCGGCATCGCCTTCCTCTCCACGCTGCTGGACCACCGCGCGGCTTTTCACCGGGCCATGATGGTGGAGAACCTCACGGCCTTCAACCCATTGGTTGTGGTCCGCTTCAGGGCGGTGCAGGCCTACCTGATGGCGAAGGGCGCCGCGGCGCCGATCGCCCAGAGGCAAGCGGCGGCGCTGATGGATCAGATCGTCGTCGGACAATCGACCGTGATGGCGTTCGAAGACGCCTTCCTCTGTATCGGCGTCGCTTTCCTGCTGGCCTTCCCGCTTCTCCTCCTCTTCCGGAGAGCCCAGGCCGCCGCCGCGGCGCCCGTCGGGATGCACTGATCGAACACGGCGGGCTATAATCTGTGGCGCGTTGGGCGCGGGACGGCGGCCGTGGAAACGGCCGTCCCGCGCCGCCTGTTTCGGTAGATGCAGAAAGGAACAAATATGGATGCCACCGTTCCCGTTCCCGTCACCCTTCCGCAGTTGAATGAACCGGCCCCGGACTTCGAGGCGGTTACCACGCAGGGCCTGAAGTCTTTGAAGGACTACAGGGGCCATTGGCTGATCCTCTTTTCGCACCCGGCGGACTTCACGCCCGTCTGCACCAGCGAGTTCGTGGCCTTCGCCCGAAACTACGATAAGTTCAAGGCGCTGGACTGCGAGCTTCTGGGCCTCTCGATCGACGGCGTACAGTCGCACATCGCCTGGATGCGCAACATTGAGGAGAAGTTCGGGGTGAAGGTTCCATTCGCCGTCATCGCCGACCTGAACATGAAAGTCGCCCACGCCTACGGCATGATCCACCCCGGCGCCTCCAACACGTCGGCGGTGCGCAGCGTGTTCTTCATCGACCCGGCGGGCATCCTGCGCGCGATGGTGTACTACCCGATGTCCAACGGGCGCAGCATCCCGGAGTTCTTGCGCCTTCTGGCGGCGCTGCAGACAGCGGACGCCAACAAGGTTGCCACCCCGGAGGGCTGGCAGCCCGGTGATAAGGTGATCGTGCCGCCGCCCGCCACCCTGGAAGCCGCCCGCCAGCGCGAGCAGGAAGGCTACGAGTACACGGACTGGTACTTCTGCAAGCGGGAGTTGTAAGAAGTTCATCCGGTAAGCGCGGTGAGGAAAACCGCAGTAGCGCCGGCGGCCCGCCGGCATCCGCCCGAAGGGCGGACAATCCGGCGCTGGAAGTGGCCGCCGCGCGGCCATGCCGGCGGGCCGCCGGCGTTACTGTGCTCAAGACAACCTCAAACGGGACTCGCTGGGCCGCTATTGTCACCGCCCGTCCACCTCGTTGGCGAAGGCGGCGGCCGGGAGGGTCCAGCCGCTTTCGGCCATGCTCGTGTCCGTGAAAGCGGGCAGCGCCATCTCCATTTCGCGGGCCGCAATGAGCACGTCGCGCAACGGGCGAATGGATTCGGCCACCACTCCGAACGCGCCATCCCGGTAGTTGGCGTATCCGCACACCACCACCATCCGCTCCGCGAATACCGTGCGCCCATAGATGTCGTACACGTCTGGAAACACGGTGATGTCCAGGATATCGGTTTCGTCTTCCAGCGTGAAGAAGACGATGGTTTTTCCGCTGCGGATGGGCGGGGTGTGGGCGCGGGTGCGCCAGCCCGCCACCACAACGCGGCCGCCGTCACGCGTGGCCGCCGCCTGAGCGCACGTTTGCACCCCCGCCATCGCCAGCCGCCGCCGGTGGAACGAAACCGGGTCCGGCCCGGCGCAGAACCCCAGCGTGGCCAGTTCCTTCAGCGATTTGTCGTAATCGGTGAAATCCCGCACGCGGGGCAGCGCCGTTTCCGTCAGGAGGTTCCGCCCCAGCGTCCGCCGCGCCGCGCCATCCGCGGCCAGCCGCTCCGAGGCGCGCAGAATCGCCTTGCGGTTCGGGTGCAGCGCATCGAACGCCCCGGCCAGCGCCAGCGATTCCACCTCGTCACGCGAGACGGGAACGCGCGCGCAGAACTCCGGCACGGTGGGGAAGGAGCCCTCGGCGCGCGCCGCTGCAATAGCCTCCAGCGTGCGGCGCTTGATGCCGTGAACGTGCTTCAGCCCCGCGCGGATGGTCGTGTCGTTGGCGATGTCATCCGCCTGGCTGCGGTTCACGTCCGGGGGAAGCACCTTTACCCCGCGCCGGCGCGCCTCGGCCACCACCGTTCGCAACGGATAGTAGGCCATCGGGTAATTGTTCATAATGCCCATCAGGTAGTGGCTGGGGTAATGGGCCAGCAGGTAGGCGCTCTTGTAGGCGGTCTCCCCGAAGGCCGCCGCGTGGGCATGGCAGAAGCCGTAGCTGGCGAAACCCAGGATGCTCTTGAAACACCAGTCCGCTACCTCCTGCGTAAAGCCTTGAGCCAACACCGCGGCGATGAACTCCACCTGGATGTCGCGCATCATGTCCTTGCTGCGGGCGTGGCTGATGCGGCGGCGCAACTGGTCCGCCCGGTCCGGGCTCCAGCCGGCGGCGGCCATGGCCAGCTCGATCACCTGATCCTGGTAAATCACCACGCCGTACGTATCCTCCAGCACGGGCCGCAGACGCTCGTCCGGATAGGTGACCGGCTCGCGCCCGGTGCGGCGGACCACGAAGGGCGTCACGGCGTCGCCAGTGATCGGCCCCGGCCGGATCAGCGCCACCGCCGCCACGCAATCCTTGATGTGCGAGGGCCTCATCCGCTGCATCAGCACCCGCTGCGCCGGGCTCTCCAACTGGAAAACCCCAATGGTGCGCCCCGAGGCCAGCAGCGCAAACGTATCCGGATCGTCCAGAGGAATACCGTCATAGTCGAAAGAGGAAATCGGGGTCCGGATTCCGGATTCCGGATTCGGAAGAGAGATCGGGGCCCGCATTCCGGATTCCGGATTCCGACCCTTTGTGGCTGGCTCACTCCCGCAGATCACCTCCCGCGAGTCCATGTCGGAATCCGGAATCCGATCAGCGGCGAAAGCTTCCTGTATGCAGGCCGGCTCCGCATCCATGTCGGAATCCGGAATCCGGGATCCGGAATCCGATCCCTTCTCCATGCTTCTCACGCAGTCGCGGATGGCGGCGAGTTCGCGGAGGAAGAGGAAGTCGGTTTTGATGAGGCCAACGCGCTCCACCCAGTCCTTGTCGTAGGAAACGGCTGCCTGGCCGTCCTTGGCGGCGGGCCAGAGCGGGGAGACCTGGGTCAGCGGCAGGCCGGAGATCACCACACCCACGGTGGTCTGGGTGTGGCTGGGGAAGCGCGATATCTTCAGGCCGAGGTCGATGAGCGGCTGGAAGGGCTCCTTGGGGATGCCGGCGTCGCGCAGTTGCGGGAGGCCCTCGAACGCCTCGCCCAGGTGGTGCGCCCCCACGTTGCGCAGGGACTTGCTGGCGAGGTCAATAACATCCGGCGGCAGATCGAACACGGGCCCGAAATCGCGGATCAGGGATTTCCCCCGGATGGTGCTGTAGGCGGCCACGCTGGCCACGCGGTCGCGTCCATACATCTGGCGCAGGTGGTCCACCACGCGGTCGCGCTCGCGGCTGTCGATATCCAGGTCGATATCCGGCGGCGCGCTGCGGGCCTCGTTCAGGAAGCGGTCGAAGGACAGGTCATATACGAACGGGTCCAGGGTGGCAATGTAGAGGCAATAGGCCACAACGCTGCCGCCGGCCGAGCCGCGCACGCGATAGAGGATATCCACCTGCCGCATCCAGCGGCAGACCGCCCACACCAGCAGGAAATAGCCGCAGAAGCCCTTGGCGCGGATGAGGCGCAGCTCGTACTGGATGCGGCGGCACACTTCGGCGGGCACGTTGGCGCCGTACCGGGCGCGCGCTCCCAGCCCCACCAGGTGGTCCAGATAGGAATCCTCGGTGAAGCCGGGGGGCGGCGTGAAATCCGGCCAGCGGCGCACAGCGGGGTCCAACACGGGAGTGCACCGCTCCGCGATGGCGAGGGTGTTGGAGAGGGCGTCGGGGCGGGGCCGGAAGAGGCGGGCGATCTCATCCGCGCCCTTCAGGTACGCTTCGGCGCTGCGGGGACGCTCCGGGAACACGGCGGTGCGGCTGAGGCGGCCGGCGCGCCAGCAGGCCATGGCCTCGTGCACCCAGAAATCGGCGCGCGCCAGGAAATGCACATTGTTGGTGGCCACAACGGGCAGGTCGAAGCGATCCGCCAGTTCGCACAGGCGGCGGTTCAGCGATGGCTCGAAGCCGCGCTTGTGGTCCTGCAATTCCACGAAGACGTTCTCCTTGCCGAAGAGGTCCGCCCACAAACCGAGCGTTTGTTCGGCTTCTTCTTCCTCGCGGCGCAACAGGTGGTGGGCCAGCTTCCCCTTGGCGCAGCCGGTGAGGCAGAGGATGCCCTTGGCGCGGCCGGTTAGCATGTCCATCGTGGCGAACGGGTTGCGGCGGGAGGGCGCGTCCGGGGCCGTCTCCTGCGGGCGCAACACCGTGGACATCGGCCCCCGCATGAGCGTGAGGATTTCGCAGAGATGCCCGAAGCCCTCATCGGTTTCGGCCAGCAGCGTCAGGTGGAAAGCGCCGCCGGCATGCCCGGCGAAGGAAACCTCCACGCCCTGGATGGGCTTCACCCCCTCCGCCACGGCGGCCGCGCGGAACTCCGGGGCCACGGCCATGGAATCGTGGTCGGTAACGCCCAGGGCCGGCATGCCGAGGGCCTTGGCGCGGGCCGCGAGGTCCTCAATGTGCGCCGCGCCGTCGCGCAGGCTGTGCTGGCTGTGGCAGTGCAGCTCCACATAGGAGGCCGGCGCGGCGGGGGGAGGGGGAGGCGGCGGAACCGGCGCGGAAGCGGGCCGGCCGTCGTTCGTTCGCCAGCCTCCGTCATCGGACCACACAAGCCTTTTCTTCGGCTGGAATTCCTGTTCCATGGATTTTTCTTAACCGGGCTTCCCGGGGATTGCACGACAGAAGCGTCTGATCCATGGAAGTTACGGGGCGGACACGGCAAGCCGTGTCCCTACAGGTCGGCCCGGCCGTCCACCGTTCGGTGGATGGAACCAGTGACGCGTAGGGACACGGCTTGCCGTGTCCGCCCCGTAACGCGTGGAGATCATAAGCATCCGATGCGATCCGCAAGCTTGCTCTCTGACAGATCCTCCCTAACTGGGCACTGAAAGAGCCTCATGTCCCAACCTTCTGGCTGACAACTGACGGCTGATAGCTGATGGCGGACATCAATCCTCCAGGCCGCAGACGCGCCAGTTTTCGTCGGAGTGGTAGACTTCCAGAACGCCGCCGGTCTCCAGAAGGAGGCGGGCGTAATGGCGCTCCGGCACGCCGTCCCAGGGCAGCGGCGGCTCGTCCCACCAGCACACCACCTGGCGCACCATCACGCGGCGGCCGCCCCAGGCCACCCATTCGATGCGCCCCGGCCGGCCGCCCACGCGGGCGGGGTACTCATGGCGGTTCATACGACGCCGGCCCCCAACCGGCCCCAAAATGCCTGCCACGCCTGTTCGCGCCATGGGACCGGCACGTCGGAACACGGAAACAGGATACGCTTTCCGAACCGCTCCTCCAGGCACAGGGTGGCGTCGTCCAGCGCGCGGCGGCGGCGGATCTTGTCCAGCGAAAACAGGTCGCCATCCAGAGGCGGCGGGTCCTGCAAAGCGCCGGCCACCAGCGCCACGCCGGCCACGGGCCCATCCGGCGCCAGCCGCTCCAGCAGGCGCAGGGCCGTTTCCGGCAGCTTGGCGCGGTCCATCAGGCGGCGGGTTTCGCGGGTCTCCCGGCGCGTGTTGTCTTCCATCTCCAGGGTGAGGCTGAACACGCGGCAGCAGCGGCCAGAGAGCGCCTCGGCGGCGTCTTTCGCCATCTCTCCCACGCGTTTCCACAGCATCTCTTCCAGCTCAATCGGCTCCAGCCAGCGCTCGCGGCGGCGGATGGTGGCCTCGGGATAGAGGGCGCGCACCGGGTCCGGGTACCGGCCCTGCGCGAGAGTCTGGACCATCGCCGCCTCCTTGCCCAACTGGGATCTCAGGTCCGTCAGCGAGGAGGCGGCGATCTCGGCCACGTTCTCATACTCCAGGCGCTCCAGGCGGGCCAAAAGCTTCTCGCCCAGCGGCCACAGCGCGCGCACGGGGTGGGGGGCCAGAAAAGCGCGCTCCGCGCCGGGCGGCACGAGGGTCACCGGGTCCCGCAGCGTATCCGGCACGATGGTCGCGGCGCGAGCGACGAGCTTGTTGGAGGCCACGGCGGCGCGGGCGGAAAGGCCGTATCCCTGGCTGAGGCGGTGCAGGTCGCGGATGGCGGCGTTGGGATCCGGGTGGCCGGTAAGGTCCAGGAAGGCCTCGTGGGGGGCCAGCGGCTCCAGCCAGGGAGAGTGGTCCAGGCATGGGCGCATCCATCGGCCGGCGGCGGCGCGGTAGCGGCGGGGCTCGAAGGCCAGAATGCGCAGGCCGGCGCAGAGGCGGCGGGCGCTGGCCACGAGGGCGCCGGGGACCACGCCGGCGGCGCGGGCCTTCGGGCAGGCATCCACGATGGATTTGCCGTTGGCGATGGCGAACGGAGAAACGGCGCCGTGTTCGCGTTCCACGGTGACGTACAGGCCATCAATGCGAATACAACCGACCCAGGTGCGCATAGGGACCTCCCGCGGTAGTCGAACATATGTTCTATATTCGTTTTACCCCACCGGGAAGGTGACAATCAAGCTCCCCCGCGAGACGCGCGGTGTTAATCCGTGTTAGATACCGAGCCGGCACGCGGAGCGGCCGGACGAATGCCAAAACGGCGCCGTTTCACCGTTAGCTTGCACGGCAGTGGGCGATCCCGACGGAGCAAAGTATAATCACGCCTGTGCGATTCCCAACCGAAAATGTGGAGGACGCCCGGAAGTGACAATGGCTCTGCACTCCGCCCTGCTGGCGGCGCCCGCGTTGCGACATGTGGCGTCCACCGTGGCGGCGCTCTCCCCCCAGTGGGATCCCCCGGCGTCGCACAGCCAGGCCCTGAACGTGGTCCACGTTGTCTCGGGAAACTCCCTGGCGGGAGTGGAACGCCATGTGCTCCTCCTGGCTCGCTCGCAGATGGCCCATGGCATGGGGGTCCACGTGGCGTTCCGGCGCGGCGGCTGGTTTGCGCAGGCGCTCCGTGAATCCGGCATCCCGCATACGCCCCTTCCGATGCGCGGCACCCTGGACCCCATCACCCTCGCGCAACTGGTTCGGTTGGCATTCCGAGAGCGCGCGGACGTGGTTCACGGACACCTCTCCCGCGGTATGGTCTATGCCCTGGCGACCGCCAGGCTCACGGGGTTGCCATCCGTCGGCACCGACCATATGGGCGCCGCCCACTGGACGATGCCCTACCTGGACCGGCTGATCGTGCCCACCGCCGGATTCCTACGCCAAGCCCCGTATCCTCTGGCGGAAAGCCAGGTCGCCATGGCGCCGAATGGGGTAGATCTGGAAGCGCTGCAGGAAGACGCCTGGCGGGCCGCCGAAGAGCGACGTTCATGGAACATACCCGCTGAGGCTCTGGTCGTGGGAGTCCTCGGCCGGCTCTCACCCGTGAAAGGGCACGACCTACTACTGCGCGCCGTGGCGACGATGAGTGATCGAGAGCGTCCCTACCTCGTGTTCGCCGGCCCCGAGGAGGCCGAATGGGGGCGCCGCCTGCGTCAACTGGCAACAACGCTCGGGCTGGACGCCGCCACCCGCTTCCTCGGGCCCCGGCAAAACGTCGGCGCCGTATTGGCGGCCTTCGACGTTGTGGCCATGCCATCCTTGATGGAAATGTGCCCGCTGGCCTTGCTGGAAGCGATGTCCCTCGGATGCCCGGTCGTGGCCTGCGAGGTCGGCGGCATCCCGGACATTGTGGACGACGGCCGCACCGGCCTCCTCACGCCCAGCCAGGACCCCGCCGCCCTTGCCGACGCGCTCCACCTCCTCTTGTCCAACCGACCGTTGCGCCTACGCCTCGGCGCCGCCGCTAGCAAGGAGGCGGCAAACCGCTTCACCGCGAAGGCGATGGCGCACGCCATTGAACGCATCTACCGAGAGGCGATAGGGATTGCAGACGAAGCGGAAGAACCGGCGCATGCGTAACGTTCCAATTCTCACCTATCATTTCGTGGGCGATCACCCCACCGTCCGCCGCCACGCCAGCATCTTCTGCCACGCGCCCGTGTTCGCGGCGCATATGAGGCTTCTGAAAAACATCGGTTGGACTTCCATCTCCCTTCAGGATCTCGCCGCAAAACTGAGAGCGAAGGAGCCGCTGCCCGCCAAACGATTCGCCCTCACCTTCGACGACGGCGACGCGGACCTGCACTGGTCCGTGCGGCCCGTTCTGAAGGAAATGGGGTTCACGGCCACCGTCTTCGTCGTGAGCGGCTATGTGGGGCAGACGAACGACTGGGAACCCGCCGCCACGTTGAAGGGGCGGCCGCTGCTCACGTTGGAACAACTCGGCGATCTCAGAGACGACGGGTGGGACATCGGAGCCCACACCATGACCCATACAGACCTGTGCAAAGCCGACGCGGAGCGCCTCACGCGCGAGCTCGTGGGCGGCAAGGCTGACCTGGAGTCCGCGCTCGGGATCTCCGTGCCATCGTTCTGCTATCCTAGCGGTTGCGTGAACGCCGCCGTGCGCTGTGGTGTTGAAGAAGCTGGATACAGCTTGGCCGTCACCACGGAGAAACGCCGCGTGGTGAGCGGCGAGGACCCATACCGCCTGCCCCGCGTCAGCGTCTCGCACCGCGCGGGCCGCCTTGGCCTCCTCTTTCGCATCCTGAGATGCCCGTCCGTCCGCGGAGTAGAACCCGTATGAAACCTCTACTGCTGTTCGCCTTTGTCGCGACCGTCGCCGCAGCCGCATCAACCGCCCGCGCCCAGTCCCCCGCCAGCAACCAGGATCCCTACTGGGTCCACCAGGCGAAGGACCACTGGTACGACGAGCAGGTGATCAGCGGCCGGACCCCGCCATCCCTCGTGTTCGGCCTGGACGCCCCCAACCTGCAGGGCAGCTTCGGGCTGGGGTCTCTCTTCGAGATGGAACGCCTCTTCGGCAACGCCACGGAGCCCGGCGATGTGGACCTCAATGCTTTGCGCAACAAGTTCCTGCTCTCCCTGCCGCTCTTGCGCAACGGCAACCTCACCGAAATCCTCTTCCGTCCGCAGGGCGACCTCTATGCCACCTACGCCAAACGCGCCTCGGTGCGCCACCTCAACGCGGATGCGCGCATCACCCCGCCGCCCGGCGGCCTCGCCCTCGATCTCCACGTGCACACCTGCTACAGCCACGATTCCCTGGCCGACCCCGTGCAGATGTTGCGCGCCGCCGCCTACCGCGGGCTCTCCGGCATCGCCATCACGGACCACAACACGATGGGCGGCGTCCACAAGGCCCAGGAAGCCCTGCCAGGCCTGATCCGCGAGGGCAAGGCGCCGGCGAGTTTTCTGGTGATCCCCGGCGAGGAGATCAGCAGCGCCCAGGGGCACATCGTGGGGCTGTTTCTCACGCAGGAGATCGCGCCGGGGATGAGCGCCGCGCACACCGTGGAGGAGATCCACGCCCAGGGCGGAATCGCCATCGCGGCGCACCCGCAGCTCCCGGACGGCGTGAAGGATCTCGCCAACGCGCTGCCGTTCGATGCGGTGGAAACGGAAAACGCCGCTGAAGAGATGCACTTCGCCATGGCCCGCCACGGGGAGGATACGCGCGAGGCGTTCTACCGAACGGTTCGCAAGCCCGCCATCGGCAGCAGCGACGCGCACGACCCGGCGGTCGTCGGCGCCTGTTATACCGTGATGGAGAACTGCCCCGCTACCGCTGACGGCGTGCGCGCCGCCATCCTGGCCGGCCGCACGCAAGCCGATACGCGCTTTGACGATAGCGCGGAACGCCGCGCCCTCCGCCGCGGCCTGCCGCGCCTCCTCTTCACGCTGGGCTCCGCCTTCGGCTCCGACACCGAGGGCATCGGCGCGTGGCTGGGCAAGCACACCCACGCCGACACCGCCCAGTTCCACCTCTTCCCGCACCCCGGCCTCGTTTGGGGTAAACGGTTCTGAGGAACAGCTGTCAGCCGTCAGCGATCAGTGATCAGTCGTCAGTCATCAGTTGTCAGTTGTCAGTTGTCAGTCCGGAGGCCTTGCTCCATGAGATTGCCTCCCGATGAGGCCAAGGTCGCCTGACTGATGACTGATGACTGACGCGCAACGCGATGCCGATCAGGTCGGCCTACAGCGCCTACCGAATGAGACCAAAGTGCTTGAATCCTGCAACGATTGCAGCGAGTTTACCTGAAGGGCATGGGAAAGCCCGTTCACCCTTTCGGTTCATAGCGACCCGCGTCGGAATTCCGCTCAACTCCTTCCCATGAGCTATCCAACACGACTTCGGGACGAACCCATACTCCTCCCGAACCCATCTCTGGATTTCCTTGTACGATACCATTGGACACCTTATTCAATGAGCGCTCGTGGCACCATTCTGCTCACTTCCGCGTGCCTTGGGATTCCTAATGCGCGTCCACTAGGCCGATTCTGAAGGCATGCTCGTGAAGACCCAATTCAAATGCCTTGCTAGGCCATCAAGATCCGGGAACAGACTCATTGAGTTAACGCCATAGTGAGACAACTCAATAGCAAGTGTAGAACGATACGAGCCCTTGATGATCATCCTTACAAGCTTGTCCTCCGGATTCAGTTTGTCCTCCAGAGCGGTTGACGGAGGATTGTGTATCGTGAAGTATCCGCCCTGACGAACCACCCTAGGCACCACCCCCTTCGGCCGAAGGCGCTTGTACCCGGTAACACCAAACGGCTCTTCCTTCTGTGGGTCAACAGTCTCCTTCGTATAATGGGCCCACACAACGCAATCCTCGTTAGGGACAGAGAGGCTACGCGAGTCTACAACCGCAAAGAAGGCCGCTATTAGTGCGTTATAAGTCCAGTCTAGGAGTCTTGTGGCGAGGCCATGATGCTGAGCGATAGCAAGGAGATCCCAGTCATCTCTCGCATGGGTTGGTATGTCGGCAACGGCGAGTTGCTTCCACCGCTCAAACATCTTCTTATCCGTATCCACATCATCTGGCGCGAATGGATCTCTACCGGACTTCGGCACGAGATGATGTTTGCCGCTGTTGCTGCCTCTGTAGCACCAATTCGACCACTCGTCTTGATGACTGGATACCTCAGAATGAAACTTGTTGAATGATCGAATCGTGACGGTGCGAACTCTTGTGTCCACCCATGACCTCCTGATGGCTTCCCTCAACTTCGCCCTTGACCGCAAATGCGGTGGTCCACCGAGCCTGATCTTCACCTGGAGCATCCCGCGTACAAACGTGGATCGGCGTCAATCCACTCTGAGACAATCGGTCCGAAAGCTCGTCTACCGAATACTCGGCAAAGAATCTCTGTGTGCCTTCTTGTTCCTCGCTCATGTACTCGCGGCTTCCGTCACGAACCGCGAAAAAGACAACGCCGCCTTTTCGGAGTACGCGACACAACTCCTGAAGAGGACGATCAACCACAGCTTTAGGAAAATGCAGTAGAACGGCAACGCACCAGATGCCATCGAATGCTAGCGAATCAAACGCAAGATCACAGACATCCATGCTGGCAAACGCGCCATCTGGATGGTTGTCCCGGGCAATTGCAAGCATTTGGCTGGAGACATCAATGCCGGTGTATGAATAGCCAACCCGGCGGAAAAAGTCGTAATCGCGGCCGTTTCCGCAACCTGCGTCAAGGATGCTCCCAGAAGCCAATAACTGGCGAAACTGACAAAGCTCCGGTTCCCAGTAATCCGCGGCCAATCTCGTGGACGACCAGTGGCATCCTCTGGTCTCATAGAACCGATGAGTTTCCTCCTCTGCTTCGGTGTGTCTCATAGCGTGTCTCCTATCTATGAACGCCTATGCTCTAGAGCTTCCCTGGTTGGGATTGCTTTCACGAATCTGAAAGGTCGATTGACGGCTACTCTTCAGGGCGCCGCGATACAGCTCGTTGTCCCTTTCTGGAAGGCCGTTAATGTCGACGAGCCCTACTAGATAGCGCAGGCACTGCAATATCCGAATGCGACCTACCGAAGACGACTGCTGGAAGAACGGCTGCGAGAAGTCACAGGTCCCGACACCCTCCAGAATCCGCGCGAAAAGATCATAGCGAAAGTCCGAGTTAGCTAGGCAAAGCGGAATCAACTCGGCCAAGAGCTCGAACGATGCCTGAATGCCGACCGTTTTGAATAGAAACGACTCTCTCGGCTGATCCACCCAGACGATATGCTGAAGCGCATTGAGGAAATTGACAGTGGCGAGGTAAACCAGGATGTCATTTCCCTCAAGAAACGCTTTTCGGAATGGTGCGCTGTCGACACTCAACATTTGTCGGCTTCTCTTGGCGATCGGAGCCGTTCGCATGCGATCGCGGTCAAGAGACGGGTGTGCAGACACTAACCTCAGAACTCCGTCTACGACTGTGGCAGTAGATACGCGCCATTCACCCTTTCCAAGTGGAGTCGAGAATAGGGCATCGGAGTCCTTGGCTGCAACAATGATACGCCTATGGAGAGGAGACTCGGGGTCCATGTTGAGCCTTCGAGTTATGTAGACGGCCAGAACGTCCGGGGTCCACGCATTAGGAGGTTCGTTCTCTATCGCATATCCGAATAGGTCGTAAGCGAGACTTCGGTCCACTTTCTTCTGGTTGAAGTTGATCGTGGCGAAGACGTATGCTTGGTAAGCAACAGGCAAGTCGAAATAGACTGCGCAGAGCAGTGCCATGCCCTTTTGATCCTCAGGCACATTTCGGAACCCCTCTAAGCGGTGCTGGCCGTCGATAATGCTAGCAGCTTCGCGAAGCGTCGGGATCCGCAGTGCCAGTCCCTCGTTCCCAGTAGTAACGATGCTCCACTGCTCAGACTCCTGGATTGGCGGCTGCCCACTGCTCGCCTCGTTCGCTGCGAGAATAATCGAATTCGGAAAGGCAGCATCCACTGACTGAATATATCTTTCCAACTCCCGCAGTCGATGATCACTCTTTGCCCGCTGCAGCCCGATTGCCGGATACGCTTCGATCTGTGGATCCCTCTTAGGAATACGAAAGTAGTTTGTGAACGCCGTAGCAAGGAGCACTCGGGCGGGAATCGCCGCCACAAAGAACTCACCCAATGGCTGTTCGATCCGGATGGCTGGGGCCAGGTACGGGCATATCGCTGATTCGATGTTCATACTTGGTATCCTTCGGTTGTTCCGCTGGGTGGCCCATCACCGCCAGGGGGCGTGATTGCGCGGTCCTGGAGATTCAGGCGGTTTCCGGTGCTGCACCACCACATGAAGCAGGCGATTGTTACACCGCCAACAGCTGCTCCCCACGACCACCAGGACCCGGTCGTGTGTGCAAATCCAATGGCGATGACTCCAAAAATCAGTAGGGCAGTCCAGAACGCTCGCAATGATGTCTTCGAATCCGCCTCCAGAACCAAGTCCGCAGCTGCAGCCGTAAGCAACCCCACCGCCGTTACGGCAATATGCCTGGGAATCGACGACGGAATCACATCTGTCCCCCGTGAGGAGTACGATAGCCAGATTGACACGGCATTCACCGCAAGTATAACTGATAGGAAATACCACACTGCCGCAGGGCTATGGAATGGACACGTTGCCCGCAACTTAAGCTGCTGGCCAAATTCAAACCAGCCGTCTCGCCTGTCACAATCTTGATCTGCGGTCATCGGTAGGTAGCCTCCTGTAGATTGCGCTCCTCTAGCCCTCCGTTAGGAACCCCATAGCGTGGCGAGCTCGGCGAGATCTCGCCGTCGAATCCATCTTCCCTCCATAGATCGGCGATTGCCTCTAGTTCGTCGGGGTGCAGTAGAATCAACCCAGATTCCTGTTCTGCCAGAACTAGGCGGTTCAAGATGGTCTGCCGTGCCGCAAGAGTAAACGGTCCGGGTCCTGGCCGCCCGTTGCGTCGTGTTGGTTCGCGAACACTCACGTCATCACGGTAGCCCTTAAGCCAATCACGGAAATCGAGTAATGGTTCGAGCGTCTCCTCTCCATTGTCAACCAAACCTTGAAGGGACTTGTCCTTTTGAACTACGGTGCACGTCCAGCACCCGAATCGTCCTGCACCACAAGGTTGAGAGGTCTTGTCGAGAACGATTGGACACTCAACCCCACTGGCCTTCCCGTACAAGACCCAGAGATCCCGATTCGGCTTGTCCCAAGGTGGCGGGTAGCTTAGAAGGTATGCCCATACATCGTCCGTTTCCAACGATTCAATCGGGGCGTACACCTTAGCCCCTGCCAGACTCGGGTGGGCGCGCAGCGCACCCATTCCATGCTGTGCCTTGTGCTTATCAATGCTCTTTGCCCTCTGAGAACTCTCAGCGCGCCTGGTCCCCAGAAGTATATTGACTTCGCCGTCTTCACTGATCTTGCGCCGGATAAAGTCACTGGTCGGGCCAATCTTCATCTTGTCGGTGCACCAGCGGAAATAGCGATTTGGCGCCGGGTACCCTCGACCGATGACCTTGACAAAGAATCGGTTCTTGAGCTCTGGGGTCGTAACGGCGAAGGTAATAGGGAGTTGGTCCCTGATCGCGGCCCTCTCCATGGAGGCGAGGGAAGAGCGAAGGTGCTCGGCGACGGGGGGTGCCTCGACCAAGGTATCATTGCTGATGACGGAAATCGACTTGGTGCGGGATTGTTCTGGCAACCGAAAGAGCATCGTATACGCTAGCTGGACTACCGCTGTGGAGTCTTTGCCGCCACTGTATGCGATGATCCATGGACGCTCATCCGCTAGGTAGATTTCGGTCATCTCGGCCAGTGTCTGTCTCGGATGCCAATTCAGGAGTCCAATGGCAGGGTTCAATGTAGTACTCATAAGTATCGGCGAATAGCTCTGTGGCACAGTCTGGCACATCGTAGGTACCTGCGAAATCTAGGTACCACAAGCCTGATTATCGGTCGACGGTGTCATAATCTGCTGGGGTGCCCGTCAGCATGTCGGCTTCCAACTGCGGTTCTGCCCCGAGTAGGCGCTGCCAGTGGCTCCGTAGCAAAAAGGATGATCAACGCTTCTCCAATCCTAGCGCAGTTTCGCCCATGCCGCCCCTTCCCAAAGTCGCGGAGCTCGTTGCGAAAGCCCTGTAGCCCGGGTAGGTCTGGGCCGTGGTAAGCATGGGGCGCGTTAGGGGCCAACGCCCACGCGCTCCAAACTACGCGACGCAAACATCAGCGTAGCCCTTTCGTTCAGCACAGCCAGGAACGCCCTCCATCTCCTGCGCTCGTCTAGGCGGCGCTGTCTTGAGGCTGAGACCTAGATCATCAGTCCGGAAGGCATACCCTTGCGGTCGCCCTCCGGACTGATGACTGATCACTGACGACTGACGACTTCCATCACCTCATTCAGCGGCACGATGCGGGTTTCCGTTTCGGCGCGGCGCTTCAGTTCGGCGCCGCCGGCCTTCAGCGCGCGGGCGCTGACGGTGACGCGCAGAGGGATGCCGATCAGGTCGGCGTCCGCGAACTTCACACCGGCCATGGCGTCGCGGTCATCGTAGAGCGCATCAACGCCCGCTTCGATGAGGGCGGCGTACAACTCCTCGGCGGCGGCCTCCACCTGCGGGTCCTTGTCGCACAACCGCACGAGGTGAACGGAGTGGGGGGCCACGGCGGCGGGCAGGGTGAGGCCGCGGTCGTCGTGATGCGCCTCGGCGAGGCAGGCCAGCAGGCGGCCGATGCCGATGCCGTAGGAGCCCATCACCACCGGACGCGCCTGGCCTTCCGCATCCAGGAAAGTGGCGCCCATGGCCTCGGTGTAGCGCGTGCCCAACTGGAAGATGTTGCCCACCTCCACGCCGCGGACCAGGCGCAACGGCGCGCCGCACTCCAGGCAGGGCGCGCCCTCCCAGGCCGAGGCGATGTCCGCCGTTGCGTCCGGCGCATAGTCGCGGCCGGCGTTCACGTTCAGGTAGTGGAACCCCTCCTCGTTGGCGCCGGAGACGAGGTTCGGAGAGGCGGCCACGAGATCGTCGATGACGACTATGGCGTTGGCGCGGTCCATGCCGATGGGGGAGGCGTAGCCCGGAACGGCGCCGGCTGCCCGGATCTCCGCCTCCGTGGCGGGCCGCAAGGAGCGCGCGCCGGACGCGTTGGCGAGCTTCGTTTCGTTAACGTCCATGTCGCCGCGAACCAGCGCCATCAGCAGCGCGTCGCGCGATGCGCCGGCCGCCTTGGGTTCCGGGTCCGGCAGGCTGGCGGTGAAGAACACGGCCTTGGCGGTCCGTTCGGCGGGCACGCCCAGGAAGGCGGCCAGCGACTCGATGCTGGTCGTTCCCGGCGTGGCCACCTTCTCCAACGGCCGGAGCGCCTCGGGGACGGCGGCGGGCTTGCGGAAAGACGCCACCTGAAGGTTCGCGGAAGCGCCGCAGGCATCGCACAGCGCCAGGGTATCTTCCCCGATCTCCGTGAGGTACATGAACTCGTGGGCGATCTTGCCGCCCATCATCCCGGTGTCGGAGCAAACGGCGATGACGTTCGGCAGGCCCACTCGCTGGAAGATGCGATGGTAGGCTTCCAGGTGCCGCGCGTACTGCGTCGCCAGCCCCTCATCGTCCGCATCCAGGCTATAGGAGTCCTTCATCGTGAACTCGCGCACCCGGATCAGGCCGGCGCGGGGCCGTCGCTCGTCGCGGAACTTCGTCTGTATCTGGTAGATCAGCATGGGGAGCTGCCGGTACGAGTGAACCTCGCGACGAACGAGGTCGGCCACCACTTCTTCGTGGGTCATCGCCAGCGCCATGTCGCGGCCGGCGCGGTCCTTGAATCGCGCCATCTCCTCGCCGATCTCCTGCCAGCGTCCCGTTTCCCGCCAGACCTCGGCCGGGTGGACCACCGGCATGGAGACTTCCTGCCCGCCGATGGCCTCGATCTCCTGGCGGATGATCGCCTCGATGTTGCGCATGGCGCGCAGGCCCAGCGGCAGGTAGCTGAAGATGCCGGCCGCCAGCGGGCGGATGTAGCCGGCCCGCAGCAATAGTTGATGTCCAACCACATCCGCATCGCCCGGCGCCGCCCGCAACGTCTCCCCGAAGTGATGGCTCATTCGCATGTCGTATGCTCCTTTGGCGCGGCCCATTGGTCGCGCAATAGGAACAGTCTAGCGCGGGGCGAGGTGAGAACGCGGAGCCATCGCCGCGCGCTGTGCGGCCCGCCGGAGCGGTCGCTAGACTGGATGGCAAGCCGGGCTGGGGGCATTCCAGAGTCGCGTAAGCTCGGCGCCTCAACCGTCTAGGGGGAACTCACAATGTCTGTCCTCGCACCGGCGGCCCTGGCGATGATCCTCATCTCGACGCCCGTATTCGCCGCGCAGAAGACCTACTGCAACCCCATCAACATCGATTACGGCTTCTGCCCCATTCCCAACTTCGTTCAGCAGGGCAAACACCGCGCTACCGCCGACCCGGCCATCGTCGTCTTCAAAGGGGCCTACTATCTCTTCTCCACCAACCAGTGGGGCTACTGGTGGAGCGAAGACATGTTCCACTGGAACTTCGTTCCCCGCAAGTTCGTTCCGGCCGGCATCGATACCTACGATGAACTCTGCGCGCCCGCCCCATTCGTGATGGGGGACGCCCTCTACGTCATCGGATCCACCTACACCAAGGAATTTCCGCTCTGGAAGAGCGCGAACCCTCGCGTGGATGACTGGACGGTGGCCGTGCCGAAATTCCAGGCCGGCGCATGGGACCCAGCGTTCTTCGTGGACGACGATGGCCGCCTCTATCTCTACCATGGATCCGGCAACGACCTGCCGCTCTACGGTTGGGAGATCGACGCGAAGACGCTGCAACCTATCGGAGAGCACCAACCCATGATCCGCCTCCGGGACCATCTCCACGGCTGGGAGCGCTTCGGGGAGGCGAACGACAACACGTTCCTGAAACCGTTCATCGAGGGCGCCTGGATGACGAAGCATGACGGCAAGTACTACTTGCAGTACGCCTCGCCCGGCACTGAGTTCAGCGGTTACGCCGACGGCGTGTACGTGGGAGACAAGCCGCTGGGGCCTTTCACCTATCAGGCCCACAACCCCATCTCCTACAAGCCCGGCGGGTTCGCGCGCGGCGCGGGCCACGGCGCAACCTATCAGGACCTGCTCGGCAACTGGTGGCACGTCTCCACCATCACCATCGCCGTGAAGAACAACTTCGAGCGACGCAACGGGATCTGGCCGGCCGGGTTCGACAGGGACGGCGTGATGTACTGCAATACCGCCTACGGCGACTACCCCACGCGGCTTCCCCACGCGGCCGGTGAAGACCATCTGGGCGGCGCGTTCGCCGGTTGGATGCTCCTCAACGCCTACAAGCCCGTCACCGTGTCATCCACCCTGGGTGGTTTCGCCCCGAACCTGGCCGTGGACGAGGACATCAAGACGTACTGGAGCGCCCGAACCGCCGACCCCGGCGAGTGGATCCAGACGGATCTTGGCGACGTGTCCACCGTCCGGGCGATCCAGGTCAACTACGCGGATCAGGACGCCGAAATCATGGGGAAGGTCCCCGGCCTGTACCACCAGTACCGCATCCTCGCCTCCCAGGACGGCAAAACCTGGCGGACCATCGTGGACAAGAGCAGCAACCGAACGGACGTGCCGCACGACTACGTGGAGCTGGAGCAGCCGGTGGAAGCGCGGTATCTCCGAATGGAGAACGTGCACATGGCCACCGGGAAGTTCGCTATCAGCGGGCTGCGCGTGTTCGGGAACGGCCACGGGACGAAGCCGGAGCCCGTTCGTAACTTCGTCGTGCTGCGCGCCGACCAGGAGAGCGGCGCGGAGCGGCGCAATGCGTGGATCAAGTGGCAGGCCTCGCCGGATGCTTCGGGCTACGTCATCTACGCCGGCATGGCGCCGGACAAGATGTACACCAGCGTGATGCTCTACGGCGCCAATGAGTACTACTTCCGAGCGATGGACCGCGACCGAACGTACTACTTCCAGATCGAGGCGTTTAACGAGAACGGCATCTCCGCGCGCTCGGCGACCGCAAAGGCGGAGTAGAGGGGCGGCGGGCGAGGGGCGCGCCGGCCGTCCCCTCACCCAGCGCCCGGATTAGCGTTCCAGGGGCGATAACCCGAACGCCGGCTGCCCGCCCTTCCTCGGACGGGGCTCTTCCTGCCTACTGATACTCCTTGATCAGTTTGTTCGGTTGCACCCAATCGTCATACTGCGCCTGGAGGTCGCCCGGCGTCTTTTCCCACATGTTCACGGGGGTCATCGTCTTCGTGAATTTCAACGCCTGTACGTGGGTATCGGCAAAGATGAAGTTGATGAGCCCGTTCTGATGGGTTTGGAACGCGCCCTTGTTGGCGGGAGGCGTGCCCGAGAAGTACTGAGGGTTATGATCCAGGAGCCAACCCGGGTAGTTCGAGCCGTAGGCGCCGACATCCGCGAAGGGATACCGAGACTCCATCATGAGGATCGTATTGGCCGGCGCCTTGAACGAGGTGAGGGGCAGGCCCTTGCGCTCGGCGTCGCCCACGTGGAAGACGGTGCCGTTGTAGGCGTAGGAGCGCGGGAAGCGACCGGTTTCATCACCCGCGGTTGTGCTTCCCGTCCCCTTGGCCCAGGCGTAGGTATTCGATGGACACGCCCACACATCCTTGCTCTTAACAAGCGGATCCAGGGCATCTTTCCAGATGCGCCCCGTCCAGGCCCCCTCGTTGGGGAGGTAGAACCGGTTTGGCGGGTAGGTTTCGTCGTTATCCGAGGCGTACATCTGTAGGGCGATGCCGATCTGCTTTTCGTTGTTGATGCACGCGGTCGCTTTGGCGCGGTCCCTCGCCCGCGCGAACACGGGGAAGAGAATGGCGGCCAGAATCGCTATGATCGCGATCACCACCAGCAACTCGATCAGTGTAAAAGCGCGTGACTGCTTGCGCTTCATACGTGCCTCCCTACCAGCGCCGCTTCGGGGCCGGCGCTCCGGCCCCGAAACGGCGATCCATCCGGATGTGGAGCAGCCCTTACAGGCGGCCGCCCGCGATGTTCAGAATCCTCTGGACGTCTTGCATGTCGGTAACGCCGTTGCCGTCCACGTCGTTCTTGACGCCGGTATCCAACCCGCTCAGACGGCGGACGTAGATGACGGCGTCGATGATGTCCGTTATCCCATTGCCGTCGATGTCCGAACTGAGCGCAGGCAGCGCGCCTGTGCGAGTGAGGGTAAAGTAGTCGAACTTGGAGCCCTTATCAACGTAATTGATGCGGAGGGCATTCAGGCCCGCATTCAGCAAGATCGTGCCTGCGTTGTTGAGGATCTGGAAGTCCGTCCAGGCCGTCGTCGTGGGGAAGTTGAGGTGGAAGTCAGTGCCGTTCAGTGTCCAGTTGGTCTTGATCGGCAAGCCATCGGTGGGGTTCCAACCGCTGGCGTAACGCATACCCACCTGATAGACGCCGCTCCGCGGAGCGGACACCGGCAGATCGAACCACGCGCCGGGCCCCGAGTTGGTGATCACGGTCTGAAGTTGCGGATCCTCGAGGTCTTCCTTGGCCGCCAGGCCGCTGGACATCGATGGCGCGCTTTCGGCCTCGACCTGCAAGCCGTTGGTAAGGTTCGTGTTCAGCGTGATGTTAACGGCGCCGCCAGTACTGCCGCCATCACCCGAGGAGGGGACGTAACCGGGCGAACTGGCGCTGATTGTGTTCGCCCCGGCGGGCAAGGTGAGCGTGTAATTCCCCAGGGCATCGGTCATTGTGATGTGGTCCGCCGAGTTCGCGTCACCGCCGGTGTAGACCATCGCGTTGCCGACCGCCGCCACGCCGGTTCCATCCGTGCCGGATATCTTCCCGGTGATGGTCCCCAGCGCCGGCAGTGCGCCCTTGCGCTGATACTTGATGTAGTCCACGCTCACGCTGCCGGCGGTCATCGTCATGCGCACGCGGTTCAGACCGGCCTTGAGGGGAGCTGTGCTGGTGGCGACCCAATCGTCGTATGCCGGAGCGTAGGTGAGATCGGCCTCCGGAGCCTGGAACGTGGTATTCCAGACCGTGAGGATGGCCTTCGTGGGCGGCGATTCCACCTTGTACCGCACCGTTAACTCATACAAACCGTCCTCCGCGGCGGGCACATCCCACTCGAGCCACTCGCGGCGGTCCACCGCGCCGAAGCCGGTTACATCCTTTCCGCCAGAGGCGGCCAGGTTCCCGTTGATGTTCACCTCACTCGCGCCGGGCACAGCCGGGCCCGCGGCCACAAAGTCCTCGGCCTCAACCGCCGAAGCGGTCAGAGTGAGGGTGAGTTCCAGGGGATAGGTAACGCCGGCAGCCGCCACGTTCACGTTACCGGATGCCGATTGCGCGGCGGTGGCCGTGCTGGCCACAACCGTGTAGGCTCCCAGCGGCGCTGGAACGAGCACCTCGCCATTAGCGTCTGAGGCCGCTGAGTACCCGAAACCGGCCGCCGTAGTGTCCACGGTGTCGATCGAAACCGACGCGCCGGGGATAGGCGTCTTCGCAACGTCGCCCTGGACCACTTTGACCTTGATCCAACCATACGGCTGCGTGGCGGGCGCCAGGGTGAAAGTGTCTACAAAGGCCTTCGATACCCCGTCCGGGTCATCCAGGCGCAGGTTGTTGACGCCCGCGAGCAATGGGATGAGGACCTTGCCGCTATCCTTGTACGTTGCGGAAACGGCGTCGGCGCCGGTGGAGGCATAGCGCAGCTCGACTGGCGTGCCTCCGTTGGCCGACCACGCGTAGCGGCCGTAGCCGGGCTGGGCGGAGACCTTGAAGCCAGCGTAGTTCATGGAGAACTCATAGACCCCTGCCGTGGGAGCAACCACGTTGGGCCATTCGGCGTATTTGCCGGCCCTGTCGTCCCCGTCCTGTCGCCACATCACGCCGGAGCCCGATCGGGATGTGTTGAAAGCAGGCTGGAACCCTTCGGAGTCTCCGGGGCCTGGGTTAGTGATCTGGAAGAGCTCGGCCTCGTATTTGCCGCTGTAGGTGAGCGCGAAATCGTGAGAGCCAACCCCGGTCACGGTGGCGCTGGCCTTGTCATATCCATTGTAGAAGGCCGTCAGGTTATGCTCGCCGTGCGGCAGATAGAGGGTGTAGTGCCCAGCGCTGTCGGTGCGCGTCAGGTACTGCGCTTGCGTGTAATCAGAGCCAACGCTCACGTAAGCGCCTCGCAAGGGCGTGGGCGTTCCATCGACCGGGGCGGTCACAACGCCGGTAACGGCCTCGAAGTTGTTCGGATAGTCTCCGGTGCGAGTGAGCTCGATATAGTCGAGGTTCATGCCGCTGCCGAAGAAGTTGGCATCACCATTGTCCGGAGTGATCTTGATGCGGAAGCGGTTCATGCCCGCTTTCAGCGGAATGCCCGCGGCGACCGGCTTCACCTGGAAGTCGCCCCAGCCGCTTGTTTTGGTGAGATCATTGACGACCACCTGCTGACTGGAGGTCCAGAACGTGAGGGTCTGAAAGATGTCGCCGGCGGCGCCTTTGCCCCAGTCCGAGGCGAAACGGTAGGAGACATCATAGGTCCCGTCCTGGGGAACGTTCACGTCCCACTCTACGTAGTCCCAGCACACGAAGAACTCGATGTCCGAGACGCCGGGCGCGGGGTTGAAGACGCTGACGACGTCTGATTGGTTTGGGCCACTGTCCGGCGGCGCGAGGTAGTTCTCGCCCTCAACGCGAATGGTCTGGGCGGATGCGGACAGCGCGAGTAACGAAAGACCGAGCGCCATCGCCGTAGCGACAGCGCGCCCAACGGGAGGCTTCATCCTCATGGTACGCAACCTTTCGTGCTAGTTGCCAACGTTCCGATGCAGCCCAGGAGCACGTCAGTTTCGGCCGACGGCGGAGGTGGAAGATGCCCCAGCGCGAAACTCACAGCAGAGGTAAACGTTTGCCCATGCTGCGCGCAACTATCTATAGCACGTCGCGCCAGATCTGTCCAGAGACGCTTCCGCCGCGTAATGCCGCGCCCCTCGGGCAGACGGCCACGTTGGAATATCGTCACCCCCCGGATGCTTCGCCACTGAGATGTGCCCATCATCCGGGATGGATTTGCGCCCGCCAGAGCCGCGAGCCAGATCCGCTGAAGCTGTAGCCCAGCGCTCCGGGGGTAACAACCGCGGGCCCAGCGCCAGCGCCGAAAGCTCTGGACGCGCCGCATGACGAAGGCGCCGGCCCCCGATGGGGGGCCGGCGCCGGCAGGGCTCCAAAACGCGAACCTCTACACCACTTCGGCGCTGGATTGCAGGGCGGCGAGGACGGCGTTGGCCATCTGGGGGAGCGAAACCACCTCCTGGGCGGCGCCAAGCTTGATGGCTTCCTTCGGCATGCCGAACACGATGCAGCTTCGCTCGTCTTCGGCCAGGGTGATGGCGCCGCTCTCGCGCATCGCCAGCAGGCCCTTCGCGCCGTCCGCGCCCATGCCGGTGAGGATCACGCCTACGGCGTTACGCCCCGCGTTGGCCGCAACGCTCTGGAAGAGAACATCCACCGCGGGACGCTGGTGATGCACCGGAGGGCCATCTTTCAGACGCACGTGGTAGCGGGCGCCGCTGCGTTGGAGCAGCATGTGATGATTGCCGGGGGCGATCAGCGCCACGCCGGGCAGCACGGCGTCGCCGTCCTTGGCTTCTCGGATCTCCATTTCGCAGATGCTGTTCAACCGGTTGGCGAAGGCCGCTGTGAAGTGCTCCGGCATATGCTGCACGATCACCGTGCCGGGCGTGGTCACCGGAAGCCCGCGCAGAAGCGTTTCGATGGCCTTCGTCCCCCCGGTGGAAGCGCCAACGGCGAGGATCTTGTGCGTGGTCTGAAGCTGCCCGATGGTCCGCGAAGGCGCTGGCGCGTCCACAACCTCGCGGCGCACGGAAACATGGGCGTTGGCGGCGGCCCGGATGGCGCGAACCAACTTCTTCCCAACATCCGGAGTGGAAAAAGTCGAGCCGGGTTTGCTCACTACATCCACGGCGCCCAGTTCGAGCGCGCGCAGGGCGGTCTCGCTGTTCTCTGGGGTCAGGCTGCTCACCACGATAACGGGGATCGGGTAATGCTTCATCAGCTTGGCGAGGAAGGAAAGGCCGTCCATGCGCGGCATCTCCACGTCCAGCGTCACCACATCGGGCTTCAGCTTGACGATCTTCTCGCGAGCGACATACGGATCTACAGCTCCCCCAACGACCTCGATATCGTCGAACTTGGAAAGCTCCTCCGTCAGCACTTTGCGAACGATGGCGGAATCATCCACGATCAAAACTCGGATCACGTTGCGACTCCTCCTGGTGGCGACTAGCCGGTGACACGCGCTGCGGACATTGGCCCCGCTCCTGGCAACCAAAGACCCTATCGGGCGCGGCGGCCGAGGGCTTCACGCCGAAACGTCAGGGCATCAAGCGGCCACGGACAGATCGGTGAAGAGCAGCACTTCCGCGCAACCGGCGTCCAGGCACATGCGAACGCTCGCGGCGGGCGGCGTTTCGGGCTCGCATGCCGTCACGAAGCGCGGCGCATCCAGATGGAAGACCTCACGGCTGCCGGCGATGGCGGGCAGAACGTTGCCGCAGATGACATTGGCTACCTCGCCCAACGCGTCCCGCTGCTGGTCAAGCGTTGGAGGCGCGTCTTCACCCATCATGTTTTCGGCCAGGGCAGGCATCAATCCGGCGCACGTACGCAATTCCAGCCGGCCGCAAAACGGCCCGCGAAACGCAACGCACACCGCCTGGTCGAGTTGGCCTTGCCGCGCGTCCGCCTCCTCCGGGGGAACCGGAGAGAGGAACGCAAGCGCCTCAAAAGTCTGGGCTGCTGCCTGATACAGTTCCTGCTGCATGTACGTCTTCCTCTTGAATGCCGGTGGCCTCCATGATGGTGGCCCGTAGGCGCTCCGGCGTAAAGGGTTTGTGCACGAAGCGCGTGCCCATGCGCTCCAGCATTTCGATGCGGCTTTCGCTGCTCTCGGTCGACACCACCACCATAGGCAGGTCGGACATGGTTGGATCTTCCCGGACGCGGTTGATCATCTCCTGCCCATCCATGACGGGCATGTTGATATCAACCAGGGCGAGGTCAATCCAGTTGTCATCCAGCGCCTGAAGGCCCTCCAGGCCGTTGGAGGCTTGATGCACATCGCCCAGTTCGATCCCACTCAAACGTAGAGTCTTGACGATGATGGACCGCATTACCGCGCTGTCATCGACCACCAACACATTGATCGACACGTTATCTCCCCCGCTTTGCCCCAGCGTTCATCTGGGGTCGTTGGTTCCGCCAGCCGGAAACCGGCCGGCGGCGGCGGGCGTAAGGCCCGGCCGATACATCAAAGGTTCGTAACCTTGCCATCGATCTTCAGAGTGACATCACCCGTGCCGATCTCAAGCGTCATCATCCGCGAGACGCACCCGCCCACATCGTGGGAGCTGAGGAGCACGCCGTTCTTCCAGAGGAGCTTGCGCAGCATCACGAAATTGCGCTTGCCGATCTGGAAGTAATCATCCTCTTCGGAGCCCCGCGTTGTGGCTCCGCCGGCAACCTTCACCACGAGGCGTTCCTTCTTGGCTCCAGCCTTGTAGCAGTCGAGGAAGAGCTTCGGAACGCCCGTGTCCACAAACATGGAGGGGTTCTGGGCGGCGCGGTCGGGGTCAATCGAGCCAGTGGGCAGCATCACATGGAGCAGCCCTCCCACGCTTGCCACCGGATCGTGGATTGTGATGCCCAGACAACTGCCGAGCGCGTGCGTCACCAGGACGTCGCCTGGATTCGCCGAGATCCGCATGTCCGCAACACCGATAGTGTGTTTCACTCCATGGCCCTCATTGAACCGTCAGGATGGCTCATTTCACGTACACCGCGGGTTGAACGTAGCGAAACTCGCTGGCCCAGGAAGACAGGCTCTCGGAGTGTCCAACAAACAAGTAGCCCCCTGGCTTCAGCAGTTGGGCAAACCGGTTGGTCAGCGTCTGCTGGGTCTGCTTGTCGAAGTAGATCATCACGTTGCGGCAGAAAATGGCGTCGAACGGTCCTCGCATGGGCCAGTCTTCCATGAGGTTGAGGCGCGCCAGGTGCACCACCTTGCGGATGTCATTGTTCACCCGCCAGGTGCGCGGCGGCGCGGTGCGTACGGCGTGAAAGTGCTTGTGCACGAGTTCAGGGGGGACATCGCGCAGGCGCTCTTCGTCATAGATGGCTTCGCGGGCCGTATCCAGCACGCGCGTGGAGAGGTCCGTGGCCAGGATGCGCACGTCACGACGATCGATGTCCGGAATCTCCTCCCGGAGGGTGATGCCGAGCGTGTACGGCTCCTCCCCCGTGGAGCAGCCTGCGCTCCAGATGCGAATCGGCTTGCCGGCGGCCACAATGCCCGGCAGGACGTTCTCGCGAAGGAAGACGAAGTGCTGGTCCTCGCGAAAGAACGACGTCTTGTTGGTGGTGAGAGCATCCAGCATGGCCGTGAGTTCCTGCCCGTAGGCGTCGGATTCCACGTGGCGGATGTACTCGTCAAAGGACGCAATGCCCAGTAGCCGGAGCCGCTTCATCAGGCGCGCCTTAACGAGTCCAGACTTCCCGGCGTGCAGGTTGATGCCGCACAACCGGTAAACCAGCTTGCTGATCTGGTTGAACTCGTCGTCAGACAGTTCCAAAGTGGTGAGGTCCGGCCCCATATTCGGCTTCTGTTCCTTTCCTGTCACGGCGCTGCCTTTCCACCCCGTTATGCCATGGAAGCGCCCACGGCTGCTCATACTTTCCAACCATGGATGCTCTGGCCCGCCCGGCTGGCCGGACTCCGCGTCGCGCCTGCGCAGGGAGTCTGGCCGAACCGGCGCGTTAGAAATCCGCCAGCATCTCCGCATCGTCATCGAACGGGATCACCGCGCTGGCATCCGCATCGCGCCGGTGGCCGTTCCCGGCGTGAACCGCCGCTAGCGCCCTGGGGGCGGGCCGCTTGGCGTGCCGCGGGCCGACGGACGCGCCCGGCTGGGCTCGCAAGCCGCTGAGGTGGAACGCGGACACCATGCTCTGCATCTGGGCGGCCTGGCTGCTCAGTTCCTCGGCGGATGAGGCGCTCTCTTCGGAGTTCGCGGCGTTAGCCTGCGTCAACGTATCCATCTCCGTCACCGCAACGTTCACCTGGTCGATGCCCTGCGTCTGCTGCTCACTGGCCGACGCGATCTCGGCCATCACCTCGCTCACCTTCGCCGCCTGCTCGTTGATCTCGTTGAGGCTCACAATCACTTCGCGGTTGATCGCAACCCCGCCCTCGGCGTTCTTCACGGCCTCTTCGATCATGCTTGCCGTGTTCTTCGCCGCCTCGGCGCTCCGCATCGCGAGGTTGCGCACTTCCTCGGCCACCACGGCGAAGCCCTTGCCGGCATCGCCGGCCCGGGCGGCTTCCACGGCGGCGTTCAAGGCCAGCAGGTTCGTCTGGAAGGCGATCTCGTCGATGGTCTTCACGATCTTCGCCGTCTGGTCGCTGCTCTGCTTGATCCGGTTCACTGCATCGCTCATCCGTTGCATGGCGGAGGCGCCCTTGTCCGCGGCGCCCTTGGCGCCGTCCGCCAGGCTCTTGGCCTCACGGGCATTGCCGGCGTTCTGCCGCGTCATGCTGGCCATCTCCTGCAGGCTGCTGGAGATCTCCTCCAGGCTCGACGCCTGTTCGGAAGATCCCTGGCTCAGCGACTGGCTGCCGGAGCTGATCTCCAGCGCCGCGTTGGCCACCTGATCGGCGCCCACCGCCACCTGCTGCAGGGCCTCCTCCAGGTTCTCCACGGCCACGTTGATGGAGTCCTTGATCTTCGCCAGTTCGCCTTTGTAGCTGCCTTGCACGCGGGCGGTTAGGTCCTTGTCCGCCACGCGCTGCAGCACTTCCGCGGACTCGCTGATCGGCGCCGAAAGGCTGTTCAGCGTCTGGTTCATCCCTTCGGCCAGTTGATGCCAGTCTCCCTGATACCGGGCGGAGTCGGCCCGCGCCGAGAGATCGCCCTCGGCCGCCGCCGCCGCCAGACCGCCCATTTCGCCAAGCAGACCGTGAAGGATGTCCACGCATGCGTTGATGTTGTCGCGGATCACCCTGAAGTCACCCTTGTAGTCGGCGGTGATCTTCTCGAGCGCATCACCCCGGGAGAGATGGGCAAGGAACTCCGCGGCCATGTTCACGGGACCGACCACGCTGTCCAACGTGTCGTTCACCCCCTGGACCACCGTCTTGAAGTCGCCATGGTGTCTGGCGGCATCGGCGCGAGTGGCGAGCCGGCCTTCCACGGCCGCGGCGGAGAGCTGATCCACATCGGCGATCATGGCGCCAACGGCCGATTTCACATCCTCAAGGCTCGCGTTGATGCGGTCGAACTGCCGCTTGGATTCCGCGGTGAACTTGTCCGCTTCGCTGGCCTCGGTGGCGAATCCAAGATCGCCCTTCGCCAAACGTTCCAGGTTCGTGGTAACGCGCTCCACCTCCAGCCTGGTGTACACCGTGTTCTTTACGGACGCGCTCACGTCCTGGACCACTTCGATGTGCCCGATCCGTTCGCCTCTGGCGTTCTGGATGTAAACGGTGTCCACCTGGAAATCCATGTTCGCCTGCTCGAACACCGTCTGGAGTTGCCCCCGACGCAGGCAGTGGACGCCGCAGTTCTCGGTTCCACAGATGTTGGCGTTCCAGTTGCTGCACGGTTGGCCAAGCACATCCAATCGCTTGACGCCGAGCAGGTTCTCAACTGGCTTGTTGATGAACGTCCAGTTCATCTCCATGTCCGTCACGGAGATCGGGAAGGGGATGGCATCCAGCATCTGTTCGTACCAGAACACCTTGTCCGCAACCGTGCCCAGCGTGTCGTTCATGCCCTCCACGATGCCGCGGTAGTCGCCGGAGTGCTTCAACGCATCGGCCCGCGCCGCAAAATCGCCTCTCGCCGCGGAACGCTTCAACAGGTTGATGTCCGCCACCAGAGAGCGCAGCACTGCAACGACCTCCGCCATGTTCGCCGACAGCACGTCCTTCGAAGAGCGGGGGGCCGGCTGCGTGGAAAGGTCACCAATCGACAGGCTGTGAGCCGCATTCGCCACGTCACGGACATACGAGCCGGCCTGCCGGAAGGACTCGGCCAGGGCTCCCAGTTCGTCTCCGCTTCGGTAGGTGACCTTGCGTTCGATATCCCCTTCCGCGATACTGCGCGCCACGGATTCGATCTCATGGAGCGGGCGGACGATGGAAAGCGTCAACACGATTCCGAACGCGATTGCCACCAACACGGACAGAACGCAAGCCACTGTCAGCGTTCGGCGGGCGGACACGTAGGTGGAAACAATCGTCTCGCGGTTCTGTCTCTGGTGATCGCCGTTCGACGCCAGAAGCTTGTCGATGGTGTCCATGAACACCTTGTAGGCGTCCTGCGTGGGGCCGAAGCTGAGCGCGGCGGCCTCGGCCGTATTGCCGGCGGCGGCGGCGGCCATCACGGCATTGTGCTGAGCGTGCCAGTTGTCGCGCGCCGTCGCCAGATCGGCCAGGATGCTCTTCTCCTCGGCGGTCAGCGGCAGGGCTTCGTAGGATTTCCACGAGGACGCAATCAGGTCCCACTTCTCCAGCACTTTTTCCTGGGCCTTCTTGAGGCCAACGGCGTTCTTGCGCTCGGCCTGAAGGATGGCGTTTCGCTCTTCCCGCTGAACGGCCAACTTGGATTCGTTGATGACCGACAGAGCGTCCAACTGCGGCAGCAGCACCTGCGTCGTATCAACCGACTGAGCGTTCACCTTGCTCAAGGCCTGCACGCCCTTGTACCCGACGAAGGCGCACAACATCGCGACGATGATGAAACCGCCTGTCAGCCTCCACCCAATCCGGAACTTGCTCAACATCACTCCCCCCGTATCCCTTCGTGCGATGCCTTGCCGCGAGTCGCTCACAGCCTCGGCGCGGCAGTCTCCCAATTCGGCGCGCAAATGGCGCTCTGTTCAAAAGAAGCGGTCAGTGAGCCCCTCGCGGGTCTCATGAGGAACCCATGCCCCACGGGGGGCTATGGAGCGGACACGACAAGCCGTTTTCCTACTGGCGGGCCCGGCCGGCCACCGGACGCTGGATGGAACTGGTGAGGGAAGGGACACGGCCTGCCGTGTCCGCCCCCTGCCTTCTCGAAACCAGAGGCTCCTCATGGAGCCGGCCAACATCCAGCATCACGCTAACGGAAACGGAGTCTTGGTTGTTTCTCAGCCGGTCAGAGCGACGCTTTGAGTCCGAATGCGCGGTGAATGGGGGCGCAGCCGAGAAAGGGGAACTGATAGGCGCGCCGCCTCGTGGCTCATCGAATCGGCGGAGTGGAGGGCGCTGAAGCTGACGGGCCATCGTGTCCGGTAGCACGCGATGTTTGCGTTCGAGACCGATCGGCGCGGCGACTGGGGAACCCCTCGGCCGCGCCCTCGGACTCCATTCAAGCTCCGGTCTCCGCCCGTGGCTATCCAGCCAAAGCGAACTCCGCGGAGCCTGTCTGCGCGCGGATATCCTCTATGTCCTGGCCGGACAGGACCTTGTCGATATCGAGAAGCAACTGCACGCGGCCTTCCGATTTGCCGATGCCCAGGATGTAATCCGTGTTCACGTCGGTGCCGAAAGGCGGCGCCTCCTCGATGTCCTTTCCGGCGATGTCCATCACCTCGGACACCCGATCCACTACTATGCCAACCTGGACGGTATTGGCCTGCACCACGATGATGCAGGTCTCGTCTGTTTGCTCCACCGAGGGCATTTCGAACTTGAGGCGCAGGTCTACCGTGGGGATGACCTTTCCGCGCAGGTTGATTACCCCGCGGACGAAGTCCGGCGTGCGCGGAACCGGCGTGATGGCCATCATCCCGATGATCTCATGCACTTTGAGGATCTCCAGACCATACTCCTCGGAGCCGAGGAAGAAGGTCAGGAATTTCCCGCCTGTTCCATCTGCGCCCACGAGGCCTCTGCTCCGCGCGGGCTGTACGCCGGCGGCGACGGTTGTTTGCGTCATTACCATTTCTCCTTGGTTGCCAAGCGAACCTTACAACAACCTATCGGGCCGGACGGCGAGAGGCTGAACCGGCGAAATGACCGGTGAAACGGGGAGGGCGCGTGGATCACTTCACCTGCCGGAAGCGCCGGAACCCGTTGGTGCGCAGGGCGCCTCCGCCGGCCGCTCGCCGGCCGATGCCTCGCGCAAACGGGCGGCCGGATGGGCGATCTGGCAATCGCTCAAGACGCGCCATGTAGCAGAGGCCGCCCAACCCGCTGATGGCGGGTTGGGCGGCCTCCGGGTAGAAACGACGTGGCGGAGCTACACGCCGGAACGGCTCTGGCGCGCCAGCGCCACCAATTCCGTGGTGTCTAGGATCAGGCCCACGCGGCCATCCCCCAGGATGGCGCCGCCGGACACGCCTTGCACCTTGCCCATTCCGTTCCCCAGAGCCTTCGCAACCACCTGCTGCTGGCCCAACAGCTCGTCCACCAACAGGGCGCATCGGCGCCCCTCGTTGCCGATCACTACCAGCAGGCCCTTCGTGGGGTCTTCAACCGCGCCGCGGATGTCAAACAGGCGATGCAGGCGGAAGATGGGCATCAACTCGCCGCGCAGCATCACCAACTCGCCGCGTCCGGCCACTGTCGAAAGCGCGGACGCCTCCGGACGGAACGAGAGGTGGATGTTCACGGTAGGCACGATGTAACGGTCCTCGCCGATCTTCACCAGCATGCCGTCTGTGATGGCCAGCGTCAGCGGGAGCCGGAGCTGGAAGGTCGTGCCCTTCCCGGACTCGGAGGAAATGTCCACACGCCCGCGCAGGGCCTCGACGCCCTTTCGGACCACGTCCATGCCCACGCCGCGTCCGGAGACCTCGGTCACCTTATCCACCGTCGAGAAGCCGGGGGCGAAGATGAGATCGTACGCCTCGGCGTCGGTGAGGCCCTTCTCGGAGTCAATCAGGCCCTTCTCTATCGCCTTCTGGATGATGCGATCGCGGTTGAGTCCCTTGCCGTCGTCCTTGATCTGCACCACCACGTTGCCGCCCGTGTGGAATGCGGAGAGATGCACCACGCCCGTGCGCGGTTTCCCGCTGGCCTCTCGCACTTCCGGCGCCTCAACGCCATGATCGGCGGCGTTACGGACCATGTGGACGAGCGGCTCGGCGATGATGTCGACCATGTTGCGGTCGATTTCCGTCTCGTCTCCGTCTGACTTGAACTCCACCAGTTTGCCGCTCTTGTACGCCAGGTCGCGAACGAGCCGGGCCATCTTCTGGAAGGTGGCTTTCAGCGGGACCATGCGCATGGACATGCTGAGGTCCTGTAGCTCGCGGACGATCTTGCCGGTCATGGCGACCTTGCGAGTGAGGTCCAGATGGCCGCCCATGACCACGATTGGGTCCTGGGCGACCATGGACTGGGCGATCACCAACTCGCCAACCATTTCGATCAGGCGATCCAGCCGGTCGGTTCGCACCCGCACGGAGGAGTCATCAGACCGCTCGCTCACCTTGGCGCGCTGCGGACGCGCCGCGGCGCCGCCGTCCGTTGCGGGCGGCGCTTCAACGCGGGCGGCCTCGGCGGCAGCGGAACGCGCTTCTGAAGCCGCTTCGGGCACAGCGGCGACGCCGTTCGAAGGGGCAGTCTCTTCCGCGCGGGCGATGTCGTCGTAGCCGTCGGAGGAGAGGTGGTTAACGCCGGCGGCCTCCGGATCGGCCAGCGTGTGCATCAGTTCGTCCAGGCCCGCTGGCTTGCCGGTCGGGCTGCCATCGAGGTTATTCTGCAAGGCCTGCACAAGGTCGCCCAGCATGTCTACGCTTCGCAACGCCAGGTCGGCATAGCCGCCCGTACACCGGATCACCTTGTCGCGGATGCGAGACAGCATGTTCTCCGCGCGGTGCGCGAGCTCAGACATCCGGGTGAGTCCCAGAAAGGCGGAAGTGCCCTTGATGGTATGAAAGGCCCGGAACACCGTGTTGATGGCCTCCACGTCATCGGGGTCCATCTCGATCGTCAGAAGGGCGGCTTCGGCTCCCTCAACGAGTTCCTTGCACTCCGTCACGAAGTCCGCCAGCAGCGCGCGGTCCGCGTCCTGCGGCAGAATGTCGTCGCCGCCATCGTCCACCGGCGGAAGGGCCGGCGCGGGGGCGGCCGCCTCGGGCGCGGGGGGCGCCGGAGTTGGCAGCGGCGCAACCGGCGGCGCGGCCGGTGCCATCTCGGCGTCTTCCGCGGCGACCATCGCCTCTTCGAGATGCCGTCCCGCATCCGCCATCGCGCCTTCCAAGTCCGCGCACTGGCCGGAGGAAACCTGCCGGATCACGGCCAAAGCGGCCTCCACCGACGGCCGCACGGAGGGCGGCAGGCCGCCGGCCAGCTTCTGCAAACCCGTCTGCAACGTATCGAGAGCGCCGCGGTCCGCCGGCTCCAACAATACAAGCAGCGAGGCAGCGTCGTCTAGCGTCTGCGGTTCCGCATAGATATGCGCGGGGCTCGCCGCTTCGTTGCGCTCCACCTCGTCGTCGGAACCGGATGGATTCGCGGCGTCTTCCTCGTTCCCATCGTCCCAGGCAAACCCGTCTCGCCCGAGGGCAGCGCACAGCGACCGTCCGGCAAGGCAAAGAATCGGGCTGGAGGTCCCTTCGGGGCTGGCGGCGATGCCCACCGCCACGGCGGCCACGGCGGCCACGATGCTCTCCGTCAGGGCCGCGGGGTCATCGCACCCGCCAACGTAGAGGGTCTGCAAGCCATCGACTGCCAGCATCAGCAAGGCTTCGGTGTCGTCGTGCTCCTCGGGTATCTCACCCAGCAACGCTTCCATGGCGGCGCCGATGGGAATCAACGCATCGCGTTCCTCGCCGTCCCAAGCGCCCAAACCCGACTGAATTTCGACTAGTGCCCGCGACATTGCATCGCCTCCTGCCATCATGCGCCGCTTCGTCGCAGAGTAGCGGCGCGGGGATCACCCGCCACGAGCCGCACGGTGAAGTCGCCGTCAGAGGAACTGAACGCGAGGCGGGCCTTCTGCAGGCCTTCCGGCAACGGCAGCGTGATATCCCGGCCGCGCACCATCGTGGGCAACGACATTTCCGCGCGGATCCCGATGCCCTCCAACCGGGCGGTTACGCCGCCAGCAAAGATGTTTATCAGCTCACCCACGAAGTCACCCATGTCGGCGCTTTCATACGGGATGTCAAAGCCGCAGAATTTCTGGGCGATTGCCGTCGCCGTCAGGGCAGGCAAACACATCATCAGGCTCCAGGAGCGTTCTCCCAGAAGGGAGATCACGCCGATGATCTGCTCGCCGATTCCGTCATCCGACGCTTCGCCGGTATAGGTGGGTTCCGCTCCGCAGACCATGGCGAAAGTGGCCTTCACGGCCTCCTT
Organism: Armatimonadota bacterium; assembly: GCA_036504855.1. GTDB lineage: Bacteria > Armatimonadota > DTGP01 > JAKQQT01 > JAKQQT01 > DASXUL01. Next base: position 30,411 of record DASXUL010000075.1, on the reverse strand, counting down.
CACGCATTCCACTTGCGGGTCGATGTTGGGTATTGCTTCCAGGGTTGTCATGCGTACTTCCTTGCGGGCTGGGCGGCAGGGAACCGCCATGTTCGGCGCCGCTGTGGACGCCGGCGCGCGAATCGATTAGCTGCCAACGAGTCGGCTGAAGAATCCGCCTTGCGGCTTGGCGGCGTGATCCGGCAGCTCATCCACGATTTTCGCCAGGCGTCGATGGAGGTCCGCATCGGTGAACGGCTTGGTGATATAGGCCGTTGCGCCGGCGCGGCCCAGCGCCTCGCTCATCTTCCCCACGGTCTGTTCGCTCGTCACCATGAGGATGGGGATACCGTTGTTCTTTTTGTTGGCCCGAATCTTCCGCACGAAGTCGATGCCGGAAAGACGGGGCATGTTCCAGTCGGCGAAGATGATGTCGATTTCCTTGGGGTCGAACTTCTCAAGCGCATCCTGACCGTCCTCGGCTTCGATGAACTCAAACTCGGCCAATCCGGATCGTTTCAGCGCATTCATAACCATTGTCCGCATGATGCGGGAATCGTCGATAACCATTGCTTTCAGCATCTTCATCCAGCACAAACCTCCGAGGCGCGGGCACGGCGGCGGCTCCCCCCGCGTGCGATGTTATCTCGGTCAGCGAGCCCGCTCGCTCCGAGCCAGGAGTCGCTATTACCCCCATCGGATAGGGGCCGAAATGCCTTGAGCGTGGGACCGGAGCGGCCGCACATAATGGAATGGCGGCGACGCTGCCGCCGAACTCAGCATGGAGCCAAATCGGTGAGCCAGCCGCCCAATGCCTTCGACGTTGTGGGGAAAACGTGCCCGTTCTGCCAGGCGCCCATCAAGCCGCAGGCGCCCGTTCGCGTCTGCGCGCGGTGCGGCATGCCCCACCACGAAGAGTGCTGGGCGGAGAACGGCGGGTGCACGTCCTTCGGGTGCGAAATGGCGCCCCGCCCGAAAAAGGCCGCCCGGTTGCCGGCCGCCCAGCCCGCACCCTCCGCTCCGCCGGCCCCGCCGATTGACCTCACGCTGGAGCCCGTCGTTTCCGACGCCACGTGGCTGGCCCCCCTGAGCCGCAATACCGTGGTTGGCATCATCAACCGCTGGAGCAACGCCGCAGCCATGGGCAGCCAGATCGGAGCCCTGGGCGAACGCCTCCTCATCGCGCGCCAGCAGGATACGGTGGCGTATCTCATTGAAATGCACACGCGCGTGCGCGAGCAGCGCCTGGAGTCTCACGAGGCGCCGGATGCGCCCAACGCGCGGCCGGCCGGCCTGCCCGTCGCGGCGTGGCCGTTCCACACTGGCCCGGCCGGCACGTTCGAGGAGGGGCATCGAGAGTTCCTTATCGAAGGCTCCGAGCAAACCGTGACATGCCCGTTTTGCGGCGGCGCTCCCAGCGGCTGCGCCCGCTGTGGACAGGTGGGGCGCATTCGACGCTGGCAGACCGGCATCGTTGATGACAGCGTTGTTACCCACACCGCGTGCATCCAGCCGCCGGGCCTCCCGCGCGAGGTCATCGAGCGCTCCGCGGGCGTCCTGGTAGACCGGCAGTCCGCCCGTTTGCTCACCGATGAGCTCCTGGGCGGGCCCACGCCGCCGGGCACGCCGGGAATCCGGGAATATGTGGCGCGCGCCAACGCCCTGGATATCCCGCGGTTGCGCGAAACGGTGCGCACCATCCGGGACGGCCAGCCCACCGAGGCCGAAGGGCGGATCATCCTTCAGCAGGACTACACCGCGCGGGCGGTCCCGATCACCGCCGTCCACGGTTATCTCCTTAGCCCCGTGGAAGTTGCTGCGCCGGACCGCTACCGCCGGCAGAGGCCCCGGCCGAGGACAGGAGTGGAGATCTTCATCCATGGCCGGGACCATGACGTGTGGCCGGAGCGTCCGCCGAAGAAGGCGCTGGCCTTCGCCCCCACCGCATGGAGCGTCGCGGCATGGGCGCTCACGGCGAGCTGGGCTGCCATTGGTGTTGCCGCGCAGCATCCGGTCTGGCTTGGCGCCGCCGGCGCCGGACTCGTGAACGCGGCGCTGATAAGCTGGCAATCGGGACGACTCCGCCGCATCGTGGCCCTGCCGGCTTACGCGCGCGCGGGGTCTGGGTGGAGAGGCCGGCTGCGCCAGTTCTGGGATGGCGCCGTGCACCCGGCGCTGATTCGCGTGGCGTGGCTGGCGCACGGGTTAGCGGTTCTGGCGGCCCTGTGGGTTAGCGGCGGCGGGACGGCGGGCGATGGCGCGGCGGTGGGCGGCGGCGTGCTAGGCGTGGCCGTCCTGCTGGGGCTGTTGAGGCGCGGCCGGCGCCGCGTGCGCTAACTTGGCGGGCCGCCGCACTCTATAAGTCGTGGGGCTGTGCTAAAATGAGCGTGTTCGGGCGCGTTGGAGAGCGATCTGATTCTCCGGGCGCGCCCAACGTTCGTTCCTGCCAGTATCCCTTCCCGCGCCAGACGGCTGGGCGGACGACCAGACCGGGCCATGGGCCACTCGCCCGCAACCTCTTCGCCTTCCGGGGGATGATCCATGGATGTTCGGAGCTTGCGCCTCCAGGCCGATGGCCGGCGCCTCCAGGAACTCGGCCAGCGCAGCACGCTCATCTCCGTCCAACCGCAAAACGCGCTGGGCGACCGCTACCGCGTGACCTACTCATGCCGCGGGCTCGTCTGGTTGCCCGGCGCGCCGGGCCCGGCCGTAACGAGCCACCACGAGATGGAGATCTACCTGCATCTGGACTACCCGCGCCTGCCGCCGCGCATCCAGTGGCTCACCGAGATCTTCCACCCCAATATCCTTCCGCCCCGGCGCAACGGCGGCGTCTGCATCGGACGCTGGAGCCCGGCCGAGACGCTGGACCAACTGGTCATCCGCATCGGGGAGATGGTGCAGTACAAGAATTTCAGCACGTCCGACGCGCTAGACACCAACGCCGCCGCCTGGGTGGCGGCGCACCGCTCCGCCTTCCCGGTGGATCCGGCGCCGATCCTGGACGTGCGTTCCGACATCTCGATTTCGCTGGGAGACAGCCGTTGAGAGCACGCCTTTCCGCCCTCCTGGCCCTGGCGCTGGCCGTGCCCGCCGGGGCCGCCGTGCGCGACGTTGTGGCCCGCGCCGACGATTCCGTTGTGACCATCCATGTGCGCGTGCCCGGCGGTGAGACTCTGGGCTCCGGCGTTATCCTGGACCCGCGCGGATTCGCGCTCACCAACGCCCATGTAGTAGACTCCGGCGGCTCCATCGTGGTCGTTCTGAAGAACGGTCGCGAGGTCCCTGCCGGAATCGTGCAGGAGGATTCCGACCTGGACCTCGCGGTACTGCGTCTCTCCGCCGTGAACCTGCCCACCGTTCCGGTGGGCAGCGTGAAGGACCTGAAGAACGGCGATGAAGTTGTCGCCATCGGCGCCCCGCGCGGGCTCGACCACACGGTCACCCGGGGGATCGTCTCGTCCCGGGACCGCCTTGTGAACGGACGCCGTTACATCCAGACCGATGCGGCCCTGAACCCTGGAAACTCCGGCGGCCCGCTGCTGAACGATCAGGCCCAGGTGGTGGGCATCAACACGATGATCGAGGCGGACTCAAATGGCGTGGGGTTCGCGATTCCCATCAGCGCGGCCTTCCCAATCCTCCGGCAGGCCGGGGTCGCCGTTTCGGCGGACCTGGACAACGCGGAATTGCCGGGCGATTCCACCGCTGCGCCGGCTCTACCCCCCGCCGCCCGACCGCGCCAGAAACGGTTCCCCGTCCTGGCGCTGGGCCTCGGCTTCATCCTCGGCGTTGCGGCAGACAGCCTGATCCGCATTGCCAAGGGCCGGCGGCGACCAAAACGCGTGTTCCGCGAGCCGGACGTGAAGGTCCATCTGCGCCCACCGGCGGCAAAGCCGAACGAAGACGACCTCGACATTGAGTTGAAGTGACCACGGCGCCGGCGTAACCCGCTGCCGACCATGACCGTATAGGAGACCAGAGAGACAACCTATGGGCAAAGTGAACGTAACCATCTTGGATGCCACCGGCAACAAGGAGCAACAGGCGACCCTGCCGGACGACGCGCCCGTGCGCCGCATCATCGCCCGCCTCGTTGAGATGATGCAACTTCCCTCAACCGACCCCGGAGGCCAGTTGCTGAGCTACAAGTTTCAGCACAAAGCCTCCGGCATGCAGCTTACCGACGAGCAGACTCTGGCGGACGCTGGCGTGAAGGACGACGATGTGCTCCGCCTGCTGCCCGAAATCACCGCCGGAGCCTGAATGGCAGACGACCTCGATATCACGCTGGGCGCGCTTCCTCCTCCGGCGCCCGCCGCGCCCATCTCCGTGACGCTGGATGGGGGCGCCGAAGAGGAAGACCGCTACAGCCGTCTGCGCCTGATCCCCTGGTGGGATCAGGAACGCCTGCGCACCTCCCGCGTGATGGTGGTCGGCGCCGGCGCGTTGGGCAATGAGATCCTGAAGAACATGGCTCTGCTGGGCATCGGCTATGTGTTCCTCGTGGATATGGACCGCGTGGAAAACAGCAACCTTTCCCGATCTGTCCTCTACCGCGCACGAGACGAAGGGCAGTTGAAGGCCGAGGCGGCCGCGCGCGCGGCGATGGATATCAACCCGGATACGCATGTCCACGCTTATGCCGGAAACGTCATCCACGACGTCGGGCTCGGCGTCTTCCGCGCGGTGGACGTGGTGATCGGCGGGCTGGATAACCGCGAGGCGCGTCTGTGGGTAAACCAGTGCTGTTGGCGCCTGACGCGGCCGTTCGTGGATGGCGCCATTGAGGTGCTGAACGGCATGGCGCGCGTCTTCGTGCCGCCGGACGGCGCGTGCTACGAGTGCACCATGAACGAGGCGGACTACCGGATGCTGGCCCAGCGCAGATCCTGCGCGCTGCTGTCGCGCGATCAGATGCTGGAGGGGAAGGTGCCTACAACTCCCACCACCGGCAGCGTCATCGCGGGCATCGAGTGCCAGGAAGCGCTGAAACTGCTGCACGGCCGGGCGGACCTGCCCACCCTGGAAGGGAAAGGCTTCTTCTTCAACGGCGCCACGCACGACTCGTTCACCGTCACCTATCGCCGCAAGCCGGATTGCCTCAGCCACGAAACCTGGGGGCACATCCAGGAAACAGACTGGACGGCATCGGGCACGACGTTGCGAACCTGTTTGGATCGGGCCCGAGCGGATCTTGGCCCGGAAGCCGCGCTGGGGTTCGTGCGGGAAATCGTCACAGCCTTCCGTTGCGCCGCCTGCGGCACAGCCGAACCCGTTTTCCGGGCCCTGGGACGACTGACGGAGCGGGAGGCCCGCTGCCCGACGTGCGGCGAGAGCCGCGCCTACGAGTCCACGCATATGGTCACCGGAGACGAGGCCTACCTGGACTGCACGCTGGCCGAGGTCGGCATCCCGAAGTTCGACATCCTCACCGCGCACAGCGGGCTGGAGGAGCGCTTCTACGAGCTCTCCGGCGACCGCGCCGCCGTGATGGGGGACTGAATCGCGCCGCAAGTGCGGCCGGTCGGAAGGAACAGACCATGACAACGCCGGAACCCAGCCATCGGGATGAGGAAGACGTGGATCTGGACATCACGCTGGCTCCCGTTGAACCCTCCGGCGATCGTCCGGAAATCTGGATGGATCCGGCCGTCGCCGCCTCCATCGAGCAGTTCGCGCAGACCGACACCACCCGGGAACTGGGCGGCGTGCTGTTGGGCGAGCTGCGCACGGACGGGCCTCGCCCCCTGGTGCGCGTTACCGCCGCTATCGAGGCCAAACACACCGAGGCCGTGAGCACCAGCGTTAAGTTCACCCACGCAACCTGGGATGACATCCATCGCGTGAAGGACGAGCAGTACCCCGGCCTGAAGATCGTGGGCTGGTACCACACGCACCCCGGATTCGGGATCTTCCTCTCGCGGTGGGACCTCTTCATCCAGCACAACTTCTTCAACCTACCGTGGCAGATCGCCTATGTGGTGGACCCCATCGGAAAGACGCGGGGGTTCTTCCGTTGGGAGGACGGCAAGGTGGAGCGGGCAGACCGCCCGCCCGCGGAACCCGCGCCGACGCGCCTTGCTCCGATTCCACCCGGCCAGCCGATTCCGGCGGCCTACCAGATGGCCCGCGCCGCCCTGGTGGCTGGCGGGGTTGTGGTCGGCGTGGCCCTGGGGGTGGCTTACATGGCCTTTTTTCGACCCCCACGAGAACGAATCGTCGAACGAGTGGTAGTGCGAACCGTCACGGTTCCGGCGGCGGCTCCGGCGCCCGCCGCGCCGCCCGCCGGGAAGCGCGAGGAGCCGCCGCCGGCCGCAATCGCCCCGGCGCCCGCGCCGAAGGCGACATCGAGCTGGAGCCGCGCTTACACCGTTCGGCCCGGCGACAGCCTCTGGCAAATCGCCAGCGCGCAGTACGGCGACGGTCGCGCCGCGGAAGCCATCCGCGTGCTGAACCACATTCAGGATCCGAACGCCCTCACTGTGGGCGGAAGGCTCTTGCTTCCATCTGAAGACCTGGCAAAGACCCTGGCCGCGAAGCCATAGCGGAGGGAGCGCCGTGCCCGGCCACGATGACATAGACATCCGATTGGGAAACGAACGGGGCCGCCGCGAGGCGGAGCGCCGTCCGTCGCCCTCGGAGGAACGCCGGACCCATGTGACCGCGGTGGGAACCCCGGCGATGGTGGCGATCCCCGTCTACATCCAGTACGAAGCACTGGCATCGGTTGAGTTCCACGCAGCCGCTTCGCCGAAGGCGGAGGTGGGCGGCGTTCTTCTGGGGGGCGTCTACGCATCGGGCGACGGCGAGTACGTGCTCATTGAGAGAACCCTGCCGGCCCGCGCCGCCGCCGAAACGCGCACCGAGCTTACGTTCACGCACGAGACGTGGCAGACCCTGAACGCGGATCGCGAGGAACACTGCCCGAACCTGCAAATCGTGGGCTGGTATCACACCCACCCGGGCCTGGGCGTGTTCTTTTCGGAGCAGGACCAGTTCATCCACCGCAACTTCTTCGCGGACCCGGCCATGGTCGGGCTGGTGGTGGACCCGATCGCCTGCACGCGCGACTTCTTCGCCTGGCGCGACGGGCGGGTGGAGCCCGCGCCGGGCTACTATATGTTTGGCCATCGAAGCGACCGAGCGCGGGTTCGGACGCTCGCGAAGCGCTCGAAGTGGACGGAATCCCCGCGGCCGGCCAATGCGGAAAGAGACGCGCGACCATTGAGCTTCAAGAACGTTCTCATACTGGCCCTTCTGGCGGCCCTGGCGTTGCAGACGGCCTTGCGACCCAACGCGGCGGCGGATCGCCGGCGCCGCGCCGAGGAGTTCGCCCGGTTCGGGGCCGCCTTCGCCGCCGCGGGCGATCACCAGGAGGCCGCGCGAGAGTTCCGCCGCGCCGAAACGCTGAACCCGAAGGCGCCCGCGTACTATCTGGGCGAAATCCGGGCGGTCGATGCGCAGGCCGATTACGCGGCGCCCAAGGGCATGGAGTCTCTGCGCGCCCGGGTGGCCGTGCCCTTCGATCAGGCCGCTTCGGCGGGGCCAGACACCGGCCGCGCCGTGGCGAACGGACTGGAAGGCGCGTTGGAACACGCGCCGAAGGATGTCGTGGCGCAAGTGAAGGAAGACGCCGAGCGACGTCTGCGGGAGATGCCGCCCGCGCCGCCGCCGATGACCACGTGGGAACGCTTCAGAGCTTGGTGGACCGACCAGATGGGCGGGTAGCGCCCGCCCAACAACGCCCCTAGGGCAGAAATGAGTATCCCTCATGCCACAGATGATCGCCGGACCGGATGTCGTTGGAAAGGCCTGTCCGTTCTGCCATGCCGCGCTGCAGCCCGGCGGCGCGGTGTACGTGTGCGAATCATGCTACACGCCGCACCACATAGACTGCTGGAAGGCGAATGCCGGCTGCACGAGGCCCGGCTGCCCGCGCGCCGCGGGCGCCGCCGCGACCACGTTCGGATACCAACCGTCTCCCCCGGGATATCAGGCTCCGGGCGGATACCAAGCGCCGCCAAGCGCGCAGGGCTACAACTACGCCGCGGGAAGCTACGCGGGAGGCCAGCCCACGGCGGCGGACCTGGGCGGCTGGAACTGGGGCGCCTTCATGTTCAGTTGGATCTGGGGGCTCAATCACCGCGCCTACTGGACACTGCTCGCGCTCGTGCCATACATCGGTCTCGTCGTGGCCATCGTCAGCGGCGTAATGGGCAACCGCTGGGCCTGGGAAAGCGGCCGGTTCAGCTCCGTTCAGGAAATGCAGGCCACTCAGAACGTTTGGAGAACGTGGGCCATCGTGTTCTTCGCCCTTTCGCTCCTATTCGGCGGGCTTATTGGGGTGATAGCGGTCATCGCCGCCGCTAGGTCCAGTTCATACTGATTCACATACCGCCATGCAGCCCTCCACACAACTGAGAGACATCGTCCGCCGGCCGTTCTGCGAATACAATCGCGTGGCCCCGCTGGCGCTGGACGGCACGTTGCTGACCATTCTTGCGGCGGATCCCGGCGCGGTGGAGGCCGCCGGAACGCTGGCGCTGCTGAAAACGCGCTACCAGTTGTCGGTCCGGCCGGCCACGGAGTCCGAGGTCCACGCGCAGATCGCCCGCGTCTTCCGGCCGGCGGACCCGGAGCCCGCCCCCCAGCCGGCGGCGCGACCCGCCCCGCCTCCGCCGATGCCTTCCGCGCCGCCGGTCGATGCAGTGGGTAAAACATGTCCGTACTGCCAGACGCCTATCAAACCAGGGGTGGCCGCGCGCGCGTGCGCCATCTGCGGGATGGCCCACCACGAAGAGTGCTGGCGGGCGAACAACGGATGCACGACCTTTGGGTGCGCCGGGGCGGCCGCCGCGCCAACGCCTCAGACGTTCGGCGCGCCGCCGCCCGCGTACGGTTGGTCACCGCCCGTGTCGCCAACCTGGCAGGGCCGGAACTCGCCCGCGGGCTACCCTTACGCCGCTCCGGTGCGCGTGGAAGACCATATGGTGGAGAGCATCCTCGTCACCATATTCTGCTGCCTGCCGATTGGCGTCGCCAGCATCTGCTTTTCCGCCACGGCGCGCAGCCGGGCGACGGTTGGCGATTTCATGGGCGCGATCTCCGCTGCCCGGACCGCCAACACCCTGAATATCGTGGCCCTCGTGCTGGGCCTGCTCTTCATCGCCCGCTCGCTCTTCTAGGGAGTTGCGGACGGGCTAGGCGAATGAAACCAGCTTGAACACCGATACCGATACCGGCCAGGCCGCCATCGGGAAGACCTGCCCGTACTGCCAGACGCCCATCAAGCCCGGCGTGCCCGTGCACGTGTGCGGGGCGTGCGCCATCGCGCACCACGAGGCATGCTGGAACGAGAACGGCGGCTGCACCACCTTCGGCTGCTCCAGCGCGCCGGCCCCCCGCGCGCCCGCTGAGAGAGATGCAACGAACGGGGGCGCCGCGGGTCCGGGGCCGCGCGCCCGGCGCGCGGCAAGGCCAGCGGTCTGGATCGGAACCTCGCTTGCGGCGACGACGGTCATACTAATAGTGTTTGTGCTGGCGATGAACCGTCCCGCCTCGCAGCCAGTTACCCTGGCGCCGCCGGAACCGGTTCCCGCTCCGGCGGTCCCGCAGCCGGCGGTTCAGCCATCGCCTTTCGCGCCGGAGCGCCGTCCGGCGGAGCGCGCGGAGAACTTTCAGGACGATGCGGACACCGTGATGCGGGCCTTCGACGCGATGCAGAACAGCGTCGACACCGGCGGCGACTTGGGCGATTTTGTGGCCCGGTACGACCGGGCCCGGCAGGCCCTGAGCGCCTTCGACGCGGCGCAGACTGGTCCGAAGGCGCGACGCCTCTCCAACGCCCTGCACAACGCCGCCGCCGCCTACGCCGAAGGGCTAACAAACTGGCAGCGCGAGGCGCGGGCCGAAGGAGCCAACGACTTCGCCGCCGCACAGAACTACGGAGACGCGATGCGCCGCGCCTTCCGCCAGGCCGAGGGCTTCCTGGACGACGCCCGCGTCCTGCTGGAGAATGAGTGAACGTAGTCCACAGTCGTCAGTGATCAGTCATCAGCAATGGGCCTGGCCCGTGAGGGCAGCATCCTGACGTGCATTCCTTCCGACTGAATACTGATTACTGACGACTGATGACTTCAGATTGAGGTACATGTGAACCCGAGGTTGATGCGCCTGTCGGCGGACTGGCAGAAGATCCGCAATGAGTTTTCCGGACACCCCTTCGTGAAGGTGGAGCCCGCCGCGCCCGGCATCCCGCCCGAACGCTACATCGTTACGTTCAACCTGCCCGGCCTGGTGTGGGACTCGACCCGCAACGCGCCCGTTGCGGCGCGTCAGCATGTGGCCGAAATCTACCTGCACGCGGACTACCCGCGCGAGAAGCCCAAGTGCGTGTTGAAGACCCCCATCTGGCACCCCAACTTCGGCTCCTTCATCTGCATCGGCGACCATTGGGCCGCCGGCGAGACGCTGGTCGACGTCATCGTGCAGATCGGCGACATGATCCAGTACAAGACCTACAACCCCAAGAGCCCGCTCAACGCCGCCGCGGCGCGCTGGGCCGTCCAGAACCGGAACATGCTCCCGGTCGGCAATATCAACATCCTCCAACCCGAGGTGGCCATTACGCTGGGCGCCGCCGCCCCCGCGCGAGACGACCTCGAGATCCAGCTCTTCTGATGAATGCGGGCGCCCCATGAGCCACAACCGCGTGGAGATATCGTTCGACGGCGATGATGAACAGCCGAAACCGCCGGCGCCGGAGGCGGAAGCCCCCACGCCCGGCGCCAACCGCATCGTCATTACCGCCGACGACCTGCGCAACGCGCCAGACCGTCCAGCGGCGCCGCCCCGTCCCATGGTTCCGGGGCCGATGGGCTACGGGCCTGGGAAGACGAAGACGCAGTACCCCTCGGGCGTCTCCGCGCAGGCGCTGGCCCCGTCCGCCATTGCCGGGCTGGTTGGCGGAGCGGTGGCGTGGGCCCTCAGCGAAGCGATGGTGGGCTGGCAGTCCGAGACTACCAGCATGGGGCAGATGATCGCGGCGATGGGCGGGTTTGGCGCGCTCATGGGCGGCGTCATCGGCATGTGCCTGGGCGCCGCCGAGGGCATCGAGGCGCGCGCCTTCCAGAAGGCCGCCATGGCCGCCCTCGTCGGCCTCGCCATTGGAGCCGGCGGCGGCTTCGTGGGCGGCGCCATCGGACAACTTTGCTTCGGCGTGCTCATCGGCAGCGGCCAGCCATCGCTGCCCAACGTCATGCTGGCGCGCATCGTGGGCTGGTCCATCGTGGGGACCTGCATCGGACTGGGGCAGGGGATCGGGCGCGGCTCCGGCAAGCGCGTCGTGAACGGAGTGCTGGGCGGGCTCATCGGCGGCTTCGCCGCCGGCGTGATGTTCGACCCCATCGGCATGGTGACGCGGTTCGGCGCCGGCGATACCGGAACCATGAGCCGCGCCGTGGGCATCACCGTGCTCGGCGTGGCGGCCGGCCTCGCCATCGGTTTGGTAGACCAGATGCGCAAGGAGGCCTGGCTCAGCGTTACATCCGGTCCGCTGGCGGGCAAACAGTTCATCCTCTACGAGCAGCGGACGCGCCTCGGCAGCAGCCCGAAATGTGAGATCACCCTCTTCAAGGACCCCGGCGTCTCCCCGGAGCAGGCCGTGATCGAGGATCGCGGCTCCGAACGCGTGCTGATGGCCCTGGACGCGCAGAACCCGCCCGCCGTCAACGGCCAACCAGTCCGCGCAACCCGGCTGGCGGGCGGCTGCGTCATCACCCTGGGATCCACCACGCTGCTCTATGAGGAGAAGGCCGTGGGGCCGTATCCGGGGATGTAGCTGCCGGTTTCGGGCCGCGTTCGCTTCCGTCTAATGTATTTGATGTAACATACTATCAGCGGGGTCCGATGCGGCCCCACGCCTTCCCAACTCGTGAGGAGACAGACAATGGTTACATTGGGTGTTGTGGTTGGAAACCGCGGCTTCTTCCCCGCGCATCTTTGCGAATCCGGCCGTCGCGACGCGCTGGCCGCCCTGGAAAAGCAGGGCATCCGCGCCATCGCCGTTACGCCGGAGGAAACCCGGTACGGCGCGGTGGAATCCCTGGAGGAAGCCCGCAAGCTGGCGAACCTGTTCCGCGCCCACCGCGACGAGATCGACGGCATCCTCGTAACGTTGCCGAACTTCGGCGACGAGCGCGCCATCGCCAACACCATCCGCTGGGCGGAACTGAACGTCCCTGTGCTCATCCAGGCCACCAACGATGAAGGCGGCAAGATGACCATCCAGGACCGCCGCGACTCCTTCTGCGGCAAGATGTCCGCCTGCAACAACCTCCGCCAGCGCGGCATCCCGTACTCGCTCACGGCCAACCATACGGTGAACCCGAACAGCGACGCCTTCGCGGCGGACCTGAAGAAGTTCGCCGCCACCTGCCGCGTGGTGAAGGCCCTGAAGAACGCCCGCATCGGCGCCATCGGCGCGCGCCCCGCCGCCTTCAACACCGTCCGCTATTCCGAGAAGCTGCTGGAAGCCTCCGGCATCACCGTGGAAACGCTGGACCTCTCGGAGCTGTTGGGCTGGACGAAGGCGTATTCCGATTCTGACCCCGCCGTTCAGGCCAAGGTCGACGCCATCTGCGCCTACACCAGCACCGCCAATGTGCCGAAGGAAGCCCTTCTGAAGATGGCCAAACTGGGCGCGGCGGTGGACCGGTTCGTGAATGACAACGGCCTCTCCGGAACCGCCATCCAGTGCTGGACCGCGCTGGAGGAGTTCTACGGCGTGGTTCCCTGCACCATCATGAGCATGATGAGCAACGCGCTGATGCCCAGCGCCTGCGAAACCGACGTGGCCGGCCTCGTGGGCATGTACGTTCTCACCAACGCCTCCGAGCGCCCCGCCGCCCTGCTGGACTGGAACAACAACTACGCCGATGACCCCAACAAGGGCGTGGTGTTCCACTGCTCCAACCTGCCGAAGGACTTCTTCGTCAGCCAGGAGATGGACTACCAGGAAATCATCGCCGGAACCGTTGGCAAGGAGAACACGTTCGGAACCATCGTGGGCCGCGTATCGCCCGGCCCGTTCACCTACTGCCGGGTATCCACGGATGACCTGAACGGGATGATGACATCCTACGTGGGCGAGGGCCGCTTCACCGATGACCGCCTGCTCACTTTCGGCGGCTACGGCGTGATCGAGATCCCCGAGTTCCAGGACCTGTTGAAGTTCATCTGCCTGAATGGCTTTGAACACCACGTGGCGGCGACGAAATCGCTTGTGGCCGACGCAGTGGAAGATGCCCTCGCCACCTACAAGGGCTGGGAGCTTTACCGGCACTCTTAATCCGTTCCCTGTTGTATTGATGTGGGACAATGCGGGCGGTGGAGTTTTTCCCTCTTGAGGATACCGCCCTCCCACGTCATTCCTCGCTGTGCTCGGAATGACGTGGGAGGGCGGTATCCTCACGGATCGAGGCAATCTCCGCCGCGCCGCCGCCGGATCAGCGGCATCCCGCGAGACACGCCCCATACTCCGCGTGGCATCATAAAGATCATGAGCAACCATTACACTCTCGGCCTCGATTACGGAACCAATTCGGTGCGCGGACTGCTGGTGGACGTTTCCTCCGGTGAGGAAATCGCCACCAGCGTCTTCAACTACCCGCACGGCGAGGCGGGCATCATCCTGGACCCGCAGGATCCTAACCTCGCCCGGCAGCACCCGGGCGACTATCTGGCTGGGGCGGAAACCGTCACCAACGACGTGCTGCATAAGGCCGCTAAACGGCCCGGCTTTGCCCCGGAGCAGGTAATCGCCATCGGGGTGGATACCACCGGCAGCACGCCGATCCCGGTGGACGCCGTCAACCGTCCTCTGGCCTTCCAGACGTCCTACGCCCACCACCCGGCCGCAATGGCCTGGCTGTGGAAGGACCACACCAGCCACGCGGAGGCGGCCGAGATCACGGCCGCCGCCGAGAAGGCGCGCCCGCAGTACCTCGCCAAGTGCGGCGGACGCTACAGCAGCGAATGGTTCTGGGCGAAGCTGCTGCACTGCGCGCGCGTGGCGCCCGACGTGTTCAACGCCGCCCATACCTGGGTGGAATGCGCCGACTGGATCCCCGCCGTCCTCTGCGGCATCCAGAACTCCACCGATGTGCGCCGCGGCATCTGCGCCGCCGGGCATAAGGCCATGGCGAACCCGGCGTGGGGCGGCTATCCGGACGCGGACTTCCTCGCCTCCGTGGACCCCCGGCTCGCCAGCGTACGCTCAACCCTGCCGGACCGTACGTACTCCATTGCCGATGCCGCCGGAACCCTCAGCGAAGAGTGGGCGGCCAAACTGGGACTGCCCGCGGGCATCCCGGTGGCCGTGGGCGCGTTCGACGCTCACCTCGGCGCCGTCGGCTCCGGCGTTGCCGAGGATGCCCTCGTGAAGATCATGGGCACATCCACATGCGACATCATGGTCGCCCCCCTCAGCGCCAACCTGCCGGACATCCCCGGCCTCTGCGGCATTGTGCCCGAGTCCGTCTTGCCCCAGGCCTACGGGTTGGAGGCCGGACAGAGCGCGGTGGGCGATATCTTCAACTGGTTTGTGAACGTCATCCGCCCCGGCGCCGGCGGACACGAGGCCCTCACCAGGGGCGCCGCCGCCCTGAGCCCCGGCGAGAGCGGCCTTCTGAGCCTGGACTGGCACAACGGCAACCGCACCATCCTCGTGGACCAGCGGCTCACCGGCCTGATCCTGGGGCTTACCCTGCACAGCACGGCCGCCGAGATCTACCGCGCGCTGGTTGAGGCAACCGCCTTCGGCGCCCGCGCCATCGTGGAGCGGCTGGAGGAGTACGGGGTGAAGGCCGAACGCGTGATCAACTGCGGCGGCATCGCGGCGAAGAACCCCACGGTGATGCAGATCTACGCCGACATCCTGGGCCGCCCCATGCTGGTGAGCCGCAGCGACCAAACATGCGCCCTCGGCTCCGCCATCGCCGCCTCCGTTGTGGCCGGGCCGGAGCGGGGCGGACACGCTTCCTTCGGGGAAGCCGTGGCCGCCATGACCGGCGTGAGAGATGCATCCTACACGCCCATCCCGGCAAACGCCGCCGTCTACAACCGCCTCTACGCCCTGTACCGCCAGCTTCACGACGCCTTCGGCATCGCCGGCCACACCGCCGACCTCAGCAACGTGATGAAAGACCTCCTTGCCATTCGCGACGAGGCGAGGGCCTGAGCAGTTGCGGAACCATCGCCTGGCCCCGAGGGGCCGGCTCAGTGAGCCAAGGGCGCCTTCGCGCCCTGACCGCACGGCGCGGAGGCGCCGTTAGTCCCCTGAGCCGGCCGTTCACGGCCAGGCGGTCTATGCTAGAGGTATCCATATGACCTATCAAGACCTGCGGGAGTCCGTCTGGGAGGCCAACATGGGGTTGGCCAACGCCGGCCTCGCCGTTTTGACGTGGGGGAACGCCAGCGGCGTGGACCGGAGGCTGGGCGTGATGGCCATCAAGCCCAGCGGCGTACCGTACAGCGCCCTGCATGCGGAAGACATCGTGGTACTGGCGTTGGACACCGGACAGACGGTGGACGGCGCGGCGCGCCCATCATCCGATACCCCCACGCACCTGGAGATCTACCGCGCCTGGCCGGAGATCGGGGGCGTTACGCACACCCATTCCGTGCACGCCGCCATCTTCGCGCAGGCGATGCGTGATATCCCGTGTTTTGGCACAACCCACGCGGATGCGTTCCATGGCCCGGTTCCCACAACCCGCCCCCTCACCGAGGAAGAGATCCGCGGCGAGTACGAGGCGAACACGGGCAAGGTGATCCTGGAGTGCTTCGCCGCGCGCGACATCGTTCCGGCCGAGGCGCCCGGCGTGTTGGTGGCCCAGCACGGCCCGTTCACCTGGGGCGCAACGCCGATGAAGGCGCTGGAGGCGGCCGTCACCCTCGAAACCATCGCGCAAATGGCGCTGAGCTGCCTGGCCCTGAACCCTGCGCTAGCCCCCATCCCCGATTACCTGCTGGACAAGCACTACCTCCGCAAACACGGTCCCGGCGCCTACTACGGGCAGAAAACCGCGTAGCCGCCTGCCCCGCATGACAAAAGCCCCCGGCCAGATGGCCGGGGGCTTTCTTTGCGCATTCCAGACCGCTGTTTAGTCGGGCAGGTTGGCGCCAGGCTCGGAAGGACCGCTTGCTGCGTCGCCGGCGTGCAGGCTGTCCAGCGGGCCGCAGTAGCCCATGCCGGCAGCGCCCTTCGGCCAGCCGCCGGAGGCGCCGGAGTTCGGGAAGTAGTAGCCGAACGGGTTATCGTTGTTGAACGCTGTCTTGCTCGTCCAAACCGGATACCAGGCGACGTGCCCGTCCACAAAGAGGAACACTTTGCCGCGTCCGTGGAACAGCTTCCAGTCGGCCTCGTTGGCGCTGGACTTGGTGATATCCGTATAGCCGCTGACGGTCTGGCCGAAATACTCGCCAGGCGCGTCGGAGGTTACACCGCAAACCTCGGAGCCCTTCTCAAAGAGCTGAACGGTCTTGGCGGGGTTCTTGATGCGGCCCACCAGAATGCCGTTGATGTTCTGCGGGAAGGAATATGAGCGGATCGGGTTGGCGGTGCCGCCCAGAGCCTTGCCCCACTTCGACGTGTTCTTCGGACAAGTGAACACGGTCTTATTGTTCACGTACCTCCAGATGTACACGTCCCAGGTGGTGCGAGAGGGGGTCTCCGTGGAGCCGTCCGCGTGGGTAATGGTTGTGAAGGGCGCCGGCGGTCTGTTGCCGTCGGCCCAGAACGGCTCTCTACTATCCGTATCGCCGAGATACATGGCGAACGCGGTGCCGAGCTGCTTGTTGTTGGACAAGCAGGTGCTCAGCATGGCCCGGTCACGGGCCTTAGCAAATACAGGGAACAGAATGGCCGCCAAGATCGCGATGATGGCGATGACCACCAACAGCTCGATCAGCGTGAAGCCTCGCTTTTTCATAGGTTTATACTCCGCACCATCGCGATACACGCCCAAGCGGGTAGGGTATGCGGTAAGCAATCTTTCTCTCATCGCCCGCCGGGGGGCGAGATCTCGTGGGGCGGTTACGCGCCCGGTGCTGGTTCTGATTGGTCCGCTCCCGTTCCGCCGGCCCATCGCCGGCGGAACGGTGCGGAATCGTGGCTCGAACATCTTAGCCGAGCCAGGGTTGGATAAGGGCTTCTCCTCGTCCTGCCAGACGAGGGAGAAGCGCGTTGGGTTTACAGAAGCCCCTGCTTGGCAAGGGTGATGGCGTCCTGGATGGTGACCTTGCCGTCGCCGTTGACGTTGTCAACGCCCATCAGCTCGGAGGTTGCGGCCGTCAATCCGGCGGAGATCCGCAGAGCGTCCTTGGCGGACGGGGTGGCGGGCAGCGTCGGCATCGTCGGGTCCAGCGAGATGATCACGGTGCGGATGACGTCAGGATTGTCGTTGGTCTTGTACCAGGAGTCCAGCTTGAAGTCGCCGCCGCCCTGGTTGCTGGCGTAGCAGCCGAAGGCATCGTAGGCGAGGTTGTTGGCCACCGGGTTGGAGTTCTGAACGGGGTTCAGCTCGTAGGTGAACCACTTCCATGTGTTGGTGGAACCCTTGACGACGTTCAACTGGTCGGTGCCGGTCCCGGCCGCGTTTTTGATGCGGACGGTGGACTCGTCGTTAGTCATGCGGGTGCCCACGGCGCTGCCGACGCCGCCGCCCGGAATGTTCCAGGACGACGCGGCGGAGTTGTGGACCCACGGCTCCAGCTTGTTGTAGGCCAGGTAGAAGACGTCATCGGTCTGGCCGGACCGGGCGTTATCGAAGTACTCGATGAACATGTAGACCTTCGGGGCAAGCTTCCAGGCGCCCGTGGTGGGAGCCGCAGGGGCGACCACGAAGGTGGAGAGGTCGAGGCCCGGGCCAGTGCCCGGCGTGCCTGGGGTGATGACGGACGTGCCATCGGCGGAGACGATCGGCAGGGTGCCGGGGTCGCCCATGATGCCGTGCCACAGCCAGCCCGGATCAACGCTGAAGTAGTAGTGGTCGCTGGCCGGGTCCGAGTTGCTCACGCGGTTCTGGCGAGCGGTCTTGCCGCCGATGGTGATCGGCGAGGTTCCGGCGATCGGGCGGTTGGTCCTGTTCGACGGGCGGTTGCCATCTTTCGCGTACGGAGTTGGCGTGCCGCTGATGAGGTGCAGACCGTTCTCGGCGTTGGAGGCGCCGAGCACAGCGTAGATGTAACGCTGCGGGTTATTCATCGTGAGGTCGCCCACGGCGTTCGCGCCCGCGGCGATCGTCACGGGGAAGGTCTTGGTGAGGATGCCGGTGCCCAGCGGGATCACCTTCAGCGAGGTGGTTCCCACGGGGACCTGGGTCAGGGTGAAGGTGCCGTCGGCGTTCGTGAACGCCATATGGGCATCGTCGGCGATGACCTTGGCGCGCTTGATGCCGCCCGCGGCGGCGGCGCCCAGAGGCTGACCCACCACGCGGCCGGTGATCGTCGCGGAGGCATCCATGTCGATCGCCTCCAGAGTGGCGGCGAGGATAGAGAAGTCGTTCTGGTTCCAGTCGCTGGCGCCGCTGGTGAGCTGCGGCGGCCAGACGATCTTCGTCAGCTTCTTGGCGCCGTTAACCGGAACGAGCACCTGGATGAACGCGGCTGTGGAGTCGACGGGACGGTTGCTGCCGTTCTCGTCACTTCCGCCGTTCCGGCGCGATCGGATGTTCAGGCCGATCGTCTGCGGATCGGGGGCCGGAACAGCCGGCAGTTCGCGGTAGAACGCGCCGCGCTGGCCCGCGTTATTGCCGTTTGTGGAGGTATTGCCGCCCGTGTAGTTGCCCACCCAGTCGCGGTTGGCTACCTGGATCTGCTCGCTCGTGCCATCGGCGTAGTACAACGTCACATGGCTGTAGCGGGAGTAAGGCCAGTTGCCCACGCCCTGGCCGGTGACCAGGAACGAGAGGTTGGAGTAATGGCCGGGGACGACGTTCCAGACCTGGTTGTTCATGCGCTGAACGTTGTCGTAGAACATCTCCTTGCGCGGCATCCAGAGATGGCCGTTGTTGGTGAGGTTAGTGGGGATCAGCGCGTCGGACGGCGGCATCAGGTCGCCGTTGAAGCCGCTGTCGTTGTCGGCGGCGCCCTTGTAGTCGCCGGCGTTGTCGCTCATCGAGATCATGTCGAAGTCGTAGGCAAGCGGCAGGTAGACGAAGATCGGCGCGTCGGCCGGCAGGGTGATGGTAACCTCATCGGGGCTCGGCAGCTTCATGCCCGCCGGCACGATGTGGGCCGCCGCGACGCCAGCTTTCGTAACGCCGTAGAGGAAGGCGGTGATGTCCATGGACGTGCCCGCGGCGACGCCCTTGAAGACGGCGATGCCGGAGGCGTCAGCCTTGGCGCTGTAGGGACCCCAGGCCACCCACGCTCCGGCGGCGGCCGCGCCGCCGTTGGTCTTCACAGTGACGCGAACGTCGCTGCTGGCCTGCGGGGTATCGACGGTCTCCCAGGAGATCGCGGAAACGATGGGGTAGAGGTTCGTCTGATCGCCATGGTCGAACGTGATGTCATGCAACACCTTGTTGGAGTTGCACGGGATCACGAGGGCCTTGATGAAGATGTTGGCCGGCGCGTGGGTCGTGTCGCCGACTCCGTCTTCCCACGGCGGGGTCTTGCCCGTGTCGAAGGTATGACGGCCGTGCATCACGACATACGGCAGCTCGTTGGAGGAGGGAGAACCGTACCAGTCCGAGACGTTAACCGTCTTGACTTCGCTGGTTCCGTCGACGTAGTTGAGCGTCACCGTCATGTTGATGGCGCCGTCCAGGCCGGTGACCGCCATGTAGGCGTTCTGGACCCTGGTCTGCGGGGCGAGGATCTCGAAGTCGTGGAGGCATGCCATGTTCGGCACGCCGCCCTGCGGGTAACCATCGTATCCCGGGGGAACCGGACTGCTGAGGGTCGGGTCGCCGAAGTCAAAGGTCAGGGCTTCGGGAGCGCCGGCGGCGGCTTCCCAGTTCGGAACGCTGCGGCCGTTGTGGTGATCCGGATCGGCGGCCGGGTTCCCCATGGTGGGGTTCCAGCGACCCTTCGGCATGAACTCGCTGCCGAAGCCGTACGAAGTAGCGCTGAAGTCCGCGTACAGGCCGGGGTTGGTGGCGGTGGCGGCCGGATCGTCGTTGGACACCTCATCCAGGTTCGGGCTGGTGAGCGCGTCGGTGATGACCGGGATCGGGTTCGGGAACTGGATATCCTGGGTGACGTTGCCGCCAGCCGGGAGGGACACGGTGACCGAGGTTACCGGGTAGTTCGCGGGCTTGTTGGCGGTGATCACGTAGGATCCCGTCGGCAGGCCGGAGTAGGAATAGACGCCCGTAGCATCTGTGGTAAGGCGGTAGTCGCCCAACACCGTAACGTTGGCGTTCTTCACGGGAGCGCCGGTTGGGGACTTGATGGTCCCGTGGATCGTGCCAACGGCCGGAGGCGTCTCCAGCGTGTCGCCGGACCACCCGTAGAGGGCGGCCTTGGCGGTGGTTCCATTGCCGGATCCCGCGCCGAAGCTCACAGAGCTGAGGATCTTGGTGGAGTCCGCGACGATCCAGTGCAGGTGAATCCTGTAGCTCGAGGTTTCCTTCTGGGCAACGCCGTCGGCTGTGGTGTACCGCTTGTCCATCAGGACGGCGTCGATCTCGTCGTCGCCGGCGCCGTTCGGACCGTCCGTGAAGGTGTAGGTGGTGGAACCGGCGACCGTCGTCACCCGTTGGGTGGAGCCGTCGGAGTAGGTCAGCGTGGCCGGCAGATTGAACGCGCCATCCGCGCCGGACTGAAGGATGTAGAGGGCCGTGTAGTGAGCCGCCGGAACGGGAACGGTGACGTTCTCCGCGAAGACGACGTTATTCAGGCCTGTGCCGTACGGCGGCAGGTAGAAGTGCAGGCCGGCGGGCAACAGAGCGCCCGGGCCGAAGACTTCGTCCGTGCCGGGAGCGCGGAAGGCATTGGGATCGCCCGTGGTCCACACTGCGGCGCCGGCGGGCTGCAGGGGCAGCTCATCGACCGGAAGCGCGAGACCGCCGGAAGTGAAGTTGCCGCCCTTGGATTCACCGGCGGCGGCGATGTTGTCGTAGCTGAAACCGGGCAGTGGAGCCGTGTTGGCGATAGTGTTGAGGACAGGCGTGGCAAACGTCACGTCCTGGGTCACGTTCGCTCCAGCCAAGGTCACCGTGGTGGTGACGGGCGCGAACTTGCCCATCGGGATGCCGAGTAGGGTGTACGTGCCGTCGTAGAGGCCCGTGAAGGCGTAGGCGCCGTTGGCGCTGGACTTCACCTTCTGGGTGGAACTGGGCGGACCGCCGGCGACGGCGGCCGGGCCGACGAGCTCGAACAGGGTGTCGGGAATGCCGGTTCCGGCGGACGTCTTGGCGACGCCGGAGACGGAAGGCAGCGTTGCGTACACGCCGAGTTCGGTGATATTGAACGTCAGGTTGGTGGTGTCGGAGCTCGCGGTGGCGTTGATGCGGATGACGCGGTGCGACAGAGAGGTGAGGTTGCCATCCTTCCACAGGTCGATAACGTCATTGCCAGTGTTGGCCGGGGCGTTGACCTGCGGGTCGGCGTTCTCGTCTCGCGTGTAGACGGTCGTCCAGCTTAAGGATTCGCCGTAGGTGAAGGAGTTGGGGTCCAGGTCCACATCGTCTGCAACTTCGACAGTGAACGCGGTGGCGCGGGCGGCGCCCCAGTTGATTCGCAGGTAGCGGAACGGCTTAACGGACCCGAGGTCCACGCCCAATTTGTCGTTGGGCTTGCTGGCGGAGCCAGTGTTGTTCCACTCCGTGTTGTACAGGTTATCGGTCGCGTAGGCCGTCATGTCCGTGCCGTTACCGGAAACGGGGTTATTCCATGAGGCGAACGCCGGCTTGCCGAGGGCCAGGTTGGACTGGGCCCGGGCCCGGAAGGTTGGCCCCAACGCGAGCGCTAGCATCGCGGTGAAGGCCAGAGCCCACCGAAGGGCGAGGCGTCTGTTCATCAGAGGAAGATTCCTTTCACGAGGAAGGGGTTGATGATATGCCCGTGCCAATCACGGACAGCGCCAACGGATTGTTGGGCGGTCAGGGCGAGACGGGGGTGGAAGGTCCGCTCGCCCTGTGAGCGATGCACCGCCCTGGCTGGGCGGGCGTCGCGCTTTCGTGTCGAGTTGGTCAAAATGGCCCGGCATCGAGCATTGGGAGTGACGAGACTGGGCGGAGCCCAGAGGGGAGCGGCGGCCCGAGAGGCGCGCTAGAGCAGCTTGGCCCTCATCTGGAACGGAAGGTCGATCCCCGTCCAGGCTCCGGCCGGCCGTTGCGGGTCGGGCCTTGCTCCGGCGACGGTAGTGGCGCGGATGATGAGAGACGTATCCAGCAGCACGTGCCGGAATGGAGCAATGGGCGAGTTGAGGCGGCGCAGAAGCAGCCGGGCGGCATGCCGTCCGAATCCTTCATGCGGTTGCCGGATGGTCGTAAGCACCGGTCTGTGCATCGTGTTTGCCTCGAGGTCATCGAAACCCACCACCGCCACATCCTCCGGCACCCGCAGCCCGGCGGCGCCCAGGTGTTGCACCAGCCGCCAGGCGATGATGTCATTTATGGTCAACAAGGCGGTGGGGCGCTCGCGCATCGTGCGCAGACTCTCCACCACTTCGGCCACATACGCGGCGTCCTCTTCCGGCCCTTCAGGCAGCCGGAAGATGAAGCGCTCGTCACACGGCAGGCAGAGCCGCTCCAGGGCGGCCCGGAAGCCGGCTTCCCGTTCCTGAACGGGCGACGACTCTTCAGACAGCGTCACCATGCCGATTCGCTGGTGTCCCAGTTCCCACAGGTGACGCACCGCCACTTCGGTGGCGCTGAAGTTCTCAACGCCCACGAAGTCTGTTTCCACCCCATTCACCAGGCGGTCGATGGCGACGATGGGGGTGCCGGCGTCCTTGAGCTTTTCCAGCAAGGGGGCCGAATTCGCGGGATCCTGACACCAGATGATCACGCCGGCGACGGGCTGCTCCAAAAGGTTCTCGATGGCGCGCCGCTCCACCTCGCGGGCCGATTGGCCCGCATGGCCGCGGGTGTCCACGTAGATGAGTCCGTAACCGGCCGTCCGGAATTCCTGGCCGCAGCCGCGAAGCACCGGCTGAAACCCGTGGAACAGCGGCTCGTTGCCCATCAGAAGCGCGGCGCTCCGAAGGGCGAGGGCCTCGCCGGCCGGGCCGCGCACGATGGGGCGGTGCCCCACGCGTCGTTCGAGCAAGCCAGCATCCGCCAGGCGCGCCACCGCTCGGCGGATCGCGTGACGGTGAACTCCCAGCTCGTCGGCCAATTCGCGTTCCGGAGCCAGCCACGTACCATGCTGATACGCGCCGGAACGGATGCGAGCCTCCAAAATGGGGTAGGGATCGGTTTTTCTCAACGCTACTCCCCTATGTTTGGTCCGTTTCACCCAAAACCGAACCAAATCTACATCAGTTTATACAACCAAGGGAACGGAAATCCTACAGGATGCGAAGAATCTGTTGCGGAAATGTTAAGAACACGTTAGCAAACGGGCCGTTGGTCCACTTTGGGCCTGCCGGCTCCCGCGCATCACGCGCCCAGCGCTTTGCGCAGGATGGCCAAGGCATCCGCAACGTCCAGCTGCCCATCGCCAAAGGACCCGTCCGGGGAGACCGGGGCGATGTCGCCCACTGTCACCTGGACGGCGGTGAGGGTCGAGAGGCCCGCCGCGCCGGCCAACGCCTGGGCGGCGTCCGCGGCCGTCACGGAGCCGTCGCGATCCACGTCGCCATAGAGCGCCGCTGAGCCGACCGCATTCAGCGAACCGGCGAAGATCCAGCCGTCCTTGCTCCCTGAACCGCCCGGATCGGCCGGCAGCGTGAAGGAGACAAGCGTGCGTCCCGTGTCCGTGGGGATCAGGCTGTCGAAGATATCCACGGCGGGCGTGTTCTGGCCGGAACTCGCGTTGTGTCGGTGATCGCACGACACGGCAACCGTTTCATTGGCCCCCAGCGACTGTCCGATCGCCACCGACGCCCAGTCACTGAAGGCGACGCTCACCGGAACCGAACCGTCGGAGTAGTTCAGGGTGACCGCGCCCGTGAAGGAACCGAACTGCGAGGATTCCAGAAGGTGCAGGTTGGCGTACTTCGCCGCAGGGACGCTGATGGTCTGCCCAACCACGGCTGCCACGTTATTCGCGCCGTCCGTCTTGTTGGGGAACAGGAAGTCCACAGGGCCGCTGGTGGTGGGCAGCGTAAACACGGCATTCGAGGCCGGAAGCTGCTCGCCGGGGAAGGCATAGTCGCCGGACGCAGTGTTGTAATCGCCCGGGTTTTCGTGGCTGGAGATCCAGTCATGGTCCGGCGTAAGCGTAACGGGCACATTCCGCAGGCGGTTCACGGTAAGCCGCACGGAGACGACGCCATTGGTGGGCACGGTCACGTTGGTCGTCGTGGAACCATATCCCAATAGTGAGGCCGTCAGCGGCGCAACGCCGGGCGCCGCGCGCAGCGTGAAGCTGCCGTCCCGCGCCGTCAGCGCGGTCGCCTCCGGAGAGGCCACCGTCGCGCCGGAAACGACGTGTCCGGCGTCATCATCCACATGGCCGACAACGGTCCCCGAGGGGAGCACGAAATTGTGCTCGGTATCTACATCAGCCGTCACCGAGACGCTGTCCACGGCGGAGCCGTACGTCTTCGCGCTGGCGATCGCGGTCTGCGTGCCCGCCGAAAGAGCCAGGTTGTAGGCCCCCGCAGAATCCGTAGTGGTCGCCACGCCGTTCCATGCCACCACGGCGCCGGATACCGGCTGCGAGGTTACGGCGTCGATCACCGTGCCATGCAGCCATCCGGTGGACCCAAAAAGAACCATGCGCACGCGGTTGTTTCCGGTGTCCGCCACCAGGAGGTCGCCGGAGCGGTTAACGGCGATGCCGACTGGCTCGTTGAAAGTGGCAGCAAGGGCGGGACCGTTGTCGCCGGCGCCGCCGCGGGCGCCGGTTCCGGCTACGGCTTTCAAGATGCCGCCGCTCAACGAGCGGATGCGGTTGTTCAGCGTGTCGGCGATATAGAGCGTTCCGTCTCGCCCGAAAGCCAGACCCTGCGGATGGCTGAGAGTGGCCAGGGTAGCGTCTCCGCCGTCGCCGGAATTGCCCACGGCGCCCGTTCCGGCCACGGTGGTGATGATCTTCGTAACGGCGTCTACCCGACGGATGCGCTGATTATAGGTATCGGCGATATAGAGGTTGCCGTCTGGGTCCACGGCCACGGCGGAAGGCCAGTTCAGGCTGGCGTCGGTGGCGAGGCCGCCATCCCCGCCGAAGCGGCCGCGGCCGAAGGAGTCCGCCCAGCCGGAGCCGGCCACGGTGGTGATCTTGTTTGCCGTGTCGATGCGCCGGATGCGTTGGTTGAAGGAGTCCGCCACGTAGACGTTGCCGGCGGCGTCCGTGCAGACGCCCAGCGGCCAGTTCAGTTTGGCGGAACTGCCCGGACCGTTATCGCCGGAGAAGCCAGACCATCCCGGGTAGAACGTGCCGCTGCCCTGGGAGAGGGCGGAGATGACGCCGGCCACCTGGGTGACGGCGCCGCTTGAGGACACAGCGCGAACCGAGGAGTTGAACGCATCCGAGAAGACGATGCCGGAGCCGCGCGGGGCGACGCCCCACGGGCCCCAGATGCTGGTGGTGGGACCGGCTCCGCTGCCCTGGCTGCCCGGCCACCCGTCTCCCGCCACGAGCTGCATCAAGCCGTTCTGCCCCGCCTGCCGGACCTGGTTGCTCAGGAAATCGGCAACGATGATGCCGCCGGATGTGAGGCCGGCGACTCCGGTGGGACCGTTCAGGAAGGCCTGAGAGGACAGCGCGCCGTTTCCGGCGCTGAGGCCATTATCCCAGCCGGCCGGGCCGCTTCCGGCGACGTTGACCACAACGGGATCGGCGATCGCCCCGGATGCCGCGAGGCACCCAAGAATCAACCAAGCACGCCATAAAGCAACCATAATTGTGTTCCTCGGGACGAATTTGGGCCAGTTTGGTACAGAACTATGATATCATGGAAGCAACTCGACGTGGTGACACTTTTTTTGCAGGAGAATACCGTATGAAGGCACCGATCGCCCTTCTGGGTTGCGTGCTGCTGGCCGCTCCCGCGTGCGCGCACCTCAAGATGCCCAAGGAACCGGCGGGAACCCTCGTGAAGCGGTCCGCCGGCAGCCCAAAGGGAACCATCTACTACTGCGGCTACAGTCACATCGACTTCAACTGGCTCTGGGACTGGCCGGACACCGCAAAGACATGGGACTCTACCGCCCGCACCGCGTTGAACCTGATGTACCGCTTCCCGGACTTCCACTTCGGACAGACGCAGGCGGCCGCATACATCGCCATGGAGCGCATCAAGCCGGATGTCTTCGCGGACATCAAGCTCAAAGTGGCGGCCGGCAATTGGGACCTCATCGGCGGCATGTGGGATGAGAGCGACGAGAACATCCCCAGCGGCGAGGCCCTGGCCCGAACGTTCCTGTTGGGCCAGACCTACTTCCAGGAGAAGTTCAACAAGCAGTCCCTGGTGGGCTACCTGCCGGATACCTTTGGGCACACCCGCCAACTCCCGCAGATCCTCCAGCAGGCCGAGCTCCAGAACTTCTACTTCCAGCGCTGCAACGTGACCTCGCCGAAAACGGTGCACCTCTTCTGGTGGAGAGCGCCGGACAATTCCCGCGTTCTGGCGTACTCCAGTCCGGGCTGGTACAATGATCACGCCGATCAGGCCGCACAAACGGACTTCCCATCCACCATCCTCGCGGAGAGCGGCGTGAACCTGGCGATGGTCTCCTACGGCGTGGGCGACCACGGCGGCGGCCCCACCATCACCGACCTCACCACGCTGGAAATGCTGAAAACGGACCCCACCTTCCCCGAGGTGAAAGAAACGGCGGCCATCGACTTCTTCAATGCCTGTCGCGCCCAGGAGCCCACCGCCGGATTCCCTCTGGTGGACCGGGACCTTCAGTACACCTTTGAAGGGTGCTACACCACCCACGCCGACATGAAGCGCATCGTGCGTGACGGCGAGAATGCCCTGTATACCGCCGAGGTGTTCTCCAGCCTCGCCAGCATCTACGGCCTGGACTACCCGTATGACGACCTGCGCTCCTGCTGGCGGCACAACTCCTTCAACCAGTTCCACGACATCGCCCCCGGCACGGCCATCCACAGCACGTATGAGGATGCCGCCAACAAAGCCAAGTTCCTCAAGCAAACCACCGAGAAGCACATCGGAAACGCCTGGAGCGTGCTGGAACCCCACGTCGACACCACCGGGACGGGCGCTCCGCTGGTGATCTTCAATCCGCTCGCCTGGTCGCGCACGGACCCCGTGGAAACCACGGTGGACTTCCCCGCGCAGCCAGCCTTTGTGAGCGTCACCGATCAGCTGGGCAACCGGATCCCGTCGCAGATTACGGGCGTGGAGCAGCGCGATGGACACTACTCCGTGACCTTCGTGTTCGTGGCCGAGAACGTGCCGAGCATGGGCTACCGCGTTTACCACGCGGCGGCGGCCGACGCCGACCTGACCGTGGCGGATCCGCTGACCCTCGTGAACAATGTGGTGCAGACCCAGACGCTCAGGGTGACCCTGGATCCGGCCAGCGGACAGGTGAGCAGCCTCTACGATAAGGTGGCGGCGCGCGAAGTGATCGCCTCGGGCCAGCGCGCCTTCCGGCTGGTGGCCCTGGGCGAGAATACGAACAACAGCGCCTGGTCCATCTCGCTGAACGGCGCCTCCACCACCATGGATACGCCCACCAGCTACTCCGTGATAGAAACGGGCCCCGTTCGGGCTCGCGTGCGGGCCGTGTACAAGAACGGCGCCTCCACCTATACGCAGGACCTGGCGTTCTACCGCAATATCCCGCGCGTGGACGCCAACGTGACGGCGGACTTCCAGGACTACAACGTGCTGATCAAGTCCATCATCCCCACCAGCCTCACCACGCCGACCGCCACGTTCGACGCTCCGTACTATGCCATCACGCGCGCCACCGATGGGCACGTGGACGTGCCGATGCAGAAGTGGATGGATGAGAGCGCCACCAACGGCTCTTACGGCGTCTCCGTTCTGAACGACTGCAAGTACGGCGCGGACGCGAACGGTTCCACCATGCGCATCTCGCTGTTGCGAGGCACCCATGACCCCGACACCATTGGAGACCAGGGCGTCCACCATATGAGCTACTCCGTCTACCCGCACAGCGGAACGTGGAAGACGGCGGACACTATGCGCCGAGGCTATCAGTACAACATCCCGCTGCGCGTGATGCCCTGCACGGTGCACACGGGCGATTGGGGACCCGGCAAGTCGCTGCTCTCCTCCAACCTCCCGAACATCGCCATCTGCGCCCTCAAGCGGGCGGAGGACGGCAACGGGTTCATCCTGCGCTACTACGACTACGCCGGCAGCGCGCTCAATGGGAGCATCACCTTCCCGAAGAACATCGCGTCCATCGCGCCAACGAACATCCTCGAGCACACGCAGCCTGGAACGATCTCCACCTCGCAGAACGTCGCCACGGTAACCACCCGTCCCTATGGCATCTCATCAATGCGCGTAACGTTCTAGCGCCCTGGCCATCAGGAACCCGCCGGAAGCCCCCCGACCGCTCATCGCTCGGGGGGCTTCCTTGCATGGCCACGTGGCCCGCGCAGGCAATGGGACGTCACTTGGCCATCGCCGCCTCGGCAATGGCCACAACATCGGGCAGATCCACCACCGTCTGGGACGGCGGCGACGTGACGATGTTGAATACGTTCCGCTCCAGAGCCGTGGATTTGGATAGCCCGGCGGCGATGCGCAACGCGCCAACAACGTTGCCCATCGTGAATCCGAGCCGCATCGTAACCTCGCGCGACACCGCCAGGGTGGCGGGCGGGGTAATGGTCACCCAGGCCGTCATCTCACGCGAAACGGCCTGGGTGGCGGGCAAGGTATTGACACTGCCGCGCGTGAAGAGAGTCACTTCCCGCGATATCGCCTGAGTTGCCGGAACGGCATCTACGGCTCCACGGGTGTAGAGAGTTACCTCCCGCGATATCGCCTGGGTGGCCGGCGCGGCGCCCGCGGCGCCGCGGGTGTAGAGGGTGACCTCCCGCGAAACCGCCTGCGTTTCCTGGGCGCTGGCGGGCCATCCCGCTGCGAGACAGCCAAGCGCCATCACGAGGCGCGCGTTCACTGCGGGGCCTCCACGCGCACCTGCAGGGCCGTAGTTCCGGCGGGCGGGCCGATGTTCACCGTCCAGTGCGCCAGGTTGACGTCCCCATCCAGCAGCGTGGCTTTCACCAGCGTTGCGGCGCTGCCCGGCGGGGCCACGCGCAGGTTCACGACGCTGGTGGTGGCCACGTTCTTCGTCTCAATGACCACCGGAAATGCGGAGGCGCCCGTGATCATATCCACCGGCACGTCCGCCCCGGAACCGATGGCGGCCAGCGGGTCCGCCGGGGTAGGGACGGACGCAATGGAGACGATGCGCACAGACGCTTGCGTCGCAGGCGGCCAGATCACCGCGGGATTCCCCGGCCGCGCGGCGCTGGGATCGGGATTGATCAACAGCCCCGGCGCGATGTTCCCCGCCTCCAGGCGGATGCGCCCAACGCCGCTGGAGCCGGAGCTGGTCGCGTTCAGCGTTCCGGCGCCGGAGATCGCGTCCGCCACCAGCCGGATGGCTCCGCCTGAGCCGCTGCCGTAGTTGGGGTTTGCCAATATGAAGCCGGCGACGTTGATGGAGCCGGTCGCCGCGATGAGGATCGCCCCGCCGCCCGAGCTGCCGGGACCGACCCAAGTCCCGGCGGATCCGCCGATGAGCGGCAGGATAGCGGCGTTGCCATAGGTGCGTCCGCCGGTCGGCGCGGTAGCGTACCCGCCGTAGTCGCTCGCGGCATCGCCGGCGCCCGGACCGAGGGCCGGCATGTTGAAGGGTTGACCTGTACGAAACCCGCCGGGGCCGGGGCCGTAACCACTTGATTCGGCGCCCACGTTGATGGTCCCATTGATCGTCACGTTGCCGTTCACCAGCCAGACAACCGGGGCGCGGGAAGCGTTGTTGGTGAAGTTTACCGTTGCGCCGGAGGGGATGTTCACGGATGAGTATTTGAAGACAACGGCCCACTTGTCCGGGTCGTAAACGCCTTTGCCGGCGTTGGCGGCGTTGTTCTGATCCCAGACCCCGGTTGGGGCTTGCGAGAGATCAATGGTGGTGACGCCGGTATCGGGGACGGTGAGCGCCCCATCCGAGCCGTTGGCTCCGGGGACGGTTATGGAAGCGCGGGCGGCGGGCAGCATGGCCGCCGCGCACAACGCGAGGAACGTTCGGTTCACGGTATCCTCCTTCTGCGAGCTACGAACTGTCG
>DASXUL010000074.1:0-53805 GCA_036504855.1 Armatimonadota bacterium | reverse complement strand
CCGCATACTCGCTCCCAACATACCGCCAGACCATATCTCTCCCTTGCCCGACGATCTCCTCCTCCTCCGACCGCCCCGCTACGCATTCCGCAATTGTGGCCCACGCGCAAAACACACTTAGTTGGAACGATTGGGCAAGCCGTGCCCCTACAGGTCGGTGTCGCCAACCACCGAACGGTGGTCGGCCGGGCCTACCGGTTAGGGGCACGGCTTGCCGTGCCCGCCAGCTACCTTGTGGGTTCAAACGCTCAATCAGCCCCGGAGCCTCCCCCTCGGGGCCTCGCTGGAAACCCTCAATCCCCGTAATGCACCCAGCGGCGGCTGAGGCGCAGTTGGAGCAGGGTGATGGCGAGGATGAAGACGAATAATACCCAGGCCAGCGCGCTGGCGTAGCCCATCTTGAAGTACTGAAAGGCGTTCTGGAAGAGCAATACCACCGGCATCATGGTGCTGTCCGCCGGCGAACCCAGCGCCTCGCCGCCGCGCATGATGTAGGCCACCTCGAACATCTGCAGGCTGCCGATGACGCCCATCACGGCCAGGAAGAAGATGGTGGGCGTCAACAGGGGAAGCATCACGTGGCGGAACCGGGCCCACGGGCCGGCGCCGTCCAGCTCCGCCGCCTCGTAGAGGTGCTGCGGCACGCCCTGGAGGCCGGCCAGCCACAAGATCATTCCGCCGCCCGCGCCCCACAACCCCATCAAGATGAACGCCGGCTTCGCCCAGTGCTCATCGCTGAGCCACATCGGCGGCGCGGCCCCGAACCACCGGGTGAGCGTGGCGGCCCACGCGTGGTTGATGAGCCCATACGTGGGGTTCAGCAGCCAGATCCAGAGGATGGCGTTCGCCACCACCGGCGTGATGCTGGGCAGGTAGTAGGCCGTCCGGTACCAGCGCATGCCTTTCACCTTCGCGTTCAGCAGCAGCGCTATGGAGAGGCTGGCCAGCATCGATAGCGGGATGCCGAACCCGCTCATAAACAACACGTTCTGGAACGACTTCAGCACGGTGGCGCCGTCGTCGCGGATGTTCAACAGCTCACGGTAGTTCTGAAGGCCCAGCCAACGCGGCGCGTGGAGCACATCGTAATCGCAGAAGCTCAACAGCACGCTGGCGAGGATGGGGCCGAGGGTAAACACGGCGAAGCCGATGATCCACGGGGCGGCGAACAGATAGGCCGCCAGCGCCTCGGAGCGGCCGTTGCGCCCCAGCCGCCGCGTGGCGACGATCGCCCAACCGGCGGCGCCCAGCAACAGCGCCACGGCCAGCGCCCCCAGAGCGATATACGCGGAGCGGGGCAACTCCCGGAACCGCTGGCGAGAGTACGCCTTGTCCAGTTCCTTCTGAACGGCGCGGCGGCCGGCGGAGAGGGCGGCCTTGGGGTCCTGCCCCCGCACGGCGAATTCCATGGCGCGCACGTGCTCGTCCCAGAGCCGCTGTCCCACGAACGTCACCGGCCGGTAGTAGCAGTGGTTCATCAGCCCCTGGAACACAGCCGCCGCGCGCCGGAAGCGCGCGCGACGCGGGGCGAACTCCTTCATCAGAGCCGCCGTCACCACGCGGTTGGCGCGTAATTCCGGCATCTCCTTTCGTCCCACCAGCGCCCAGGCGCGGGCCTGCGCGGCGTAGCGGATGCGTTGCCCCTCCAGGCTTTCATCCCACTTGATCCATTCCCAGGCCAGCTCGCGCTCCGCGCCCTTCACCCCGCGCGGGATGACCCATGAGAACCCGCCAGCCCACGTTACGTAGGGCGGTTGTCCCCTAAAGCGCCCCTCGCCCCGCACCCGCGCGGCCGGCGACGGCGCCGGGGCCACGGCGAAATCCATCGTGGGGTTGTAGCGCAGGATGGTGGAGAGGCTCCAATTGCCGTCCACCTTCATCGCCACCTTGCCGGTGAGGAACGGGTCCAACGCATCGCCGCTGAAGCTGCTGGCGAAGGCATCCACCTGTTGCACGCCGCCGAGAGAGCTGTAGACGCCCTTCATGTAGGCCAGCGCTTCAACCGTGTACGGGTTGTCCAGCGTGCACGTGCGGCCGTCCGGGCTCAAGAACTCACCGCCGTTCTGCCACGAGTACAGATACAGCCACGAGTTGCCGTAGTTGGGGATGAAGCCGATCTGTGTGATGCGGCCGCCTTCGTCGCGCCGGGTGAGCTTCACGGCCATCGCCTTCAGTTCATCCCAGGTGCGGGGCGGGCGATCCGGGTCCAGCCCGGCGGCCTTGAAGAGAGCGCGGTTGTAGTAGAGGGCGCGGTCATCCACGTTGTCCGGGATGGCGTACACGCGGCCCCGATAGACGGCCTCGTTCCACGCGGCGGAATAGTATTCCTCCTTGCGGACGCCGTTGGGGGCGTTGCGGTCGCGGGCGATCAGACCATCCAGGGGCTGGAAGGCGTCGCGCGAGGCGAAGTCCCCAATGTTGAAGCGGCCCTGGCGCACGAGGCTGGGCGGCACGCCGCCGGCGATGGAGGTGGAGAGTTTCTGGCTGTCCATGTGCCCGGCGCCGGCCGAGAGGCGCACCACCCTGCAGCCGTGGGCCTTCTCGAAGGCGGCCACCTCGGCGTCAAAGCCCGCCGCATCCAGGCTCTTCTCCACGCCCGGCCCCCACATGGTGAGGGTCGGAACGGCGCGAGCCGGCGCCAGAAGCCCGACGGCTAACCCGATGACAACGTACGCCTTCACGGATGGAGCCTCCCCAGGTTGACGCGCACGGCGCCGCGCAAGACGTCATCTCGAGCGAAGCGAGAGATCTCGTCCTTGCCGAACATAGACAGACAGGTTCCCAGGCTCCCGGCAATGCCTTGGCATGGGCGCCGGATACACATTTCCCAGCGCAACGCCAGGCCGAGATCTCGCGCTTCGCTCGAGATGACGTCTTGCGCCGTGGTGTTAACCGGCCGCGGGCGCTTCCACGTAGATTGGGTTCGTCAGAGCGGCCACGTCGCCGTTGTCGCGCAGCAGCTCGGCGCGCAGATAGCTGGCGCCGGTTGGCCCCGGTGAGACGGCCTCGCGCACCGTCTGGTTGTCCGTTGCTATCGGCACACATCGCTCGCCGAAGCGGGTGATGAGGCGCAGCGAGCAGCCCGCTCCGCCAACCACGCGCACGCGCAGCGGCACGGGTGAATCACCGAACGGCGTCACCGTGTCGCCCGGCATCGCGCCGCCATCCTCGGTGGACAGGAACAGCTTCGGTCCCTTCGGGCTCTCGCTGAGGAACGCGCGCCCGAGCTGGATGGCCTCGCGCACGCCGGCCAGAGATAGCTCGTGCGCGTAGACCCACGTGGCCGGGGTCAGCGGAGCGTCGCCCCGGTGGTAGTCCGCGCCGCCCACGGCCGGCAGCTTGCGCCCCTGCTTCAGCAGGCCGTCCCACAGGTCCGTGCTCTGGCGATTCGTGTCTGCCCACGGGCGGTTCCAGACCTCCATCGCATCCGCCGCGCGCCACTCCGGTTCCGGGTAACGCCACGTGCAGTCCCTGCATTTCTGGCGCGGGTGGTTGACCACGAACAGGGCGCCCAGACGATGGGCCTCGTCGATGATGGCGGGCAGCCGGCCGTCGCCCGGGTCCAGCCGGAAGTCGAACGACGTTCCCGGCGGCGCGAACAGGGCGTTGGCGTGACCGTGCAGCGAGGTGAGCTCATTGCCCAGGATCAGCAGCATGTCAGGGTGCTCGGCGGCCGCCGCCGCGGCGTCCAGGTGCGTGCGCGGCTGGTTGTGGTCGGTCACCGCCAGGAAATCGTAGCCGTCGGCCTGGAACAGATCCATCAGGCTGGAGAGCGTGTGGGGCGTGCCGCCGATGTGCGAGTCATACGAGTAGAGCGTGTGGTTGTGCAGGCCGCCGCAATACCAGCCGGGCTTCGCCTTCACCACGCCGGGCTCGTAGTCCGGGTACGGGTTATCGGCAGCGGGCGGGCCGTCGAAGCCGATCGTGATCTCGTACCGGTAGCGCAGCGAGTCCGAGACGGCGTCCAGGAACCAGTGTCCGATGCGCCACTCGCCGGCCGGAAGCGCGCCGGGGCGGTACCACGAGGTGGTTGTTTCCGGGTCGCCCGTCACGGTGAACTCAGCATCCGTGTTCACCTGTCCCTGGTAGCCCCGAAAGCCGGGCGCGCCGGGGCCGTCGCCGCGCGGGTCGAACAGCAGCACGGCGGCGGTGTGCTTCACCCACGGGTCCAGATGGCGCCGAACGCGGATGCGCGCGGCGCCCTCGGGCACGTTGAATGGCAGAGTGCGCAGCGAGGAGACGTTCCACGCGGCTTCGGCAGCGGGCTGAACGCCCTCCAGGATGATCGTGATATCTGGCTTGCTCATTCTTGCTCGCTAACTTCCGGTTCGGCCCTCGGGGCCGCTCGTCACAACTCGGCCAGCAGATCGGCCCGGTTGCTGATGATGCCGTCCACGCCCAGTTCCAGCAGGCGGCGCATGGTGGGCAGATCGTCCACCGTCCAGGCGTAGACCTTCAGGCCGCGCGCGTGGAGGGCGGCCATGCGTTCCGGCGTCACCAGCGGGTGTTGCGGGGTGACGGCGTCGGTATCGAGGTCGGGGATGCGCCGGTCCAGTTCGGCGGCGCGGTCGGCGCCCAGGCTGAGGGAGATCGGCAGGGTGGGGTGGAAGCAGCGGAAGCGCCCGCGGGCCTCGTCGTCGGCGCCAGGCGCCACTTTGTCTTTCACCGCGATGGGCAGCAGCGCGTCCCCGATCTCTCGCTCGTAGCCGGAGCACTTCACGTCCGCCATGATGCCCACGCGGCCCACCGCCCAGGCCACGAGTTCCGCGAGGGTCGGCACGCCCTCGCCGCGCCCCAGGTCCAGCTTCGCCAGTTCTGCCGCCGTATGCTCTTCGATGCGGTACTCCCGGCCGGAGGCATCCTTCACCCTGTCGTCGTGCGAGAGCACGATCACGCCGTCCTTTGTGGGGCAGCAGTCGCACTCCACCCAGTGGCATCCCAGGCGATGTGCAGCGCGGAAGCCGGCCATGGTGTTGCCGGGCGCTTCCTTCGGGAAGCCCCGGTGTCCGATCTTCAGGTAAGGTCTGCTCATACTGCCCTCATTATGGCGCCGACGGAGCGGCCGGGCGGCGGACCGGATGAACAGACGGCCTGGCCCGCCCGCACGCGGCTCGACCGACTCCGGGGGTAGCGCCGGCGGCCCGCCGGCATCCGCCCGAAGGGCGGGCCTTCCGGCGTCACTACTGCTCCATACCGTCCGCCGCCCATGTCGGCGACGCAGCCCCGCTCTAGACAGAAGGGGGGCCGCCGCCGCCAAGATACCACAGCGGCCGGGCATGCCGCGACCATTCAACTCAGGAGAGTGATATGACGCGACGCGAGCGCCTGATGGCCACACTGCGCGGAGAGGCCGTGGACCGGCCCGCCGTGAGCTTCTACGAGGTCGGCGGGTTCACGGTGGACCCCAGCGACCCCGACCCGTTCAACATCTACAACTCCCCCTCCTGGCAGCCGCTCCTGCGCCTTGCGGAAGAGAAGACAGACCTGATCCGCATGGTCGGCCCCGCCCTCGCGCCGGCGCCCGGCAACCGGCGCGGCGAGTTCATCACCGAAGAGGCCTGGGAGGGGGAGGGCTCGCGCTTCCGCCGCACCACCGTGCGCGTGGCCGGCCGCACGCTCACCTCCGTCTCGCGGCGCGACCCTGGCACCGACACCACCTGGACCACCGAGCACCTGCTCAAGGACGCGGACGACCTGTGCGCCTACCTGGAACTGCCGGATGAGGTCTTCGACGTGGTTGCCGATATCCGACCCCTGGTCGACGCGGAAGCGAAGGTGGGGGACGCCGGCATCCTGATGGTGGACACCGGCGACGCGCTGGCCGAGGGCGCCGCCCTGTTCTCGATGGACGACTTCATGGTGCTGGCCTTCACGGAAAAAGCGTTGTTCCACAAGCTGCTGGAGAAGCTGGCCGCGCCCATCCAGCGCACCGTGGAGCGGGTTGCGCGCGAGTTCCCCGGCCGCCTGTGGCGCATCTACGGCCCCGAGTACGCCGCCGAGCCATACCTACCGTCGCGCCTGTTCAACGAGTTCGTGGTCCGCTACGACCAGCCCCTGGTGCAGGCCATCGAAGGGAACGGCGGATTCTGCCGCATCCACTGCCACGGCCGCGTAAAGGCCGTTCTGCCCGCCATCGTGGAGATGGGCGCCAGCGCCATCGACCCGCTGGAGCCGTTACCGCAGGGCGACGTTACGCTGGCCGAGGTCCGCCGCGAGTTCGGAAAGGACCTGGTCCTCTTCGGCAACCTGGAAGCCAGCGACCTGGAGAACCTGGAACCCGCTGAGTTCGCTCCGCTGGTGGACCGCGCGCTGGAGGAGGGGACCTCCGGCGAGGGCCGTGGCTTCGTGCTGATGCCCAGCGCCTCGCCCTATGGCCGAGACATCACGCGGCGCACGATGGCCAACTACGAAACCATGGTGGAAAAGGCGGCGGGCCGCGCGCGATAGGTACTGGCCCCCCCCGCTCAACGAACAACGCACCGGATTTCCCTATGGAACCGATGCCATGTTGAAAATGTTTCCGTCGCGAATGGAGGGCTTATTCATGCGGCGGAGACTTTTCTGGCTGGCCACATCGTTGGGGCTGGCCATTTTACCGTCGGCCGTTCGGGCGGCCGTGATCTACGTGAACCCGGCGGCGGCGGGGCCGCGCACCGGCGCCGGTTGGGCCAACGGATTCGCAACCGTGGCGGACGGCATGGCGGCGGCCACGACCGGCGATGAGATCTGGGTGCGCGGCGGGACCTACGTCCAGACGGCCACCCTCATCCTGAAGAACGGCGTTGGCCTGTATGGCGGCTTCGCCGGGACCGAGACGGCGCGCGCCCAGCGCAACCCGGCCCTCAACCTCACCGCCCTGGACGGCAACCAGAAGGGCGCCGTGGTGTTCGCCAACGAGGCGATAGGGCCGCAGACGGTGGTCAACGGGTTCACCATCCGCAACGGGAACGGCGTTCTGGCGCTGGATAAGGACAACCGCCCCTTCACGGCCGGCGGCGGCGTGGCCATCTACCAGGGCTCGCCGGAGATCTCGGGCAACATCATCACCGCCAACACCGTGCACGGCCCGTTGGGCCGCGGCGCGGCGGTG
Organism: Armatimonadota bacterium; assembly: GCA_036504855.1. GTDB lineage: Bacteria > Armatimonadota > DTGP01 > JAKQQT01 > JAKQQT01 > DASXUL01. The sequence continues at coordinate 46,715 of DASXUL010000074.1, read as the reverse complement.
TATGTGAAGGGCGCCAACCAGGCGCGCATCGTGAACAACGTCATCATCGCCAACGGCAGCCCCACCGTGGGCGACGGCGCCGTCTACGTGGAGGCCGAAACCCTCAATTGCTCGCCCCTCATCGCCAACAACGTCATCACCGCCAACCGAGGCCACGCCGTGAAGAGCGAGAACGCCACCCCCACCATCGCCAACAACGTCATCCACAACAACGTAGGCGACGGCGTATTCCTATTCAACAACAAGGCGCTGCCGAACCTCACCACCGTGGTCGTCTCCGGCAACACCATCGTGGAGAACCGCCCGGCAGACGAGGCGACGGCCTACGAAGGGTTCGGGGTGTCGGCGCTGTTCAACGGCACGCTGGCGCTCAGCAACAACATTATCGCCTGGAACCGGGGCGGCGGCATCGCCCACCAGTACGGCTTCGTCATCCAGTCCAGTCACAACTGCGTCTACGGGAACAACTACAGCAACTTCACTTCGAACCTCAGCGGCACGCCGAACCCGCTGATCGGCAACGGCAACCTCGTTGTCAACCCGGGCCTCGCCAGCATGCCCTACGACGATTTCCACATCCGGCATGACTCGCCGTGCCGCAACGCGGGAGACCCTGCCGCCATCGTGGATGGTACGGACATGGACGGCCAGCCCCGCGTTCAGGGCGGCGCCGTGGACATCGGCGCCGACGAGAGCGATGGCACGGCCTTCCCCCTGACCTACAACGTGGTGCGCGTGAAACCCGCGGGCTCCGACGCGGGGGCCGGCTTTTCGTGGACCGCGGCCAAGCGGACCATCCAGGCGGCCGTGGACCTGGCGGGCCTCGGCGGCGAGGTGTGGGTCGCCGCCGGATCCTATGCCGAGGCCGTCTCCGCGCCGCAGAGCCTGCTCACGTACGGCGGCTTCGCGGGTGCGGAGACCGCACGCGAGCAGCGCAACTGGACGGCCAACCCCACCATCATCGACGCCGGCAAGGCCGGCTCCGCATACGCCATCCGGGGCGGCTCCACCGCCATCGCGGCGTTCAGCGGCTTCACCGTGCGCAACAGCGGCTCCGGCCTCCTCACCGGCGGCATCTCCATCGCCCGCACGCCCCTGGGAACGATCTCGCTCGACCACAACATCATCCGCAACAACAATTACGGCATCGCCGCAGTGGGCGCCGCGCCGCAGATCGCCGACAACACGGTCATCGAGAACACCAGCGACGCCATCTACCTGAACTCCTCCGGGGAAGCCGCCGCCACCCCCGTCATCCTCAACAACTTCGTGCACCGCAACGGCGGGTCCGGCGTCTACGTGTACTCGGGCGGCGTGGAGGTGCGCAACAACCAGATCACGCGCAACGGCACGCAGAGCTATGACGCGGGCATCAACCTGGGGCTGGGGGTCACCGGCTCGGCCAAACTGGTCAACAACACCGTGGCCGCCAATGCCGGCTTCGGCGTGTTCATGGGCTCGGGCAGCCAGTTGCAGATGGCGAACAACATCGTGGCCTGGAACGGCGGAAACGGCGTGTGGCTGTTCGCCCCCTCGCTGCCGGCAACGCTGCTCAACAACTGCGTGTACGGCAACATCGGGCGCAACTTCACCAGCTTCCCCGCCGACCCCACCGGAACCAACGGCAACATCTCGGTGGACCCCATGTTCGCCACGGTTCCCTACAACGACTTCCACATCCGGCCCAACTCGCCCTGCCGCGATGCGGGCGATGCCGCCTCGGCGGCGGGGGACCACGATATCGACGGGCAGCCCAGGGTCCAAGGCGCGAAGGTGGATATCGGCGCGGACGAATCCAACGGCACGGTCTACGATCCGCTGCTCACCATCGTGCGCGTTCGCCCGGATGGCAATGATGCGGACGACGGCTCATCGTGGTCGAAGGCCAAGCGCACCGTTCAGGCGGCCATCGACGCGGCGGTGGGCGGCGAGGTGTGGGTGGCGGCCGGAACCTACCAGCACACCGGCGGCGCGCAGTACTCCGACTTCATCACCCTGCGCCCCAACGTGCCCGTGTACGCCGGCTTCCTGGGCGTGGAAACCGCCCGCGAGCAGCGCGATTACATGGCCAATGAGACCATCCTCCACGGCGGCCTCACCGGCGACACCGTTGTCATCGCCGGCGCCGCCACCGCGCCCACCGTGCTCGACGGCTTCGTCGTCACCGGCAGCGCCGACTTCGGCACGGGCGTGGACATCCAGGCCAACGACTTCCCCGTGGTTTACGTGCTGAACAACCTCATCACCGGCAACCACAACGGGCTATCTTCGCTCGGCGCGAGCCCCATCGTGGTCGGAAACCTCATCTCCTTCAACACAGGCCGGGGGATGGGCATCCAGGCCGGAACCGAGTTTCAGGCTTACAACAACACCATCTTCCACAACGACGGCGGCGGCGCTTCGCTCACCGACACGAGCGGCCGCTTCGCCGGCAACCTCATCGCGGACAACGCTCTGGGCAACGACCTCGGTATCGGCCTCACGGTTGGGCTCAGCGGCCCCGCGCAGGCCCCGCGCATCGAGAGCAACACCATCGTCCGCAGCGGCGGGCTCGCCATCGACACCACCGGCCCGGGCCAGCCAGCATACGTCAACAACATCATCGCGTGGAATGGGCGCGGCGTACGCGTGGACAACCAGGCGCCCACTCTGCGCAACAACTGCCTATACGGCAACGGGACGGCCAACGTCACCGGCTTCGCCGATCCCATCGGAGCCAACGGCAACATCTCCGCCGATCCGCGCTTCGCCAGCGCCGCCTTCGCCGACTACCACATCCGCCCGGATTCGCCCTGCCGCGACGCGGGCGACAACGCGGCCGTATCCGCCGGCGACGTGGATATAGACGGTCAGGCGCGCCTCCTGGGAGCGAAGGTCGATATCGGGGCGGATGAGTCGGACGGGGCCGCCTACCCGAACGGCTACAACGCCATCCGCGTATCGCCAACCGGCAGCGACGCGAACGACGGATCGAGCTGGGCGAAGGCGAAGAGGACGGTGGGCGCTGCCCTGACGGGCGGCCCCGGCATAGAGGCGTGGGTGGCGGCGGGGACCTACTCAAACCCGACCACCGAGGAGTACGAGCCGTTCCTGCAATTGGGCGTGCACCAGAGCGTGTACGGCGGGTTCGCCGGCACGGAGACAGCCCGCGAGCAGCGCGACCCTCGAAAGCATGAGACCATCCTGGACGGCGCCGGATACGGATCCGCCGTGGTCCTGTTCGACGGGCAGGGAACGGCGCCCACCGTTCTCGATGGCTTCACCATCCGCCATCCCAGCGACTATGCCGGCGGCGTGAACGTTGATGGCGGCACGCTGGCCGTGGTGCGCAACAACGTGATCCGTGACGCGAACACTGGCGTGAGCGTGACAAACGGCACGGCGGCCATCTTGAACAACCTCATCGTGAACAACCAGAGGGGCATATCATCCTCTATCAGCACGCTGGAGATCCGCAACAACGTGGTGGCCAACAACTCCGAGGAAGGCATCCGCCTGACCGGAACCGGCAGCCCGGTTGTCGCCAACAACACCATCGTGGGCAATACGCCGCCCGACTACTCCGCCGCGGTCGCCGCGGATGGGGAAACGCGCCCGACGCTGCTGAATAACATCATCGCCTTCAACACCGGCGGGCTCTACGGAAACGGGGCAACCATCGTGTTGCGCAACAACGATATCTATGGCAACAACGGCGCGGACTTCCGCTACTACGATGACCCCACCGGCCAGAGCGGCAACATCTCCGCCGACCCGCGCCTGGCGAACCTGGCGGCGGGCGACTACCACCTGCTGGCCGGCTCGCCTTGCATCGACAAGGGCGACAACACGGCAGTGAAGCCCGGTGACCTGGATCTGGACGGCCAGGCGCGCCAGGCGGGCGCCGCGGTGGACATCGGCGCGGACGAGTTCGGCTCGACGCCGCCGGTGTCGATAGCCGACGCCCTGCGCGCCCTCTCCGCCGACGGCGGCCTGTCGAGGCTCGGCGCCGACGAGCGCGCCCGCCTCAACGTGGCGGACACGGGCGCCTCGCAGGGCCGCGTGGACCTGCTGGACGCGGTGAAACTGCTGAAAACGGCGCTGGCCGGGTGACGACATGGAGTGCGGCGGCTCGCCGCCGCACTCCAAAGGGGAATGGCCCCGACCGAGAGGATTACCTCTCGGTCGGGGCCATTCTGAGTTCTGAGTTCTGATTCCTGCGTTCTATCCCGTAATATGCTCAATCACGTCGGTGGCGGAATAGACGCGCTGGCCCTGGGCCATGAAGTGGCGCACCGCGCTGAGGTCTTTTCCGAGCGTTACCACGGGCGGCTCCTCGGTGAGCATGGTGAGGCCGCGTTTCTTCCGGAATTGGGGCAAGCCCACTGTGGAGAGCAGGCCATTGCAGAGGCAGCGCCGACCCTCGGAACCTTCGGCGGTCCCGCCCTTCATCTCATAGACTTCCCTGGGTTCCGCGCTGCAACGTGTGCCAAACGAGCCGTCTTCCTTCTCGTAGAGCTCCACCAGCAGGCCCACGTCGCAGATGCGGGTGCGGGACTCGTACACGCATGCTTGTGTCAGCGAACCCTCCACCTGAGCCAGTTGGAACGGGAAGCCGGTGGGCGAGACTGTGGCGCTGGCGAGGATGGACAGGTTGTCCGCCTCGATCTCATCCATCAGCTTGTCCTTCATCTGCCGCGTGATGCCGGATTCCTCGCAGAGCGCAAACGGGGTGCCAACCTGCACGCCGGCAGCCCCCTCGGAGAGGGCCTGCTGGAACGCAACGGGGTCACCATACCCGCCCGCCAGATAGAACGGAACGCCGAGGTTCCGCATCTCCGCCAGGTCACAGTCATCCTTGCGGCTGTAGACAGGTTCGCCCAGTTCGTTCAGGAGGCCACTCTGGCGCGGCGGAGCGTTGTGCCCGCCGGCCGTGGGGTTTTCCACGATAAAACCGTCGATCTGGCCCGCCTTGGCCAGCAGGTGCTTCGCCAGAATGTGAGAGGTGATGATGGGCAGGAAGCGCGGCCGGTGGGTATCCGGCAGGTCCACATCCACGTATTCCTTCGGGTCGAAGTGCAGTTCGTGGCCGCCCCGGGCCTCACCGGAAGCGGGAGACGCAACCGTAAGGCGCATGCGCGTGGGAAGGTGCTTCGTGAGGGTATCGACGAAACCGGAGAACTGCGACGGGATGCCGGCGCCCACCAACAGGTAATCGATTTTGGCCAGGAGCGCGCCATAGAGATAGGGCAGGGTGGGAAGCTGGAGCTTCTGCATCATATTGATGCCCACCTGGCCTTTGTGACCCTCGCGCGCCAGCCAGACCTCGCAGAAGGCCGCCAGCACGCTCAGTTCCACAAGGCTCTTCTTGGGGTTTGCGCGCCACGTTGGGACCTGATACGGCTTATCCGCCGTCTTCGGAACGGAGTAACGCTCCCATACGCGCTTGACGAGGTTGTTATCTGGAAAGTGGGAAGCCGCGCGTTTCAGCGCATCGCCAACGTCGCCCAGTTGGAGCTTCCGCACGAATACCTGTTCAATCGCCGTTACGCTGACCACGCCGATCTGGCCTGCCCTGGAAACGGCCCGCGCCAACGGATAGCCGCTGACGTATACGCCCATTCCACCCTGGATGATACGGGGCCACGGCGCCGTCATCCCCCCGTTCGCTATACCTTCGGACAAATGCGCCACCTATCCCATAACAGGAAATGAGACCTGGGTTTGAGGGGCATCAGAGCAGCGTTCAGCCTCAAGCCTCAGGTCTCACAATCTGGAACCAGCATTCTGGACCACTGTACCCATTATACACGAATCGCCACGCCCTGGCGCCGCGAAACGCAACGCGATTCCGGCGTGCGCGCATCGGGGTCCAGTCCGCGTCGGATGGCCATCTCACGGCCGACTTCCAGCAGTTCGCGCTCGGGAATCGCCCGGCCGGCCAACGGGAAGATCACGGTGTCCTCCAGCGCGATATGCCCACGATAATGCTCCTGCAGGCCCAGGGACAACTCCGTCAGACGCCGGGCATCGTCTTCGCGAAGCGTCCCTTCAGCCAGCCAGCAGTTGCCAAGAGCGTCTACCTCCGCGTGCTGCCAATCCGCGGTCCGATGATCGTCTTCCAATCCATCTACTTGGGCGAGGGCGGCGCGCGCCTCATCCGTGTCCGCCGCGCGCAGGCGCGGAAACAGCGACTCCTCCTCGTCCGCCGTGTGCATCGGCGCTGCCTGGCGGAAGTACGTCAACGCTTTTGCCAGCGCCTCGCGGGAGCCGGCATCCAGTGCGCCGCCGTTCAGCCCGGCTGCCGCCTGGGCGATGATGCCGAGGAACTTCTCAACGCGGCGGTGGCAATCGCTGAGGAGGCCCAGCGGCTGGGTCCAATCGTGGCCCGGTTGCACGGACATGTTGATCTGCATACGGTCTCCTTCTTTGAGTCACTCGTCGTCAGGCGTCAGCCGGAGGGCCCGCGTCGCGCGACCGGCGCGGCCACGATATGGGGCCTCCGAACGGACGACTGCCAACTGATGACTGAATACTGATAACTGACGTAGGCTCAGCCCAGGCGCAGGGCGGCCGCAAAGGCGCCCCCAAACCACAAGGCATACAGCGTTTCCAGAACGCCCACGCGCTTCAGCGGGGGCAGTGTGCGAGACAGGCGGGCCGTGCCCCACGCCGCGCGCAGGATGGCCGGCGCATAGGCGGCCAGCGCCAGCGCTCCACCAACGGGCCCCGCCTTCGGCGCAGCCCAGATAACAATCAGGAGCATGGCGGCGTGATACGCCAGGTTGAAGCGGCCAAGCCGCAGCCGATCGACCGCCGTCAATGCCGACCGGCCTTTTACGGCCGAGAGCAGCATCTTCACGTGGAACACGCCGCCGCCGAAGTACAGGGCGCAGGCCGCCCAAAGGCAGACCGCCAGGCCGTCCAGCCGACCGGTCTGCGCGGCGTATGCCAGCGGGGCGGAGAGGGTCAGTCCGACCACCGCCAAACCCTCCCCCGCCTGCGTTCGGTCCAGCCTCCGCCGCGCCGGCCACGCCAGGAGCGCGGCGTGCACGGCGAACAGCCCCGCGGCGACGGCGCCGATGACCGGCAGCGCCATCCCCGGAGTCACGAACGCCAGCGGCAAAGCGCCGGCCAGGGCAACCGCCAGATACGCCGCCAGCCAGAATAGCGTGCCGGGTTTGCCGCGGCCGCGGATCAGGAGGTCCGCCGGCTCGCGCGCCAGGAAGGCGCCGATGACCGCGATGGCCGCCAGCGCCGCCCGGCCCCCCGATGGTTGGGGCGCCGCCGCCAGCGCAACCAGCATCGGCGCGATGAGCATAACCCATGCGCCGTGCTCGTGCGGCAGCGGCGGAGCGCCAACCCGCGCCGCGAACGTCGCAGCCCCCCCAGGAACGGCCGGATGGCTCTCCGGCGAAGTCGCCGTCTCCCCGATAGATCCGAGATCGTTCCCGTTCGGCTGCGTCATCCGCGGAACCCTTACCATCGCACTTCCGTGTTGGCGCGCTCCAGCTCAATGGCGCGCGGGAACAGGATGTTGTTCTCTTTGTGAACGTGCTGGTGAGTATTCGCCTCCAGGGCCGCCATCTCTTCCAGCATCACGCGGTAGGTTCCGCATGCGTCATCGGGCGGCACGAAGTCGTTCAGGAGGCGCCGGAACAGCTCCAACGCCGCGCCGGCGTCTTCGTGCTCGGCTTCCATGCACTGGATGGGGCCCGCCACGCTGGCCGGGAAGCCCTGCGTGGGCTGCTTGGCATCCATGGCCCGCACCAGCGGAAAGAGGATGCGCTCTTCCTTCGAGAGGTGCGCCTCCATCTCCTGGCGGAAACCCTGGAAGGCCTCGCGCGTTTGAACCAGCTCCGGACGGCGCTCGCCGTGCTTGCCGGCAACCTTCGTCAGGAAGTCGCTGATTCGCGGCATCGCCTCTCGCAGGTAAGCGTGGTGCGACGTCATGATTTCGTCGATCAGCTCGGGCAGACTGGCCTCCGCCCAGTTGCGTTCCGCCGGCTGCGGGGCAGCGTCGCTCTCCAGCAACGCCTGCACCACGGCATCCACTTCCAGCCCCTTCGCGCCGCAGGCGTCGCCCAACGCTTTGCCGCCGCCGCAGCAGTAATCCAGCCCGAACCCTTCCAGCACCCGCGCCCGTCCCGGGCGCTCCACCACGATCTCACGAACAGTCGTATTGGTAGTCATCACTCATTAGTCCTCAGTCGTCAGTCGTCAGTGAGCGCAGCCATCAGTCGATCAGGCAGCCTCCCATATGGGCGACTGAGAACTGATGACTGATGACTGACGACTCACAGGCTCACTTCTTCGCCATGATCAGAAGCATCACCACGGGCGTTTTGGCGAATACGCTGTGGGGGAGGTTGGCGGGCATGTGGGCCCACGTTCCAGCGGGGCCGGGGCGCTTGTCCTCGCCCAGGGTGAGGTCGGCGTCGCCCTTCACGATCTGCAGGATCGCCGGAACCGAAGCCGTATGCTCGCTCAGTTCCTGCCCGGTGTCGAAACCGAAGAGCATCACCTTGAAATGGTCGTCGCCGCTCACGGTGGTGCTGATGATCCCGTTCTTCGGGATTTCCACGCCATCCGCGAGGCTTTTCAGGTAGGTGTAATCCATCGAATCACGCGTCCTTTCTTCAGCGGGCCGCTTCCTCGGGGAGGCGGCTCAGTTCGTCCATAATCGGATAGTCGGTCTCTTCCAGGCTCCAGCCGGTCTTCAGGCCCAGCACGAAGTAGCCCAGCGCCACCACGCCGGCGGCGAAGATGGTGTCTCCAAACACGCGCAGCCAGCGCAGCGTGCTCATCAACGGGGTCTGCAGGAACTCGGCGCTGCGGGCGTACCAGAGCCCATGCTCCACGCTGGCCCATGTCTGCAGCAGGCCCACGGGAAGCAGACTCAGGAGGACCATCAGGGCCAGGCCGATGTTGATGGCCCAGAATGCGAACTTCACGGTTCCGGTCTTCCAGATTCGATGCGCGGTCAGCCCCTTCATGCAGAACAGCATCAGGCCGATGCCCAGCATCCCGTATACCCCGAAGAGCGCCGTGTGACCGTGGACGGCTGTGGTGTTCAGCCCCTGCATGTAGTACAGCGCGATGGGCGGGTTAATGAGGAAGCCGAACAGGCCGGCGCCCACCAGGTTCCAGAAGCCCACGCTCACGAAGAACAGAATCGGCCACCGGTAAGCCAGCACCCAGGGCTTCACCCGAGACAGCGTGAGGTTCTCATACGCCTCGAAGCCGATCAGCGTGAGCGGCACCACTTCCAGCGCGCTGAAGCTGGCTCCCAGCGCCATCACCGAGGTTGGCGTGCCCGAGAAGTAGAGGTGGTGGAACGTGCCGACGATGCCGCCGGTAAGGAAGATGATGGTGCTGAACAGCACGCTGGCCGTGGCCGTGGCGGTCTTCAGCAGCCCCATGCGCGTGAACAGGAAGGCAATCACCACGGTGGCGAACACCTCGAAGAAGCCCTCCACCCACAGGTGAACCACCCACCAGCGCCAGTACTCGGCGATGGCGAGGTTGGTGTGCTGATGGATCATCAGGGCGGCGCCGTAGAACCCGGCGATCGCCAGCGATGACAGCAGGAAGAGGGCCAGCAGGTGACGGTCCACGTGGCTCTTCTTGAAGGCCGGCCACAGAGCGCGGGTGACCAGGGCCAGCCAGATGAAGAGGCCCAGGAACAGGAACCCCTGCCAGAATTTCCCGAGGTCGATGTACTCATAGCCGCTCTGGCCGAACCAGAAGTTCGGCGCGAAGCCCAGCTTCCGCATCATGCCGGCCCACTCGCCGGCCATGGAGCCCACAACGATGAGCAGCAGCGCGCAGAAGAGGAAGTTCACGCCGAGCTTCTGGAACTTCGGCTCATGGCCGGAGACGGCGGGAGCAACGAAGAGGCCGGTGGCCAGCCAGGCGGTGGCGATCCAAAAGATGCCGAGCTGCGTGTGCCACGTGCGCGTCACCTGGTAGGGCAGGTATTTCGCCAGCGGGATGCCATAGAACCCGTTTCCTTCCACCCCGTAGTGCGCGGTGATGGAGCCGAGGCCGACCTGCACCACAATCAGCGCCGCCACCACCCAGAAGTACTTCAGAGTGGCCTTCATTGAGGGGGTGGCTTTCATCCCCAGAAGCGGGTCCGCGGCGGGCGTCTGATCGTTCGGCTCTTCCCTGCTCCTCTGGGCGGCGAAGTACCACGCCAGGGCGCCGATGCCGCCGAGCAGCAGCACGAAGCTGATAACGCTCCATACCACCACCTGTCCGGTGGGCGCGTTGCCAATGAGCGATTCGGAGGGCCAGTTGCTGGTGTAGGTGACCTTCTGGCCGGGCCTCTGCGTTTCACACGCCCACGACGCCCACCAGAAGAACGCGTTCATGTCCGCCATTCTGACCGAATCGGAGACCGTTCCGGCCGGGAGCGCGTAGGCGTTTCGCAGCTTGTCCAGGCCCGGGTCCGTTCCAAAGAGACCGGCGTAATGCCGCGAAACGTCGGCGATGGCCTCGGCGCGGATGGGGGAGAGGGTGATAACGCCCGTGGCGGGGTCGTACGTATTGGTGCGGATCTCCGCCCGCAGGTACGCCTTCAGCATGTCCTGTTGGGGCACGGGGACGTCTGCAAACGGCTTCCCATAGCGGGACATGGCCCAGCGGTCCAGGATGTACATGGCCTCGCGGTGGATGAAATCCGCCGTCCAGTCTGGAGCCACGTAAGCGCCATGTCCCCAAACGGTGCCGATCTCCTGGCCGCCAGCCGCCTGCCAGACGTTCTGTCCGTCCTCAATAGCGCTGGCGGTGAAGAGAGTTCGGCCGTCGGTAGTGACCACGCGCGTGGGAATCGGCGGCGCCTGCTGGTATATCTCGTGCCCGAAGTACCCCAGCACCGCGAACGAGCCCAGGATAACCGTGGCCAGCCCGATCCACAACCGTCTGTACGACATCGTTAACCTCCCCGCACAATTCTGGATAACTGTATCCAATTATCGACAAAGGGATTGTACGCCAGATATAATCTGGATGTCAAGGTCCAATTCCACTACCCGCCGGGATGCCGGGAGCCGTCGCCAATAGAATGGGAAAGATGGGGCCGGACGGAAGGAAGCTCGATGATATCGCAGACGGCGGAATACGCGTTGCGGGCGGTCGTTGCCTTGGCGGATGGGCCAAATGGGCCATCCGCCCCGCAGACCACGCAGCGGATAGCGAAGGCCACGCGGGTGCCGGCGCAGTACCTGTCGAAGGTGCTGCAGAGCCTGAACCGCGCGGGAATCCTGAAGAGCCAGCGGGGGCAGGGCGGGGGATCGACCCTGGCGAGGGAGCCGCGGGAGATAACGGTCTACGAGGTGGTCCAGTCGGTGGATCCGATAGGACGCATCACATCGTGTCCGCTCGGCCTCGCCTCACATGGCAAGCGGCTGTGCCCGCTGCACCGCCGCGTTGACGACGCCATCGGCGCAGTGGAAACGGCCTTTCGCGCCACCACCATCCAGGACCTTCTGGACGAGCCCACTACCAGCCGCCCCCTGTGCGAGCTGGAAGTGGTTATGAACTAGCTGTCAGCCGTCAGCGGTCAGCCATCAGCCCGAAGGCCCCGCGCCATTAGCGCGCTTGCTACATGGTACAGGGCCTTCGGACGAGCGACTGACGACTGCGCACGGCTTCCTCCCGCGTCACCCTTTGCTTTGCTCAGGGCGACGTGGGAGAAGCGCTCACCGGAATGCATCACTGGATGCCCAGCGATCAGCCGACGGAGCGAGGGCCCTGTTCCATGAGCGCGCTTGCCTAATGATAAGGGGCCTTCTGGCTGACGGCTGATCGCTGACGGCTGACAGCTCCATGACCGCTATCCCATAGCCACCCTCACCGCGTGCGTTCCGCCGGCCGGGAATGGTGGAATCACGGGGCCTTCGATGGGGCAGCCGTCCACGGTGATGCATGCAACGCCCTTTTGCCGGCCGTGGGGGTTGACTACCTCAATATCGTATTCCGCGCCGCGGAAGCGGCGGTGGACTTTGAACGACGGCCAGGCGGCCGGGATGCAGGGGTCAATCAGCAAGCCCTTGCGCACGGCGCGCACCCCGCAGATCCACTCCAGAGCCACCTTCTGCATCCACGCCGCGGAGCCGGTGTACCACGTCCAGCCGCCGCGGCCGAAGGTGGGCGAGTCCGGCCCATCCACATTGCCAGGGGTAACGTAAGGCTCCGCGAAGTAGAGCTCCGGGTCCGTTCCGCGGCGGGGCGGGCTCATGGACGCATAAGCAGCCCAGGCCGCGTCTCCCTCTCCCAGCATGGCCAGGGCCTGCACGCCCCAGGTGGCCGCATGGGTGTAGACGCCGCCGTTTTCGCGCACGCCGGGGGCGTATCGCGTGATATAGCCGATATCCGGATCCGTACGGCTGTAGGCGGGCGTCAGCAACAGCGGCCCGTACTCGCGGAAGAGATGCTTTTGCGCGGAGGCCATGGCCTGCCGGGCGCGCTCCGGCGGCGCGGTTGCGTTGATCACGCTCCACGCCTGAGCGATGAGGTCGATGCGGTTCTCCGCGCACTCATGGCTCCCGATCTTGCGGCCGTTGTCGGTTGTGGCGCGCCAGTACCATTCGCCGTCCCAGCAATGCTCATTGATGGCGGCGACCAGGGCGTCGGCGCGGCGACGGTAGTCGGCGGCGCGTGCGCTGTCCGCCCTCTCCCCGGCATGCTCCGCGAAGCGGCGCAGGAGGCCGGTCAGGAAGTGGGCCAGCCACACGCTTTCGCCCTTCCACTTGCGGCCCGCGTGAGAGAGGCCGTCGTTCCAATCGCAGTCGCCAATCAGCGGCAGGCCGCGCGGCGAGAAGCGGGTGAAGACCTTGTCGAAGGCGCGCACGCAATGGTCGTACATCGGGGCCTCGCCGCCATCCTGGAAGGGCGCCGGCGCATCCCACAGCGAAACATCGTCGGTTTCGTCGATCCAGTTCATGGCGAGATAGGAGAGCCAGAGCAGGTCGTCGGAACAGTCCGTGACGGCGGCGATGTTCGAGCAGGTGTGCCACCAGTGCTGCACGGTTCCATTGGCGAACTGATGCCCGGCGTGCATAAGGATCTGGCTGCGCGCGCGATCGGGTTCCAGGGGCATCCAGATATGGCTGTCTTGAAGCTGATCGCGGAAGCCGAATGCGCCGGAGTTCTGATAGTAGCCGGTGCGCGCCCACATGCGGCCGGCGATGGCCTGGTACTTCAGCCATACGTTGGTCATCAGGTCCAGCGCGGGGTCCGGGGTCTCCACGCGGCAGCCGTCGACGATGCCGGCCCAGAAGCCCTTCACGCCCTCCAGCGCGGCGTCCACGGCGCCCGGAGCCCCGAACCGATGCACGCAGGTCCGGGCCTCGTCGCGCGAGCCGGCTCCCACCACGAACACGACTTCCCGGGTTTCGGAGGGCGCCAACGGCAGCCGCGCCTGCAATGCGCCAACGGAATCGTTCCAGCTTCCGGTCCGGCCCGCCAGCGAGCGCTCGCGGAGCGCGGCCGGAGCGGACGGATCGCCGTAGCGGCCGAGGAAGGACTCCTTGTCCGCGTCGTAGCCGTCCGCAGCGCGGCCGGCAACCGCCAGGAAGCCCGCAAACGGCGGCTCGGACGCATCCACCTCGCCCCGCTTCCAGGCATACAGGATCGACGCATCCTCCAGCCATTCCGTCTCCATGAAGGTCTTGTGGAACTCGCGGTGCCAGTCGGAAATGGCGCCGAGCTGCCACTCCAGGTAGGGATACAGCGAGAGGGCAACGGGGGCGGCCGACTCATTGGTCAGGCGGACCCGCCACACCTCGCACGGCGCGTCCAGCGGGACGAAGACGGTCTTCTCGCACCGAACGCCGCCGCGCGCCAATTCCGTGACGGTGTAGCCAAGGCCATGTCGCATGCGAAATGCCTTCGGCGTCTGGCGAGTGGGCTGGTAGTCGGCGCTCCATACGGCGCCGGTAGCGTCGTCCTTCAGGTAGAGGAAGCGGCCACATGCGTCGCAGATGAGGTCCTGGTCCCAGCGGTTCAGCATGCGGAGCTGGGAGTTTCCGCGCCATGAGAACCCGCCGCCCGCTTGCGAAACGATGCAGCCGTAATCTCCGTTGGTGAGGACGTTGACCCATGGCCGTGGGGTGTCCGGCCGGGTGATGACGTACTCCCGTCCGTCCTCGGAGAAGTGGCCGTACGGCGAATCGAAGGCGCGCTCGTGCGCGGAGGACATGGCGGGTTCCTCACATGAGTGTGCCGGCAGGGGGGCCGCCGAACTGGGCGAGGCCCCCCCCCGGCGAACAAGTTATTGCGTGTACTCTTTGAGTATCGATGTGTTGCGCGCGAAGCCATCGTAGTCGGCTTGCGTGTGGCCGGATTCCGTGGACGGCTTTGGCTCCCACATGTTGCTGGGGGTCAGAGTCTCTGTGAACCGTACCGCGCGGACGTGGGTGTCCGCGAAGATGCAGTTGATCCGTCCGTTGTGAGTGAAGAAGGCGCCCTCGCTGGCGCTGCCCGCGCGGACAATGCCTGACCAAGAGGTGTTGCTCATAGCCCAGTCCGGGCCGAACGCTCCGTACGGCCCCATGTCAGAGAACGGCATGCGCGATTCCGTGAACAAGATAGTATCGGAGGGCGACTTGAACTTGGACATCCCCACGGCGAGGAAGTCGTCGTTAACGTGGAAGATCTCCGCGTTGTAAGCGTATGACCGCGCGAACCGGCCCGTTTCGTCGCCCGGCTTGCCGGTGGCGTTGTAGGGATCGTAGGCGTGTTTGTTGGCGGGACAGACCCAAACGTCCTTGCTCTTGATGTAGGGGTCCAACGCGTCTTTCCACGTCCGATCGCCGTTGGCCCACGATCCAGTCGCGTTCTTCAGCCGGTTCGAGGGAAAGGTGTCATCGTAGTCCTGCGCGTAGGAGATCAGGGCGATGCCGATCTGTTTCTCGTTGCTCAGGCAGGCGGTTTGTGTTGCACGGGCGCGCGCCTTGGCGAACACCGGGAACAGGATGCTGGCCAGGATCGCGATTATGGCGATCACCACCAGCAGTTCAATCAGCGTGAAGCCGCGACGATTACTGCGTTCCATACTACCCTCCAAACGGCTGCCGGCCGGGCTCGGGGCGGCTGCGCCCCGAGCCCGGGGTGCAACGGTCAACTCAGCCCGCCAGCCACCTTCAAGATGCGGATCACGTCCGCAGCGTCCGACTTCCCGTCTCCGGTGACGTCCGGAGCGGTCGCCGGGTCGGCGCCGGAGAGGCGACGCGCGTAGATCACCGCATCCACGATGTCGGTGACCCCGCTGGCGTTGATATCCGTTGGCGCCGCAACCGGGGCGTCTCCGGTGCGGACCAGGTCGAAGTACGAGATGTTGAACGCTGCATCGGGGAAGGTAACGCGGATGGTGTTGCGCCCGGCGTTCAGGATGGCGTTGGTGAGAAGCGGCACGGTGACGTGAGTGGCGTAGTCACCGGTCTTGGCCACGGACGCTGTCCGCGCCGAACCGTTGACGGTGATGATGAGGTGGCCCGGTTGATCGGCCGGCGGCCAGTTACTGCCGAGGTTGGCGCTGATCGTATAGGCGCCGGCGCGCGGTACGCTGGCCAGCAGCTCTACCCATGTATCTGGACTGGGTTGGACAAAGCTGAGTTCCCCATACGCAGTGGCGAGCGTCCCAGCGCCGAGGCCGTTGACAGACTGCGTCACGTTTTCATAGGTGAGGAAGTCCAGGCGCTCCGCCTTCGGCGTTACGGCATCCGGGTTGTTGACGCTCAGCGCGACGTTCTTCACGGTGGGCGCCTTCTGAAGCGAGAACGTCTGCGTCGTATAGCCGTTGGCGCTGAAGGCCAGATCGTAGTAGCCCACCGAACCGCTGTTCACGGGTACGTTGAGCGTGTACTGACCCGCATCGTTGGTGAGCGCCAGGTTCGTGGCGTCCGTCAGGTTCCCCATGAAGCTGGGCACGTACACGAGCGCGTTGGCGATGGGACCTGTCCCGGAGCCATCCGAGCCTGTCACCGTTCCGGTGAACGCCACCATCGCCGGGGCCGCATCGATCTTCTGGAACGTGAAGTAGTCGATGTTCAGGCCGCCGGAGACCATGGTCATTCGGAACCGGTTCTGGCCTTCCTTCAGAGGCGTCAGCGTGGCGTAGGCGTAGTCCGCATAGTCGGCGGCGCTGGCGGTGCCATCCACGCTGAACGTATACAGATGGGTGGAGGTGGTCCAGAAGTCCAGGGCGTTCTCGCCTCCCGGCGCGCTGGTAGCGTAATGGATGGAAACCTGGTAGAGGCCGGCCTGGCCAACGGGCACGTTGACGACCCATTCCGCCCAACTGTAGTTGCTCTGTCCGAGATCCGTGTTGCCCTTGCCGGTGAAGTTCTCTATCACCGTGCCGCCCGAGGCCCCGCCCAGAGAGACGATGTCCGCCGCGGGCGATCTCGGACCGCTGGCCACGAAATCCTCGCCCTCCACGCTGATCGTTGTGATATTCAGCGTGTAGTCTCGCGAAACCGAGGCGCCGGCGGCGATGGCCACGGAATCGGTCACCGTGTTGCCGCCCTTGGCGACCGTCACGGAATAGGTGTCGGGCCGGAGGACGGCGGTGAAGGCGCCGTTGGCGTCTGTGCTGCCGGTCACGCTGTCAAGGTTCGTGGTTCCGGTGAGGGTGACGGCGGCGAAGGCGATCGGCGCGCCGGCGCCGGTCTTCACCGTCAGCGAGAAGCGGCCGTACGGCTGGGTGGTGGGGGCCACCGTCAGGTAGTCGATATTGGCGTAGGCGTTGGCGACGCGATCCAACGAAAGCATGTGCAGCTTGTTGGCGCCCTGCTTCAATTCCAGGAGGACCTTGGCCGAATCCGCGTAGTCGGTGCTGGAGGCGGTAGGGGCATAGGTGGAGGTCGCGCTGATGCCGCCGTTTGCCTGCCACTTCAGGTGACCGGTGTTGGGCGCTCCGTTGGCGTAATGGATCCAGACGTCGTACACGCCATCCGCCGGCGCGTAGATGCTGTTGAAGTCCGCATAGCGGGACGAGTCCATGAACGCCAGTTGACCGTTGTTCGAAAGCCCGGGGATCGTTGTGGCGTACTGCGCCTGCAGTCCGTTCCCAAACTGGAAGCCGGGGTTGGTGGCGTCCAGTAGCTCCGCCTCGTATTTGCCGGTGAGGGCCAGAGCGAAATCATGGGCGCCCGGCGCCGGTACGCTGGCGGAGGCGCCGCCAAAGCCGTTAGCGAACACCGATACATTCGTGGAGCCTGCCGGCACGTGCAGCGTGTAGTGCCCGGCGGCGTCCGTTCGGGTTACGTACTGCGCCGTCTGGTAATCAGCCCCAACGTACACGAGGGCGCCGGAGAGCGGGGTGGCGGCAGCGCCCACCGTGCCGGTGACGGTTCCGGAGATCGCCGACAGCGCCGGGTAGTCACCCACCCGGGTGAACTCCAGGTAGTCCATGTTCATGGATGGACCGCTGACGGTATCGGGACGGATGGCGAGGCGGAAGCGGTTGGCGCCGGCCTTCAGAGCCACGTTGGATGGCATCGTGTAAACCACCATCGTGTCCCAATTGCCTGTTGGCGTGGCGTCGCTGCTGTAGAGCTGCTGGCCCGATGTGTAGAACGTGAAAAGTGTCGGCAGGTTGGTAACAGACGCGCCTGGGTTGGACGAGTAGCGAAAGGCAATGGAGTAGGTTCCGTCCGACGGGATGGTGACGTCGTACTCGAGCCAGTCCCATGCGTCGAAGTAGCCGATTTCCTTCGGGGCGCCGGGCGGAGAGATGGCTCGCAGACCATCCACGCCGACGACGCCGGTGGCGTTGGGGCCGGAGCCGACGGTAGCGGCGCCGTTGGCTGGGACGAAACTCTCGGATTCCACGCGCACCGTCTGAGCGCGCGGGGAGGCGGCCAGCGCCGCGAGGGCGAGGGCCGCACAGAAGGCTTTCACGCGACTGATCATGGCCGGATCCTTCCGGGCGCTCGAAGCTGACGTGCACAGAGCGCCGCATACCTCACAGGCATCGCGCGGGGCCAGGGCGGCCCGCTGGTTAAACGTTTACCCAAATCGAGACAGGAATACCCTCTCATGCACATCGTAGCACCCCTCGTCAAGCCCGTCAACCTCAGCCTCCTTGACGGCGTTTCCCATCCGCCCTCTACAATGTACCCACAGGGTAAACTTTTACCCTGGTTGGACGGAACGCAACCCGGGGCGCGGCCCCGCCGGCTCCGTCCCCCTTGGGAGGCATTCATGACCCTGCGAGAGATCGCTCAGATGGCCGGCGTCTCCGTGGCTACGGTGTCTCGCGTTGTTAACGACGTGGACCGGCACAAGGTCTCGGATGCCACGCGCAACCGGATCCTCGAGATCGCCCGCTCCGGCCGCTACCGACCGAACCCCCAGGCCGTATCCCTGGTGACGCGGCGTCCCCCAAACACGCTCGGACTCGTGATCCCCTATAACTCCCACGTCTTCGAGTCGTTCTACTTCACCGAGATCATCCGCGGGGCGGTAGACGCCGCGGCGGACCACGGGATGAGCATCGCGTTGTTCGTGCCGAACCGCGATGCGCCGGCAAGCGCCTACCACGATACGCTGGGGAAGGGCGGCGCTCTGGCCGCCGCCGCCGGCGTCCTCCTCATCGGTACCCGCGTCAACGACCCGGCGATCCGCCAGTGCCGCGAAAGCAAGATCCCCTTCGTCGTGGTGAGCAACAGCGTGCCCGACCCGGACGTTAACAGCGTGGACTGCGATAACCGGTCCGGCGCCCAGGAGGCCACGCGCCACCTGCTGCGTCTGGGACACACGCGCATCGCCTTCATCGGAGGGCCGGAGGGCTCCGCCAACGCGCGGGACCGCCTTGCGGGCTACCAAACGGCGCTGGCGGAGGCCGGCATCTTCGAGGACCCCGCGCTGATCGCCGGCGGGCAGTTCGAGGAACAGCGCGGTCGCAACGCCATGCAGCGCATCCTCGCCCGAGGCGTTCGCCCGACCGCCCTGTTCGCCGCCAATGACGTGATGGCGCTGGGCGCGATGAAGGCTCTGAAACGGGAGGGGCTTCGCGTTCCGGACGATGTCGCCGTGGTCGGCTTCGACGACGTGCCGCTCGCCCAGCACGTGGAGCCCGCGCTCACCACCGTGCACCAGCCGATCTACCAACTCGGCCGTCGGGCGGCGGAGATCTTGACGGCGCAGATCATCAGCGGCTCCACCGACGCCACGCGCGCCATGCTGCGCACCCGCCTCGTCATCAGAGAGTCTTGCGGCGCGCGAAGAGGTGAAGCGTGAGGCGCGCCCTCTGGGCCGGCCTCGCCGCCGCCGTAGTTGGACTGCCGGGCGCCGCGCAACAGATCGTCCTCCACCCTCGCGTCTTCAACGACGTGCCGGCCTCAGCGCTCACGGTGACCAAAACCTCCGATTCCGTGTCGATCTCGGACCGCAACGTGAGCGCCGCAACCGGTTACGCCAACCGCCACGACTGGCGACTCTCGCCGGACGGCGTCGCCGACCAGACTTTCGGCCCCTCTGATACGTTCGACCTCTCCGCCGACGTCACGCTCACCGGCGACCCAACCTCACCGCGCAAGGAGGCGGGCCTTCGCATCAACGGCCCATGCGGCGACGCTCTGTTCATGGTGAATACCGATGCTCACGAGGTGGTGGGCTTCTCCGCCTCCGGATCCGTTCTGCCGGCGTACAACTTCCGCCTGCATGGCGTGGCGGACTACCAGTCCGGCCAAACGGTGCGGCTCCGGATGCAGTACTTGAGCCAGGGCGGCGTGAACGGCTTCATCCTCAGCGTGGACGGCATCACCAGCCCGTTCCTGCCCGCCGGCGGGTCACAGGCTGGCATATGCGCCGGTTCAACGGTTGGCGGCTATTTGCAGATCCAGAACGCCCCGGCCGCGCCAACCAACACCGGCATCGCCACGTTCACCTCCATCCACGTTTCCACTGGGCAGCCGCCGGCGCTGACCGATGCGGAACTGCTGGACCGAACCGAGGCGCAGGCGTGCGCCTACGCATCCTCCATGCTCGTGACGACGCCGGCCACAACCGGCTTCCCAAACGGGCGCGCGATGCTGGCGGACAACACCAACTCCACCGTGTGCAGCGTTGGGGCTACGGGCTTCGGGCTGACGTGCCTCGCCATTGAGGCCAGCCGCTACGGCTCCTCGGAGGAGTGGACCGTCACCCCCGAGGCCGCGCGCGCCAAGGCGAACGCCATCCTGGACACCGTGCTGGAGATGCAGGCCGGAGGCGTTGACATGCAGTACGGCGGCCTGCCGTACCATTTCGCGGCGGCCGGGGCGGACGGACGGTTCCGCCGCGCTTCCGGCAGCGAGGTGAGCACCGCGGACGGCGCGCTGCTCATCGAAGGGGCGCTGGCCGCCGGCCAGCGCTTCGGCGCGGAGGTGCGGGATAAGGCGCTGCGGGCGGCCGCGAACGTGCAATGGTCTGCTTTCAGGATTACGGTGTCCGGCCAGAAACGTTACAGCATGTCGTGGCAGCCGGAGAAGGACAACTCGTACTCCATCCCCGCCGGCTCCGGCTACCTGAACCAGGGCAACTGGGACCGGCCAACGGATGAGATCCTCCTCATCAGCTTGCTGGGCATTGGGAACGAGCCTGACAGCGCGGATGCCCTGAAGGCGTGGTACGGATACCCCCGGGTCCGCCGCTCCTATGTGGGCGGAAACAGCGTGACGTACCCCGTGGTGAACTCGTATTTCGGGAGCCTGTTCACCTACACCCAGTCGCATGGGTACATCCCGTTCAACAGGCTCGGCGCGGACCATCCGGAGGATGCCGGCGGCGCCGTTCCCGCCGTGGACTGGTGGGCCAACTCCGTGGCCGCCTGCCTCGCCAGCCGGCAGTACAGCATCGACCACGCGCCGGGACAGGCTCCCGCGGACGGATACGCCACTCACGCCGCCTTCAGCCCAAACTCCTGGGGGCTCACCGCCGCCGTGAACCCGGCGAATCTGGGAGACTACAAGGGCCTCCTGGGCGCGCCCCCGATCGAAGCGAACGGCGGCGCGCCGCAGCCCGAGGGGATCATCGCGCCCTATGCCGCCCTCTCCGCCATGCCGCTGTTGAGGACCGCGCCGGATGAGAGCCTCACCGCCAACCCGGGCTTCAATGCATTGCGCCACTACTACGACGTATTCTATGGCAGCCTGTTCGGGCCTTTCGGGCCGAAAGAGGCGTTCGACGACGCGCTGAACGTGGCAAATGTCTACCTGGGCATTGACGCCCCGCTGGAGGGCGTGAACATTGAGGCGTACCGCACCGGGCAGCCGTCCGCCTGGTTCTCCCTGGCGCCGCCGGTCGCGGATGCCATCGCGCGCATCTACCACACGGGCCTGGCGCCGGGGGACCTGGACCTGGACGGCGCCGTAACCCCAGCCGATTGCGCGCAGATCCTCCGCATCGCCGGCGGCCTCGCCGCCCCAACCCCCGCCCAACGCTATAACGGCGACCTCAATGCCGACGGCCGCGTATCCCTGGAGGACGCGCTGACGCTGGTCAAGACCCTCCGCTGAAGTATAAACTACGGCTATCAAAGTAGTACGCAAAGCAGGGGGTCTTATACCGGGCGGCCGTATGTCCATCGGCATACTGAGCCTGTCGGCCGCCGCCATGGCAGCGCTGGCGGGCTGCGCGCCGCCTTCCACAAAGGGCGCGGACGGACGGCCGAGCGGCGCGAAAGTCTACGCCCTCTACTGCGCCGGTTGCCACGGCGCCAACGGCCGCCGCGGGCCGGCGCCGCGCCGCCTGGATGTGGCCGCCTCCCAGCCCTACGCCGCGCTCCGCAAGGTCATCCAGGAGGGACGCGGCGCGATGCCCGCCTGGAAGGGACGGCTGGACTCCGCCGAAATCGACGCCGTAACGCGGTATCTGAAAACCCTCGGCGCCCCCCGCTGAGCACGCCCGGGATGACGCAGCATGTTCCAACTGCTCCACACCCTGGTTTCCGGCGATCCCTTTATGCCGCACGGGCACTGCTACCTCTGGACGCCGGCGCTCCTGTGGATGCAGGTTGGCTCCGACATGCTCATCGGCGCCTCGTATGTGGCGATCGCCTTGATGCTCTGGAGCATGGTCCAGAAGGGGAAGACGCTCATCCCCTTCCGCCCCATGTTCTTTGCGTTCGGCCTCTTCATCATCGCATGCGCCGGGACGCACTTCATGGAAGTGCTCACCACGTGGAACCCGGTGTACTGGGCCTCCGGCCTCGTAAAGGTGGTCACCGCGGGCGCCAGCGTGGCCACGGCGTTTGCGCTCCCAAAGGTCATCCCAACCGCTTTGGGCATGCTGGAAGCCGCGCACATCTCGGAGAAACGCCGCGTGCAACTGGAGACGGCCAACGCGGAGCTGGCCGAGATGAATGCCCGCCTCAAGGAGTTCGACGAGGTGAAGACGCGCTTCTTCGCCAACGTCAGCCACGAGCTTCGCACGCCGCTCACCCTGATCATCGGTCCCGCGCAACGCTTGCTGCGTGAGCCTTCGCTTGTGCCGGCCGAGCGCCGCAGCTTGGAGGTTGTGGAGCGGAATGCCCGCACGCTGCTCAAGCGCGTGAACGACCTGCTGGATGTCGCCCGACTGGACGCCGGCAGACTGGCTATTCACTACGAGGAGACGGATCTGGCAGGCGTGGCCCGCCTCACGGCGCGCCACTTCGATGCCGTCGCGGCGGAGCGAGGCATCCGGCTCGCCATTGAGACGCCCGACTCGATGCCCGCACAGGGAGACACCGAAAAGCTGGAACGCGTGTTCATCAATCTGCTCTCCAACGCCTTCAAGTTTGCGCCGGATGACGGCGTGGTGCGCCTTGCGCTCTGGGAGGAGAGCGCCGCAACCCGCTCCGCCGTTCTCACGGTATCCGACAACGGGCCCGGCATCCCGGAAGCCTATCGGGATATGGTCTTCGATCGATTCGGGCAGCCGGATCCCGTGGCATACCGCCGCACTCAGGGTTCTGGCCTGGGGTTGGCAATCGTCCGCGAGTTCGTCGCCATGCACGGTGGGGAAGTGACGGTCGGCGACGCTCCGGAAGGCGGCGCGCTGTTTACCGTGCGCCTCCCCATATCAGCGCCGCCCGGCGCGTCTATCTATCCCGCCAGCGGGCTTGACAGCGGCGCCCTTGATACGGCTCTGGCCGAGTTGCGCCCGCCGCCAGCGCAGCGCATCGTCACGTCCGACCGACCAACGGTCCTTGTCGTCGAGGACAACCCGGAGGTACGGAGCCTCATCGCAGATGGCCTCTCCGATGACTTCCATGTGGAAACCGCCGCCGATGGCGAGGAGGGCCTGGAACGGGCCGTCGCCCTGCGTCCTGATCTCATCGTTTCCGACGTGATGATGCCTCGAAAGGGCGGTGATGAACTGCTGCGCAACGTGCGGGCCCTCCCGCTTCTGGCGGAGACGCCGGTGCTGCTGATCACCGCCCGCGCCGACGACGAAATGCGCGCGCGCCTGCTGGGCGAAGGAGCCCAGGACTACGTCACGAAGCCGTTTACTCCGGCGGAACTGCGCGCTCGCGTGGTGAATCTCGTTGCGGTGAAACGCGCCCGCGAGGCGCTGCAGGAGGAACTGACCGTGCAGGGTCAGGACCTGGAGAGCCTGGTTACCGAAGTGGGCGTCCGCCGCCGCGAACAACGCGCGGCGCTGGAGGCGCTGCGTTCCGCGTTGGATGGGGCGGAGCAGGCCAGCCGGGTGAAGTCGAGCTTCCTGCGCATGGTGAGCCACGAACTCAGGAACCCTCTGAACGCGATGCAGCTACAGATCCAGCTCCTACAGCGCTCAAGCGACGCCGATCTGGCGCCCCGCCAGCGTGAGATCGTGGGCAAGATGGCCGCCACCTCGGCCAGACTGCTCTCGCTGATCGAGTCGCTGCTAGAGCACTCCCGCATCGAATCCGGGCAGGCGGTCACCAGGGTGGAGGAGATCGACCTTGCCCGCGAGGCGACTGCCGTCGTGGAAGAGTGGCGACCGCAAGCCGAGGCGAAAGGAGTGGGCCTGCAACTGGCCCTCCCGGACGAACTGCCGACGCTGCGAACCGACCCGCGGCTGACGCATCTGATCCTCGCCAACCTGGTTGGCAACGCCGTGAAGTTCACGGATCACGGGCACGTTGCCGTTTCGCTCTCCCATACGGACGGACGCCACGTCATCACCGTGACAGATACCGGACCCGGCATTGCGGAGGACCGCCAGACGCAGGTTTTCGAGCCGTTCGAGCACTTGGAGCCGGTGCGCAACAAACACACGCCGGGGGTGGGGCTGGGCCTCACGCTCGTCCGCGAGATGGTCGAGGCCATGCGCGGCCATATCCATCTGGAATCCCGCGAGGATGAGGGTTGCATTTTCACCGTGTCGCTCCCCCCGCTTGAGCGTCCCGCGCCAGAGGGTAATATCACTGTATGATGTGCGAAACACTGTTGCCCGCCTATAGCGCTGCCCTTTGCCCCCCATCGCGGGGTTCGGTGATGGTAGTGGAAGACGACGCAGACAGTCGGGATGCCCTGGCGGACATCCTCTTGAGCGAAGGCTACGAGGTGAGGACTGCCGCGAATGGCTCGGAGGCTCTCGACACGTTGCGTTGCGCACAGCCGCCAGATGTTATCGTGCTGGACCTCATGATGCCCGTGATGGACGGCTGGGAGCTGCGGCGATCCATGCTTCAGGATCCGAAGCTGGCTGGGATCCCGGTGATCGTCGTCTCCGGCGTGGGCGATGGCGAGCAAACGGCTCCCCTGCGCGCGTCCGCCCACTTCACAAAGCCCGTGAACGTTACCGAACTCCTGCTGCGCATTGAACGCGAAGTCGGCTGAGGCGCCGGCCCGTACACGATCGGTCGCTTCAAAGCGCCGATCCCCCCTTGGAACCCTGTATTGCGGCGGGAACCGCGACGAACTCTTCAATGTTAAACGATGTGAGACACGGAGGAGACGGCCAAATGGGAACGCACTACCAGGGAACAGATGAAGAGGTCCGCGCGCTGGGCGCCTACATCAAGCTGATGCGCGCCGCGGATTCCGTAACGCGCCGCATGCAAACGCGCCTCGATGCGAACGGACTCACGATGAGCCAGTTCGGCGCGATGGAAGCGCTGCTGCACCTCGGCCCGCTGTGCCAGCGCGATCTGGGAGCGAAACTCCTGAAAAGCACCGGGAACATCACGATGGTGGTGGACAACCTGGAGAAACGCGGCCTTGTTCGACGCGAACGCAGCATAACAGACCGCCGCTACATCACCGTGCACCTCACCGATTCCGGGCGAGAACTGATTGCCGGCGTCTTCCCGGGCCATGCCCGGGCGATTACGGCGCTGATGAACGCCCTGTCTCCGGAAGAACAGGACAACCTGGCCCGCCTGTGCCGAACGCTCGGCGCCAGCGCGGCCGGCTGAAATCACCGCCCCGCACGCCGCGGGGCTACCCCGCCGTAAATAGCTCAATGTCGAATTACTCGGCCTCGGCCGAAATGGATGGAGAAACCTGATATGGAACGCGAATACGAAACGCCCGGGATCGCCGATCTGATGTGCCGCCGGAGCAGCCCTTACGCATTTTCCAGCCGGCCGATTGCGCCGCCGGCCCTGGCGAGCCTCTTCGAGGCCGCCCGATGGGCGTCCTCCTCGATGAACGAACAACCTTGGCGCTACGTGGTGGCGACTCAGGATGAGCCCGAGGCGTTCGCCAAGATGGTTGGAGCCCTCATGCCGGGCAATGTGCCCTGGGCCGAAAAGGCGCCGGCCCTGATCCTGGCTGTGGCGAAGACGGACTTCAGCTACAACGGCGCCCCCAATGCCGCCGCCCTCCATGACCTGGGCGCGGCGGATTTCGCGCTGGCGCTGCAGGCCGTGAGCATCGGCCTCATCACCCACCCGATGGGCGGCTTCTACCCGGAAAAGGCGCGCGAGGCGTTCGGGATCCCCGAAGGGTACGCCCCGGTGGCCGTCATCGCCGTGGGTTACCCCGGCGATCCGGCCACTCTGCCGGAGCCGTACCGGGAACGCGAGACGGGGCCGCGCAGCCGCCGCCCGCACACCGAGTTCGTGTACCGCGGCGCTTGGGCGCCGCCCGCCGCCTAACAGAGGCGGCGCCGACCTAACCGGGCTTGCAGGAAAGGAGCACCGAGATGATCACTATCCGAAACGCGCGCGAGCGCGGACAGACACAACGCTCGTGGCTGGACAGCCGCCACAGCTTCTCGTTCGGCGAATACTACGACCCGCAGGCCATGGGCTTCCGTTCGCTGCGAGTGCTGAACGACGACGTCATCGGCCCCGGCGGCGGGTTCCCGATGCACCCGCACCGTGACATGGAGATCCTCACCATCGTGCTGGCCGGCGCGCTGGAACACCGCGACAGCCTGGGCAACGGATCCGTGATCCGGCCGGGCGAGGTGCAGCGGATGAGCGCCGGGACCGGCATCATGCACAGCGAAGCGAACCCGTCCTCCGACGAACCCGTGCATCTTCTGCAGATCTGGCTGCTGCCGGACAAGGGCGGGTACTCCCCAGCCTACGAGCAACGACCGTATGGAAACGCCGCGGGCTCCTTCCGCCTGGTGGCCTCTCAGACCGGGCGGGATGGTTCCGAAACCATCCACCAGGATGCGGACGTCTGGCTGGCGCGGCTATCCGCCGGCGAGTCGGCCTGTCATCCGGGCGCGGCGGGGCGGGGCGTTTGGCTGCACGTGGCCACCGGCTCGGTCACGCTGAACGGCACGGCCCTGCACGCCGGCGACGGCGCCGCCATTGAGGACGAACCAACGCTGGAAGTCGCCGCCACAGAGGACGCGCAAGTTCTGCTGTTCGACATGGCGTAACGCGGTTATATGGAGTGCGGCGGTGAGCCGCCGCACTCCATAGGGTCTACCCCTCTCCCACGTCACCCTGAACGAAGTGAAGGGTCTCGGCCTGACCGACCTGCCCATGAAGCGTACCAAGCACCCAAGCCAAGGCTGGCGCGGGTGCTTGGTACGTTTCGCCATGTGGTACGTCAGGCCGAGACCCTTCGCTACGCTCAGGGTGACGTGGGAGAGAGCAAACGAAGACGCTCCACTCGACACGGCGCTATGCTGGCCGCAGCACGCGATGGCGACCCCCTACCACAGCTCCCCTTTGGCGCTGCGTTCCATGAGGTCCATGGTGGCCGAGGAAACCGGGATGCCGTCGAAGAGGGCCCGGTGGACGCGCTGGATGATGGGAAGCTCCACGCCGGCGCGTTGTGCGAGGCGGATGGCGGCCTCCGTGGTGGGAACGCCTTCCGCCACCTGGCCCATCTCGGCCAGGATCTGATCCAGCGTCTTGCCCTCGGCCAGGCCGGCGCCCACGCGGTAGTTGCGGCTGAGGCGGCCGGCGCACGTGGCGATCATGTCGCCCACTCCGGAGAGGCCCCAGAACGTGTCGCGCTTGGCGCCCAGCCGCTCGCCCAGCCGGATGATCTCGGCCAGGCCGCGCGTCATCAGGCTGGCCTTTGTATTGTCGCCATAGCCCAGGCCGTCTGAGATCCCGGCGGCGATGGCGATGATGTTCTTCAGCGCGCCGCCCAACTCAACTCCGGTAACATCCGAGCTGGTATACGGGCGCAGGGCCGGCGTTTGGAACGCCGCCTGTAGGCCGGAGGCGATGGCGGGGTCCTCCGCCGCAATCACGGTGGCGGTGGGGATGTTCTTCGCCAGTTCCGTGGCGAGGTTCGGGCCGGAGAGAACGGCAACCCGGTCGCGCGCCGGGGCGGGCAACAACTCGCGGCAGATCTCGGTGACCCGCAGCCCGGTGGACGGCTCCAGCCCCTTGGCGGCGCTGAGGATGGCCTGGGCGCCCTCGAACAGGCGGCCGCGCCCCTCCATCAGCTCACGCACGGCCCCGCTGGGCACGGCCACCACGATGGCTTCGGCCCACCACGCGGCGTCCGCCAGGTCCGGCGTTACGTCCACCGCATCCGGCAGCGGAAAGCCGGGCAGGTAACGCGCGTTCTCGCGGGCCGCCTGGATCGCCTCGGCGCGCTCCACGTCATGGTCCCAAAGGCGCACCGGGTGGCCCTTTGCGCCCAGCAGACGCGCAAGGGCCGTGCCCCAGCTTCCAGCGCCCAATATGGCAATCTTCACCAGGCGCCTCCCGCCGGAATCAGGTCCATCACCAGGTTCTCCATCACCAGCGCCGGGCTTCCGTTGCCGGCCAGGTAGCGGCGCGCATTCAGGATGGAGCGCATGGCGGAAAGGGCCTGTGACACCGGATAGCGGGAGGCGGCGTGACGGATGGAGCGCTCGCGATCGCGGTTGATGAGGGTCTCAGCGCCGGCGCCGGACTGAACGGCCAGAACGTCACGGAACCAGCCGGCGGCCCAGCCAAGGGCGTCCGGGATATCGGCCGGCGCGCCGTCCGGGCTCACGCGCAGGCGCTCCGCCAAGCGCAGGGCATCCGGGAGACTCGCATCGGCCACGTCGGCCAGCCATTCCAGCGTGCGGTCGCGTTTCGGGAGGGCCGCCTGGTCCTTCCAAAGGCGCAAGGCCTCGCCGGGCCGGCCGTCACACAAGCGAGAAAGTTGTTCCGCCATATGCGGCAGCGCGCCCTGATCTTGCAGCCATTGGGCGATGTCGGCGGCCGGCGCCGGCGTGAAGCGCGCCACCTGGCAGCGCGAGAGCACCGTGGGGATCACGTTGCCGGTGTCGCCGGCAAGTAGCACCAGCGTGGCGTAATCCGGCGGCTCCTCCAGCGTCTTCAGGAGGCAGTTCACGGCGTCCAGGGTCAGGTCGTCCGCCGGGGAGAGCACGATGACCTTGCGCCGGCCCAACACCGGGCGGCGAGAGACTTCGGTGCGCACGAACTGCGCCTGCCGGATGAGCAGTTTGCGCGCCTTGCTGTCTTCCGACGGCCCCACCCACAACACGTCCGGGTGGCTGCCCTCGGCGATGAGCCGGCAATTGTGACAGATTCCGCACGGTATCGCGGGCTCGGGGGCCGGTTCGGCATCGCCAAAGAGGCCGGCGACGGCGGCCGCAGCGCCGCCCTCGCAGTTGGCCAGTTGGGCGAGCCAAAGCGCCGCCTCCGCCTTGCCGGAGCCGGAAGGCCCCGCAAACAGGTAGGCGTGATGCAGCGCATCCTTCGCCGCCGCTTCCCGCAACGCATCCGTTAAGTGTTTCTGGCCTAGCATACAGAACTCAGAACTCAGAACTCAGAACTCAGACTTCGGAACCCGGTCAGAGGCGTGCTCCCGTGAGGAACCGCCCCTCACCGATACAAGCCAACTGACTGAATTCTGAGTTCTGAGTTCTGAGTGCTCCTCTAGTATCTTTCAAAGCGGTCGATGGGCATCACGAAGACCACGGCGCCGCCCACGGGAACGGAGATGGGGTTGGCCACGAAGGCGCCCACGGCCGCCGCGTCCGGCGGCAGGAGGTTCACGTATTGCTCCCGCGTTTTGCTGCACCGGTCCACGATCTTCAACACAGGCTCTTCCTGCTCATCCTCCACGCCGATGAGGAACGTGGTGTTCCCCTCGCGCAGGAAACCGCCGGTGCTGGCGAGCCGCGTGAACCGGATGGACTCCTTCACCAGCTCATCCGCCAGCTTCTGCCGGTCACGATCGTGCACAATAGCGATGATCAGTTTCATGCTTCCTCCATTCTAGGTGCGCCCTGGCTATCCACGTACAGATTACGCCAGTAGCGCCGGCGTCTCGCCGGCATCCGCCCGAAGGGCGGACCTGTGGAGCTGGATGTGGCCGCTTCGCGCCCATGCCGGCGGGCCGCCGGCGCTACTGCGGTGAAACCCGTCTATCACTGAGCGCCTACTTAGGCATTCCCGAGAACGCCCGCCACACGCGGTCGGCCACCTGGCCCACGCTGCCCCGCGCGTCCACCACGCGGTAGCGGTTGGGTTCGGCTTCGGCGAGGCGCAGGAAGCCGTTGCGCACGCGGGTTGCGAACTCCAGCCCGCGTTCCTCCATGCGGTTGCGATCCGCCTGGCGGGCAAGGCCATCTTCCGGCGGCAGGTCTATCAGGATGGTGACATCCGGCCAGAGGTCCCCCGTGGCGATGGCGTGCAGCGCACGGATGAGCGCGGGATCGACCCCAAGCCCAGCGCCCTGGTAGGCCAGCGACGAGTCCGTGTAGCGATCACAGATGACGATCTTTCCGGCGGCCAGCGCCGGGCGGATCAGGCTGGCCACGTGCTCGGCGCGGGCGGCGAAGAACAGCAGCAGCTCCGTTTCCGGCGCCATTTCCGCCCCGTGCAACAACAGGTTGCGAACGCTCTCCGCCACCGGGCCGCCGCCGCCCGGCTCCCGAGTCAGAACCACGGCGCGCCCCAACTCCCGCAGGCGCTCCGCCAGCCGGCTCGCCTGCGTCGTTTTCCCGCTGCCATCTGGCCCTTCAAACGTGACGAACAATGGATCGGGCAGCGCTTCGCTCATCGAGACACCCGAACACGGCGGTTGGGCTCGGAACCAACGCTCTCGCTGACCAGGCTGTGCAGGCTGGCAAGCTCGTGCTGCAGCCGGCGAATGTAACTGCTCTGCGGGCGCAGCTCAACGGCCTCGCCGATCTCCTCCACCCGTGAGATGGCCTCCTCGGCCTCCTGCATCGCCAGGCCCTCGTCGTCCAGTTCCTGCTCGAGGGGCAGGTTGAACATCTCGCGCAGCACATTGGCCACCTGCGCGTAGGTGTTGCTGCGAACCACGAAGGTCGGCTTGTTCTGGCTGATCGCTTCCTGCAGGCGGGCGGCGTCCCGCCGGGCGTACGCCTTTAGGGCGATCACCGCGTCCGCGTCCTTCAGGTCCTTGGTGATGTACATGGGCAGGCGCAACTCGCGGATGGCCTTTTCCAGGCGGTTGCGCGAGACGCCGTACGGAAAGACGCGCACGGTGAGCGGCGCTTCGTGCGGCATCGCCAACGGAGCGTCCAGGCGCGAGCCATGGCGGCTCGATGCAGGGCCGTCCACCCCGCGGCTGGGGAATGAGGCGCCCGTGGCCCCCGGCCCGGTCTCCTCTTTCTGCACAACCTCCACCTCGCCGGAGCCCTTCCGAACGCGGATCTCCGGCCGCGGGGCGGCGCCGCGCAGCATGCGGTCGACGGTCGTTTGAACGTCGTGGTGGATCGCCAGCTTGTCGACCTCGATAATCTCGATGACCACGTCGAAGGTAGGGGGCGCCTTGCGCTCCAGCACGGTCTTCTGAGTGCCGCGCCGTTTGGCCTCTTCGTCTGAAAGGGTAACGGCGCCGATGCCGCCCACCAGGTCGGAGAGGGTGGGATTCATCAGCAGGTTCTCCAGGCTGTTGCCGTGGGCGGTGCCGATGAGCTGGACGCCGCGTTCCGCGATGGTGCGGCTGGCGAAGGCCTCCTGCTCCGTGCCGATCTCGTCGATGACGATGACCTCCGGCATGTGGTTCTCCACGGCCTCGATCATCACGGCGTGCTGCCGGTCCGGGGTGGGGACCTGCATGCGGCGGGCGCGGCCGATGGCGGGGTGGGGGATGTCTCCGTCGCCCGCGATCTCGTTGGACGTGTCCACGATGACCACGCGCTTGTTGAACTCCTCGCTGAGGATCCGGGCCACCTCGCGCAGCTTGGTGGTCTTTCCCACGCCCGGGCGGCCGAGCATCAGCACGGACTTGCCCTCTTCCACAACGTCGTGGATGATGTCGATGGTGCCGTATACGGCGCGCCCGATGCGACAGGTGAGCCCGATGACGCGGCCGGTTCGGTTGCGGATGGCGGAAATGCGGTGCAGGGTGCGCTCGATGCCGGCGCGGTTATCGGCGCCGAACTGCCCCACGCGAGCGGTAACGTAATCCAGGTCTTCCTGGTTGATGACGCGATCCAGAACCGTGTAGACCTCAGTGGGAAACCGGGCTTCGGGGTAGCGGCCCAGATCCATCACGATCTCCAGGAGATCGGTGAGGTCGTTGTGTTTCTTGAGGCTGCGGCAGACCTCCGGCGGGAGGACGGCCATCAGTTGCTCGATGTTGTCCGTAATCTTCTGCTGCACAGGCTCGATGAGATACTTCTGGGGCATGGCCATTGTGTGCGCTGTTCTCCCTGTGGCGGCGCGGCGGTGCGAGACATCCGCCGGGGCTGCTTGGCGCGGGGGATGCGGAGGGACTGATCGGCCTCCGTCTCGGCGCCATACGCCTCCGGCGCCGCGGGGGGCCGCGCCGTCCGTCCGTCACTCTCATTATGCCCCCCAGGGCCAGGAAGTTACACCGGGCCGAAAGCGTTAAGATGGGGCGACGCGAGCAGCGGCCCGCCATGCCCAAAACGCCGTCGAGGGGAGGCCAAGGCCTCCCCTCGGACGCATCCGGACCCAGCGAGCCTACGGCTTGGTAGCCGAGGGGTCAAAGTAGGCATCCTGGGTGGCGTCGGTCTTGTTGGTTTGGAACAGCTTGGCGCCCGTAATCGGGGAAACGTGGCCGTCCATCCAGAGGACCATGTTCTGGCCCTGGAGACGCTGCAGGCGAAGCGCGGCGGAATTGTCGGTGGGGGTCAGCTTAACGGTGTGGAAGCCGGGCGGGTAGCAATACGCGGCGATGTCCTTGTAAGCATAGGGCGGCCAGGCGAACAGCGACCCCTGACCGAAGCGCCCGACGTCATTCCGTATCTGCCACATCTCGGCAATGCGGACCGTGCCGGAGTAGTCCTTCACCTTGCTGGCGGAGATGCCTTGCCCGGCCCCGAGGAGCGCGTTGTAGCTGTACGGACGGCGAACATCCTCCTGGTTGTCGGCGGGCTCCGGCATGGCGGGCGCGAATGGGCACAGCAGATCCTTCTTCAGGTGAAGGACCGTGGAGTTGGCCCCCGTCAGAATGCGGAGTTCCTGCATATACGGGTTCAGCAACCCATACCACGAAGTGTGCGGGGTGTCTGTATACACGCCCATGCCGGTTGATGTGGAGCCAGGCATGATCTTGCCATCGTTGTCGCTCTCCCACATGCTGATCGCGGTTCCGAACTGCTTGAGATTGCTCTGACAGGTCGTGGTGCGGGCTCGATCTCGCGCTTTTGCGAAAACGGGGAAGAGGATGGCGGCGAGGATGGCGATGATGGCGATGACCACGAGGAGTTCGATGAGGGTGAAGGCTCGCCGAGCGGGGCGCGCAGTGGCGCGCGGTTGTGTTGCCATTTCGGTTACCCCTTTGCAGGTAATATCAGGTGCTGCACCTATTGTACCATGCGGCCGGCCGGCGCCGCAATCACGCCGGCGAAATGGCCGGATGATCGCCGCGCCTGGGCCGGCCGCGCCAATCTACAGGTTGAAGTCCCCGTCCTTCAGAGACGCGTGCAGGTCGATATTGGCGGCCTTCACCTCCTCCACCTTCTGGCCGTCCTGCAGGGTGGCGCGTTCGATGGGGAACCAGGTCTTCGCGTCCAGCTTCCAGGTCTTCACGTAGGCGTGCACGCCGTCCTTCGCGGCCTTGTCCGCGCCGCGCCACTTCAGTGTGAGGGTCACCGCGGCGCCGTCTCGCGCAACGGATGCCTTGGAAGAGGGGAGCAGACCCTGAATGGCGGCGATCTGGCTGCCCATATCCACCTGCCAGAAGGGCGCGCCGCGCAGGTCGAAGAACATCGGGTCGGTATTCGCCATGCCCGTTTTCACGCGGATGCCCAGCACGCGCTCCGCCGCCCGGATCTTGCCGTCACGGTAGACGACGTCCGCCCCCTTGTGCGGGTTGATCAGCACTTTCAACCGGATGAGGTGGGGCTTCTGGAACGAGAAGTTGAACGCCTGCGTCTTCTCCTGGCTCCCCTTCCTGGACCACGCGTCCATCCGACAGACGTAGGCCGGCAGTGCACGCCACGCGGCCTGCATATTTGAGACAACTTGCTTCGGGCTGAGCTTCGGCGCCGCGGCGTTCGCCGAGGCGGCAGAGAGCAATGCCAGCGTCATACACCATCGCTTCATGGAAATCCTTTCGTTTCAGCGCGGGGCGCGGCCGCGGCGCTTGAGAGAGCCGCCTTGACCCATCTTCCGCTCCCGGTCGTATACTGACGCGAGACCGGCCCCGCGTCAAATCGGCATCCCCGGCGCCTGCGGAGCACAAGGAGAGAAGCGCGTGAAGATCATCAACCAACACCTCGGCCTGCCCGTCATTTGCCTGGAAACCAGCGAGCGGGTGGGGGACGTTCTGCGCTTCGTCATCGATCAGGTCACCGGACAGATCGCCGCCGTGGCCGTTCAGCGCCAGTGGTACCGCGAACCCAGCGGCGTGGCCTTCCCAGACTGCACCGCCTTCGGGCAGAACGTGGTGCTCGTGAGCAAAGCCGGCGCGCTGCAGCCCCTCTCATCCATGGAGAACGTATCGCTGCACCTTGAGGCCAGCAACGAAGCCCGCCAGCGAACCGCCATCACCGAGGGCGGCCAGCTCCTCGGCGCCGTCACGGACGAAGCCTTTGACGAATCCACCGGCATCGTATCGCATTACCGCCTGGATCTGTTCGCGGATGCCGGAACCGGCCGCACCCTCTACATCCCGCGCTCTACCTTCGTTACGGCCAGCGCCAGCGTGGTGATCCTCAGAGATGACGTGCTGGACTTCGCCTCCGCCAACCTCACGGAAGACGATTCGCCCGCCGAGGCGCCCGCCGCGCCCGAGCCGGCGGTCTATGCACCACCGGCCACTGCTCAACCGGCCGCCATACAGCCGGAACCGGAGCCCGAACCGCTTCCCGCCCCAACGCCAGCCCCGGCGCCAGCGCCAGCGCCAGCGCCAGCGCCAGCGCCGGAAACCTACGCCCCGGCCTACCAGGCGCCCGCGCCGGAGCCCATCGCCGTTGAGCAAGTCCCTTCGCTGCCGTTCCTCACGGCGCCAATTGAGGATGAACCGGAGCCCGAAGCCGCCGCCGTGGCCGTTGAGCAGGAAGTGCGCGACAAGATGGAAGGGCACAACCGCGTGATGATGGCCCTGGTCATCGGCAAGACCGCCGGCGCCGCCGTGCTGGACGAATCCGGAGCCGCCATCATCGAGCAGGGGCAGACCATCACCATGGACCACGCCCAGGCCGCCGCCGCCGCCCAGAAGCTGTACGAGCTCTGGACGAACGCGCAGGATTAGTCAGCAGTCTTCAGTTATCAGTTGTCAGTCATCAGTCCGCACCGCGCTTCAGGATGGCCTGGAGGAGGAGGCGCGAGCCATTCGCGCATGCATCTGGCGCATTCGCCGAGGGAACGCGAAGAACAGCGTCCACACCCACGCCTTCGCGGCGAGGGCCAGCAGCCCTGTGGCCGCAACGCCGACGATGAGCGTCGCCGGAAGCGCGTGATGCGGCCGGCCATCTAGCCAGCGGCCGGCCAGTGGGGCGAAGATCAGGGCGATCGGGATCATCGCCGCCACCCCCATCACAACACGAGCCGTAAACGTTACCCAACGCTTGCGCCGCACCAACTCGACGTTCATTGCCAGGACCAAAAGAAGCACGAACGGGCGCGTTACTGACGGAACGAACCCAACGCCTAGCTGCGGGTGGCTGACCACATAGGCTGTGCCCCGCACAAGCCACACGACGACGTCGGCAAACGTCGCCGCGAACAGGACAGCCGCGTAAGCGACCATTCCCACGCGGAACTTCGCCGAGGGTCCAGGCGTATCGCTCCATTCTTCCGGCCGATGCTCCAACGCTTCGCCTCCCTTCGCCGGCTCACTCCACTCCGATCTCACGAAGCGCACCAGCGCTGCGACCACGATAGTAACGGTGATCAACTGAGCGACCGTTCCCGCCCAGGCGCGGCCGGTGAGATATGCCGCCAACATGCCGCTGAACGGGACGGCGGCTGCGCCGAGCGCGATAAGTGCCGCAATGTCGGGCCAACCCGGAGGAATCGGCGTAAGGTCGATGCGTAGCGGCCTGTCGGAATCATTCACAGATACAGTCTCCCTGGCTTCGACGATGCATCGGCGCCGGCGCCCGGCGTGACCGGCATCGCGCAACGCTTATTCGTACTATACCGCCAACAACGGCGGGCATCAGAGCGGCGGGATGCTCGATAGGCGGCGCACGAACGGTTTGGCGGTCATCAGGCGTTAGCGGCCAGTCGTCAGTCAGCACCGCGCCAG
Organism: Armatimonadota bacterium; assembly: GCA_036504855.1. Taxonomy (GTDB): domain Bacteria; phylum Armatimonadota; class DTGP01; order JAKQQT01; family JAKQQT01; genus DASXUL01. The sequence continues at coordinate 10,713 of DASXUL010000074.1, read as the reverse complement.
CCGCGCAAAGGCGAAGTACTGGGCCCATATCCATGCCTTGGCGGCCAGCGCGAGAAGGGCGCATCCTCCGAGGAAGAAGGCCGAAGTCCATGGCAAGTGATGCAGCCGTTCAACCATGAGCCGGTCAGTGAGGCGCATCAGCATCGCCACGGCCGGAAACGTCGCGGCAACCCCAATCCACACGCGGGCGAGGAGGGTTGCCCACCGATTCTCCGACAACAGGCCGACGTTCAGCATCAGAACAACAACAACCATGCCTCCGCCCGCCGACATCGGCAGCAGCCCCATCTGTGATATCGGGCGATGCATCAGATACGCCGTTCCACGCGTCAGCCAGACCACGACATCCCCGAAGGTGTATGCGAAAATGTACAGCGCCAATAGCGCCTCGAAGCCGTAGAGCAACGCCGCGGCCCGCGGAGCCAACGCGGTGGCCCTCCGCGGGCTGTCTTGCGGTACGCCCCCCGAAGCCGGGCGGCGCCATTCCCACCCCACGAAGCGGACCAGTGCGGCGACCGCCAGCGCAAGGACAGGAAGCTGAACCGCAATGGCCAGCCCAGCGCGCGCCGGAACCCTCGTCACGACCATGCCCGCGACGGCCAGCGGCGTTAGGGCCAGCACGATCAGGGCCGCGAGGTCCGGCCATCCCGGCGGCGAATGTCGAAGGCGCGGCGAGTCTGGCTTGTTAGCGACGTTCAATACGGTGTCTCCTTGTTAGCGACGATCCGGCAGGAAAACGAACGATGTAGGCAGTCAGATCATAGATCTAGCGCCTGGCCCCGAGGGGCCAGGCGACAAACGCGCGCATCGCGATGCGCGTCACTGGACGCCGGGCGATCACTGTCTCCGATAGTTCGGCCTCATCAACCGCATCCCCTGAGCGACGATACACAATCCCAGGATGGCATGCCCCACGGCGGGGAACCAGTCTGTCCAGAACCCTAGCGCAGACCGCGGATCGTGTCCGATCTGGGGGCAAACCGCCATGCCGCTAGCGACCACCCCCATGGCGACCATGGCGCCCCCCATTCGACGGTGCGCCGATCGCTTCCCGGCGATACCGGCATCACCCGCTAGCGGCGTCATCAGCAGCCCAATCCCCACAGCGGCAGCCCCCACGGCGCTAACGGATGGCGTCCACAGGAAGCCCGCATGGCCCAAGCCGAGCCCGGCGCCACCGAGAGCCGCGCCCAGAACCACCACCGCCGGGCCCCTGGCGGCAGGTCGCCAGCGCCAGAGTATCCAGGCTCCAAACACGCCCGCACCCACCGCGAAGGCCAGTTCCAGAACCGTGACGAATGGCATGTCCATGCCGTCATCTTAGCGACCGGGCAAGGGGATGTAAAACTGCTGGAATGGCGCGTAGGCGCTCAACCACTACGGGAACCGCGCGAGGCGAAAGCGCGGTCTGCCCGCATAATGTGAGGGCCGGCCTCAACCAAGGGTCGCAGCCCGGCTCAGTCGAAATCGGCGGGCCACCCGGGGTTGCGCTGAAGCTCGAATGGGCGGCCGATCGGCTCCGGCAGCACCCGCGTGAGCGAGAGCGGCGGGACGACGCGCTGCCGCCGGCTGCGCGGGGCTTCCGGCAAGCTCACTCGGCCTCCTCGAAACTCGTCGGGTAGCAACTGATCTCGATGCCGGCGCCGGCCTGCACGAACGGGCGCAACAACTCCGCCGGCAAAGCGACGGATGCGGTGAAGGTGTCATACAACACGGCGATATCCAGCGTGATGGTCCGATCCGCCGGGAGGCCCGGTCCCCGCAGACGATCCATGGGGAACCCGGCCAGCAGCGCGGCGAGATGCTCTTCGATGCCGGCCATTTCCGGCGCCGGGGAATAGAACGTCCAAACAGTCTCAGGGCAAGGCGTCTCCCTCAGGCCGCGCCGATCGCCCTTTCCGAAGGAGTCGGCCGCCGGCTCCACCCCCGCCGCGCGGGTGATCTCTTCCAGAGTCGCCGTCTCCGACGCTATGTGCAACGCCGCCAGGAATTGTTTCATAGGCCTTTCGCTGCGGTTCTGAACCCGTAAACGATGGAGCCCGCTCCAACGAGCGCACACAAGACCACCATGTCGCCCGTTCGCGCCGCTTCGCCGGTTACGAGAAAGGCGGGAAGCATCCCGAGAGCCAACCCCAGAAGCGTGCCGCCGAGGCTCGCGGCCACATAGGATCGTTTCGGCTCCTCGGGAACCTTCAGCCACTGCTGGAAAGGCCGCCGGAAACACGATAGAGCGGTCGACACGGCGAGCGGCGTGAATCGCTTGTAGATAGAACGCGGCTGGCTCCACGAGAAGGTCAGCACGAACCCGCCCAGCAGGCCCAGCGCCAGCCCGCTAACCAGATACCGAGCGATGATCGGCGCCAGAACCTGTCGGTGGGCGGCTTTCAGCTTTGCCTCACGAGTTCGCATCGGCATCTCGCGCCTCCACCATTTTGGCCTCCATGGCTTCCCGAAGCTCGGCAGCCTCGCGCTGGGAGAACTCGATGGATTGGCCCGAGAGCCAGGCCAGTTCCGGCTCAAGCTCCTCGAAGCGGTTGAGGGCCAGGAGAGCGCGGGCGCGTTGACCGACGTCGAACCAGTCCCGGCCCGAGTCCAAGTCCAGCGCCCTGTCTGTCGCTTCCAGCATTTCGGGCCATTGCTCCAGCGCCTCAAGGGCGTCGGCGAGGGCTTTCCAGGCATCTCGGTTGTCCGGAGACGCCTCCAACACTTTCCGCGCTAGGTTGGCCGCCTCGTCGTTCCGGTCCTGATGCACATAGATGTCCGCCATTAGCGCAAGCGCCTCCGCATCGTTCGGATGATCGGCCAGCACGCGGCCAATGCTCTCCAGCGCCTCGTCGTACAGATCAGCGTAGTGCAGGTTCCGGGCGAAGCCCAGGCGGGTCGTACGGGCATCTTCCTCATCGTAGACATCCGTTGCCAGTTGCTCCAGGGCGCCTCCTGTGGTGAATAGGGCGGACAATAGTACCCGGCCGCCCTTGGCGCGCCGCCTGGGATCGCCCGCGATCTGCGCCACGTTAAGACGCGTCCCGCCGTGACGCTCCACCCACGCCAGCAGGGCGCCGAGGGGCTCGGCATACGCCTCTTCCATGAACGGAACGACGCAGTCGCTGAGCCAGGCGAACTCTCGGTCCTCCGCGTACAACTCCACCTTCTCCTCTTCATTGGCAAGCCACCGGCCGCGGGCGATGCGGGCAGCGTGGTCAAAGTGGTGCGCGGCCTCATGCACGAAGGTCGAGAGCATGCGTATCCGTATGCAAGCCTCCCACATCTCGCGGTCGGGCAGGTCGGGGCGATAGACCATGCCGAAGACCCGAATGCGGGCGGTGTCTGGCGTATACACGCCCAAAATGCCCGGCGAATATACGCCCGGGAAGGTTTCCCACCCCTTGCGGCCCGTGTATGGGTCAGCGTCCCCACCGCCCCCGCCATCCTCGTCGTCTTCGCTGGCGGCCCCCTGCCACGAGGCTCCAAGGCAGAGGTCGACAGAGCGCAGCCCATCCAGGGCGCCGACGGGCAGGCGGCGCATCACGGCGCCGATATCGTCCGGCGAAGCCGGGTAGTGAACGTTGGGGCCCGCATCCTCCGCCGTGACGGGGATGGAGAGGGCGTCCGAGCGGCCATCGCGCGCGGGCGCCGCGCGGTCAGCCGCTATGGCGCGCTTGATGCGGCGCTTCCGCGTGGACCCCTCGTCCAGCCGCTCCAGCGCGGCGGCATGGGCCCGCTCATCGGCGTAATCCCAGCGATGCTGTTCTTCCAGTTGTCGTCGCGTTGCGTGTATGCTACGGGCCATCTCGCACCATCCGGCTATCGCGACCAGGCCGTTTCGCCTGGTCCTGCACTGTATCGCCTGTTCGCTCCCAACCGCTAAACGTTCAGGTTACGGCGGCGCTGCCGACTGCCGTCAGCGCCTTCCGGCCGCCAGGTCCGTGAAGTACCGGCACTCGTTCACCGCCCGCTGATGTTCGGCGTCGCGATATCCGGTCTGCACTGAGGCGCTCAACACGGCCACCGCCGCGTACAGGGCGATCAGCGCACAGCCCACAGAGCGCTCCCAGCCCGTGAAAACGCCGCGGTTGCGATCCGCGAATGCGTGAAACGCAGCCACAACCAACGGGAGGGCAAGCCCGGCCAAACCCGCGACCATCGCCGCCCGAGCCCACGCCGGAACGGTCTCGGGGGTCGCGTACCCAACGGCGCCCAGAAGGGCGCGCGCCTGCCAGGCCAGGAAAGCCAGTGCAACCAGGACCGCCGCGGCGCGGGCCAGCCCGGCGCGCCGCCGCGCCGCCTGGCCGGCGACCGATGCGCCGAGCCCGGCCAGCAGCAGTAGCCACAGCCCCGCATCCAGCAGGCAATACCCCGCCAGCCACGCGATCATCGCCCCGTAGAAACAGCCCAGCATGGGAGACCGCTCGATCGCCGCCTTCAAAGCGCTGCACCGCGCATAGCTGTCTGTCTGATCCCCAATCAGCCACGCCACGGCCCCCGGCCCATCGATGCGGGCCGCCTGGAGAGCAAACGTCGCCTCGCGCAACTTCTGCTGGGATGGCGTCTGGGTTCGCGAGGGCTTACTGTGGCCGAAGCCATCCATCGCGATACCGGAGACGGCCCTGGCCGTAACGAAACTCGAGCTGGTCCGCGCCTGAGTCCGCCATGTATGGGCGGCGCGCAGGATGTTCCAGCGGATGCGATAGCCCTCATTGGCGCGGCCCCTGCTCTCGGCATCCGAAGCTACGTTGGCGGCGAAAACGGCGAGGTTCCGCATCTCCGGCGCCTGGCGCGTCTCGAAACACGCGGCAGCCGTGTTGGCGAGGGGGTCGGTTCGCCCCCAGGCTTCGCCGGGCAGGGCGTGGAGGCCAAGAACGAGGTCACTCTGGTAGTCTTCCCACCGGGGCTTCGCGGCAGCGCGCGCCAGTGCGGCAACGGCGGCTTTCGAGCGGCCGGCATGGGCGAAACCGGCGGCCCGCATCAGGGGGAAATAGGCGTTCCCAGGGTCCAGCCTCTCCCCGGCGGCGGCCCACCGATCGGACTCGGCGAAGGATACTCGCGACAGCGGGATCGCCGGCGCGAACGGATTGGGGATGCGGCCCACGCCGGGAAGCGACACCTGCTTTGGGTATGGGTGGCGCATCTGGTCGTCCAGCGCCCTGCCGGCGAAATAGGTCAGGTTGCCATACAGCGCGGGGCTGTTGGGATACCGGGTGAGGAGCGGGCGAAGGCGCCGCACGGTTTCCTGCTCGAACTCGCCGGGTCGAAACGGCACGGTTACCGCCGCCGCCGCCATCTGCACGCCCACATCATCCGGATGTCGCGCCGCAACCCGCTCATAATCGGATCTCTGCTTCCGCGCCAGGGCGCCGCCCGGGTAATATGGGCTGGGCGGCGGCAGGAAGGCCTGCGCCGGCATCAGTCCAAGCGCGAGGCGCAGTTGCTCGCTGACGGTGGGACGGGAGGCGGGAACGGCGAGGGCAGCGGCCAAACCAGCAGCCGCCAGACAGGCAAGTGGAAAGCGGAATCCGTGGCGTTTCATGGGCATGCTCCGTGCACTTCAGCGTTCTCTGCACATCGGTACGAGAGTCCGGCGCCCCGCGTTTCATGACAACCAGGCCCGGAGGCCACAGACGGAGCCGAGGCGCGGTCACATCCGGCTTGCGGGCCAGCCGACGGCGGTAAAGGGGGCCACCTTCCGCACATCCTCGCGGCGGATCTCCTCAAAAACCGCCTCGCGTTCGTCGCCCCACGCAGGCGACCAGCCAATCGCGGGGAGACGAGGGTCGAAGAGGCGTTCCCAGCTAGCCTCCAACTCGCTCCGCCAGGGCTCGGGCAGCGGCCACAATGGTGTCGGCTCGTCCGTGGCGTCCGGGTCGAGGGGGACGGCCGCCAGCATCCGCGCCCGCCAGTCGCGTTCCTCGGCCTGGCTGAACGCAACGTAGTCCTGGCAATGCACGGCGTTCCAGGCCCAACAGGGAATCACGAAGGCGCGCTCCGGCGGCAGTTCCAGCTCCAGCCGCGCTTGCAGCCGAGGCATATGGGGGCGGTGGCGGCAACGGCGCAGATCGGGTTTGGCGCAATAGGCCCACCAGGGCAGCCGGCCGGGCGTCCAACCGCGCCGACGAACGAGCTGCGCTGTGAGCCATTCGTACTGGGGCGGCACGTACCCGGGCTCGCAGCCCTTCGGGTCCACACGGCTGGAGGGATCCACCCACGCCACGCCCTGCCTCCGCGCCTCGTCCCATACGCCCATCGGTTGTATCGTCCAAACGCGCATGCATTCCCCCTCGCCTGCCCATCGGCCCCGCCTTGGTCGCGGCAAACGGGCCGTCCGCTAGAAGCCAGAGGCCGTCGAATAGCGGACCCGGACCTCGGCGGTTTCGAATGGGCCGAGGCGGACCACGATCCGCTTTTCCGCGCCAAAGAAGCGAGCTTTCGGGTGATGCCAGATGATGAGGCTCCGCGCGCCGGTCCAGGCGATGTCCACGCGCGGCCCGCCGCCCGGCCCGCTCGGCGCCGCGCCATGATCACAATCAGCGGTGAAGACGTTTCCCCCATCGTTCGGCAGCTTCTCGCCGGCCGGCAACACCGACACCTGCGTTGAGAAGTCGGTGGTGGCGCCGCAGTCTCGCTCGAAGACCACCGCCTTGAGGCGGCCGTCCGGCGACAGCCCGGTCTGCAGGACTTCGTTGGCGCAAAGCGGCGCGAAAAGCGCGACGAAGGCGAACAGCGCTGCTCCGAGACACGTGACGATCACCCCGGCGATGGAGATCAGTATCCATGGAACGCGTCGCGTTCCACATGTGCGCATGCTCAAATGCCCAGTTCCCTCCAACAGCGGGACCAAGATCGGCCGCCCGCTTCCACATGGTGAACGAGCGCGGCGGCCGGATGTCTCCCCCGGCTGGGCGGAGGGGGCCGATGGAACGCCCGCCCGCTATTGGCCGTCCAAACCGATAGGAGAGACGGCGTCGGCCCGCCCGTTCGGAGCCGCGAACCGGCGCGGGTTCGGCGCCGCCGCTCCCCGATGCGACAGGCCCAACCTAACGGAACCCGTTCGCCGGGCGGTCACCGCCTTTGACTGGACGGCCCCATTAACCGCATCCCATGGGCGACGATGCACAATCCCAGGGTGGCATGCCCCACGGCGGGGAACCAGTCTGTCAGCTTTACGCACGCTGCACGTGCCGCCCCACCCGCCATCGCGGCATCCTTTCCCTGGCAGGCAAGCTACCAGAGGCACGCTCCCTGACTATGAACGCCGGCGTTCGGCGCCCGTTCCCCATCTGGCGCCTCCCACGCCGGGAGGAACCCCACGGGCACGGCGCGTTGGGCATCGCCGTGAAGAACGGTTCCTGAGAGGGAACGGCCCCCCTTCCCCCCAATCCTGGGGGACCAGATACCCGCCGCTCGGCGCAAGCGCTATGCTACAACCGAGCGTACCCTCATTGGTCCCCCAGGATTGGGGGGAAGGGGGGCCGTCCTCTTTACCAGCAAACAGGCCATCGCGCCGCCCATGCCCGCTCTCCCGGGCCGGTTATGCGCTGACCACAGCCAGCCGGCCCACTGCGGCGGCGCGAACCCGGCGCATGCGAGGCTCTCCAGATTCACGGAACGCCCGACCGCCGCGGCCGGTCATAGAGACGCAGGGTCTGGCGTCCCGCCGCATCCGGCCGGCGCGTGGTCCGGCCGCCGTCGTGCTGAGCTTGTCTTGGAGCAGCCCCTATGCAACTCATCCGTTTCCCCGTTGTATTCCTGTTCGCGCTCTTGTTGGCCTTTCCCGGCCGCGCCGCCGTCGTTTATGTGAACGCCTCCGCCCCCGGTCCCGCGCATGATGGCCTGTCATGGCGGACGGCCTTCACCGCCATCCAGCCGGGGCTGGATGCGGCGCAGACCGGCGACGAGGTCTGGGCGGCGTCCGGCGGATACCCGGAGAACCTCGCCTTCGCCCGCCCCGGCATTTCGCTGTATGGCGGATTCGCCGGCACGGAAACCGCGCGACCAGCAGCGCCGCCCGCCTCCGTCTACCTCTACCCGGCGAACCCCGCCAATCCGGCGGTGTCGATCCCAGCCTCCGCCGTCGGTTGTCTGCTGGACAGCATCAGTCTGACGGCCGGCGGCGCCATCACCGGCATTCAGTGCCAGGCGACAGGGACCGTCGTCTCGCGATGCGCGGTCCAGTATTTCGGAGGCCCGGGCTCCGCGGCCGGCGGCATCGTCTGCGAGGCCGGCTCTTCGGTTACCCTGCGCGGCAATCGGATCCAATACAACACGGCGTTGCACGGCGGCGGGGTGCTGGCCCGCAACGCCGCCGTCACGCTCGTTAACAACGCCATCATCGGGAATGACGCCCGGGGCGGCACGGCGGCAGCCTTCGACTACCGCCTGGATGCACGGGGAGGCGGGGTGGCTGTGTTCGGCGGCTCGGCCATCCTTCAGGGCAACCAGTTGCAGTTTAATGACGCCCGCGACGGCGGCGGCCTCTGGGCCGAAGGCGCCGCCATGACCCTGCTCGGCAACACGATCGACCACAACCAGACGGAAAAGCAGGGAGCGGACGCGCCGGATTCGCCCGTCAACAGCGCCGGCGGAGGGGCGGCGTTGAAGGATTGCCAGGGCTCCATCCGCGATAACCTCTTTGACTCGAACCGCGCCTACGCCGAGGCGCCGCTTTCGACGGGCAACGTGGCCACAGCCCGAGGCGGCGCCGTGGCCCTGTTGGGCGGAACGGTGGGAGTCATCAACAACACGTTCGCAGAGAACGAGGTGATGGTGTCGGGCGCGGGCGCCTCGACGGCAAGAGGCGGGGCGATACTGGCGGACGCCGCGCAGATCATCGCCAACAACATCTTTGCATACAATTCCGCCTCCTATGTGCCCGGATTTGGCGCCGCCTTATACCCGTCGATCGATACCTGGTATGCCGACCAGGTGAGCGCCAACCTCTTCTTCAACAACGCGCCTAGCTCCTACAGCAACGAGCCCTACCTCGTCGGCACGAATGGCAACATCGGGGCGGATCCGCAGTTCGCCCAGGGTTACCGCCTCACAGCGGGGTCGCCCGCCATCGACCGCGGAGAGCCAACGTTGGTTGCAGCCGGCGACACGGACCTCGACGGCGCCGCGCGCATCCAGGGCGCCCGCGTGGACATGGGCGCCTACGAATTTGCGCTTCCCGCCGCGCCGCCCCGCGTGTACGTGGCTCCCGGCGGCTCCGACGCCGCCAGCGGGGAAAGCTGGCAGGCCGCGAAGGCGACGGTTCAAGCGGGCATCCAGGCCGTAGCCGTGGATGGGGAAGTGTGGGTCGCCGAGGGCGTGTACACGGAGCGCATCGTCATCCCGGGTCGCATCTCCGTGCTGGGCGGCTTCCAGGGAAACGAAACGGCCTCCAGCCCGCGCAAGCCAGCGGCCCATCCCACCGTGCTGGACGGCGGCCAGCAGATGCCGGTGGTAACGATTCCGGCGAACTCCGCGCAGACCACGCTGGACGGCTTCACGGTCCGCAACGGCCGCTCCGCCTCGCTGGCAGACCAGCTCGGCGCCGGGATCCGCTGCGCGGGGTACAACATCACGATCAGCCGCAACATCATTGAGGACAACGCGCTGGAGGTGACGGACGATACGCCCAGCCGCGCCGGCGGCGGCCTGTTCGTGTACGGCGGAGCGGTGCGGGTGCTGAACAACGTCTTCCGGCGCAACTCCATCACCGTCCACGATTCGATGGGCTTCCCGCAGTTCGCCAACCTGGCCACCGCGCATGGCGGCGGAGCCTATTTCCGCGCCGCCGCCGTGATCCTGGCCAATAACGTGTTCAACCGGAACTCCGTGAGCGTTTTCTCCGTGGCCAGCCGGATGGAACCCTTCGGGAGCGCTTTCTACGCGGAGGACTGCACCGGTACGGTGTCCGGCAACACGGTCGTCGGCAACACGTCCAGTACGGGCCTCCCCTGGTCGGAGCCGGCGCCGGACGCGTCCGGCGCGGCGTTCGTGCGCGGGAAGGCCGCCGGGCCTACCCTGGCGAACAACATCATCGCCCTGAACAACGCCGGCCTCAGCGTCATCGGAGGAGGCGCCGTGGCCCTCAGCCACAACGACGTCTACGGCAACCCGAGGGGCGACATCCTGGGCGTAACGGATCCCACGGGGACCAACGGCAACATCGCGGCAGACCCGAAGTTCGCGAACGCGGTCGCCAACGACTTCCACATCACGGAGGGCTCGCCCTGCATCGACGCCGGCGACCCTCTCCTCGCCATCGGCGCGGAAGACATGGACGGCCAGCCCCGCGTGGCCGGCGGCGGTGTGGACATCGGCGCCGACGAGTATGCGCCGGCAAGCGCCTACTCCCTGCTGGATGCCGTCCGCGCGCTGCGCATAGCGCTCGGCGGGACGCCGTACGGAGCGGGCGACGCCCGGCTGGACGCCACCGGCGACGGCCGCGTGGACGTGCAGGACGCCGTTCGCATCGTGCGCTCCGCGTCCGGCCTGGCGGGCCACCCCTGAGCGTGAGGTTACTGGGAAACTGAGACCTGGCCGGTCCCCTGAGGAACGTCCTCGGTATAGAGATTGCCGGCGGGCACGGCATGCCCATTCGTTCCAACTAAGTGCCGTTTCCAGCGTGACAAGGCCGCTTGCCTACCATCGATCGCGTCGTCTCAGCAGCCTGGGTCAGAGTTGGTGTTAGGCGTGAGACTCACCCCAAAAGGCTCCTACGCGAATGGTCGG
>DASXUL010000073.1:0-17041 GCA_036504855.1 Armatimonadota bacterium | reverse complement strand
CTGGCTCGTCTGTGCGGCCTGGGTCGCCTGCTGGGTGACGGTCTTCATCTGCTGAGGAGCGCTGGCGGGGATGTCGATGATCTCCCCCGTCTCGCCGTCGATCGTGGCGCCGAGCTCCTCGGCCACGTAGAGGCCGCCGATGACGTCGGCGAACTCCATGCGGCCAACAATGCTGACGCAGCGCCAGCGGAGCATGTTGGCCGGGTACTGCTTCCAGATGTCCTTGCCGGCAAGGTTGGCCTTCTTCGCGTCCTCCATCGTGAAGGTGAAGGACCTCCGCTTGTCCCAGCCGGGCCGGGCGTAGGAGACCGTGCACTTCTCGGAGTCGCTCTCCTCGACGATCACGGCGTCTGCCCCCACCCGGCTCTTGATGAGGCCGAGGATGAGCTCGCCGCCGCAGACGGGCTTGCCGGAGATGACAGCGATCTTGCTGAGGGCCTCGGTGGCGGGGATGCCGAGCTCGCGGCCCTTCTGGATGATCAGGAAGGTGGCCTCGGTGCTCTTGACCCCGCTCGGCATGAGGCCGGACTTGTAGAAGATCGTGGCGATCTTCCACATCACGTCGTACTCGGCGCCGCTGGGCAGCATGGCCAGGGCGCTGGGCCCCACCACGCGGGCAGGAACGGCGTCGTTGTGCGGTATGGTTGCGATATCGGTCATTGGCGGATCTCCGTTGTCTTGATGTAGGGCTTGTCCTCGACGGCCGTAACGGTGACGCCCGCAGGAATGTCGCCGCTCTCGGTGACGTAGCGGCCGACGAGGCCGTCGTCGATGACGAGCAGGTCCGGGGCAAGCTCGTTGACGAGCTTCGCCGCGGCTGTCTGGTCGGTGAAGGTCAGAAGCTCCGGCGCGTGGACCCGTGCCCACTGCGTGGCGGCCGGCGTGTCGCTGACGGCGATCTGGTCCTTCTGCTTGCGGAAGGAGATGGAGCCGTAGGCCAGCTTTATGGTCTTCGTCCTGGCGAAGGCGAGGGCGGCCCTGGCCCAGGCCGTGATGGCGTCGTCGAAGCGCTGGGCGAGCCAGTCCAGCCGCTTCTGGAAGGGCTTGGCGATCTCCTCCCTGCGCGCTTCGAGGCGAGCCAGCGTCCCTTGGGCTTCCGCGATCTCGGCGTCGATGAAGGCGACGGCCTTGGCGAGGTCCTTCCGGATCAGGAACTCCTTCTTCAGCAGGTACTCGGCGGCGTTGCGGTCGAAGTCGTCCGCGTCTGCGTGGCCCGAGACGTCCTCCTGCAGCTCCCGGATCTCGGGATCGACGGGCTGCGCGACAGGCACGGCTGGCGTCTCGTCGGGTTCGTCGAACACGGCCATCTCGTCAATCATCGGCTTCCTCGCTTTCCGTGTCAGGCGTCGCTTCTTCAGCCGCCGCTTCCTCCTCCTGGGCCGGGGCGCTGGCGAGGGTCCAGAAGGTGGGCTGGCCGCAGTCGATGCAGGTGGGCCGGTCGTCGTACGTGCGGCGGCACTGCAAGCAGATCCTGCCGCCGGCGGACTCGGGCTTTGCCCCGTCCGGGTCGAGCAGGATGGCCACGTCGCCCGGCAGGAGCCCGTAGCCCGCCTGGACCTCCGGGTCCTCCTTCACGGCGTAACGGACCTTCTGCGCGCAGAGCGGCCCCTCGTCGTTGGCCCACTGGCCGATGGTGCCCGTGGACCGCTCGCCGAAGGAATCCGGGTGAACCCATAGGACCGGCATGCCGGGCTCCTCCGGCTTGGCCTCGCTTTGTGGGGTGGCCTGGCCGTTGTCGTCGAACAGCTCGGGCTGGAGGCCCCGGCGGTGCACCTCGCAGGTTCCGAGGGCGATGTTGGCGTCGAGGGCCAGCTCGACGCAGTTGATGCGGAAACCGGCCGCCACCCACTTGTTGGTGAGGACGCCCATTTCCTTGTCCTCCAGCGAGCCGATGAGGGCGGCCCCCACCACGCACCCGCAGCCCTTCTGGGCCACATACGCAAACTCCACAGCTAACTCCTTTCAGGCAGATACAGACGCCGGCCGAGGTCGTCGAGCCGGACGGAAAACGAATCGATGGTCGCCAGCAGGATCCGCCGGCAGCGCTCGCAGGGGATGGAGCCGTACCGCGGGCCGGTCGGCGTCGGGACGCCGCACAGGCAGGTGACCGGGTTGGCGGCCAGGTGCACGCGTCCGGCGTCCCGCTTCGCCTCGAGGGCGAGAGCCGGCTTGCTCATCGGGCGGACCAGAGGAGAGAGCCAACGACGATCGGCAGGCCGGCGATGGCGCAGATGACGACGAAGGCGATGACTATGGGAGCCAGGACTCCCCGCCACGGGTGGCGCCGCAGGCTCAACAGGCGGACCAGGCCCCGGATAACTTCGGCCCAGTCGGCATCGGGTTCATCTGCGGCGCGGGGAAGGCGCGCCTGGAGCCCGTCGTGTTCGTCGGACCAGCGGGAGTTCATTCCTCGGACGCTCCTTCCGGCTTATCGGCCTCGGCTTCCTCCGGTGGGACTGCGCCCTTCTTGGCCTTGGCCTTCTTGGCGGGCTTGACGGGCGGCGTCCAGCCTGGCTTCTCGTAGAGCGGGAAGGTCGGCTCCGGGTAGGCGGTGCTGTGGTCTTCGGGGTTGCCCGTGCCCTCCACACGCGCTATGTCGTCCAGGGCAAGCGCCATCCCCTGACCTTCGATCGCGTCATCTCGCACCATCCGAACGCGATACGGCTCGAACCGCTTGCCCTCGGTCGTGAGGATCTTGACCGAGGACGGCCTCCAGCCGAACTCTCCGTCGAAGAGCTTTCGGAGTTCCTCGACGGTGGTCAGCACGGTCGGCGGGGCCGCCCACAAGGGGATGGCCTCGGCCGAGTGCATCGCGGCGTCGTGGTATTCGACGTCCGGCTTGTCGGCCAGCCACGTCTTCAGGACGGCGCGGGCGCGCTCGATGCCGTTGATGGGGCGGCAGCGGAAGGGAAGGGAGACGACATCTCCCACGGGGCTCACTGTCTTGAGGCCGGTCTCGTAGAGCTTGTCGCTCCAAACGAGGGCGACGAAGCGTTCGCCGTCCCGGTAGCTGGCCAGCGCCTTGTAGAAGTCGCCGTCCGGCATGGTCAGCTTGCGGCCGTCCTTGCGGATCGGGTGTTTCGCCATCCAGGCCGCTGCCTGCGCCGGGCTGTAGCTGCTCTCGTAGCCGCAGTCGGCGTTGGGGCAGCGGTAGCGGTAGAGGAGGCCGGGGCCATAGTCCTCGACCAGCTCCGCCACCGCCTCGCAGTAGGGGCAGGCGGCCCGCGCTGGAGCCGATCCTCCCCCTGTGCCGCCGAGGCCAGGCAGCGCCAGGGCGGAGGCCGGTCGCATCAATAGCGCCGGCAGTTTGGTGGCATCCATGCTGATGGGAAGGACCTTGACGAGGGCGTTCCCGCCCACCTTGCCGGATTCCTCCCATACCGCGGCGCTGACCTTGGCGCACTCGAGGGCGGCCGACTGGACCAGGCTGAAGACCTGGCCGATCACGACGCGCAGGCCGTCGGCGGGCTGGGTGCGCCGCTCCACCGGCTGGTTCTCATATCTCACGATCCCGATGTATCTCACGAAGCAACTCCTTTCACTGGCGGCCGCCGTAGCCGATGGAGATGGGCGCCCGCTGGCGCAGAGTGACGATGGCGGTACAGGGCGACGGCTTCTCGCCCTTTCCCTGGCAGTAGCGCATCCAGTCCTCCAGGAAGTCCTCGCCGCCGGCGTCCGGCCACGCGTCCCGGATGGGCTTGGCTCCCCGCTTGCGGAAGGCCAGCGCCGCCTGTTGGTCCGTGGCGTACCAGCCGCGCTGGCTCTCGGCCCAGCCGCCGCCGAGCAGATCGTTCAGGGCGAGGGCGAACGGGGTGCGATCCAGTCGGCCGGCGGGGTCCGCGGCGTCAATGTGGCCCTGGGTGATCTCCAGGCGTTGGGTGACGTCGCGGCACTCCGGGGCTCCCGGCGCGACGTTGGGCAGCGTCTCCGTCATGGCGCCACCTCCGCCGAGGTGCAGGCAGCCGCGGCGTGCGGACAATGGGCATTGAGCAGGCGCGTCGCCTCGTCCACCGTCACGCGCTCGACGACGCGGCCCATCTCAATCCAGTTGGCAACCGCGTGAGCCGTCCCTAGCCGGTCGCCATCGCTGTCAACCACCGCAGCGCGGACGCAGCCGCAAGGAGCGATTCCGACATAGGCATGCGTTGGCTCGCTCATGGCGCCACCTCGCCCGGGCAGCTCTCGACGTGGCGGGCCACACGATCCATCGCGGCATCCAGGTCCTTGCGGCCGAGGGAATCGCCCAGGTGCAGGAGCCGGCCGCAGACCGGACACGTGGCCGCGGCATAGTAGGCGGGCTCGTCGCTCGCTCCACTGTTGTGGAGGTAGAGGCTGACCTTGAGGGTGATGGGACAGACCAAGTCTTCTCCCACAGCCTCCACCGAGAGGCAGATGGCGTCGCCGTCGTCGTCGTTCACGTGGACGACCTTTGGATCGTCGAGGGAGTGGACCCGGAGCCGGTCGCTCCAGTCCTCGGCGCGGCGCGCGATGTCGCGCCGCATCCGGGCGAGGGCTCTGTCGCGCTTCTGGTCTCTTCGGGCCTTGGGGCTGACCAGCAGGGGGAGGAGGCTGGAAACCTCCGGTCTCGCAAGGGTAGCGGTCATTGTCTTGACCTCGTGGGGTTGACTACGATGGGCTTGAATGGAACCACACCGACGCCCGCCCGGAACCCCGTTTCCGGCGGGCGTTGCTGCGTTTGCAGGGGCCGGCCCGGCGGATGGCCGCCGGGCCGAGGGAGCATAAGTGGACTACAGAGAGCGGGGCCGCCATCTGCCCCGGTTCGGTTGGTCGTTGGCGGCACGCCGTTGTGCCGCCGTCTCACACTGGTCGGTCTTGCTGATGTTTCGTCGCGCCGTCGCAGTGGCGCTCATTCGATCTTCTGGCGCAAGCTCCGCATGGTCTTGCGCCTGGCGGACACGGAGAGGTTCGAACTCCCAACGGCAGCTTGGTCATGGCTGCTGCTCTACCCGTTGAGCTACGTGTCCAGGTCATCTGAGGCGCCGCGCGGTGCCTCCCAAGGTTCACCGCGCGGCATAGCCCTCAGAAAGGGTCCTTCAGTTGTTGCGTTCACTAGGTCATGGGCTTCACCCCTTTCCGGCAAAGCCGTTGTCGCTCCGCCTCGCGTTTGAGCACTGATGCCGGGTGAGGAGTTGAACCTCGGCTTCCGTCCCGGCCACATTCCGCTGGGCAAGGGGAGCTTAGGCTCTCCGCGCACAGCCTTCCTGCTCTGCCACCTTCTTCTTCGCATGGCGGGCAAGCACTGCCTTGACCGCCTGCTGCTTTCGGAGGGCAGCGCAACGGCGCTGAATGTCGTCCTCGTCCACGGCGCCGTTGGCGATCGCGATGGCCCGGTGCTTCGCTGCGAGGCCCTGCATCGCCGGCGCGACCGCCGCCTTGCCGCCGTGCTTGATGACGTTGGCGAGCCCGGCCAATCGCGCCCTCATCTCGTAGTCCAGGGGCGTCATGTGCTGGGTTCGCCTCATCGTTCGTCGCCCTCCATCGCGTTTCCTTGTGTAGCGGCCGGTTGGCGGAGCTTAACAAGCGTCGCTCTGACGATCCACCCGTCCTTCGTCAGGCGGTAGTACACCGCGTTGTAGTCCCAGCCGCGGAGTTGGCACGTCCGGCGGAGGCTGATGTTCTCGGCGACCATCTGCTTCCGCAGCTCGTGCGCCATCTCGCTCGTTGTTAAGTCAGTCATAGAAGCTCTACCAGGGTGGCTATTGTTTACTTTTGGTAAACGCCGACACTTCTCATTGTAAGGCGTGCTTCACTATTGGTCAAGACTTTTTGGCCGATGACCAACAATAATATTGGTGAACAAGGTAACCTGCCGGGCATCATTGCCGTATGGACGCCCGGAGAGACACTGAATGAGCGCATACAGCGCCCGCTTCGGCGAGTTGCTAGGGGAGTTACTGAGGCGCAAGGCCCTGTCCTACGGACAGGCTTCCGTTCGGCTCAACGGCGCCGTGTCGCCGTCCTACTGGAGCACATTGCGACAGGGGAGGATACCTTCCAGGTCCGTTATCCAGGCAATCACGGATGCATTTCCGGAGGAAGATCTCTCGGACTTGTGGGTCGCCGCAGGCTATGCCCCTCCGGGGTCTGAGCCACGAACATATTCCGGCTCCTCTTCGCCGATCGAGGTCCCGCCTGGCGCGAAGTGGCTGACGGAAGATGATACGCCTCTACCCGTCGGACCGTCCGCCAGCGCAGACTCCGCGAAGGATCCGGGCGACCTTCCGCCCGTCCTTGAGACGATCAACCTGGGACGGCGACTCATTGATGCGGGCGCGAATTACACGCTCCGAGTGGATGGCGATTGCCTATCGCCCCACGTTCAGCCCGGGGACTTGGTCGCGATCCGGCTTGCCGATGGCGCGACAGACGGCCGAATCGTCGTCGCGCGTCTGCGGGAGAACCAGGAACGAGGAGAACTGGGCGGGGGGTACACCCTCAAGATCTGGCACCCGAATGGTCCAACTGAGGGCTTCTATCGTGCGGACGGCTCAATGGCTTTCCGTGGGAGCGAGGCTGAGATCGTCGGGGTTGTGGAGCAGATCATGCACGCGTCTCCTCCAGTCGTGAAGCTCAAGCGGCACAAGCCGAGCCGTGGAGGTGAGCGGATGTCTGGCTGAGCAGTACAGTTAACTACCATCCGGGACGCTCGGTCGCTCAAGCGCGAAAACCGGGCTGTAATGGGTGCGAGGTCGAGATTACCTCTTAATCAATTGGTCCGGGGTTCGAGTCCCCGCGGGTGTACCAATGTCGGTTCTGAGCGTAAAAAGGCCCCCTCCCATACCGGGAGGGGGCCTTTTTTGTTAGATCGGAGTAATCTGTACAGTTCTTGCTGAGTTTCGTTAGCGGGGTACCGAATGTCGCGAAAGCTCGCTGAACCTGTCTTTGCCGGGTTGCCGTCGGTCGATCTGCTCCCGCCGTTCACCGCTTATTTGCAGACAGCGTGGCGCTCGTCGGCGACCATCGCCCAGTACGCCTGGGCCGTCCAGTCGCTCGATCGCTTCCTCGCCACCAGCGAGATGCCGCGCGTTTCTGAGAGAACCGCCCGCAGAAACTCATTCCCCAGGCGCCACCCGCCCAGCGCCGCCTCCAGAGCCGCGATTCTGGTTGCTGCTGCTGGATCAGTCTCTTGTCGCCCACAGACACCGTGCTGGCGCTGGTGGTGGTGGTTGGGCCGGTCCAGACTCGCCGGCCATTCGCAGGAGTCACGATCAGAGCCAGAAGGCGACCGAACGTGTCCACCGCGATGTGGACTCTGCTTCTCTTCTTCCTCTTGCGCCCGTTGTACCCAGCCCTGTCTCCGCCATCCGGCGTGCTCAGCAGCGTGCGTGCATCGGGAATGACCGCACTGGGCTAGCCCTTCTTGCCGCCCGTCACCCGCATCAGCTCCCGCACGTCGCGGACCATCGCCTCGAACACGGCCGCTCTGATCCACCGCTGCGTCTGCTCGTACACAACGCGCCAGGGCGTTATGTCGGCGGGCAGGAACCGCCACGGAGCGCCGGAACGTACGATCCAGCGCAGCGCGTTGGATACTTTCCGCAACGAGTACTGCCGCTGGGGCGCCTCTTCGGTCATCAACGCCCGGTTCGGCGCCACTAACGCCCACTCCTCATCCGTTTTGTATCCGTTATGTCACTGGGATAACCTCTGTGTCCTGCCATATCTCGGCCAGGCGACCGCTGCTAGCATCACGTTCGTAGCACGCTCTAGAGGGCCGCGACACTCCTGACCAGGGCCACGGCATCGCGCATGTCGACGCGGCCGTCCTTCGTCGCGTCGAGGGTCGAGAGATCGGCCGGCGCGGAGGCCAGGCCGGCGGCGATGCGGAGCGCCTGGCCGGCCGCCGCCATCGTCAGCCGCGTGGTGTACTCGTAGGCCCCCATGTCCACCCGCACGCTCGCAATGCGGGGCAGGCCATCCAGGTCGGTCCAGCCGGCGCCGACGGCGCTGTTCTCCCCCGCGTCGATGCAGGGCGAGGCGGCGCTCAGATGGAAGTCGCGGATGGCGGGGTCCGCGAACAGCGGGTCCGATCTGAGGCCGCCGTTGATGCCGGTCTGGTCGGTAACGAGGCCGCCGTAGTCCTGAGCATTGCCGAACACGTCGTTGTGGGAGAGTGACGGATAGCCCGGGTTGGAGGCGATCGGGTCGTGGTACACGCCGATACCGGCGTTGAAGGCTACGATGTTGTTGACGTAGACGGCGTTGGAGTAGCCGGAGCTCGTCAGTCCGCCGCTCCCCGCGTTCGCCACGATGGTGTTGTTCACGAGGACCGGCGCGCCGTCGCTCAGGAAGAGCCCGCCGTCGTGGTTGTGGGTAATCAGGCAGTTCCGCAGCAGGAGGTTGGAGCAGTAGGTGTTCACGCCCCAGCCGGCATTGTCCCGGATGGTGCAGCCATCCACCATGGGGACCGAGTTGTCTTCGGCGCCCAGCCCGCTGCCGTTGTTCCCCTGCAGGACGCAGCGTGTTATAACCGGCAGCGAGTAGCCCGCGCAGTAAATGCCGGAGCCGTACTCCTGGTGCGGGTTGCCGGACTGCCCCGCCGTGACGGTGAAGCCGTCGATGGACGTGAAGTTGGCCCCCGAGGCGAATCCCACCGCGGGACCTTTCAGGTCCCCGGATATGACCGTCGGATGGAGCGCTGGCCGCCGACCGGCCGCCGTCGTTTCGCTGCCGGTGAAGCCGCCCAGCAGGTTCACGCCAGTGGGCAGGGGAACGCGCTCATGGTACTCGCCTTGGGCTACCCAGATGTCGCCGAAGCCAGCGTTGTTCACCGCCGCCAGCGCGGCGCCCAGCGTTTGTTTGGCGGCGGCCCATGCTGAGCCGTCATTCGCGTCGCTGCCGTCGGGACGGACGCGGACGATGAACGGCGCGGCTGTGCGGGTGATGCCGTCGCTTTCATCGGCGCCGATGTCCAACCCGTTACCCTGGAGGCGGAGCTGGCCGTCGATGTCCGTGCTGCCCGCGGGAGCTGTGAGGTCGCCCCGGTCGCGACACGGGGAGCCCGGCTGGATGTGCACGTCGCCGTGCCGGTGGTCCACGAACCGCGGGTCGGCCTTGATGTTGCCGTTTGCGCCGGTGGGGTCCGTAAGGTTCCGGTACGCGTACGCGGCGTTGCCGTAAACGCAGTTGTTGCGGAACGCAGCGGTGGCGTCGGAGTAGAAGGCATCGATGCCGCCCTGGTTGAAGGCGACAATGTTGTTCGTCAGGGTCGCCGCCGTCCCGGAGAGCTCAATGGCTCCCGTGAAGCCGCTGGGGTCCAGCGTACTGCCGACGATGGTGTTGTTGACGAAGGTGGGCGTGCCGGACTGGAGGAGTACGGCACCCACGTTGCCCACGAGGACGTTGTTCCGGGCGATGCCGGTGAACGCGCTGAAAATCATCGGGGAGCCGTCCGTGTTGCGGACGATCGTGTTGCCATCGACGAGCGTCGCGCCATTGCAGACGTTGATGCCCCCGCCGGAGTTGCGCTGGAGCGCGTTTCCGCTGATGACGCCCCCGCAGCCGTCGAAGATCACCACGCCTGCACCCGAGAACTGGCCGCTGTTCGCCACGAAGGCGTTCTGGCTGACACTCGGCTCGCCGCCCGCGGTTGCGGTCACCGCTTCGCCGCTGTTGCGGGTGAACTGGTTGTATCGGATCTGCGGCGAGGCGTTGCTGACGTAGATTCCGGCGCCGCTTCCGGCCGTGTTGTCCGTGATGGCGTTGCACTCCACCACGGGCGCGGCGCCGTTGCGGATGTACATGCCGCCGCCCAGCGGATCGTACTCGCCGAGGTAGGAGCCCGAGATGATGTTGTGCCGGATGGCCGGCGAGGAGCCATCGCAAACGATGCCGCCGCCCACCGAGAGCGGCCCGAAGCTGCCCATGACCTCAGGGCGGAGCGTGCCCCCGCCATTACGGATGGTCAGCCCGTCGATGGTACTGCCGGCGGTGACCGTGGACGGGACGACCAGCACCGTGCCGGCGCCGCCGCCGTCCAGGATGCTGGCGTTGCCGCTGGAGTCGCGCTGGGAGCGCGCCGTCTCCGTACCTGCGAACCCTCCGTACAGCGAGACGCCCGTCTTCAGGACCACGTGCTCTGCATAGGTTCCCGCGGCGACCCAGACCTCTCCGCCGGCATCCTGGGCCGCATCGACCGCCGCCTGTACCGTGCGCTTGGCGGCGGCCCAGGATGCGCCGTCGTTGCCGTCGCTGCCGGAGAGCGAGACGTAGGCAATCGGGAGCGTGCCCGCGAAATGCGTGAACGTCGTCTCGCCCGCGCCCATGTCCACGTGAGCCTGCTGCTTTCGCGGCTGTGCGTCGATGTCCTCGTCCCCGCTCTTCACCACGGAGTCGTCGCCCGCGTCGATGCAGAGCGAGGAGGACGTGAGGCGGCGGTCCGACGTGAGGCGCGGCTCCGAGCGGATGTTGCCGTCGAAGCCCGCGGGGTCCGACAGGTTCCGCGTGTTGCCGTCGATGTTGCCGTACAGGTCGTTGTAGCGCAGGGTGATGCTGACGTTCGTGTCCGCGCGCCCAACGCCGGATTTGTTGAACGCGATGATGTTGTTGACCAGCGTCGCCTTGGCGGCATTCTTCGCGGAAACCCCCTCGCCACCGTTCCCCTCCACCGTGTTGTTCAGGAGCACGGGCGAGCCGCCGGAGAGCGACACCGCGTCCCCGGTTAGCTGCCCGCTGATGTCGTTGCTGCGCAGTACGGGCGAGGACGTATCCGAAAGGACTCCCGCGCCATCGGGGGCCGTGTTGTTCGTGATGACGTTGCCGGCCAGCGTGGCGGACGAGTTCAGCAGGTAGACGCCCCCGCCGCCGGTGGTGGCGGTGTTCGCCCGGATATCGTTGTGGATGATGAGCGGCGAGGCGTAACGAACGCTGATCCCGCCGCCACTGGCTGCCTGGCCGTTCTGCACCAGGAAGCCGTCTAGCGTGGAATCCGACGTGCCGGGCGGGAAGGTCACCACGGCGCCGCCCCCTCCGCCGGACAGGGTCGTCCTGCCCCCGCTCCAGTCCCGCTGGGCACGGCTGGTCTCGTTACCGGCGAAGCCGCCGTAGAGATACACGAACGGCTGCAGGGTGATCCGTTCCGCGTAGATTCCCCGCGCCACCCACACCTCCGCGCCGCTTGTGCCGGCCGAGGTGATGGCTGCTCCGACGGTCGCCTTGGCGTGGCTCCAGTCCGAGCCGTCGTTCGCGTCGTCACCGGACGGGCTGACGCGGATGATGCGGGGACCGGAAGGCCACGTGGCCCCGTCGCTCTCGTCCGCCCCAATATCGACGTGCGCGCCCTGCACGCGTGGCTGAGCGTCGATGTCGGTATCGCCCGCCATGGTGAGGGTGTCGTCGCCGGTGTCCCGGCAGGGAGACGACGGCTGGATGTGGAAATTGCCGAAGGCGGACGCGGCGAATTGCGGGTCCGCCTTGATGTTGCCGTTCGTGCCGGTAGGATCCGTGATGCCGTTGTAGTCGAACGCCGCGTTGCCATACACGTCGTTGGCTCGCGATCCGAGAAGCGGTGTTGCGGCGAAGATACGGACTCCCGCATCGTTCATCGCCACGATGTTGGCGCCGAATGTGCCCCGGCCGACGAGCACCGCGCCGCCGGCGCCGCTGTTGCCGGAGATCGTGTTGTTCGTGACGACCGGGAGAAGGCTCCTGACGGCGCTATCCACGCAGAGGGCGCTACCGTTTCCGGTGGCGGCGTTGCGGAAGAACAGGTTGTCCCGCACCACGGGTGTGCCGCTTCCCAAGTACACGCCGCCGCCGTTCACGGCGCTGTTCCCACTGATGGTGTTATGCAGGATCGAGGGCCACGCGTTGGTCCCGCAGTTGATGCCGCCGCCGTTGCCACTGGCGGCGCCGTTGCGGATGGTGAGGCCGTCGATGCTGCCGAAGCCCAGCACGCCGTCCTGGGCAACCACCGCGCTGCCGGTCTGCCCCGCGTCGACGATGGAGGCGTTGGCGGCCCAGCGGCGCTGCGAGCGGTCGGTCTCATTCCCCTGGAAGCCGCCCAGGAGGTAAGTGAACGGCGGCAGCGAGAGCTTCTCGTTGTACACGCCCGCGGCCACCCAGACCTCGCCGCCGCGTCCATCGGTCAGAGCGTTGATGGCGGCCTGCACCGTGCGCTTGGCGGCCGCCCAGGAAGAGCCATCCGCCGCATCGTTTCCGGAGGTAGAGACGCGCACCACGGCGGGCGGGGCGCCGGTCCACACCATGCCGTCGGATTCATCGGCGCCTATATCCACGTGGGCGCCCTGGATGCGCGCCTGGCCGTCCATATCCGGCGCAGCGGGGGCGCTTGCGTCGTCGCCCGCGTCCCGGCAGGGGGAATCGGGCTGAATGTGGACGTCGGCGAAGCCGAAGGCGGTCAGTCCCGGGGCCGCCTTGATGTTGCCGTTCAGGCCCGTCTGGTCCGCTATGCCGCTGTAGTTGTAGGCGGTATTGTCATAGACGTCGTTGTTCTTGAAGGTGAGAGTGGCCGCCGTGGTCTTGTAGACGCCGGACGAGTTGGATACGAGGATGTTGTTCGCCACCGTACCGCCAGCGATCTGCATGGCCCCTCCGTTGGTGACGGCGGCGTTGCCGACGATGGTGTTGTTAAGCACCGAAGGGGCGCCGGAGGCCGAGTACAGCCCCGCGCCGTTCGCGGCCGAGTTGCCGATGATGACGTTGTCGGCAATGAGCGGCGCCGCTGTGGGCTGGCCGGCGGCGTTGGATACATAGATCCCGCCGCCGCCGGCGCTTCCCGAGCCGTTAGCGTTGCTGGCAATGAAGTTCCCCGTCACCGTGGGTGAAGCGCCGGAAATCGAGATGCCCGCGCCGGGCGAGCTGATGCGGTTGCGTACGATAGTGTTGCCGGTCACCGTGGCCGGCCCGGCGAGGAGCAGCCCGACCACGCTGTTGTCGGCGATGCGGTTGTTGCGGATGACAGGCGAACCATACACGTAGACGGCGGCCGCGGCGTTCGCGCCCGGCATTACGGAGTGTAGCTTTGAGGCTGTGATCGTGTTGCCGTCGATCGTCGGGCGCGTGCCGGCGCCGCAGTAGATCACGCCGTAATTGCCGGAGTTGCCGGTCATCACGTTGCCGGTGATGAAGGCGGCGCAGGCGCTGCCATAGCAGCTGATGGCCGAACCGCTGGTCCCTGTGTTGCCGCTGAATGTGTTGCCGCGGATGGTGGGCGAGGAGCCGTCGATGTAGAGGGCGCTTTGCGTAGCGCCCTTCAGGGTGAACCCGTCCAGCACGGTCGCCAAATCCAGGCCCGCCGGGGCGACCGCGGCGTAGAGGGCGCTCTTGGCGTCCATGACGGCGGCATTGGCGGCAGGGTTGCGCGCATCGCGGGAGATCTCCGTACCCGCGAACCCGCCATAGACACCGACCCCCTGCCGGAGGACCAGCCGCTCCGTGTAGGCGCCGGCGGCTACCCAGACCTCGCCGCCGGGCGAAAGAACGGCATCCATCGCGGCAGCGAACGTGCGCTTGGCCGCGGCCCAGGAGGAGCCGTCCGCGCTGTCACTGCCTGTGGGACTCACCCGCACCACAGGAAGGCCGGTGGGCTCGCGCGGTCCGGCGGCCTCGTAGGCGCCGATGTCCACGTGGGCCCCTCTGATGCGGGCGCTGCCATCCAGGTCCAAGCCGTTCACCGGCGCGCTGGCGTCCTCGCCCGCGTCCATGGCCGGCGAGGCGGCGGAGAGCCGGTAGTCGCCGCCCGCGCGGTTGGCGAACAGCGTATTGAGACGGATATTGCCGTACAGGCCGGTCTGGTCGGCCGTGGCCGGGGTGTAGTCCACGCCGTTGCCGTACACGTCATTGAAGCGGAAGGAGGAGGCGCCAGACGGTGGGAGGCCAGACACGCCGGACGAGTTGAAGGCGACGATGTTGTTCGCGACCGTGGGATTCGACGACCAGGAATAGAACGTCAGGCCGGCTCCGAAGGAGGCCGTATTGTCTGCAATGGTGTTGTTCACCATGGTAAGCGGAGACGCGTTCACGTACGCCCCACCGCCACTCTGTGTGGCCGTGTTGCCCGTGATGAGGTTGTCATGCACGTAGGGGTACGCGCCGGCTCCGACGCCCAGGCCGCCCCCGCTGGAAGTGGAGCGGTTCGCGGTAATGACGTTGTGCGCGATCTCCGGCCCGGAGTACGACAGGCAGGACACTCCGCCAGTCGAGCCGAGGCCGTTGCGGACCGTGAACCCGTCCAACACGCCGCCCGCGGAGTTGGCGGCCACGGTGACCACCGTGCCGGTCGCGCCGCCGTCCAGAATGGTCTGGTTGGCCGTCCAGTTCCGCTGCCCGCGCGCGGTCTCGGCGCCGGCGAAGCCGCCGTACAGGTGGACAAACGACGGCAGCGTGATGTTCTCCGTGTAGGTCCCTCCGGCCACCCACGCCTCGCCGCCGTTCGCCAGCACGGCGATGGCTGCCGCCACCGTTCGTTTCGCCCCGGCCCAGGAGGAGCCGTCGTTCGCGTCGTTCCCGGACGGGCTGACCCGGATAATGGCCGGGGCCGCGGGCCAGACCGTTCCATCGCTTTCGTCGGCGCCGATGTCCACGTGCGCCCCCTGGATGCGCGGCTGCCCGTCGATGTCGGTGTCCGACGGACCGACCCTCGCGTCGTCACCAGCATCTACGCACGGGGAGCCCGGCTGGATGTGGACGTTGCCGTAACTCAGCACGGCAAAGATAGGGTCTGCGCTGATGTTGCCGTCGGACGTAGGTGTGGCCGCGGGGAAGCCCCGATAGTCGTAGGCGGCGTTCCCGAATACGTCGTTGTGGTGCGTGCGGTAGGGCGGCGTCGATGTCGCGTAGAGGCCGGAGTCGTTGAAGGCGACGATGTTGTTGGCGACCTCGGCGGCCTGGGAGAGATACATCCCCCCGCCGTTGCTGCTGGCCCGGTTGCCGGCCAGCGTGTTGTTCACCAACGTGGCTCCGATGCCCCCGCAGTAGACGCCGCCGCCGTAAGCGGCGCGGTTGTAGAGGAACAGGTTGTCCGCCACGCGCATTGAGGCTCCGTTGCCGGTCGAGACCGACAGGCCGCCGCCGTAGCTCGCCGCGCGGTTGCTGCGGAAGCGGTTCCCCGTGATCACAGCAGGCCCGGAGCCATCCATGCCCCCGCCGTAGCCGGACGACGCGTTCCCGAAGAAGCTATTGTTCGTGACGACCAGGCCCGATGCAGCCGCGTCGATGCCGCCGCCGTTGGTCCCGGCGCCGTTCTGGATCGTCAGACCGTCGATGGCGGGGTTCGAGAGCCCGCCGCGCGCCGTAATGACCGCCGCCAACGCCTGGCCGTCCAGTGCCGATAAGTTGCGCTCCGGCGCCCGATCCGACCGCCGCGCCTCGGTTCCCGCGAAACCGCCGTAGAGGCTCACGAACGGAGGTTGGAACAGCGGCTGGGCGTACGTGCCCGCGGCAATCCAGACCTCGCCGCCCCCACCTTTCAAGGCGAGTGCGTCGATGGCCGCCTGCACCGTCCTGTAGGCGGCGGCCCACGTTGAGCCGTCGTTGCCGTCGTCGCCGGCCGTGGAGACGCGGGCCACGGGCGGGGTGGCGCTTGGTGCGCCGTCGAACTCGTCGGCGCCAATGTCCACGTGCGCCCCCTGGATGCGGGGCTGGCCGTCGATGTCGGTGTCGCCGGAGGCGACGGCGGCGTCGGTCCCGGCGTCGTTGCACGGAGATCCGGGGGCGAGGTGCAGCGCGCCGGCCGCGAAGTTCACCACGCCGGGGTCCACGGAGAGATTGCCGTTGAGGCCGGCGGGGTCGGTCGCGTTGAGGTAATTGCCGGCGGTGTTGCCGAACACGTCGTTGGCCGCGAAACCGGAGCCGGTCGTGGGTCCGGTGATGCCGGACTCGTTCCATGCCACGATGTTGTTGGCCACTATGGCCGTGGAGGAATCGAACCACAGCGTGGCCGTGCGCCCTACGTTTGAGATGAGGGTGTTGTTCGCGATGACCGGGGAGCCGCTGGTGGCGGAGATGCCGCTTCCCAGCGTGGAATACGTGTTCCCCAGGATCACATTGTCCTTGACGGAAGCCGAAGCGTGGTACAGGACGATGCCGCCGCCGGAGTTGCCCCCATTCGCGACGACCACGTTGCGCGCGACGGTGCAGGTGTTGGGCAGGTCGTCGCCGCTGATATAGATGCCCGCGTCGCGGTTCCCGCGGACCAGGTTATGCGTGACATCCGGGAAGGCCCCGAAGGCGACGATGCCCGAACTCGTGTTGACCGCCACGGTGTTGTCCCGGATGGCGATGTCGTCGCTGGGCGTGTTGTTGGCGTCGGCGGTAACCGAAATGCCATAGCCGTTGACGCCGCTCACCACGTTGCCGGAGACGGTGATATTGTGGCTCGCGACCGCGATGCCTCCGTACCGGCCGGTGACGGTGAAGCCGTCAATAACCGTACGCGTGGCGCTCGACGCGGACACCGATATGGCCGTGCCGTTGAAGCTGTTGACGGAGCAGACGGCGTGGCGCGGATCGCGCTGGTTCCGCGCCGTTTCTGTGCCGCGGAATCCGCCCAGCAGGGCGACGCCCGGCGGCACGATCAGCCCCTCCGAGTAGCTCCCGGCGGCCACCCACACGTCATCACCCGCCTGGGCGCGGCTGAGTGCGGGAGTGATGCTCCGGTAGGCAGTGGCCCAGGACGCTCCATCCTGCGAAGGCGCTGTGCTGGCCTGGTTCACGGTGAAAACGGCGGCGCGGGCAGGATACAGGGGCACGAGCGGAAGGAGTGAGAGGAAGACGGCACGGGGACGTAGGCGGAATCGCATGAGAGTGTCTCCAGGTGGTTCGGCCGTACGTGGGCGGAATGACCTGCACCGGAGGGAACGGCCGTCACCTCATTATACCGTGCCCGTCTGTTATGGGTGACGCATTCGGAGATATTTCCGCTAGAGGGTGTTATGCACTTCGCAGTATGTTCGCTAATGTAAGCTGTTCACATTGGGTAGAAGGATTGCATGAGTGTTAGAAAGTGTTACCCGAGTGACGTCAGCGATGCGGAGTGGGCATTCGTGTCGTGGTATCTGAC
>DASXUL010000072.1:0-7703 GCA_036504855.1 Armatimonadota bacterium | reverse complement strand
GACCAGAAGACAACGACAACGCGATCTATTTCGCAAACGTCCGCATCGCTTCACTCTCAGAGGCCATGGTGTAAACCATCTCTTGTCAGAAACTGTACAGGATCTCTTGTCAGCGGACAAATTGGGGGGTAGGGGGGGCCGAGTCCAAAAGCCTTACACCGGACGGCGGCGGGGTTGAGTTCGGTCCGTGCGGGCGGCATGTTCGTCCGTATCGCGCATCTGGGTGAAGATCATCTTACCCGCCACTGTCTGCAGGACGCTGCTGACCACCACGTTCAGGTGCTCCCCGATGTGGCGCTTGCCGCCCTCCACCACGATCATCGTTCCGTCTTCCAGATAGCCCACGCCCTGATTGGCTTCCTTCCCTTCCTTGATGATCTGCACGATCATCTCTTCGCCGGGCAGCACCACTGGCTTCACCGCGTTGGCCAACGCGTTGATGTTCAGCACCTTTACGCCCTGCAACTCCGCCACCTTGTTCAGGTTGAAGTCGTTGGTGACGACGGAGGCCGACATGGCCTTCGCCAGCACGATGAGCTTCTGGTCAACCGGAAGCGAGGTATTCACGCCCTCCACGTCGTCAAAATCGCGCACCAGCAGGCCGGTATCCTTCTGCATTTCGTTGAGGATATCGAGGCCGCGGCGGCCGCGGGCGCGCTTGAGGGCGTCCGAGGAATCGGCGATGTGCTGAAGCTCGTCCAGGACGAAGCCGGGAACGTACAACGTCCCTTCCAGAAACCCGGTGTGGCAGATATCGGCGATGCGACCGTCGATGATGACGTTGGTGTCCAGGATCTTGATGGTCTGCAGGAAGGCGGAGCCCTTCCCGGAGTCCGGCCGGGCGGACGGGAAGAGGCTCCACAACTCGCTGCTCATGCTCATCGTGGCCGAGATCGAGAGGTACGTAACAACCACGGCGGAGAAGAGGGTAAGCAGCACCGGAAGCGCGCCCTGCGGCAGAGCCTTGAAGATGAGCAGGGCCAGGAAGAGCGTGAGCACCACGGCCATCACCAGGCCGAATGTGATGGCAACCTTGTCGCGCGGCGGCATCTCCTCGAGGGCGTGCCCCAAGCGGACGACGCGACGCACAACGCGGCTGGCGAAGAAGAAGCCGAGAAGGAGGCCCAACAAGACAATGAGGACCTTCGTCACCAACTGCAGCGCCAATCGCGTCTGCGGGTCTGATGCTACGTACTTGAAGGTATCGGTGTAGCCCTTCCAGCCCACGATGACGTTTGCGAGGACGAAACCGAGGTATCCGGCCAGCAGGGTGAATGACGCTACGAGAACCAGACGTGTTCCACGGGACGGTTGCACGGGGCATTCCTTTCGGCGAACGGGTCAGCACAAAACAGAGAGGGCCGGCCCGAGACGCCAGTACGGCATCTCGAGCTACTCCCTCTTGTTGGACGAAGGGAACGCGGCCCGGGTCCCACTTTCCCAGCGCTTTCGCCCATTCTAGTGCGTTGCCGCGCCGCGCGGGTAGCGAGGGGAGGCAGCGCGGTCGCGGGATGCCCGGGTTACTCCGCCGGGTCGGTGGGAGGAGGCGGGGCCGGCGGACGCAGGTGGGCCGGGCGATGGGCCTGGAGAGTCACCAGGCGTTCCACGCGGGCCGTTGGAACGGCGCGCTCCGCTTTGGCGGCGTCACACTCGCCGCAGCCGGGGCAGCCGGCCTTCTTCGGATCGATCAGGCCGCGCACTTCGGCCCAGACGTGCCGCAGCGCATAGGCGGCGGCCGCAACCACAATGGCGATCGCCACGACGCTCTGTAGATCCATGCTGCCCCTCCCCCGCCCATCGGCGGACTACCGCACGCGCCGGTAACTGGTCCGATCGCCATCGCTGCCGATGGTATCGATGCCGGCCCGGGTTCGTTCCACGCGGAACGTGTGCCGGCCCGTGGTGAGCTTGCCGTCGCGGAAGGTCCCTTCCGTGTGCGAGCTCTCGTGGTTGTCTTGATCGTAGACGTACGTAACGGAACGGCCGGACGCCGAGATCTCGAGGCGGATGCGCCAGTTCTCCGCGCGGTTTCGCCCTTCAAACGTGCCAACGGCCCAATCCGGCACGTCGGCGTCTGCTTCACCCGTCCGAACGTACTCGGTTGTGTTGCGCCGGTTACCCACTTCCACGGTACGGAACCCGCGCCCGGTGCGTTCCAGGTCATACCGGCGGCCGCCCGATCGGAGTTGGCCGTCGCGGAAGGAGCCGTTGGTGACGTCGTCCTTGCCGCGCCGATCACTAATCCGGGTGACGGCGTCGCCGTTGCGGCTGATGGTCAGCTCAATGGTCCGGCCTCCATCACGATCGCGTGAGCGGAACGCGCCAACCGCCCATCCGGGCACGCGGCTAACCCGCGATACGCCGATCACCGGCGGGGGCACAGACCGGAACTGGGCGCGAGCCGGCGCGAAGGCGCCCAGCAGAGCGGCGGATATCACCATGGTGGAGCGAAGCAGCGTGTTCATTCTGAAACGTATCCTTTCGACGAAGCCGGCCGCCGGTTGCATTCGGCGGGCCTGGCGGCATTGTCGTATGGATGTTGCGCTTCCGGCTCTGTGTCCAGACCATAGCCGCCGCCCAATAGCGGGTGAGACGGCATTCGACATTCATCATCCAGCATTCAGCATCCGGCATTCAGTAAGGGGCCTAACTTCTAATGCAGACATCGGCTCGCGAGGAGCCCTCTGCCTGAATGCCGAATGCTGGATGCTGGATGCGGGATGCTGGATTCTGTATTCTAAATTCCGCGTTCTGAGCCTTAACCGAACCCCAGCGCCTTACCGCCCTGGTAGACCGCGAAGGTCACTACCCACGCCAGAACCGTCATATAGGCAATCTGGAACAGCGGCCATTTCCAGCCGTTCGTCTCGCGGCGAACGACGGCGATCGTGGAGATGCACTGCATGGCCAGCACGTAGTAGACCATCACGGCAAGGCCCAGGAGCGGGGTGAATGTGTGGCGGCCCGTGGCCGGGTCAACGTCATCCTTCATCTTCGATTGCAGCGTAACGGCGGAATCGTGGCCGTCCTGCGCGTTATAGATGGTGGCCATGCTGGACACGAAAACCTCGCGGGCCGCGAAGGAGGAGATGAGGCTGATGCCGATGCGCCAGTCGAACCCGAGCGGTCGGATCAGCGGCTCAATCATCTTCCCGGTTCGGCCGGCGAAGCTCTGTTCAACGCGTTGGGTCTTGCCCATACTGGCGTCCGCCGGCTTCGGATAGGAGCTGAGAAACCAGAGGACCACGCTCATCGCCAGGATCACGGTGCCGGCCTTGCGCACGAAGAGGCCGGTGCGCTCCACCATCTGCATCGCAACGGTGCGGAGTTGGGGCATACGGTACGGCGGCAGTTCCATCAGGAAGAGGTTGGCCTCGCCCTTCAGCACGGTTCGGCGGAACACCCACGCCATGGTGAACGCCGCCGCCGTGCCAAGCAGGTACATGCTCAGCAGCGTCAGCCCGGGCAGGCTGAACAGGCCCAGCACGCGAGTTCGCGGGATGGTGGCCGCGATCATCAGCGTGTAGACGGGGAGGCGCGCGGAGCACGACATCAACGGCGCCACCAGGATGGTCACCAGGCGCGCCCGGCGGTTGTCGATGGTGCGCGTGGCCATGATGCCCGGGATAGCGCAGGCGAACGACGACATCAGCGGGATAAAGCTCTTTCCATGCAGCCCCACCCGGCTCATCAGGCGATCCATCATGAAGGCCGCGCGCGCCATATAGCCGGTGTCTTCCAGCAGCCCGATGAAGAAGAAGAGCAACAGGATCTGCGGAAGGAAAGTGAGCATGGTGCCAACGCCGCCCAACACCCCGTCTATGAGGAGGTCATGCAGGTCGCCCGGCGGCATGTGGACGCCCACGAACCGGCTGGCGCCGTCCACGAGGTGGCCGATCAGGTCCATGGGATACTGAGCCCAAGAGAAGATCGTCTGAAAGACGAACGCCATCAGCGCGGCGAACACAACGTAGCCCCAGACCTTGTGCATGAGCACGCGGTCCACACGGTCGCTCCAGGTAACCGCGGCGCGCGCGTTCTGCACGGCCGTGGATGTGACGGCGGAGACCCATGCATAGCGGGCTTCGGTGGCGGCCTGGGCGAAATCGATCCCCTCGCGGCGCATCTCCTCCGTGTGGCGCGCCACCGCCTGGCGGACGGGTTCCGGACAATCGGCGGGCATCGCCTCCGGTCCCCGCTGCAGGAAGAGCATGGTCTCGGAGAACGCGGCGCCGGCGTGCAGGTTGCAGTGCTTGCACACCAGTTCCTGCACGGCCGCCACGGCGGCCTCGGCGACCTGGGGCAGCTTCCAGGGGCGTTCTGCCGGGCACGCCAGTCCGCTTCCACTGAGCGTCTTCATCAGGCCATCAACGCCGTGGCGCTTCCGAACAACCACACTGCGAACCGGCAGCCCCAAGGCCCGCTCCAGGCGAACGGGGTCAACCTGCACGCCGTTGCCTCGCGCCACGTCCGTCATCGTCAGCACAACCACCATCGGCAGCCCCAGATCCATCAACTGGCTGGTGAGCAGCAGGTTGCGCTCCAGGTTGTTGGCGTCGATGACGTTTACGATGGCGTGGGGCCGGGGAGTATCCGCGCGGCGGCCCATGAGCACGTCGCGGGCAATCGCTTCATCCGGGCTCTGTGGAGACAGGCTGTAGAGGCCCGGCAGGTCCAGCAGGCCGATCTTGCGGCCGTGCGCCTCCAGGCGGCCTTCCTTCTTCTCAACGGTTACGCCAGGGTAGTTGCCCACCTTCTGGCGCAGGCCGGTGAGGGCATTGAAGAGGGTGGTCTTGCCGCTGTTGGGATTCCCGATCATCGCATAGGTGATCGGCGTCCGGGATGTGGCGGCCGCCGGCGTGGGCTCGGAGCGCGGACACGCGGGATCAAGACACACGCCGGCCTCGACGGGGCAATTCTGGGAACAGGCGCCCGGGTGCACCTTCACGGCGGCGGCCTCACGCAGGCGAAGGCTCAAGCGGTAGCCGCGGACCTTCACGTCGATGGGGTCGCCCATCGGGGCGAAGCGGATCAGTTCCACCTGCGCGCCGGCCGTGAGGCCCAGTTCC
Source organism: Armatimonadota bacterium (assembly GCA_036504855.1). Classification (GTDB taxonomy): domain Bacteria; phylum Armatimonadota; class DTGP01; order JAKQQT01; family JAKQQT01; genus DASXUL01. The sequence continues at coordinate 2,634 of DASXUL010000072.1, read as the reverse complement.
ATCAGGCGTTCACGCAGTTTGCCGGGCGCGAGGCTCACGATCTGGGCCGTGTCGCCTGGCTGTAGTTGAGAGAGCGGTACGGTTTCGCGAAGGAGGATGGGAACCTGGGGGCAGGAGCGTCCCGCGGCGGGATACATGGGACAGAAAGCGGCGCCGGTGGCTTCCTCCGTCGCCGAGCCGTTCTCCGCGCCCGGAGCGCTGGAGGCGTGCCTGGTGTCTTCTGCCATGGTCTGCCGTTCCCGCCTTCTTGACTACATAAGAGAGCCAACACCGTTGTTGGCCCATGTCCAGCCTACCATAGTGAGCGCGGGATGTCAATAAGTCCGACCAATTTCGTCGTACTTATTTACTGGCCCAGCGTGAACGCCGCCCCGATCTCGGCGACCCTGGCATCCCCTATACTGAGTGTGAACGCATCATTATTCGCCGCCGGTCGCGTAGGCCGGCGCGCATGTTCGCACGATAAGCATCGACGTGAGGGCCTTCGGCTCCCGCCGAACAAGGAGCGCCCGTAGCCCGATGATGATGAGACTCCGCTATCTCGCCCTCGCGGCCCTTCTGTGCTTTGCGCCGGCCGCGTTCGCCGCCAACCGCGCCAGCGCGCCCCTCAACGCCGGCTGGCGCTTCGTCCGCGAGGACGCTCCCAACGCCCAGCAGCCAGCCTTCGATGACTCCGCCTGGAAGCCCGTTACGCTCCCGCATTGCTGGAACATCGACGCCGGCCAGGATGGCGACCGCGGCGCCTACTACCACGGGGCAGGCTGGTACCGCCGCCATCTGACCGTTCCGCCGGCGCCGGGACGCCGCCGCTATCTGCGCTTCGGCGCGGCCTTCGTGGTGACGGACGTGTTCGTGAACGGCCGGAAGGCCGGCCATCACGAGGGCGGCTACGCGGCCTTCTGCTATGACATCACGCGCCTCCTGCGTCCTGGCCGCGACAACGTGATCGCCGTGCGCGTGATGGGCTCTCCCGACGAATTCGTGGGCCCGCCGAAGGGCGGCGACTACAGCAAGTTCGGCGGCCTCTACCGGGGCGTATCCCTGCTGGAAACCGGCTCCCTGTGCATCTCGCCGGTGGCGGACGCCTCGCCCGGCGTATTCCTGACCACGGACAGCCTGACGCCCAAGGCGGCGGGCGTGGGGGTATCGACCCTGGTGCGCAACGCCGGGGCATCGGCCGCATCGCTGGATGTCCGATGCCGGGTGCTGAACGCCGATGGCCGGCTGGTCGCCGCGGCGCGGACGTCCGCGCGCGTGGCGGCTGGGGCGGCGAAGGATGTCACGCAGCGCGTCACTATCCCTGATCCGCATCTGTGGGACGGAGTGCGCGATCCGTACCTCTATCGCGCCGTGGTGGATATCCTCTCCGGCGGCCAGGTGGTGGACACCGTTGAGCAGCCGCTGGGGTTGCGCTCCTTCCATGTGGACCCGAAGCGCGGCTTCATCCTGAACGGTAAGCCTACCTCATTGCACGGCGTGAACCGCCACCAGGACCGGCTGAACGAGGGCTGGGCCGTCTCCGCCGCCGACGAGAAGCAGGACATGGGCATGATCCGCGAGATCGGCGCTACCTGCCTGCGCACCGCGCACTATCAGCAGAGCGACGCCATCTACTCCGAATGCGACCGGTCCGGCATCGTTGTGTGGACGGAGCTGTGCATGGTGGACGCGGTGAAGCGATCCGCCGAGTTCCGCGACAGCGCCCACCGCCAACTGCGCGAGCTGATTCTGCAGAACTACAACCACCCCAGCATTTGCTTCTGGAGCCTGTTCAACGAGATCTCCTTCGAGGGGAACAAGCCGCCGAACGAGGATGATCTGGCCTTCCTGCGCGGATTGAACGCAGACGCAAAGCGGATGGACGAGACGCGCCTCACCACCGGCGCCTGCAGCGACATGAAGCGCCACCGCGACGTGCTGCCCATCACGGACGTAACGGCCTGGAATCCGTATCCGGGTTGGTACGGCGGCAAGGTGGGCGTCTTTACAGATACGTTGGAACCCGCGCGCGCCGCCAGCGGCGGGCATGGGGTGGGCGTCAGCGAATACGGCGCCGGCGCCAGCATCCAGCACCACCAGGCCTCGCCGTCCTGGCCGAAAAGCGACCGAGCCTTCCACCCGGAAGAGTGGCAGACTTTGGTGCATGAGGCCGATTGGCGCACGCTGAAGTCGGACACGGCCATATGGGGCACGTTCGTTTGGAATATGTTCGACTTCGCCTCCATCGTTCGCCGTGAAGGCGACCACCGGGGGCGCAACGACAAGGGCCTCGTGACATACGACCGCGGCACGCGCAAGGACGCCTTCTACTTCTATCAGGCGCAGTGGACGAAGAAGCCGATGATCCACGTGGCCGAGCGCCGCTTCAACCCGCGCCCGGCCGGCCCGGCGGTAGTCACCGTCTTCTCCAACTGCCCCAGCGTGACCCTCTGGGACAATGGCCGTTCGCTTGGCGCGAAGCCCGGAGACGGCGGGGTGTTCCGATGGACCGTCGATCTGCCGAACGGGGCTGCCCATGTGGAGGCCGTGGGGCAGAGCGGCGCAACCCGCGTTGCCGACGCGGTGGACTGGAACTGCTCGGCGGGCGCCCCATCCCGCATCGGCCCCGCGGATGGATTGCGCCCCTGACCAAGA
>DASXUL010000071.1:0-68910 GCA_036504855.1 Armatimonadota bacterium | reverse complement strand
CGCTCCGCTGCCGGGAGAAAGACCTTAGCATGTCTCATGACCACAGGTTACCCACTTGTAACACAAACTAACACATCCTGCCTAACTAACGACTAAGTCCGCAACCGACCATTCGCGTAGGAGCCTTTTGGGGTGAGTCTCACGCCTAACACCAACTCTGACCCAGGCTGCTGAGACGACGCGATCGATGGTAGGCAAGCGGCCTTGTAACGCTGGAAACGGCACTTAGTTGGAACGAATGGGCTTGCCCTGCCCTCGGAGACTCAGATTGGCCCTCGCGCCTCGCAGTAACAGATCCTACCGAACGCGGCGCTATGTTCCATCAGGGGAGCCATGAGCTTATACGCGGCTGGGGCCGCATCAGCGAACCCAAGCGATCGGCCCCCTGGCCCTCTACCGCACCTGTATGTTCCAGGATACGACAGCGTACGGCAGCGCTCGGTGGGGAGAGTCGTTTGTGTAGTAGGCGGCCGTGTTGATCTGGACCTGAGGGCTCAGCGAGTAGGTGAAGCCGGCCGTTGCGGCATTTCCGGAACCGCTTTGGTAATCGGTCTGGAGCAGGAGCCTGGGTGTGGCCTGGTAGGCGTAGCCGCCCATGGCCTGCGTGTGGCTCTCGACGCGCACAGCGCCGGCGACGAGACGGTGACGGCCAAGGAAGTAGCCGCCCTCGAGGAACGTTTGCGGCTTCCCGCCCCGATCGGTCCAGTTCAGGAACCCCGTCGCAAGGAGGTAGGGTCCCCTGGCGACAAGGCCGTACTCCGCGGCGAGGGACGTTTCGCGCGGGCGAAAGCCCCCGAAGGTCGCGACTTCGAACCGCCTGGTGACGCCGTACTCCATCTGGACCTGAATGGCGTTGCCGATCCCCTGGTGCTCCCCCTGTAGGCTCAGGCTGAGCACTCCCACCGGCTGAATGTCCGGCGTAACGATCTGGTTGAGCCCCTTGGTGGTGGCGGAGGCCCGGGGCAGGACGACGGAAGCCCACAGTGATATCATCCCGAAACCGCATGCAATGCGCATGGTTGCTCACCCCGCTCCCTCTGAGTCGCGTTACCTCAGACCCATTCGCAGACACCTGTCTCCGTGCCTTTGCTGACCTGAACGGGCGCAAGTCCGGCGCCAAAACACCGCGTCAACCCGCGGGCATCCAGCGTGTCTTCGCTATGGCGGATTGCCAATTGGGCCGCCGGCGCAACCGCCGCCCGATAGGCGCGACACCCCCGCTGAGCGCTGGGCCGTGTCCGCAAGACCCGTGTCGCCGGTATAATGCTATTGACAGTCGAAGATCGCCGTGCCGCTGGCCCCGACCGCTGACACGGCCGCAAGAGGGGATCCGAACCGATGCGAAACCCGATCCGGCGCATCCGGCCAGAACGCACTGGCGTGAGGGCGCCGCTTGGCGATCTGGAGCAATCTATCATGCGGCGCCTCTGGGAAGGCGGCGGCGAAGGCCGCCTCGCCGTTGACATTCAGCGTTCGCTGGATGAGGGAGAGAGTCGCCGGCTAGCCATTACCACGGTATTGACGACGCTGGACAGACTGGCGGATAAGGGAATCGTGCGCCGCGTGCCCGCTGGACGCGCAAATCGCTTCTTCCCGGCCATGACCGAAAGCGAGGTCAACCAGCGCATCGTCCGCGGCGTGCTGGACGACCTCATCGCCCAGTTCCCCGATGCGGTGGCCACTTATTTCGCCGGTCAGAACGCCAACGAGGGCGAAGGTGACGCGGAGGATCTGCGCCGCCTCGCCCAGAGAGTGGAGTCTGCGCGCGCAAGTCGGGGTTCTGAAGAGTAGAACGGCCGTTAACGCCGCGTTTCGGAGGCTCCTGATGTCCGTGAACTGGCCCCTTGCGCTAGTGGCCCCTCTCTTCTTCCTGGGTTTGGCGTCACTGCTCTGCACCTTCGCCTGGCTGTTCGTCGCGGCGACGATCCGACTGGGCGGGATCCGTCTCGCCCCGGTCGCAAGGAAACGCCTCGTGATGGCGGCGTTGCTGATGTCCCTCATCGTTGCGTCGGCTCCGACCGTCGCCGGCATCTTGATGCGCCACACGCATTCGGAACGCGGCTGGCGGCACCACACCAGCCTCTGCGCGACGCTCTTTCTCCGGATGGCCGGCGCCGACCTCGGCGCGAACATGGACGTTCCGCCTTCACACGTCGCTGCCGGCCTGGCCATCAATGGCGCGTTGTGGGCGCTGTTAGGCATTGGCGTCGTCTCGGCGCTGCGGATGGCGTGGGTGACCGCCCGGCTCGGCCCTGGGCTCAGGTCGGTCATGCGGGAACCGGGCGAACGCGCCGTGAGGTCGCTTGAGCGCATCCGCCGAAGACTGCCCGGATTGCAGCCGGATGCCTTCTTCGAAGCTGACCTCCCGATGCATCTGTCTGGCCTCGTGGGAGTCATCCGCCCGCGTTGCGTGCTCTCCGCCGAGCTTGTCCGCACGGCCACCGATGATGAGCTCGACGCCGTCATCGCGCACGAAGCCGTCCATCTTGGCGCCGGAGACGTCTATGGGACTTTGCTCGTCACTGTAGTGGAGCGCCTGTTCTTCTTTCTCCGCCCCACGCGGCTTCTGTGCCGCGAGTGGCGTGAGCAGGCGGAGATAGCGTGTGACACTGCGGCGTCCCGAATTACCGGACAGCCGTTGACCATGGCGGCGGCGATCCTGCGAACCTGCGGAGTTGCCGTGCGCGCCGCCGACGACGGCGTCGTCGCCGCCCCGCCCGCCACGGCGACGATCACTACAGCGGCGTCACGGCGAGTTGAGAGCCTCATCGCCCTCGCTGAGCCGTCGGCCCGGACCATGCGGCCCGCGTCCCGTGGCGCCGTGTTCGCAAGCTGGTCGGTTACGCTGGGAACCGCGGCTCTGGGGCTCGGGCTCCTTGCCTCCGCCCAGGTGGCATGTTATGCTCATTGCGCGATGGAGGTCGTCGCTCGCGCCCTTCCGTGAGCGCGCGGGCCCATCAGATGGAGCCCAACGGGTGCGGCGCTCGCATATCGCCGAACTTCTACTGGCAATAGAATAGTGTCTTGCGGCATCATGTTAACATGCGCCGCGCCCCGACATCATGCGGCTGCAGAGACCGAACGCCTGAATGACGCAACTGCCATACAACCGGAGATGGGTATCCTGCCTGATGACGATGGTCGTCATCGGCTCTGCCTACCTGAGCGTGGGGGCGCCATGCCCGATGTCGGCGGCCGCCTCGCGCCAGTCGATTGCGACTGGCGGTGAGAGGGCATGCCGCGGCTGCATGCAGGCCGGGGAATCATCCGGCGGCGCCTGCGAACGGGCATGTTGCGCATCGCACGCCGGCGATAGAGCGAAAAACTCGCGCGCCCACGCGCCAAACGCGCGTTGCTCCGCCCGCGCGGCGCTTTTCCTGTATACGTCGGTGCAGCAGCCCGTTCGGCCAGCCTTTCCGGCCTGGGCGATTGGCGCTCCGCCGGCGCGGGCCCCGTACGCGCCGGCCACTGAGGCCGCCGTGCAAGTCTCCGTATCGTTCCTGCCGCCTCGGAACGTCTGCGTGCGGCGGCGGTGTCCCCGCGCTCCCCCAACCCCGATCTAGCTCCCCTCCTCCGTGCCGAAGCGCTTGGCGGCGGCACGGCCGCAACGCGCGCGTTGCGGCGCCGATGCGGGATGTGCTTGCCATCACCAGCTACGCCATCGTACCGTATGGCACGGACATTCCCTCAAGCGGGTTGACAGGTCGATTGGCTCCTGCCCGCGGAAGGATACGGACTATGATCAGGATACCCGACTTCAAGACGCTGGGCCGCTGGGCGGCGGCGGCGATCGGTCTCATAGCGCTTTCGATCGTTTCGCCGTCGATCGCGCTGGGCGGGCCCCGGCAGCAAGCCGGACCGTACAGAGTGGAAGTGGCCACCGACCCTGCGGTCATCCCGGTTGGCAGCGCCAAATTGCTTGTGCGCGTGTCTGATGCCGATGGGAACCCCGTGGCGGGAGCGAAGGTCGGCGGTCTCGTCAAGATGGCGTCCATGGACATGGGCGAAACCGAGATGCCCGCCGCGGCGGTAAGCGGCCAGCCGGGAGTCTATGAGGCTCCGGCGAGTTTCTCGATGGCCGGCGAGTTCGAAGCGACCATCAGAGTGAGCGGGCCGAAAGGTTCGTACACCGCGAGGATCCCCCTTCATACCGGGCAGGATACCGGCGGCCTTGCCGAGGCCGCAGGAGCGGCTGCCGGCCCGTCGCCAACGAGATACCTGCCACGGGTCCTCCTGCTCGCACTCGCCGGGTTCACTGTCTACCGCATGCGCAGAACCGGCCAGGGCTTGAGGTGGAACGCTCTGCTCCACTGGCAATTCCTCGCCGGCGCCTGTGTCCTTGTGGCGCTCTATCTCGTGGCCGCCTACGCTGTTAGCCACTGGCGCCGGCCCGGGTCCATGACGCCTCTCGAGGCCCAGGGTATGGAGATGAATACGCCGGCGCCTCCGGGAGTTGCGCCCGTGGATCTGGCCACGGTTACGGAGGGGCCTGTTGACAGCACTGTGACCTATACCGGCCAGGCCGCCGGGTTCTACGAGCAGGACGTGATCGCGCGGGTTCGCGGCGTCATCGTGGAGATGCCGTACTACATTGGCGATCACGTATCGGCGGGCGAGGTGATCGCCCGGCTCGACACCAGCGAACTCCAGCCCCAGGTAGCGGAGAAGGCGGCCATGGCTGAGGCCGCTCGGCAGGGTACGACCGTCGCGCGGTCTGAGTATGCGCAGGCGCTCGCTGCGATTGGCCAGGCCCGTTCCGAGGCGGCTGGGAAGTTGGGCGCTCTGCGAGATGCGCGTGCGAGCCTGGTCGCTGCCCAAGAGGACAAAGCCGGCGCGCGGGCGATGCTAACCTCCGCGCGGACCCAGGTTGCCGATGCGCAGGCGCAACTGGACGCGGCGAAAGCGGATGACGTGTATTGGCGGGCCCAGATTGCCCGAACGCGCCGCCTTCAGAAGGCGGGCGCCGTGTCGGGCGAGGAGTTGCAGCGCGACGAGTCGTCCACGCAGGCCGCGGCATCCAAGGTTCGTCAGGCCCTGGCGATGGTGGCCAAGGTTGGGGCGGACATCAGGGCCGCCGAATCGGCCAGCCGTAAGGCCGACGCGATGATTGTAAGCGCCGGGGCCAGGATCAGCCAGACGAGCGACGAGGCAGATGCCGCCCGCGCGCAGGTTCGTATGATGAAGGCCGCGGCGGACGCCGCCCGGCAGCGAATCGCCCAGGCCGAATCGGGCGTCGCCCAGGCGCAGGCCAACGTGGACCTAACCACCGCGCAGCGAGGTTTTGCTGTGATCCGGGCCGGCATCAGCGGCGTCATCAGCCAGCACGGCCCGCACATCGGCTCGCTCATGAGCCCCGGCCAGGTGATTCAGAGAATCGTTCAGGTGGACCCGATCCGCCTCCAAGCGAACGTGGCTGAGGCCGACCTGCCGTACGTGCACGTGGGAACCCCGGTGACCATCCGGCCGGCGAACGCCGCGGGCCGCGCGGTCTCGGCGAAAGTCACTTCCATCACGCCGAGCCTGGACCCGATTTCGCGGACCGGAGTTGTTGAGGCCGTGCTGCCGAATCGAGATGGTCGCTTCACTCCCGGCCAGTATCTGGTGATGAACATCTCGGTTGGTCGTAAGGCCGCGGCGCTTCGGATTCCCACCTCGGCGATCCACAACCGGCCGCCGGCGTCTGGAGTTGCGTCGTCTACGAAGCCAACGGCGTACGTCTGGCTGGCCGAACCGTCTGGTCCGGGCCGATACACGGTCCACGCCGTCGATGTGGAGGTCGGCCTCACGGGGGACGCGATCGCCGAGATCACGTCGGGCCTCAAGGCCGGGCAGAGGGTGGTGACGACCGGCGCTCTTGGCTTGCGCGATGGTGACAACGTTGCTTCCGCCGGGACCGCGGCGGTCCTTACTCCTCGCGCCGAATCGACGCCGGCGCCGTCGGGCTCAATGCCCGGGATGAGGATGTAAGGGCCATCCATGACCCCACCGAAAAGCGCAACCCGGTTCGACGTTCACGCGGTGAACCCTCTGCACCTGATCCACAAGTGGTCTATCGAGCACCCGTACGTCATCGTTTCGTTCTATATCGCCGTACTCGCGATGGCATACATAGCGCTCTCCGGCCGTATGCCGCGCCGCTTCGCGCCCTACGTGCAGAGCCCGATGATCGGCGTGGTGACGATGATGCCCGGCCTTTCGGCGCAAGAGATGGAGATGTACGTCTCCAAGCCGATCGAAGAGCAAATCGTCAACGTGAAGAACCTGCGCTACGCGCGCAGCACATCACAGGACGGTTTCTCCATTGTCACGCTGGAGTTCTACTACGGCTCTGACATGCAGAAGGCGCAGACCGACGTGCAGTCTCTGCTGAACGTCATCCAGGCGAACCTCCCGGTCACCGGCGCCAACATCAAGCCATCGTGGGTAGTATCGGTGGACCCGCTCAACCTCCCCGTTGTTACACTCAGCCTTCGCGGCGATGCAAGCCAGGGCTGGGACCCGGTGAAACTGCGCGAGTTCGCCGACAACGACGTGGTGAACGCCATCAAGCCGGTGAAGGACGTCTATGCGGTGGCGCCGTTCGGCGGGTACCGCCGGCAGATGCAGGTTATCGTGAACCGCTCCAAGGCGGCGGCCTATGGCCTGTCCATCTTGGACGTGAAGAACGGGATAGACCGCTACAACGTTGCGCGGTCCGCCGGCACGGTGACGTCTGATACGGGCGAAAGCATCGTGCGCGTGAACACGCTGGCCACCAGCGCGCAGGACGTGTTGAACTACCCGATCACAAGCGTGAAGCCCGGCGTCCCCGCATCTGCGCCGCCTGTTGACGCCGGCGGATCGGGCGGCGGCGCGTCCATGGGCATGGGAGGCGGTGGTTCCGCCGCCGCCGCTCCGCCGCCCGCTCCCGCCGGGCCATCCACCACCTCGCCTCGCGTGGTCTACGTTCGGGATGTGGCCAGGGTTGTAGACACGCACTGGGAGCGTCGTAGCGCGTACCACTACCTGAAGAACGACGGAACGGGGCCAGCCGAAGTCATCCCTTCCATTGAGGTGAACGTCATCCAGAACCCGGGCGCCAGCGCGGCCGAGGTGGAACCGGCGGTCATGCAGGCAGCCCACGATCTCGAACGACAAAACCCGGGCATCCATTTCGACGTGGCGTACGACAGCGCTCACTTCGTGGATATCTTGTTCGATAACGTATGGCACGAGCTGGCCGTGGCGATCCTCCTTACGGCGCTTGCGGTTCTGTTCTTCCTCGGCGAGTGGCGCGGCACGGTGATCGCCATGATCACCCTTCCGACATCATTGGCGATGGCCATCCTCTTCATGATGCCGATGGGCATGACCTTCAACAGCGGAACCCTCATCGGCTTGCTCCTCTCCATTGGCCGGCTCGTAGATGACAGCATCATCGATATCCATGCGGTGGAGCGGCATCTGCGGATGGGCAAGGACCCGAAGACGGCCACCATCGACGGCATCGCGGAAGTGCGCCTCGCCGTCATCGCCTCCACGCTGATGATGGTCCTGGCGTTGACCCCTCTCCTCTTCGCCGGCGGCCTCGTGCAACTGATGTTCCGCGAGCTCGTGTGGCCGATCATCTTCGGGTTGCTGGCGTCCATGCTGGTTTCGTTCACGCTCACGGCGCTGCTGTGCGCCAACTTCCTGAGGCACGAGGAGGAACGCGCCAAGGACCGCAGCCACCCGGTGCTCAAGTGGCTCTATGTGCCGCTGGACCCGTTCCAACGCGGATTGGACCGCCTGGAAGCCTGGTATGCCCGCTCCATTGACTGGATGCTGAGGAACCGCTTCTGGTCCTTCGCGCGCATCGTGGCGGTGGTCATCATTGGGTTCACGTTCTACTACTTCCTGGGCTCCGAGATGATGCCGCTGGCGGACGTTGGGCAGGCGAGCGGATTGCTGGAGATGGCGCCGGGCACGAGCTTCGCCCAAACCGAAAAAGCCATTGAGCAGGTTGAGAAGATCATGCTCAAGTACCCGGAGTTGCAGAAGGGCAGCATCGAGATCGGTCAGGAGTCGATGTTCGAGTCCTGGAACCCGGCCTTCACCGGGTATCAGATGCCGCAGGTGAACGCGGCGGCTATGATGCTGACTTTCCGTGACAAGGGCGAGCGGAAGCGGTCCATCTTCGATATGATGGACGCGATCCAGAAGGAGGCGCTTGCCGCCATACCCGGCATCCGGCGTTTTCAGATCAAGGAAATGGGCTCTGACGTGATGGCGACCTCCGCCGCCCCGGTTCACGTGAACATCTATGGTCCCGACCTCACGACGCTCGACAGTCTGGGCCAGCAAACGTTGAGAGTGGCCGAGAAGATGCCGGAGATGTTCCAGCCGGCGACGACGTGGAGCATGAGCCTGCCGGACTATGAGATCCACGTGGATCCGCAACGGGCGCAGGAGGTGGGCCTATCGCCGGAGAGCATCTCCCAGCAGGCGTATTACGCCCTGCGCGGTGGTCTCACCAACGAGTTCTACCGCCTGCCGAACAAGCGCCAGGATACCATCCTGGTGCGGTACGACCAGGCGGATCGACAGACCGCGCAGAACGTGGAGGCAATGTACGTCACCGCGCCGGATGGCCGCCAGGTCCCCTTGAAGAGCGTGGCGACCGTCGAGCGCGCATTGGCGCCTTCTGTGATCGAGCACGATCAGTTGCGGCGCGTCATCGGGGTAACCGGGTTCTACCGCCTGGGCAACCTGCCGTCGATGGACGTGGCGATGAACCTGGTCTCCAATACGTACGCCGGGAATCCGAAGCTGGGCATCCAGAAGGTCGTCTTCCCGTCGGGCTATGGCATGGAGATGCGCGGCGACATGACGCAGATGATGGACTCGTTCCGGAGGCTCCTCGGCGGTCTCGCGCTGGCGCTGATCTTCATGTACCTGGTCCTTGTGGCCCAGTTCCGCGGCTTCCTCCAGCCGTTGCAGATGATCGCCTCGCTGCCCCTGGAGTTGGCGGGGGTGTTCATCGCCCTGTTCTTGGCCCATCAGGCGTTTTCCACGGTCTCCATTCTGGGCATCATCGTGCTCACCGGTATGGATATTACCACCGCAGTGCTGATGATCGACCTCATTGTGAAGTACCGCGATCGCGGCGTGGAAAGAGACCTGGCCATCCGGGAAGCCTGCCCGCAGAGGTTGCGCCCGATCCTCATGACGTCCGCCATCAGCCTGATCGTTCTGTTGCCAGTGGCTATCGCACCGAAGACCGGCCTGGACGCCTATCAGCCGCTGGCCACGGCCGTTTGCGGAGGGTTACTCGTCGGAACGGTGCTCTCCCTGATGGATATCCCGATCATGCACACCTTTGTGGACGACTTCATCCGTTGGGTGAACAAGACGTATGTGGGGCGCGACTGGCGCTGGCCGGTCACCGACAGCCTTGAAGGCGTCCCCGCGGCGCCTGCCGCCGCTGAGGAGCCGGTTCTACCCGCGGGAGTCTCGGAGTCCGGCGACCGACCGGAAGGGAGCCGCCGATGAGCAGGCAGCGCAGTGCACCCGCCAGCGGCATGCCGCCGAAACGTGGGTGGTTCCGGGTCGGCCCGGGTCTGTTCATGGCCATCCTCGCTAGCGTCGCGGTATGGGCGTTCATGCCTCGGGAACCGGAGAGGCCCAAGGTCCAGTCGGCCCCGTTGCTGTCGGTTCCGGCAAGCGCGCCGGACCCGCACTGGCTCCTGCACCAGGGGGACGCCCTCCGCCTGACATCGGTCCAGACCGCGAAACTCACCCGTCTCGTGTCCCGTTGGGACCGGGATACAAAGGACCTCAGCGAGCGCCTCCGGGTTGAGGCCGAGGCATTCGGGAAAGGGATGGCGGACAAAGCTGGAAAGCCGGCGAACGTACAGGCTGTGAAGCAGGCGGCCGAGCCTGTCTCCATACTGTCGCGGCAGCTTTCCGATGCCCGCCAGGCGTGGTGGGATGACGCCAAGCGGGTTCTGGAGCCTGTGCAGCAGTCCCGCGCGGAAGAGGCCTGGGCCGGGCATTGGACTGCGCCGGGAACGAATCGAGGACGGAAATGAGAGCAACGTTCAGCATTCTGCTCGGGATCGGAACCGTGATGACTGTGAGCGCTCAGACGCCGGTTGGGTCTCTGGGGCCGCTTCTCGCGTCCCGTCCAGTGGTCAGCAAGACGGTCACAATGGACGAAGCTGTAGACCTCGCGCTCAAGAACAGCCCCGTTGTGCTGGGATCGGCTGCGGAACTGAACGCCGCCGTCGGGCGATTGCGATCGGCGCGGGCTGAGATGCGTCCATGGCTGTCCGCCAACGCCTTTGCATCTGGCGGAGGCGGAACGGGCATCGTTGCCACGCCTCCTCCGACGCAGCCGGCGGCGATCATGGGGCTGCCTGGCGGCCGGTTTGCGGACCTGAACCTCTCCTTGATGCTTCCGCTGGTAACCAGCGGGAGGCTCGAGGGGATGGTCCGGCAGGCGGCGGCGCTGAGACATGCTTCCGAAGCGGACCTGGCCACGCAGCGCCAGGAGGTTACGCTGATGACCCGCACGGCCTACCACGACGTTCAGGCGCGGCGCGCAATGGTGGGCGTGGCCCAGGCGCGGCTCAAGGAAAACGAGGAACGCCTCAAGAACGATGCGGCGCGCCTGAAGCAACAGTCGATACCGGAGTATTACCTGCGCCGAGATGAGGCGGAGGTCGCCTCCGCGAGGCAGGACGTGACCAACGCCCAACGTGACGTCGATATCTCACTGGTTGGCCTCAAGACGGTGATCGGCGTGAGCCCGGCCTCCCAACTGGATGTAACCGGGGACCTCGACAGCCCGAATACCGCGGAGTTCCTGGCGGCGTTGACCGCTGGCTCCGGCGCTCAGCCGGACGATACGCTGAGCGCCCTTCTGAACCTAGCCGAGCGAAAGCGGCCCGAACTCATGGCCGGGAGCCGCCGCGTGGAAGGGGCCCGGGCCGATACAACATCGGTGCGCGGCTCCTATCTGCCGCAACTCAGTCTCGGAGTGATGGGCGACTGGATGAAGGCGGGCTCCATGAACGCGAGCGCACGGACGACAGCGGCCGTGATCGCATCGATCCCGCTCTACAGCGGCGGGCAACGCGAAGGGCGTATTCGCGAGGCGGAAGGCATGCGCGAGAAGCAGGAACAGGATCTCCGGCAGGTCGCCCTCCAGGTCGCTCAGGATGTTCAGAATGCCCTGTTGAACCTAAGGGCCGCCGATCAGAATGTCGGCGCGGCGCAGGCCGGGCAGAAGGCGGCTGAGTCGGAGTACGCTGCTGCGCAGCTGCGGTACCAGGTGGGCCGCAGCGTCGCCGCGGAGATGCTGGACTCCCTCGCATCGCGGGTGCGGGCACAGAGTGATGTCGTGCAGGCGCTATACCTTTATAACGTCGCCCGCGATCAGTTGCTGCGGGCAGTGGGCGGCCTGGGCGCATCGCCGCCCAGTTAGGTGCTCTGTCTGGCAAAACGGTCAGTGAACCCCTCGCGGATCTCGTGAGGGACCTATACCCTGTGGAAGATGGGGGCGGACACGGCAAGCCGTTTTCCTACTGGCGGGCCCGGCCGTCCGCCGAACGCTTGATGGAACCCGTGAAGCGTAGGGACACGGCTTGCCGTGTCCGCCCCCTATCATCAGGGGATCAGAGGGGTCTCATGGGATCGGCTGACTCCCAGCTACACCCTAACAGACCACCAAATAGCGAAGAGGCGGCGGAACTTCGAGATGCCACCCCGCCGCTACATCGCCGGCCGCGCGGCAGGGCCGGGATTCGCCCGCCCGCGTTGCGCGAGCATGCCGGCTGTTGGCAATCGTCGGTCGGGCCGCCATACTGAAGAAGCATCTGTTGAAAGGACTCGCATATCCACCGTGTTCTCGCTCCTGATACCCGCAATCGCGCTGCTGGCGGTCATCCTGCCTGCCGCCGCCTTGGAAGCTCCCGACGATTCGACCGGCATCCCCGATGAGGACTGGCCGGACCTCGCGCACTACCGCGGCGCCAACGCGAAGCTGGGCCCTCCCGCTCCCGACGAAGCCCGCGTTGTGTTCATCGGCGCCTCCATGGTGGAGCAGTGGCTGCCGGATTTCCGCGGCCACTTTCCCGGCAAGCCCTGGGTGAACCGCGGCATCGGCGGCCAAACCACGCCGCAGGTTCTTGTGCGCTTCCGGCAGGATGTCATCGATCTCAAGCCCAGAGCCGTGGTGATTCTGTGCGGCACGAACGACATCGCCGGCAACACCGGCCCGATGAGTCTGGAAGACACCCAGAACAACCTGGCGTCCATGGCTGAGTTGGCGAAGGCCAACGGCATCGAAGTCGTCCTCGCCTCGGTTACGCCATCCACGGAATTCCCGTGGCGGACGGGCCTGCGCCCCGCTGAAACGATCCGCACGTTGAACCGCTGGATCCAGCAGTATGCGGAGAGTCACGAAGCCGTCTACCTGGACTACCACTCCACCCTGGCCAACGCAGAGGGAGGCTTCAAGGCGGAATGGACAACGGACGGCGTTCATGCGAACGACGGCGGATACGCCGCCATGGCTCCGCTTGCAGAGGCCGCCATCGCGAGGGCCCTTCGCGGCCGCTGACGCTCGCCAGCCCTCGGCGCCGGAGTCGCCATCGCGCCTTCGCGCCGCACTATGATGGGAATGGGGAAAGCCGAGTCCATTGGCCGCGCATGCGCGGCGGCGGACGCAGCCTCCCACGCTCTCTAGAATGGACCCGCACGATGTTGACTAGAACCATCGCACTGATCGCTCAGGCGGCCGTCATGGCCGTCGTCCTCGGCGCGCCGGCGCTCGCGCAGACCGCCCCCACCCCCGCAGCCTCCACAGACAAGAAGCCCGCCCCCGGCCCGGACTGGCCCAACCTCGGCCGGTATCGGGATGAGAACGCCCAGCTTCCCGCGCCCGCCCGCGATGAGAAGCGCGTGGTCTTCATGGGCGACTCCATTACGGATGGATGGGGCCGCGGCACGGGCGAGTTCTTCCCGGGAAAGCCGTATGTGAACCGCGGCATTGGCGGCCAGACGACGCCGCAAATGCTGATCCGATTTCGACCGGACGTCATCAATCTGAAACCGAAGGCCGTGGTTATCAACGCGGGCACAAACGACATCGCCGGCAACACGGGGCCGACCACGCTGGAAGCCATCGAGGGCAATCTGGCCTCCATGGCGGAACTGGCGAAGGCCAACGGGATCAAGGTGATCCTCGCGTCCGTTACCCCGGTGTATGACTATCCCTGGCGGCCCGGCCTGGACCCGGCGCCGAAGATCAAGGCGTTGAACCAGTGGATACAGGATTACGCCAGGGCTCACGGGCACGTTTACCTGGACTACTACTCCGCGCTGATGGATGACAGGGGCGGCTTCAAGTCCGACCTGTGCAAGGACGGCGTGCACCCCAACGCTGCCGGCTACGCCGTCATGGGCCCGCTGGCCGAAAAGGCCATCAAGAAGGCCCTGAAGTAGTAGACGGATAGCTCCCCAAAACGCCAATGCCCGTGGCGCCATCGGCGCCACGGGCACGCTTGCGTTCGGGGCTGGTGCACGGCGCACCTCGCCACGCACGTCGGTATGGTGGGCCGCTATCGCCGCGGAATGATATCATGCCGATGGAAACGGAGCGGTCCGATAGGGCGATGCGGTCCGGCGTCCCTTTCCAGGAGACCGGCGATCATGCGTCCTGCGAACTCCACTTGCGTGATGGTGCGCGCCGCACTGCTCACCGTTGCTCTGCCTCTGATGCCTCATTCCGGAGCCGCCGAGGTCCTCGTCGACCACCCTTGGGCCCCTTCCGGCGCCAGTGACGCGGCCTCTCAGAGGGACGTTTGCGTCGCTTACGACGATTTCGTCCTTGATGCCCCCGCTGCGATCGGCCACGTAGCCTGGTGGGGCAAGCATCGGCCGGGAATGTCACGCCAAGCCTTCTCGATCAACTTCTACTCGGATGCCAATGGCCGCGCCGGAGCGCCGCTATCCTCCCAGACGATCGACGGAGCCGCCTCCGAATCCTTCGTGGAATCGGTGTTCGGGTGGGACAGCTACTCTCACGGGGCCGATCTGCCCACGCCATTCATCGCTCAGCCGAACGCGAAGTACTGGCTCTCCATTCTGGACGAGACCCCTCTGGGCGATGGGAACCAGTGGTTCTGGGATGGCAGCGACGGCGGGAACTGGTCCTCATACCTGGTCTACCATGACATGACGACGACGTACCGGTGCGACCGGGCCTTCGTGCTCTCAACCGCCCGCGCACCGGCCGTCCCCGAGGCCGGCACGCTAACCCTCCTGCTGGGAGCGGCGCCGTTCGCCCTCATCGCCCGCCGGCGGCGCTGATGTGCCGTTTTCGTCATGTTTCGGTCCGCAGGGGCTTCAGAAGACCGGCTGATCTGGCGGAAGCGGAGTTGCGCCGCTGTGGGCGCAGACGTGGGCGGCCAGGCGGTTGGCCGCCGCGTTGATGACGTCCAGCGACAGGCCCCGCAACAGGCCTATCACGAGGGCCGCCGTGAAGGCGTCGCCGGCCCCCACCGTGTCGACGACGCGGGCGGCAACGCCCGGGTGTTCTGAGATGTCCCCGTCGTAGAGAAGGCTTCCTCGGGAGCCGCGCGTCAGCGCCACCACGCGAAGCGAGTACCGCTCACGGAGGGATCGAACGCCGGCTTCCTCGCCAGACGGCAGCAACAGCAGCTCGGCCAGAACAGCCAGCTCTTCGTCATTCAGCTTCACTACGTCGGCGCGTTCCAGCGATGAGAGGATCACGGCGTGGTCCGTGAAGGGCGGGCGCAGATTTAGGTCCAGCACGCGCAGAGCGCCGGGCCTGGCGGCTGCGAGAGCCTGTTCCACGGTATGCCGCGAGTCAGGCGCGCGCTGGCAGAGGGTTCCGAAGCAGATCGCATCCGCTTTCGAGACGGCGCCACACACGGCAGGCGTGAAAGGCATGTGGTCCCAGGCAACATCCTCGCGAATCGTGTAGCAGGGCACGCCGGCCGCGTCTACCTCCACGTCGACGATGCCGGTGGCGTGCCCCGGATCGATGGCCACGCACGATGCGTCCAATCCAAGCGCTCCGAGGCGGTCCAGGATGTCGCGGCCCAGTTCATCATCGCCCACGCAACTCACGACCGAGCCAACCGCGCCGAGCGAACCGGCATGGTAGGCGAAGTTCGCCGGAGCGCCGCCCAGCCGCCGCCCGCCCGGCAGCACGTCCCACAAGATTTCGCCCAACCCAACAACTGCTGACATCATCCACCTCTTCGCGGCTTGCGTCTCCTTGGCCATTATGTCTTGTTGGGTTCAGTGAACGGCGCGCGCCTAACCTGTGGAGAAGCCCTTTCTCCCGGTTTCCGTTTCGGAAGGAGCCCCGCATGAAGCGAATGCCCGCCTTGTTGTTGATCGTTCTGGGCTGCGCCGCACAGGCGAAGCCTATGGCGCGCCGTTGGGTATACGTGAGATCCAATCTACTGGTCTCAGGGAATGTGGCCCGGGTGGATGCCATCCTAGCTCGCGCTCACACAGCCGGCTACAACGGCGTGTTGTTGGAAGACTACAAGACGAACCTCCTCGCCACCATGCCGCCCAGCTACTTCGCGAACGCCAAACACGTACTCGCCACCGCGCAGTCGCTTGGCATGGACCTCATCCCAACCGTCTGTCCGGTTGGCTATTCCAACGGATTGCTGTCTCATAACCCGAACCTCGCCGAGGGAATGCCGGTCATCGACGCTCCGTATCTGGTTTCAGGCTCCGCGGCCGCGCTTTCGCAGGACGCCGGATTCGGGCTGAAGGATGGCGGATTCGAGCAGGTAAGCGGCGCCCGCTTTACTGGCTGGGGCTGGCAGGATAGCCCGGTTGCGCCGGACACCAGCGTGAAGCACTCTGGCGCCCAGTCCGCGAAGATGACGGGCATCGCCGGCGGCAACGCGCGAATCTGTCAGACCGTTGCCGTCCAGCCGCATCGGCAGTATCATCTCAGCGTCTGGCTGCGAACCCAGGATTTCGACGCCGCCGGAGCGGTGAATGGCCTCGCCATGGGAGCGGACGGCCGCGTGCTGGCCTACCCCGGTTGGGCGATCGCTGCGACGCAGGATTGGAAGCAGTACGATCTGGTCTTCAACAGCCTAGGCAATGCCAGCGTGAGCATCTACTTCGGCGCGTGGGGGGGCCGCGGCGGCGCGATCTGGTGGGACGACGCGCGTCTCGAGGAGGTTGGCCTTCTGAACGTGCTGCGTCGAAAGGGCTGCCCGCTGGTTGTGAAGGGGACCGATGGAACGGTGTATGCCGAAGGGCGCGACTACGACCGCGTTGCGGACCCGCGGATGGGGACCATCCCGTGGGCCGGCGAATACGAGGTGTTCCATGCTTCGCCACCCATCGCCATTCCAGCCGGTTCCCGCATCCGCGATGGCCAGGCCCTTCGTGTTAGCTTCTATCACGCGGTTGTCGTCAATGGCGAGCAGGTGGGCTGCTGTCTCACCGAACCGCAGGTGTACACGCTTCTTGAGGAACAGGTTCGTCGAGTCAATGAGCTTTACCACCCGAAGGGCTTCTTCATGAGCCACGACGAGATCCGAGTGGCCAACTGGTGCCAGAGCTGCCAGGCAACCGGCCTCACCCCGGGAAGGCTTCTGGCCAACTGCTTCGCGCGGTGCGCGGCGATGGTGCGAAAGGTCAGCCCCAAGGCGACCGTCTATGTCTGGTCCGACATGTTTGACCCCAGTCACAATGCGCGCGACAGCTACTACCTGGCAAACGGCACGTTCGCCGGATCGTGGAACGGGGTTCCGAAAGACGTGGTCATCGCGAACTGGAACTCGGGCAAAATGGCCGAGAGCCTCCGGTTCTACGACAGGAGGGGCAACCCTCAGATCATCGCCGGGTACTACGACGGACCGCCGGACAGCATCAAGGCGTGGCTCGCGGCGGCAAGCGGGATCAAGGGCCTGCAGGGGGTGATCTACACCACCTGGGCCGACAACTATGGTGACCTGGAGGCGTTTGCCGCAGCCGCGTGGGGCCAAACAAACGCCGCGAAACGAGACTGATCGGTTTCCAGCATACGTGGAAAGAGCCCCGGTGGAGGCAATCCGCCGGGGCTCTCTTCATGTGAGGGTGAGTCTGAATGGCCTTACAGGCCGTTGATCTCCCTCGCCAGTTTCGTGGCATCTGACAAAGTGATGCCGGGGTCGGTAACCACGTTGCCGGCAGTCACTTGCGTGGAGGTGCTGGAATCAAGGCCGCCCGCGATGCGGAGGGCCGCCACCACGTCGGCGTTGTCGAGCACGCCATTTCCGTTGATGTCGCCGGCCACAGTCGTGCCGGATACGACGCCGCTCGCCTTCACCCAATCCCACACGGACTTGCCGGACGCGTGGTACGAGTACATCGCGATGCGGTGGTCCGGCAGGGAGCCGGGCAGGTTCTGGGTGCGGATCAGAGTGTTGTTGATGTAGAAGTCGTACACGGAACCCGTTCGCACGATCATCATGTCCAGCGGCTGGGATGGGCTAACCATCTCCATGCCGGAGATGCCGGTCACCGGGATGGGGCCGGAATCGAAGCGCCCGCCGTACGGCTGGTCGCTCCACAGTTGGAACATCGGAACCGTATTGCCGCCGGTGGAGGCATAGCCCTCGATGTCCAGTTCCACGTAGTTGCTGAACCCGATGCCGGTCGACGTGTCCGCGGTCGGAGCATTCAGGTGGAAGATGACGTTCGGCTGTGTCGCGCCATCCTCGGGGAAGTGCAGCGCTGAGACGAGGCGCCCGGCGTTTACCGAAGCCCATCGGCTGAAGCGCTGCTGAGAGGTGAGGGAGCCGCGCTGCGCGGTGCCCGTGTCGATCTCAATGGACGACGGGATGGTGACGCCGAGGTTCAGGTCCATTCCGGGCTCTGTGATTGTCGGCGCGTTTTCGGGTGTGTTATTCGCCAGCGAAATGGCCCACCACTTCGTTTTCCAACCGGTTGGGCCGTCGCTGAATTCGTCGTAGATGGGGGCGATGGGGTCGCCGGCGGCGGCGATGTCGAAGTTCACGGTGGACGCGGATCCGCTGCCTACGGAGAGCCCCTTCACGCCGCCCAGGTATCCGGGCTTGATGCAGGAGATCACCATGGCGCCGGTGGTGACGTGGGGCAACGTATAAGCGCCACTGGCGTCGGTCATCGTCCAGTCGTTGGAGATGGCGCTGGTGTTGGAAGCCGTAACGCGGACGCCGGCAACGGCGACGCCGCCGGAGGTGACCTTACCGGTCACGACGCCTTTGGCGGGGGCTACTTCGATGTTGACGTCGCCAACGATTCCGCCCGCCAGGGTGAGGTCGAAGACCTGCACGGCCAGCACATTGTCACCGGTCTTCAGGAGGCTCGGGTCGACGTAGTACATGCGATCGCCGCTGTACCCCAGGTCAAGGCCCGGATACCGAACTTCGGGCATGCCGGCAGTGGGCGGGTTGGTGTGAAGCGGGTCGGTTTGAGCGTCCAGAGGCGGGTTCGGCATCTTGCCCCATCCGCCGATCTTCACGCCGTTCAGATAGGTGACATCGGTGTCGTCGATGCCGGCCAGGTGAACGAACACGCCTCGGCCCGGGATCAGGGATGTGAAGCCGGCCGGCACGGTGAAGTGAACGCGATACCATCCGTAGATGTCGTCGGTGGGGTACTTGGCGCTCCAGTCGAGCGGAACGGCGATCGTGTCCCAAGAAGAATCAACAACATTGATGCCGCTGTAGTCCACCGTGCCGCCCGTGTTGCCCACCACGCGCCAGGTATTCCCGGCGGAGGTGTTCAGCGCAATGTGCGGCCGGATCGTTACAACGTAGTTCCGCGTGATGGAGTCGTTAACGGCCAGCGAGGTGGACCCGGTAACGACGGTGTCGATGAACGGCGCGGTGACGGTCACCGGCAGGTTATCGCCCGCTGTGGCGATGCCTTGGTAGTGCCCCGTCGCGTCTGTGGTGACGGTCATGCTTCCGGTGGTAACCGTGGCGTTCGCAACCCCGGCGCCGGTGATGCTGTCAGTAACCGTGCCCTGGATCTTGCCGACGGTGATCGGCGTGGAGAGCAGGCGCAGCTTGAATCCATCTTGGTCGCTGGCGCCGGAGATAAGAGAGAGGGTGAGGGTCTGCGTGCCCTGTGCCAGATAGATCGAGTTTGCGAACGTCTTGTCGGTTCGGCTACCCCAGCCAAACGGATCCTGGGTGTCCTCGGTGGTGGGGCCGAGATCGCTGCTGAGGCGAATCAGGCCCTGGCCGCCGCCGTTGGTGTACGAATCGGTGACCTCATAGTTGCCGGACTGCGGCACGTCCACGAGCAGGCTGACGCTGTCGCCCGGGTCGATCCAACCCATCTTGTAGCCGTTCTGGCCGTCGACGGGGAGGATGCCGATGTTGCCGTTGTGATCGTCGAAGTACTCGGCCTGGGGGAAGGCAACCAGGTCGGCGCCGTCGTTATAGAAGATCGAGGTCAGGGTGGCGTTGGCGGTAGCAGGAGTGCCGCTGGAAACGGTGACGGCCACCGGAGTTGATCCGCTTGGCACGTAGCTGCTGGGCCGGCTGGCCTTCATTTCCATGGCGCCGACGGGCGCCTTCAGAGAGTAGGAGCCGTCGTTCTTCGTATAGGTGTAAGCGCCCCATACCCAGAACGATGTCAGCTCGGCGGGTGACTTGCCGGTGGGGTTCACCGCCACCAGGGCGCGTCGAACGAGTTGCCCGGCCGGCTTATCGCCCGTTACGGTTCCCGATACGGTTCCCATTTCGGGAAGCGGCGCCGAGTAGGTGAGGTGAACAGACACCCACTGGACGTTGGACCAGAAGGCGCCGTCCGTGGGCCGGACGCCGGCCAAGCCGAGGTCGGAGGGCAGAATTGGATAGTGCGGGTAGGCGAAGTGGCGCAGGTTGATCACGCGAATGCGCAGAATGTTGTCGCCGGCCACGAGGGGGACGGTCAGGGGGTTGTTGGAGGCGTCACGGATGGGATCTTCCATCGTATAGACGCGAGGGTTGAAGCTGCCGAACTGCCCGTAGTCCTTGCTGTCTACCGTGGCGTAGCGGGTGGCGTAAGGGTCCTCGGGGCTGGAGTAGGCCCGCGTCTCGAAGGTGTACACGAGATGGGGGTCACTGGGCTGCAGGTGTTCAATGCCGATGGTGTAGAGGCCAGCCGTGGCCGCCGTAATCCTGTACTCAACGTACGAGCCAGGCTGAATGTTCTCCAGGTGTTTCGTATACGGAGCCGGGTCGGGATCGTTCGGCCAGCTCGCGATGACCGGGTTGCCGCCGCCGGGGCCAAGGCCGACCGAGCTGTAGATCTGATCGATCGCTACCTGGATCGTCTGTGCGCCGGACGGGGCCGCCAGCGTGGCCGCCACGATGACGGCAGCGCCCACGGCCTTCCAAATATTGCGCATGTCTGTTCTCCTGTGACTGAACTGTCGCTGAGAGACGATTGTTGCACCGGAGGCGTGAGGGCCAACGGCGCGGTCGCAGCCGCGCCTAACGTCGAACCGATGCTGGGGGTGTCCAACCACCCGCGGGTATCCCCATATCCGCGGATGCGGTTTCCAGATTGTCGCGCACTTGTGGCGGCGCGCCTTGCGCCAACGCGGCGAGCCGCCACCCGGGTGGAAAGAGGTTATGGAACGAGGATGGAGCTGTGGTAGCTCCCGTTTGCGCCGGAGTCGAACTCCGCCTGTGTGACGGTACTCACGTGGGTGTCGATGTACAGCACCTCAACCTTGCCGGCATTCCATTCGGCCTGCGTGGCGCCCTTCCCGGAAAAGTGCCAGGCGCGGTGGTCCCAGAACATGGCGCGGCCCGATGGGTTCTTCACGGCGGATGTGCCGAAACCCGCCAGCGCCTCGCCGTTGGGGTCAGGGCTGGCGATGAAGTAGGCATCGATCTTCTTGGGCTGCGGCAGCGTCACTCCATTCGGCAGAGTAGCGAGGCCCGCGATGTTGGTGCCGCGATATCCGTAGGAGACCCCGACCGACTTGTTTCCGCCGCCGGTGAGCAGCCAGTCCTTGAACGGCTTCTTGCTGGTGGCCCAACCTTTGGCCGGGGCGTTGTTGAACTCGCCGAAATCGGCCGGGCACGCCCAGACTTCGCGGCTCTTCAGGTAGGGGTCCAACTGGAGCGAGATGGTGGCCTTGGCGAACTTGGGCTGGAAGATGTTGATGCGGCCGTCAAAGGGATCGTCTACCGTGGACTTGTAGTCCTCATCGCTCATGATGCCAAGCTGCGTTCCGCCCGGGTTCCAGGCTGGGAACTTGTCATCGTAGTCTCCCTGATAGGAGACCATGGCGATTCCGATCTGCTTGAGGTTGCTCATGCAGGTCGTCTGCTGGGCCCGCTTGCGGGCCTTGGCGAAAACGGGGAAGAGAATTGCGGCCAGGATCGCGATGATCGCGATGACCACGAGGAGTTCGATGAGGGTGAACCCTCTCAGCTTTCGGAGCATGGTAACCTCCAACCCACGCTTAGCGGCTGCAAGCCGCAAGGGCCATTGATCCAGTCAACAGTGAAGGTCTCCGATACGGCGCCGTAAGGCTGCCGCCGCATCTTCGCGCGCTGATTGTCAAAACGGCCGGCAAACCGGCGGATGGCCAGCGCAACAGGGTAGATGGGATTGCCATGGCGAACAAGCCTATTCACGGCGCCCGAACGCGGGGGGCGCCTGAACAACGCATTTCTCTTTTGCATTCGCCTTATGGAATGATTAAGCGCCTGTGGTAATATTGTACCGCAAGGCAATGCCCATCGGCAAGCCAATTATGAACTCGCTGTTTCGAATTGCCTAGAAACCCCACGCCTCCTCCCTCCGACCCCGGCCCAAGGTGGCCTGGGTGTGCGTGGATGTCGAAAAACCCTGAGAATGGTTGCACGGTGGCGGAACCGACACAAAGAATGCGGGGCTCCGCCTCAGGGATGATACCCCTGAAACGGAAACCCCGCACGTTCCGTGTCGCCGGCGGCATCAAGCGGCCATGCCGCACGCGCCGCCCGGATTATGAGGCGGCTACCGCGCCTTCAGTCTGGCGCGAACGGATGCAATGCCGGAGGCCGGCACGCTAACCGTGAAGCCCGTTGACGCCGGGCTGGCGGTTCCGCCAGCCATGGCGCGTTCCAGCAGATCCACCTCGACAGCCGACGCCAGCTCGCCGAAGAGCGCGGCGTCCACCTGCACGTTCGCCTTCGCGTCGGCGCCGTCCGTTTCCTGGAGGCGGAAGATGACGCCATCGCCGTCTTCGGCCACCTTGATCTGCGTTACGATGACGCCCGGCGTCTGGGAGGCCACTGCGGAGGCCAGGACGGCCGGCAGAGCGCCTTCATGGACGTCGGTGGCCACGGAGAGCAGCGGGTGGTTGAACGCCGCGCCTGCCCGCACCAGATCGCCCACCGCGGCATCCGCCGCGTGCGGGTAGACGGCCATGCGGATGACGTGGTCCCCAACTTCCGGAATCGGATCCGGCGAGTACGTGGAACGGATGAGGGTGATGCGGGCGACGTTCTCCTTCAAGCTATGCCCGTACTTGCTGTCGTTCAGGATGCCGAGCCCGGCCGTCTCGTTGCGGACGTCCATCCAGCGGAGGCCGGGCACGTCGCGACCGTTCATCGCGTCGCGGTCCACCTTGCCGAACGGGATCTCGTAGGACGGCTTCAGGGCGGAGAGCGCCACCGGGAACCGCATGTTGAGCTTCGGGATTCCGGTTTCCGGGGTTCCGATCTCCACCCAGCGAACGTCCACGGTAATCTCCAGCCACGGCTGGTCGGCCTTTAGCTGGTACGTGACGGTAAAGTGCGACCCGCGGATGACGCCTTTGGCTGTGACGGTGGCAACGTGGGGGCTGTTGTCCGCTATGTCTGTGCTCCACTGGCCGGCCGAGCCGACTCCGAACGATGCCAGTTCCAGCGGGCACACCACCGACTTCGGAGCGCCCAGAATCCACGCGCTGCCGCCCTGGGGGCGTTCCTGCACGAACTCCAGAACGCCAAGCGGCTCCGCGGGGCTAGCCAGGTTAACCCCGGTTCGCTTGTCTAGAAGCTGCGAAACGCCGCCGGACAGCTTGTCGAACTCCACGCGGAGGAACTCATTCTCCATGGCAATGAGCCCGGCGGGCAAGTTCACGTGGTCTTTGCCCTCGGCTTCCGCCGTAACCGTTACTCCGGGTTCCGAGGCCGCAGCATCGCCTTCCTCAATGGAATAGGCGCTGTAGGCCATCGGGCCAACGCTGGCGGGAAAGACAACGTCCACGAACTGGTGCCCCCAGTAATCGCCGGATCCCACGCGCTGCGCGGCAACCGTTGATCCGTCCGGGCGCTTCACCACGAATGTCTTCTTCTTGACGTCTCCGGGGCTGATGCCGGACTGCGCGTCCCAAACCGTTGCGCGCACAACCTCGTCACGCTGCCACGCGGTTGGGTTGAACACCACCACGGGCCGCGGGCCGTCCACAACGGGGCCAAAGTCCGAAAGGCCGCCGTCGCCGGCGTTCCGTCCGGCGCCGCCGCCAAGGCCGAACGCCTCCTGCTTGGGAGGGACTTCCGTCTTGTCGCGCTCGCCCGCGAAGGATGTATCAACGGCGGCGGCGAGCGCGCGGAGGGCCTGTGTCTTCACCTGTCCGGTGATCGCTGCGACCTGTTGGTACATGCCCTGGTTGAACGTGCGCGTATCACGCACGCCGGAACCGGGCAGGATGTCATGGAAGTGGCTGAACAGAACGTCCACCCAGGCGTTTCGAAGGGCCGCGCCGGGATACGGTTTGCCAGCAGCCACGTGGGCCAGGGTGGCGCAGACTTCAGCCTCGGCGCAGGCATTCTCTCCGTGACGGTTGTTCTTCTTGATCTCACTCTGGCTGGTGTAGCAGCCGGAGAACTCATAGTTCAGTTCGCGGCGGATCTCCGGGATCGAATCTCCATTGGCTTCGGCGATGGAGAAGAAGTCGTTGGTAACGGCGAACCGGAAGTTCGGGAAGATCGGCCAGGCGTTCATGTCCAGACAGCGTCGGAGGTCCCGTCGGGTCGGGCCGCCGCCGTGGTCCCCCACCCCATACATCTGCATGTAGTCCTTCAGGCCGGTGGCTTCCCGGAATTCCAGGAGGGCGTCGGCCATGTTCGGCTCGATGGCGCTGTTGTACCACCGGATGTCGCGATAGGCGAGGATGCGCGCGCCGTCCGGCCCAACCCACCAGAACAGCGGCGGGTTGTACGTGTCGCCGCCGCGGCACAGGTAGTAGCGCTTCACCCCGCCGCGCGAGTCGATGGTCGGCAAGCTATGCGCGTGCCCGAAGGTATCTGGCGACCAGTCGATGACGACGTCCTCTGGCTTGAGGCCGAAGTGCACCAAGAAGAAGGCGCGCGTGTAGAGGAGGTGCCGCGTGAGGCTTTCACCCGACGCCAGGTTTTTATCGCCCTCCACCCAGTGGCTGGCCGCCACTTCCCAGCGGCCCTCCTTCACGCGGGCCTTGATGCGCTCGAACTGCTCCGGATTATGGACCCGGGCGATCTCGTACACGGAGGCCTGGCTCTGGGTGTACTTGAACGTGGGGAACTCGTCCATCAGTTTGAGCACGGTGGTGAACGTATCGTTGGTGACCGCCACCGTCTCCGGCCAGCCCCACATCCAGTTCATGTCGATGTGGCCGTGGCCGACGCAATGGACGGTATGCTGCTTGGCAGCTTCGCCAATGGGGGCCATGATGGCCTCCGCATCCGCGAGCGCTTTGCCCGCGGCCTCCAACGAACCGCTCGCGACAGGCTCGAAGGCCTCAACCGCTTTGTCGATGAGGGCCGCCCAATGGGCGGCTGACTCCCCTTCCAGTACGGCGAGTTTTCGGGCGAATGCTATTTCCGATTGGAACCGTTCGATCAGGCTCTTGCGATGAGCAAGGACGTGCTCCAGTTCGCGTTCCGGGTGCGCGCTTTTCATGGTAAGTGCTGTTGTCCTTCTGGGCGAGGTGTTGAGCAGAGCAACCATATGGGACGATTGGTCGCGCCGCCATTCCCTAACAATATGACGCCATCGAGTGGTTTCGACCACAGTGCGGAGGTTCCTGAACGGAGCCATAGCCGGCGGACGGGAGGTTTTCGACGCCCGGACGGCGTCCCGAAATCAGAACAGGGGCGCGCCCTCGCGGACGCGCCCCTGTTCGATCATTCCCGGCGCCTAGCGGCGTCCGGGGACCTTCGGTCCGCGGAGTTCCACGCGGAACTCGCGCGATTCGCCGTAGCGGGCCGTCTGGTACTGATAGGCGCCGAGCTTCGTCATATCCACCGTCTTGTTCGCGGACGGATCGACAAGGGTCAGCGTTGTGCCGGCGGGCAGAGCGCCCGTCCCATGCCAGGTGAGCGTGGCCGACTGGCGGCCGATGTTGGTGGTAACGTGGAATCGCCAGGTCTCATTGCCGGTGGCGCCTCGGACGTCCGTCGCGTAGGCGTTGGGCGACTGGGCGAATGCGGTGTAGAGCGTGGCGGAGTTGGCGTCCATCGGGTTCGGCTTCGCCAGGTCCAGGCCGGCGTCAACGCCCGCGGTTCCGCGGGTGGCCACGCCGAGGCCAAGATCATCATCCACGAGTCCGCCGATGGCGGCCGTGACGTTCATGGCCCAGATATTCGCCGCGGGCAGCAGCGGGGTATGGACCACGGCGGTGCGCGAAGCCAGCGAAGCGGCGGTAGTTGTTGTGGGCTTCGGAACTGCCAGCATCAGCGGCTGGCCGACCTTAACCCAACGGGCCTCCCACGGCGCCAGCGCATTGATGGTCTGGTAGCCGTTTTTGTAGGAGCCGGCGATGTCGTTGTAGCCGCCCCACAGCGGGCTCAGGATGTAGCCGCTGGTCATGGCGTCGGAGATCTTGAAGGACTTCGTGCCCACCGTGCCGCCGAAGGCAACGCGGATGCGCACGCCGGCGTCGGAGTCGTCCCACGGGATGGCCGTGGTGAACGGGTTCCCGATGAGATTCCAGCCGGCGTTGAGTTGCATCACGAAGTAGTTGTCGGTTCCGACGGCGGCCGCCGTGCCGGGCGTGCGCACGATGCCGTCGGTGGTGAGTTTGAGGCCATAGCCGCGCCCAACGTGGAAGGTGTCCGCGGGGAACGTCGGGTAGAACACGAAGTTCTGACTGGCGTCAAAGGCGACCACGGCGTTCTTCAACGAGTCCGAGGTCACGGCGAGGACGGCCGCGAGATCGCTGCCTGTGTAATCGTAAGGAGCCGAGGCCAGGAGGACCTTCCCCGCGCCGTAGATGTGGAGCGGAGCGCCGAAGGTGAATGACAGCGTGGTGGTCTTGTCCTTCTGAACGGTTCCGGCCTTTGTCTGAGTGGCGTAAGGCGTAACGGCCACAACAGCCGTGTATGCGCCGGGGGCCAGCTTGAACGCAGCCTGACCGCTGCCGTTGGTGGTGGCGGGGTTGGCGCCGCCGTCCAGGGTGACCGCGATCTGGCTGGTGGACTGATCGTAGACTGTGACGTTGGCGTTGGCCAGCGGGACAGATGGCGTATTGGCGGCGCTGACGACGCTGACCTGTAGCGTGCCGCTATCCGGCACGACGATGGTCTTGTTCAGGGCGATGTTGTGAGTGGTGACAGCGGGGCCGGCAGCCACTTCAACGGGTTCGGTGGTTGTGTAGGCGTCGTACCCAACAGCGCTGGCATCAACGGTGTAGGGGCCAGCCGGCAGATTGGCGACGGAGTAGACGCCGTCTGCGCCGGTTGTAACGCTCTGGTCCACGGAGCTGTCCGCGTTTCGCACGCGAACGGTGGCGCCGCTGATGAGAGTGCCGTTAGCGCTATCAGTCACCGTGCCGGTCAGAGTGCCGGTCACCACGGTCTTCACCATGTCGAAGTCGACCGTGGTGGTCTCGTGGATTACGACTGTGGCCGGCTTGGTCTGCGCGTCGAAGGTGTCGGCCTCAACCTTCACCTGGAACGAGCCGCCGGCGTCCAGCGTGAACGTGTACTTTCCGTCGTCGCCGGTTGTTGCGGGGTTGTCCTGACCAGTCAGGGTCACCAGGGCGCCGTCGCCATCGAGCAGCGAGACCTTTGCGCCCTTCAGGGCTGCGCCCTGATCGTCCTTAACCACGCCAGTGAGGATCGTGGGCAGCGGAGTGGTTGAGAAGGTGAAGTTGACCGTGGTCGTGCCCGCGGAGGTAACCGTCGCCGGTTTGGTCTGCGGGTCGAAGTCCGTCAGTTCCGCCAGTACGGTATATGTACCAGCGTCAACGACAAACGAGTATTTGCCGTCTGGGCCGGTTCTGACCGGGTTGGCGCCGCCATCTTTGGGCGTGACGGCAACTCCGTTCTGGTCCTGCAACGTCACCTGGGCGTCGGCGATTCCGGCCCCGTTGCCATCCGTTACGGCGCCTTCAACGGTTCCGGGCGGAGTAGCGGCGCCAATCTGGAAGTTCTGTGTGGTGACGTTCGGGCCCTGCAACACCGAGATCTCGGAGCCGAACTGGTAGTCGTTGTAGCCGACTGCCTTGACGTCGGCGTCGTAGATGCCGGCTGGTAGGGCGGCGAAGGAGTACTTGCCTTCGGCATCGGTGGTGACGGTTCGGTCAATCTGACCGCTGATGTCGCGCACGTGGACCGAAGCTCCGGCAACCGGATTGGCCGAACTGGCATCGGTGACGACGCCATTCAGCGTACCGGCCGGGACCGGGACCAGGTAGAGGTTCGTCTGCGGGCTATTCAGGCCGCCGAACACGTAGGCCTCGCCCGTGTTGACGAAGTTGTATCCCGCGGCGTAAGCGTCGAGGCGGTAGACGCTGGCGTCCATGCCTTCGATGCGGTAGGCGCCCGCGGCCATCCCCGGGTAGAGCGTGCTCGGACCCGAGAGGGTTGTGCCGTGGAGGAAGCCCTTTGAGCGAGCGCGATAGTCGTCGTAGGCGCGAACCAGAACGTTGTTGATCGGGGTGGTGGTCCCGTTCAGCCAGGTGTGCCCAACGATGGAGCCGGTGTTCAGGAAGTCCACCGCGTTATGCAGCAGTTCGGCCAGGGTGTTGCGAGCGTGGTAGTGGCCAGTCGCCATATCGTCGTCGGCGTCCTGCGCACGATAGGTGCGGTTCACGCCCTCCAGGCCGAAGGCGAAGAACAGAGTCTTCGATCGGGCGGTATTCTCTTGCTGCTTCGTTGCGGCATCCAGGAGAAGCAGCGGAGCCTCGGTCTGGATGGCGCCCGTTGATCCGTCGTTGTACGTGAAGATGGGCTGGCCCGACCAGGAGTTCCACGATCCGGTTGCCGCGGCCTTGGTGACGATGGAATCGATGAACAGGTTGGTCAGCGCGCCGTCTTCGTGGGTGCTGTTAATGTTGGCGTCGCCGAGGGGCAGCGAGATGTTGTTGAGGTAAGTGCCCTTCGGGTAGGAGTAGAACGGCGCCAGGTCCAGGCTGTTCGGCGTCAGATCATTGCCGAAGTGGTAACCCGTTGGGTTCCATGCCACGTAGGGGATCGGGTTGAGGCCCTGCTGGTTATCGGCGTTCACCGGCGTGAGGGCGGTGCGGAACCATTGGTAATCGAACGAGTCGACGTCCGTAGCCTTACCGGTGTCGAACTTGACCTTGAAGAAGTCGAGTACGCCGTTGGGTTGGCCGGGAATGTTCTGGGCCAGCGTGAAGGCCACATCGTCACCGGCCAGCAGCATACGGCCGCCCCGGTTCAGGTACTTCACGATTTCGGCCTGGGTGTCGAAGTTGGCTAGCGTGCCGAAGTTCCTCGCCTCGATGCCGGCGCTGCCGCCCAGTTGGCCCGCATGAGGGGCAAACCAGAACACGCTTCGGTCCGCAACGCGTTGTTCGCGCGGAACGGTGGAGTCCGGATAGCCGGCCTGCAGTTGCGTGTAGGGCAGATACTGCTTCAGCGTGTCCAGAGTGATGGGCAGGCGGCACTGGGTGCGCCACAGATCGTAGGGTCCACTCTGACCGATGGAGACCATCGGTTGCGTGGTGACGCCAGCCGGCTGGGTGGGGTCAAGGTCGGAACGGTAAAGAACCGTGCTGGTCGGATCGGTTGGATCTACCGGGATGACCTTGGTCTGGTTCTCAACGAGCGTTCCCGTTTGGAACTCGTATCGCGGGCCGAGGCCAACCCAGCCAGACTGGGTGGTTACGGGACGCGCGTCCAATGCGCCGCCGGGCAGGTAGCACCAGTCGGCGTGCGGGCGTTCGGTGAGGTAAGATTCGGTGGGCACTCCGGCAGTGGTTGGAGCCTTGGTTGTATACGGTACAGACTGCTGCCCCTGCGCGAAGTCGCTAACCATCAAGATCGGGCTGTATGGCACGAACGGCGCCGTGGTGCAGCCCTGGATGTTGTCCGAGATGATCGGCAAGAACGTCGGCGCGGTGATGTCCGCTGGCGACACGATGATGTCGATAATGTAGTCGCTGGCCTCCATCGGGCTGAACCACTTGCCGGTGTAGACAGTGGCATCCGTGGCGGACGGCGTTAGCTCTACGATGGCGCCGATCTGCGCGCCGTCCGGGTTGGCCGGGTATTTGTCGGCGTCCGTCGGGTACTTGGCGTCGAAAGCGGTGATCGAGTCTACATCGTACGAAACCGGCTCGCAGTTGATCTCACGGTAGATCATCGTGATGATGTTGGAGTCGACTTCGCTCAGCCGGAGGTTCGCCGTCTTGATGCCCCAGAGCGTCTGGGCGACATTGAACAGCTTGTTATCCGGGTCCTTGATGACGGCGTACACCTTGATCGGAAGCAGGTCGCCATTCCGGTCGAGAAGCGTGCCGAGCTTGGTGTTGATCGGCGCGCTGATGGTGGCCACTTCGCCGGGCGTTCCCTGCTTATTGCCGGATGTCTCAAACGCGACGGTTGGCAGCGATGTGAGCACGTTGCCCTTTGAGAAGTCCGTCGGAACGGTTCTGTCGGAGCCCCAGAGGTTGGGCGCGCCTGTCTTCGTGGGGTCAGCCGGGTCGGCGTCGGACACGGCCAGGAGGCGCGGGGCCAGAACGGCGAGGGCGTTGTCGCCCAGCACGTCGCCCGCGTCTGTGTTGCCGTACCAGTAGGACCAACCGGGTTCCAGGGGAACCCATGCGCCGAGCATCTCGTTCGACGTCTTTGTGGTGGGATCACCAACCATCTGGAAGGACGGCGAAAGGTCCGGCGTTCCGGAATCCTCGTAGACGTTGGCCTTCAGATCCGCATCAAAGTGAACCTTGTCCGGGCTATAGGGATGCGAGAACGTGTAGATGCTGAAGCGGCCGGCGGCTGGGTCCGGGTTCACCGCGTCGCCGTAGCCGTCTCCGTTGAGATCCTGCCGGTCGCTGGAGAAGCCGAGTTGGTTCTCCTCGCTCCAGAAAGGCATCCAGTCGCGCGATGTGATCTTCTTGACGCCGGTTGGATCGCCGGGGTCGGGAATGGTGAAGTTACTGATGCGGGTGATGGAGCCGGAGCCGCCAGAGAGGTCGTTGCCGCCGGTGAAGCCGTATTCATAGCCGAACCGGAACGGCATAACGCCAACGTAGGACTTGAATGCCGTCTGTACTGGTGAGGCGGGGTCGTTGGGCGCAACGCAGTCGATGTTGAACACGAAATCCGGGAAGACCTGGGGAGCGCCGATGTCAACGCCATTGGCTGGCACAAACTCAACCGGGTCGAACTTGATGTCGGTAACGCTGAAGGCCAGGTACTTCCCGTCTGGGGAGAAGCGCGGGTGCAGGATGGACTTGCCGGCGATGCCGACGATCCGGCGAACTTCGCCGCTGTCGCCGTAGTTCTTCGAGGTGTCCCAGAGGTAGAGGCTGGTGTAACCGGAGCCGCCGCGAAGGCTGGCAAACACGATGAACCGCGGGTTGCCGGGGAATACGGCGGGCGAACCATCGGGGGCGTAGATGGGATAGGTGAACTTCGTCTGGGCGCCGGCGTCATCGGTCACCACGCGCGTCCCGATGCCTATTAACTGGGGCTGAAGGATCTTGGTGATCCCTGGCCGCGGCGTGGTGTTGGGGTTGGAGAGCAGATCGTCGGAGTAACCGATGACGCGCACCGCGGGGCCGACCTCGGACACGGTGATGCCGGCTGGGACGACTTTGTACGGCGTGCTGTCCACGTCTTCCGGCATGTAGCAACTGAACGCGGTGCGGAAGTTCTCATCACGGCCGCGCGGATCGCGGCTGCGGCCAACGGATGGTTCGAAGAACTCGCCGCGAATCGTCGAGTCGCCAGACCAGAGCGTTCCGCTGCCGCGGGAGAGCAGCGGCGAGTCGATCTGAAGGCTGTAGTCATCGCCCAGCAGGTAGGCCGGCTCTTTGATGACCTTCTCGTCGTCCGTGAGGGCAGTGGGATCCTTCGGCAGGATCGGGTATCGGCCGCCCGTTTGATCCGGCCCATTTGGGCCGCCGCTGGCATAGAGGAAGCTGGGTGAGTCATGGACGAAGCATGGCTCGGTGTTGAACCCCGTTCCGGCAGTGAGGGCGCCCTGTGAGGCGGGCATGCCGGGGAAGTCGTGGGAGAATACCGTGGACATCTTGCCCACGCCGCGCGAGGGGCGCAGGCGCTCAAACGTCGAGGCCGGAGCGAAGGCGCGGATGGGCCGCTTGGGAATAGGAGCAAGCGATTGCCGGGTGTAGTAAGTGGCCTTTGGAGCCTTAGCCGGCTTCAAAGGCGTCTTCCACACAGCTTTCGGCTGCGGTTTCTGGGTGACAGGGGTGGTGCGAAGTGCGGGAACCCGAGGTGCGGAAGGCGCCGGTGGGGCCGCGGCGAGGGTGAGGACCAGGGACAGGACGCCGAGATGGACGGCGCGAGCCTTGGCTGCGAATCGTACTAGCATGGTCAATCTCCCCGAATTGTGAGAGTGCTGGCGCTGGGAGCCTGCGGCGATCATTGTATATGGTGAACCGTCCGCACGGGCGAGCCAGTGCCCGGGGGGACGCAAAACTGAGGGGGCTAGATGTGCCGCTCTAGCAGACCGCCGAACGGCGGCCAATGTTCCCTTCATTATCGCAACGAATGTTGCGATATTCCAAGCGCCAACTGGCATGCCCCACAAGCGTCGAGGACGCGGGCAGACGGAACGTGGTTGGGCGCCGTTTCCCCTTACTTGACGTGGGCTCCCCGCCGCTGGTGACGCGCGCCCGCGAATTCGCCGGCCGCCGCACGAAATTGCGGGCGGCCGGGCCTCCTCATCGCGAAAGAGCCCCGGCCGCCCGCGGTTGGGTCACGTTCAAAGAATCCAGAGGAACTCGATCGCCAGCCGGTTGTCGCGGCTCTGGCCCTTCGTCTTGAGAGACTGACCCTCCGCAGTGAGCCGCACCTCGGTGGCGGGCCAGTAAGTGATGCCCAACGTTGGGCCGTCTTGCCGAACAGACCCGCCGTCGGAAAGGTCGAGCCGAACGTTGTCGTAACGGGCATAGGCGGCGAGGCGTTCCGAGACCTGGCGCTCCGCCAGGGCGAAATACCCAGTGTTGCCGAGCCTCTTTCCGTTCGCGTCCTTGTCCTTGCCCGTAAGGACGCCTAGAACCGCCTTGGTGGGTGCGTTGAAGCCGTCCAGACGGTGAGCTCCGAGGTAGAGGTTGGCGAAGAGGCCGAGGCGATGGAACTGGCTGTTGGTGGCTTCCGGCGAGAGCCACGCGTGGCCAAGGTAGCCGTAGGCGGTGAGGGAGTTGCCGGAACTCCCAAGGTTGGTCTCGGCGCTCGCGTAGACGTCTGTGTGTCGTTTGAAGTCGGCAACATCCGGCGGCGCATCCACCTTCGGCTGCCCGGCGCCCAGCGTGACGTTCCAGCCGGGCAGGCTCACAGCCGACAACTCAACGCCTCGAATGGGTGTCGAGGGCGCCCAGCCATACCCGGTATCGCCAGAGGCATCGAGGCTGGCAGGAGGCGTCAAGGGCATGCGCATGTCGCCCTGATTGTAGTGAATGGCAAACGGGCTGATCTGTCCCGCCCGCACCGACGCGAACTGCTTGGCCTGACGGGTGATGAACTGCCCGTACGCCTGACCGACGTCCGCGCCGCCATTCTGGATATCGAAAACCGGGTTCATCTCAACAGACCACTGCGGGTTGGCTGGACCGGCGATGAAGAGGTCCACCTCACCAGCATCGAAAGCCGATGCCTCGTGCCGCGCGGCCGTGAAACTATGGCTGCCAAAGACGGACACGTAATGGCCTACATCCAGGCTGCCAGGCGTCCCAAGCGGGCGCTCCTCCTGAGCCGTCGGCGCAGGCGATGCCGCCGCCGCGCCGCTGGGCGCCAAGCGAAATCCGCGAAGCAGATACGCCCGACCCTCCGCGTTCAGTTCCGGTTCGCGGAAATGGCACATCTGGCAGGGAACGCCTTCGCGGCGGGCGAAGGCGGGGATGGCCCTGGCCGGGGGCGGGCTCAGGGCGGCAATGGCAAGCAGACCAGACACCATCATGACTCTTCTCAAGGGGCGATCCTCCGTAGAAAACTGCCATCGGGCTATCACGGTTGCTATAGCCGGTTCACCGCGCCATTATAGCCAGCGACCAGACGGCGCGCACAGCCCGCGGCGGAACCGTCAAAGGGAGGAACGCCCGAGCACCCGCCGTGCACCAGCCCAAAAGCGCGGGCGGCCGGGGCGCCTCATTGCTGAGGGGCCCCGGCCGCCCGCAAGCGCCGTTGCGCTAGGCTTTCGGGCCGGCGGCGGCCACCTCTGGGCTGGCCTCCGCTGCGAACGCCTTGAAGTTCTCGGCGAACATCCCTGCCAGCTTCCTGGCCTGAGCGTCGTACGCAGTCTTGTCTTCCCACGTGGTCCGTGGGTTCAGCACTTCGGCCGGCACTCCCGGGCACGAAGTGGGCACGCAGAGGCCGAAGAACGGGTCCACCACGGTGGGCGCGTCCGACAGCGCTCCGTCGAGAGCGGCGCGCACCATAGCCCGCGTGTGCTCTATGCGGAAACGCTTGCCGATGCCATAGGGTCCTCCGGTCCAGCCGGTGTTGATGAGCCAGACGTCGGTGTTGTGCTTCCGGATGTTGTCGCCCAGGAGACGGGCGTATACAGTGGGATCCAGCACCATGAACGGCGCGCCGAAGCACGTGCTGAATGTCGCCTGCGGTTCCGTGACTCCCGTCTCGGTGCCGGCGACCTTGGCGGTGTAGCCGGAGAGGAAGTGGTACATCGCCTGCGCGGGCGAGAGCTTGGCGATGGGCGGCAGCACGCCGAACGCATCGGCGGTGAGCATGATGACGGTTTTCGGATGCCCGCCCATGCCGTCGCGTTTGATGTTGGGGATATGCGTTAGCGGATAGGCGGCCCGCGTGTTCTCGGTGAGCGAGTCGTCGTTCAGGTCCAGGCGTCCGGTGTCGGAGTCCATGCCCACGTTTTCGAGCACGGTGCCGAAGCGGCGAGTGGTCTGGAAGATCTCCGGCTCGGACTCGGCGGACAGGCGGATGACCTTGGCGTAACAGCCGCCCTCAAAATTGAACACCCCGTGATCGCTCCAACCGTGCTCGTCGTCACCGATGAGCTGGCGATCCGGGTCGGCGGAGAGCGTGGTCTTACCGGTGCCCGAGAGGCCGAAGAACACCGCAACATCGCCGGCCGGGCCGATGTTGGCCGAGCAGTGCATGCTGAGCACGTCCTTCTGGGGGAGAAGGTAGTTCATGACGGTGAAGATGGACTTCTTGATCTCGCCCGCGTATTGGGTACCGCCAATGAGGACCAGCTTCTCGGCGAAATTCATCACCACGAAGACCTCGGTCCGAGTGCCGTCGATCTCCGGGATGGCGTGAAATCCCGGCGCGTCAATGACCGTGAACTCCGCAAGGTGATCCAGGAGCTCCTCGGGCCTCGCCTGGATGAACAGGTTGCGGGCGAAGAGGCTCTGCCACGCGGTCTCCGTGACAATGCGGATGGGCAGACGGTAGCGCGGATCGGCGCCGGCATAGCAGTCCTGCACGAAAACGTCCTTGCCCTGCAGGTAGGCCAGCATGCGCATCTTGATGCGCTCCCAGTTTTCCGGCGAGATTGCCTTGTTCACCTTGCCCCAGGCGACCATGTTCTCGCTTGTGGGCTCCTTCACGATGAACTTGTCGTTTGGCGCGCGTCCGGTGTGTGACCCAGTGCGACACACCAGCGGGCCCAGGTGGGCCAGGCGACCCTCTCGTCGGCGGATCGCCTCTTCGTACAACTGAGATGTGGAAAGATTCCAATATTCGGCGCGAAGGTTCTTCAGCCCGAGGGATTCCAGGCCGTGTTCGCTATGATATCGTCCGATCGTCTGCATCACTGTCCTCCTCCCCGCGCAGGGACCCTCGCGGGGCCACCGGTCCTCCGCGGAGCTTTACCGCTCCGATAGGATGTCCGATAGACATCATTGTGCCCGATGTTGCGGCCAAGCGTCAATGCACGGTAACCTCAGCGGGCGCGGAGGAATTGCCCGCGAAGTCGCAGGCCTGAACGGCGTACCGGACCTCGCCGGCCGGAGCCGACGTGTCTGTGAACGCTGCGGCTGGGATCGGGGATGTCTTGGATGCCTGGATGCGGGCGATCCGCACGCCATCGCGCAGGACCGCGTAGGAGGCCACGCCAACATTGTCCTTGCTTTTGTTCCAGGTCAGCGCGATGCGGCCCGTGCCCCGCGCGGCTTTCAGGTACGTGGGGGGCGTGGGCGGTTGGGTTTCGAGTTTCCCGGTTCGCACGTAATCCGCCAGGGTCTTCTGCCAACCTGGCGCGCACGAAACGGGGCTGTAGTAGTGGCTGTACGCAAACGTAACGCTGTGCTCCACATAGGGCTGTGCGCCCTTTAGCTGGCGGATGAAGCGGTTCAGGGGCGCGGCGGTCCAGTCCGCCTGATCGAACGTTTCGGCGTCGGTCCAGAAGCGAAGTCCGGGCTTTGAGTCGACCGCCTGCTTGAGCGCGGCGAGCCACGGGACAAAGTTGTCGATGGTAGTCCCGCCCGCGCCCACGCAGTCCTGCGGGGCGAAGATGTCGCCCTGTCCCAATGAGCAGTGAGCAAACACCCAGGCCCAGGTGTCACGGTACTGCTCCGGAGAGCCCAGCCGGTAGTTCATGAACGGACAGAGCATCACGGGCATATTGGCATCCAGCGAATGGACGTGGCTCACGTTGATATCCAGCGCCTTGGCGAGCGTGTCGCGCTGGTCGGCCCGGTTGTAGTTGGCGTTGTCCACTTCCCACACCCAGTACCACCCGGCGAACGTGTCCGGGTACTTCCCATGGTACTTGGCGTACAGGTCGTCCGCCAGCAAGTTGCCCTCACGCATCTGAGCGTAGAGCCACTCAGGATCGCTGACGCCCTTGTTCCACCAATCACTGGAGAAGTTCAGGCCGATGAAAACCTTGACGCCGCACTTCTTGGCATTGCGCAGGCACGCATCAATCACGTCACCGTACCCATCGGCCAGGCTGTACCCGGGCACGCTGGGCGGATAGTACGTGACCTTCTTCTTCGAGTCCGCCGCGGAACCGAAGATCATGATGTCCATCCCCACGGCCTTCATGGCGTTGTACTCGGCCTGCCACTTGGCGTCGGTCCATTGGCGCACGAGGTATTCCTGAATGAACGTGCCGCGGGGGATCGGATGGTTCTTGACGGGCGTCTTGACCGGCTCCGGCCAGGGCTTGGTCTGGGCGCACCCGGCTGACGAGATGGCCGCCAGGGCGGCGAAGACGAACAGGAACTTCATAGCTGCTTCACTCAACTGCATGGTCACATGTCCCACTTGAACGGCAGATTGCGGCGCGACTTGCCGAAGGTTCGTCCCAGCGCGTAAGCGCGGCCCGCCACTGCGGAGATGGAGCACGGCCCCTCGCCGGGAATCGCCGTGTAGAACGTGTCGGCGAGCGGCGCCGACCACTTCTCGGGCACGCTGGAAGCGCCCAGCCACGCGCCGATGATGCTTCCCGCCGTTGCGGCGGTGCAGTCCGTGTCCTGCCCTTGCATCACGGTGATGGTCATCGTGCGCTCGAAGTCCCCCTGCCCCGCCAGCAATGCGTTTACGATGATGCACGCATTATTGATCGTGCCGCCCGGCGTGTAGACGTTGTAATGCTCGGCGATTCGCTCGTATACCGCGCGCCAGTCGGCAAGCTCGTCCCACCAGGCCAGCGTATTGCGCACGGCCTCGGCGAGCCGGCAGCGCTCGGGGATCTCCGTGAGGCCCACTTCCACGGCCTCTCGGATGCCGCGCGCCGTGAAGGCGGCGGCGATGATGGCGGCGAACAGCATCTCGCCATAGATGCCGTTCTTCACGTGGGTCAGCGCGGCGTCGCGCCAGGCCCATTCGGCGGCCAGTTCCGGCAGGCCGGGAGCGGCGTACCCGAATGCGTCGGCCCGGATCTGAGCGCCGATGAGCTCGCTCGATTCATGGAGATAGTGCGTCACCTTCCAGAGCGTATCGAAGTCAATGGGGCGCCAGCGCTCTCCGTAGTCTGTGAAGCGGGCCAGGTTGAGGTATGCGGTCCGCTCTGGGCCCCAGGACCAGTTGGCAGGGAACGACTCCAGCCAGAGATAGCCGACGTCGGTTGTGCTGAAGTTGGGGCCGTACTTCTCAAGGAGCTTGGTGTTCAGCAGCACGTAGTTGATGTCGTCATCCGCTTCGGCGGCAGCGCGCATGCGCAGGCCTTCGCGTGTGCTGCGGAGGGAAGCGGCGCCATTTTCGCGGCGCTCGCCGTTCTCCGTCCAGTAGCGCGGGAAGTAGCCGGCCAGCGGGTAGTCGCCGGTGGATTCCAGCCGGCGCCGGATATCCGCCTCCGTGGCGCCCTCAACGGGACGGCCCAGGATCACGCCGATGATGCGCCCCAGCAGAGCGCCGTGGACTTTGTCTTCGAGTTGGAGATCGGAGAGGTCGTAGTCCATCACGCGCGGGCCCGAAGGACGCAGCGCGCGGATCTCTTCCAGACCATTCGGTTCGGCAAACGGATACTCCGCCGGGATGGCGGCGGCCAGCGCATCCTGGTAGACCGCCCAGATGGCGTCGGCGTCGCCTTTGGCGGCGACCAGACGTTCCGATAGACCGGCAAGGTCGAACCCCTGCAGCGAGCGGTTGGCCAATTCGAGGCGCGCCAGGCCTTCCAGCCAGGCGGCGTCGACGAGTGGGGAAACGGGCGTTGCCATCATCGGTGCTTAGCCTCCAGCGGCACCAGGATCTCGCCGCCCAGGGGGACATCGCCATTCAGCGCGCCAATGGCCATGCGGGCGCCATATCGTCCCATCAGGTCCGGGCGCTGTTCGATGGTGGCCTTCAGTTCTCCAGAGGCGATGGCGGGCTGAACGTCCGGGATGTTGTCGTAGCCGACGACGGCGATCTTGCCCTTCTTGCCGGCCTCGGCGATCGCTTTCATGGCGCCGACAGCCATCTTGTCATTGGCGCAGAAGATTCCGGAAATGGAGGGGCGCGCCGCCAGAATGTTCTGAGTCTTCTGATAGGCTTGTTCCGTGTCCCAGTTCGCGCTCTCGGCGGCCACCACGTTCAAATGACCCTTGACGGCCTCGGTGAAGCCGCGCTTTCGGGCCTCGGCGTTGTCCGCTCCGCGGATTCCTTC
This sequence comes from Armatimonadota bacterium, assembly GCA_036504855.1. Classification (GTDB taxonomy): domain Bacteria; phylum Armatimonadota; class DTGP01; order JAKQQT01; family JAKQQT01; genus DASXUL01. The sequence goes on along the minus strand of DASXUL010000071.1, from coordinate 30,453 downwards.
CAGAATGGCCACGTCGCCCTTGCCGGAAAGGGCCTTCAGCATTTCCGCCCCCGCCAGGCGACCACCCGCCTCATTGTCCGCGCCGACGTAACCGGCGGCCTTCAAACCCTGCGCCGCGGCCGCGGGCGCGTCGATGCGGTTGTCGACGTTCACGATGAGAACGCCCGCCTTCTGAGCAGCAACCAGCGCGGGAACGATGCCCTTGCTGTCGGCCGGGGCAATGCAGATCGCCTTGGCCCCCTTGCCCACCTCGGTCTGGATCAGGGCCACCTGTTTCTCGTAGTCCATCTCCTGCGGCGGCGCCTGCACCTCGGGCGCGGCGCCCAGGTCTTTGCAGGTCTTCTCAAACTCCGAGATCATCGGGCGGAAGAACGGGTTGTTGCGCGTCTTCACGATGAGGACGATCTTGTACGGCTGTTTGGCCTTCTTCACGGCGTCCAGCGTCTGAAGCGTAACCGCGCCGGCCGGCGGCGCCGCCGGTTTTGGAACAGACACCTGTTTGGTGGTCTCGACTCCACAGCCGACGAGCGCCAGAGCGGCGAGGGTGATACCGAGCGTTGCTTTCATGGGGTGCTCCTTAACGGACCGTTCGCTTGCGGAACTGGTCAATGAAAACGGTGAGGACAATGACGCCGCCGAGGATGACGGGCTGCAGCGTGTCCTGGATGCCGACAAGTACGAGGCCGGCCTCGATGACGGTGATGGTCAGCGCGCCGACGAGCGCGCCGATGATGCTCCCCTCGCCGCCGGAAAGGCTGGTTCCGCCGATGACGACCGCGGCGATGGCATCCAGCTCCGCGCCCGTTCCGGCGCCGGTGTTGGCCGTGCCGAACTTAGCGGTAACCAGCACCGCGCCGATGCCCGCGGCCAAGCCAGACAGCGCGTAAGCGAGGGTTTTGAAGGCGGCCACGTCCACGCCGGAGAGCCGGGCCGCCTGCTCGTTTCCGCCGATAGACAGGATATACCGGCCGGACCGCGTCCGCGCGAGAAGCACGGCGGCGGCGGCTACCACGGCCAGCGTGATGATCACCAGCGGGGCGCCCTGCCCCAGCGCGAGGAAGCGCGGGATGCGGGCCGGCACGCTGTTGCTGTCTGTGGCGTAAAGCGTCAGCCCGCGGGCGGCGCTCATCATGCCAAGCGTCGCCACGAAGGACGGCACACGGCCGAGGGAAACGACCGCGCCATTGGCCATCCCGCAGGCCACGCCGATGAGCAGCGCCAGAGCGATCGCGCCCTCCACGCGTACTCCGCCGGCCAGACCGTGGGCGAGGCCGTAGGTTCCGATCGCCTCGACAACGGCAAACGTGACGGCGGCCGGCGCCGGACCTCGCCGGGCGGCGTACCACGCCGAGACCATGGCGAACGGCAGCACGACCACGCCGCACAGCCAGCCGGGCATGGAAGCGTTCAGGCCAAGGGCCAGCCCGGCCCCGGCAAGCGCGAGAACGGCGCCCACGCTCAGGTCGATTCCGCCGCTCAGGATGACGAACGACATGCCGACCGCAAGCACGATGTTGCGCGCGGATTGTTGAAGGATGTTCGGCAGGTAGGCCCGCTGCCAAAACGTCTCCCGGAAGGCGGGGTGCATGGAGAAAATCGCGCAGACGAGAGCCAGAGTGGCCCACGGACGCAGCGCGCCCGCCACGCGGCGGTATGAAGGTGAAGCAAGGGTCATGAGTGTTTTCGGCGGCAACGTTTGGCCTCGACGGCGCGGTTATCGCGCGCCGCCGAGGCCGAAGCACACGCGGCTCTCAGAAGGCCTGAAGCTCCGCGCAGGAGGTGAATGACTGGTCCGGGCCGTCGCCGCAGGACGGGATGCCGATCACGCGGACGGCAACCGCCTGGGTTGGCGGGAACGACGCGGAAAAGGCCTGCCCGTCCTTGAGGTCCGGCATCTGGGTTGCCGTGGTATCCGGGTAGCTATCCAGCGTTCCCACCTGCCGCCACGGGCCTCCGGGCGTGTCGCGAACTTCGATGCGGGGCTTGCCGGAGGACGTATCCCACCAACCGCCGTTGTTGAAGTTGCGACCATGCATGAAGACCACGCGGGAGACGGTGATTGGGCGGTCCGCGCTGACTTCATACCAATCCTCGGCGGCCTTTGTCGCGTCCCACGTCACCGAATAGGTGGTCGGGTCGTCGTCGGCGATGTCGCCTTCGGAGTTTCCGCGGCGCGAGGCGACCACCTTGCCGCCAAACAACAGGCTGCCGGAGCCCGATGTCATCATCTGGAACCCGGGCCGCGCCATCCAGACGGCAAGGCGGCTGCCCGAGGCGCCGGCCATCGCGTAGGGAACCAGCGTCAGCGGCACGGCGTCCGCCTGACCGCCGATGTAACCGGCTGCCCGGAAAACAAGCGCGTGGCCGGCCACGGGGCGGGCCTGAACCGTTTCGAGAGCCACCTGCTTCAACAGGCGCACGCGCGGGTTATTGGCCTGATCCAGGGCGAGAACCATCGGCCCGTACATCGCCGCGCGCATGTCCGCCGTGTTGTGATCGCCGTTCGCGAACCGCACTTTCATGGGGAGGGTGAGACGCACTCGGTCACCGCGCCGCCACGCGCGCGAAATGACGGCATAGCGCCCTGGGACCGCGCGGATGGACCTGCCGTTGACGGTCAGGATGGCCCGCGGCGCCCACGCCGGAATGCGCACCCGCAACGGGAAGCGCTGTCCAGCCGCGGCCGGAGCCACGGAAATCGTAACGTTTCCCCCGGATGGGTAGTCCGAAGTCTGGGTCAGCGTCACGGCGCCGGACTTCAGCGCGGCGGTGGCCGTCAGCGGGTTGAAGAGGTTGACAACGAGGCCGCCGTCCTGGCTGGCCATCACGGCGGCGCTGGGGATGAGCGCCACGCCGCGCGGGCCGCTGGACAGGCAGCACGTGGTGGCGGGGCTGAACGGTTTGCGACCTTCGAGCGGCGTGTAGTAGCTCCAGGCTTCCCCGCTGGGCTTCTGGGCGGCGAGAAGGTGGTTGTAGACGGTTCGCTCGATCTCATCCGCGCAGCGCGAATCCCCGAGCAGGCGCAGCAGTTGGAGGTTCATCTGCTCCCAGGTGACGGTAACGCACACCTCGCAGATATGGGCGCCCTCTCCCGTGGGGAGGATGCGCGCGTCTCCAAAGTGCTCTCCCGCCGATGCGCTGCCGGTGATGTAAAGCCGGTTGGCGCGGACATCGCTCCACGCATGCAGAACGTCGTGGCGGATCCGCGCGGACGGCTGGATGCGGTTCAACTCCAGAAGGCCCACGAAGTTGGAGAGCATCTCGTAGGCCTTGTTGTTGGCCACCTTGTCCACGCCGACGCCAGTGTCCAGAGTCGACAAGATGCGCGGGCCGCCGGGGGCATCGTAGTTCTTCACGATGTACTGGGCAAAGGCCAGATAGCGCTTGTCCGCCGTGGCGCGATAGAGGAGCGCCATGGGCTCCAGCACACTGTCGGACGCCATGCCCATGTGCTCGCCGGCCTTGTTGATGTCCCGCTTCCCCGGTCCAAACGTGTTCAGGAGGAGGTCACCCGCCCTGCGGCACGCCGTCAGGGCGGAAGGGTTGTGCGTGTACTGGTAGTAAGTCAGCAACCCCAGGATGTCATACTTGTGCACCCACACGTCCCAACTCGTCCATCGGTGGTCCGGCGCGTAGGTTCCCAGGTAGCCGTCGGGCTCCTGGGTGGCGATGAGCCGCCTGGCCACGCGGTCGATCTTGGCCTTCAGTGCGGCGTTGTGGGTGGTTGCCCACGTTAGCGTTGCGGCATGCAGGAACTTGCCCACGTGCTCGCCCGCCCAGTCCTGGTGGGGCTGAAGGCGATGCTCGAAAGCATCCAAGAGGTCCTGCTCATCAACCTTGAGGAGGCGGCCCTGGACGTTGGCGGCATATCGGTCGCCCAAAAGCCCGCCCGTCAGGCGGACGGCCCCAGCGGGTAGAGGCGTGAAAACATCGGCGGCCCTGGCTGTGTTGGGTCGCGCGAGGCCGGTAGGATTCTGTTGGGCGGAGGCGCTCATCGCCAGCGCGGCCACGAAAACAAGCGAGACGGAACGTGTGATAATCGTCATGGTTCGGTTGTGGGGTTGTCCCAGATGCAGCCCGGCTTTCCGAACCCAGAATCAGGGTAATGGTCTGGATCGAACTTGGAGCCGGGCACAGATGCGGCGTGCCCGTCAAAGAACACGCAGTTGATGCGGCCAAGGTGCCGCGGGAATGGGCGCACTATCGCCGGAGCCGGATAGAGCCAGGGCGACGGTACATACCAGCCGTATGATCCCGCCTGACCGGTTTCCGGATCGACGGGCAGATAGAAGAAGTAGATCGCCAGTTTTCGGGCTACCGTCATGTCCTCTTTCCAGTTGCTTACCTCCAGTGTGGCCGTGACCGGGCTGACGGCGGCCGTGTCGGCGCACCACACCGTTCCCACCGGATCCTTTACTCTGGTCTCCCGACGGGCCCTGGAGCCAGGCCAGTAAGTGCCGCAGGCTCGGCAGATGTACCAGTTGCATCCATAGGTCGTCGTGTAAGGATAGTAGACCGCGGGGTCGTCGAGTTTGTCGCGGTCCAGCTTATCGGACGGGCAGGAGAAGATCGTGACGTTTTTCGAGTAAGCCTGGATCAGTTTGGTGAACCGGACACTGTAGCCTCCGTGGGCCGCATCTTCCGTGATGCCATACGGCACGAGGCAGCCATTGTAGTCGTCCACGTACATCCGCTCGGCGAGGCCCATCTGTTTGACATTCGACAGGCACGCTGCCGCTTTCCCCCGCTCGCGCGCCTTGGCGAAAACCGGGAACAGGATCCCGGCGAGGATGGCGATGATCGCGATGACCACCAGAAGTTCAATCAATGTAAAGGCGCGCCTGCGCACTCGGGCGATCATAGGTTTCTCCACGGACTTCTCGCGAGGGAACCAACCGAAGTTCACGGCCATCAGGGCCTCGTCCGCTCGGTGCACGGCTGCCGCGCGGACGAGGCCTGAAGGGTCTACCGCCCCGAATCCAGCCGCATGCGGGAGGGCACAGGAAGGAATTGGACCGGTGACCGCGTCAAGAGGTCTTCGGGTTGTCCCACAGGCACTGCGGCGAGCCCCACGGCGTCGCCTGGGGATCGAACTGCGAGCCCGCAACCGATGCGGCGTGTCCATCGAAGAACATGCAGTTCACGCGTCCGCCATGGCGGGGGAACGGACGATAGTGCTTCGGCGGGCTTTCCCAGTTGCCGGCCGCCCAGCCATCGGTGGCCTCTCCTGTGTCGGAATCGTTTGGCAGGTAGAAGTAATAGATGTCCGTTTTCCACGCCTGGGTCATCTCTTCCTTCCAGAGATCTGGCTTCAGGTTCATCGTTGCCACAGTTACGTTCGCTGTATCAGCCGCCCATATGGTGCCGGCGGGCTGGCGCACCCAGGTCTCCTTGCGCGGTTTGCTGCCCCAATAGGAGCCGACTTCGCGGCAGATGTACCAGTTCACCCCGTAAGTGGTCGGGTACGGCTGGTATGTGTTCGTGTCCGACAATTTTGCGCGGTTCAGGTGGTCGGACGGGCAGGTGAAGACATCAAGGCTCTTCAGATACGGTTGGATGAGAATCGTGAATCGCGCGCGGTAGCCGTTGTTCTCTGCCATGCCGTACGGGATGAGGAAGTTGTTGTTGTCATCCATGTACATCTGGGCGGCAGTGCCCATCTGCTTGAGATTCGACAGGCAGTTGGCGGCCTTGGCGCGCTCACGCGCTTTGGCGAACACAGGGAAGAGGATGGCCGCGAGGATGGCGATGATAGCGATAACCACCAGAAGTTCGATCAGTGTAAAGGCGCGGCGGCGGAATCTTGGTTTCATACTTATCTCCAGTACCTGATGAATGAGAGACTAGGACTGCATTGGTCGGGCGGCTGTCTGAAGGCGCCAGCCCTATCCGCTATAAGGGGAGGCGCCCGGCCCGAGCGGTTCCGCCGGGCGACTGCGGCGGGCTACCGTGTGAAGAACAAATCTGTATTAATGAGTGCACGATATGCTTATCTGTTCGTTCTCCGACTCAGCCCAGAAACTCCGCGGCGGATCCGCGGGTCTACGGCCTCCCGAATCTGCTCTAACGAGTGAACCTGGGACTGGAAGGCGATATCGCCTTCCAGTCCCAGGAGTTTGCCCCCTACCCCTTAGGGCTAGAGAGCCGTGTCCGTGCCGCGGATCTTGCGGACGATCTTCACGGTGTCAGACAGGTCCGCCTTGCCGTCGCCATTGACGTCTGCGGCGGAGAGACGGGTTCCAACGCGCTCCAGGCCCGCCGCGATGCGGAGGGAGGCCAGAGCGTCGTAGTTGTTGACGAGGCCGTCGCCGTTGATGTCGCCCTTCACGGTGGTGACGGTGTTCACGAAGTGAAGGATGGACCAACCGGAGTCGTAGTCATTGCCATCCGGCAATGGGAGATGGCGATGGCGGGCCAGATCGATGACCCACTCAGTGCCGACGGCCACGGTGGGGGCCGCCATGCCGCCGGTAACGCCGAGGTCGCTGAACGGGATGCGGGCCTCCAGGTACCACATCTTGGCGGCAGAGTCCACACGGCTCTTCCACTCGAGACCAGTGACGTTCTCGCCAAGGCCCCACAGGTCGGTCGCGTTGCGCCAGGCGATGTCGGCCAGCGACGGATCGCTGGTGTTGGAGTTCATCAGGATCTGCCACTGCTCATAACCAATGCCGGTGCGGCTGCCGTTGTTCGGGTCCAGCCACACCGCGAACAGGTCGTCCGCGTTCCATGAAGAGCCGGTCCACCAGATCGTGCCGTTGTCGCGGCCGGTGGCGGCGGCCAGCATGGAGGCCGGGCTGGGCTCTTCGCTGACATACGCGATGTAGAGGTTGCCGTCGTCCCACTTGGTGTAGGCGCCGACTTTGAGCGGCGAGGTGACGACGCTGGGATCGTACAGGTCGAACGGCGTGTACTGGGCGCCGGCGTACTCCGTGGCGAGGTTAACCGTGCCGTCGATAACCGGAGCTGTACCGGTCACCTTGGAGACCTGGATGTACTTCGCCGGCATGTCCAGCGTGAGGTCGCGGACCACTTGTCCGGACAGGCCGTAGTCGTCAGACGTATGCACGGAGACGAATCCCGCCTTATGGGCGGTGATCCAGGAAACGCCCGCGAAGGAGACATCGTTGTTCACGTCGCCGAAGGAATACTTCCCGTTGGCGTCCGTGGTCTTCTTGGCGAGTTCCGTGCCGTCGTTGGCATCGAGGCGGACGTCGGCGCCGGCGCAGACTGTGCCATCGGGATAGCGCACCGTGCCGGAGATGTTCAGGAAGAAGGCGATCGGTAGCTGGTAGTCCTGCTCCAGCGCGTAACCACCGTAGTTGTTGATCTGCTTCACGAAGTCCGGCTGGCCCGGGACCTTGATGGTAAGGGTCTGCGGACCGGTGGGAACGTCGCGGACGACGAACGGAGCTCCAAGAGTTGTAACGCTCTTGCCGCCGACCGTAACGGTGGCGCCGGAGACGTACCTGCCATTGATGTCAATAACGCGTCCCCACACCATGCCGGTGGTGGTGAATCGGCGAACCTGGTAGGTGGCCTCGTCGAAGTAAGCAACAGGAAGCAGGCCTGTTACCGTTCCGCCGCCGTTGTTGAACATGGTGAAGCGGGTCTTTTGGGTGAACTCCCACGGCACAACGTTGTCGTTGCGGGAGACCCACGTCCACGGCATCGGACCGTCGGCGTTCAGGATGGCCGGGGTGTCGTAGTCGGTGTAGCCGGTATCGGCGTACCACTCGAAGACAGATCCGGCATTCGGAGCTTCGCGAACCTGGAAGCCGCCGCCTCCGCTGTAGTCCTTCGCGTAGGCCCAAGCGCCTTCCACGATGGCTGTCATCGGGTTCGGGATCTGATAATCTACCGTCGTGTGGTACATGCCGAGGGCGTTGCCCGGGTCCACGACCGCGGATTTGGTCCCGTCCGTCTTCTCAACGGTGGAAGTGCCGCCAACGGTGCCGCTGCCCCAGTTGACGAATTCCCACCCGATTGGGTTGCCGGAGCCGTCAACCTGCTCGAAGGAGGGGTTGAACACGAGGTTGTTGGCCGCCTGGGTAACGTCCGCGTAAGCGCTTTCGAGGGCGCCGCCGCCGGCGGTGACGGTGGTAACGGTGTAGAACGCCTTGCTGAGGTCGCCCGGGGCGGCATCAATGTACTGAAGCGGGGCTGTAGCGGGCACGAGCGAGGCGTTGATCTTGGTCCACGGGCCGGTTTCGGAAGCGCCGCGGTAGATGTTGTAGCCGGAGACCGTGTACGGGCTGCTGGGAACGTTTCCGGCGCGGAAGCGAACGTAAACAGACGTTCCCTTGATTGTGGCGATGGCGCCGACGGGGCGCGGGGCGCCGGTTGGCGTGGTGAAGGCATCCTGCGTAACGGCGCCGCCGGAGGGCACTGCCACACTGCGGGTGACCGTGTAGGAAGCCGGGCTGGCCGTAACAAACTCCAGCGTGTAGCCGCCGGGAGCCAGCGTGAAGGTGTAGGCGCCGGCGGCGGTGGTGGTCCCGGAGGTAACGAGGGTGTCGCCGTCGTAGACGTTCACCGTGGCGCCGGCTTGCGGCGCGCCGAGGCTGGTGGTCAGCTTGCCGCTGACTGTACCCGTGGCTGTGGCGGCGCTGAGAGAGTAGATGCCGACGTCGCCGTTGTCGACGCCATTGGCGGCCGCGTCGAAATAGGTGACCACGAGTTTGTCGTTCGCCGCGCAAGCGTAATCTTCGGCGAACTGGCCGCCGGTGACCTGGTGGATGCCTGTGCCGTCCGCGTTCATCAAGAATACGTGGATGCGGCCGTCTTTGGCGCCCATGGTCACGAAGATCTTGCCGCCGGCGGCCGCCATGCTGGGATCGCTGATATACTTGCCGGTTGGGCCGTAGTGGGTGATCGCCACCGGCGTGGAGCCGGCGGTCAGATCAGATCGGTAGATGTCGAACCCTCCGCCCGCGTCGGTCTTGTAGGCGCGCATATAGAGCACCTTGCCGTCCGGCGTGCAGCGAGCGCGGCTCACGGTGGAGTCCGTCCAGTTGGTGAGCTGGAAGGGCACGTTCGTGGCGCTTTCGACCTCGGGCTTCATTGCAAAGAGCTGGTAGTCGCCAGTAGCGCGGTCGGAGACGAAGACGATGTACTTGCCGTCGCTGCTCCATGTGGGGAAGGCGTCGTTGGCGGATTCCGTCGGGGTGTTGGTGATGCGGGTGGCGATGCTGTTGGCGATATCGATGATGTAGAGCGAGACCTTGCTAACAGGATCGGAGCCGCCGCTGTACTCGGTGCAGTGGAGGACGGCTTTGGAGCCATCCGGGGAGAGCGAAGACCACTCATCGGTGCCGCCGAAGTACGCGTGAACGACGAGTTCTGTTCGGTTGGCGCCGGCGTTGGTCATCACCCACACATTGTTGCTTGTGTAGGAGAGGTCGTGCGGGCCGTTGGTGGCGGTGTAGGTGAGTTTCGTGCCGTCGAAGCTAAGGCGTGGGGCAATCTCTGTCGTGATCGATCCAGTCGTGAGGTCGGTGGGTGGGCCGGTTACATTCTGGGCCGCGGCCGGCTGGGCGAGGAGCGCCAGCGGCAGAGCCAGAACAGGGAGCCATAGGGATGGTCTCACTGCTGTGTTCCTTTCGCGAGAGAATTGGCCCGGCGGGTGGGAGCGGTGAGGCTTCGCCAACTATCGCCAACGAACTGGCGAAGTCGCGAGATGACGGCCGTGCGGCCTTCCGTCCCCGGCCCCGGTCCACGCGCCAACATCGTGAACGAAGTCGGGAAACGGTGAAGTGAGCTAGGGACGCGTTGTCCCGGCAGCGTGCGGTCTGGAGCCGGTCGCACGACGAAGAACCCACCGTGCGGGTGGATGGGGTGGCCCCACAGGTTGGACGAGACTGAAGCAAGCGCAACCCTCACCGAACGCAGAATGCCAAGGCGGCCCGCAAGGTGGAAAGGTGCGGACGCGCGAAACGCCCTCCGCGGATGCGGAGGGACGGTAGATTCCCTACTCCCTAGTTTTATAGTGTTCTATAACAATTTGTCCAATCCTCATCGGCCAATTTTCGACGCGCCCCTACAGAGCAAGCGGGCTCGCTGAGCGGCTCTCTCGCCGCTGCGAACCGCGGGTTGATCGTCGTCTGCATCTGGTCAGCCGGCCGTTCGCCGCCCATCGCCGGGCGCCGCATCCCCCCGGTCGACCCGCAACGAAACGGGGGGCTGGAGGGCGATTTCGCCCTCCAGCCCCCCGAACGGTTCCTTCGTCCCCTATGGGCTAGAAGGAGCTGTCCTTGCCGTTGATCTTGCGGATGATCTTCACGGTATCAGACACGTTGGCGGAGCCGTCGGCGTTCACGTCGGCCTGGGCCATTCGCCCGTCAACAAACGCGAGTCCAGCGGCGATCTGGAGCGAGAGGACGGCGTCAACGTTGTTGACAACGCCGTCGCCGTTGAGGTCGCCCTTTGTGACCGGGGTCAGCGTGTTCACAAAGCGAGCGATGCTGCCCAGGTGAGTGATGAACGGGCTCGTCGCAAAGTACGAACCCTGCGGATCCGGCTGGTGGCGGCTGCGGCCGAGGTTAATCGCCCACTCACTGCCAACCGTCGGAGTGCCAACCGTCATGGCGGAGTAGCTCAGAGCGGAGAAGGGGATCTTGATCTCCTGCGTCCACTTCTTGCCGGCGGTGTCAACGTAGCTCGCAACCTGCATGCCAAGACCACTGAGGTCAACCTTGCCCCACAGGTTGGATGCAACGGCTCGGTTGATGACGTCGTAGTTGACGGTTCCGGTGTTGGTCATCAACTGCCACCACTCGTAGCCGGAGCCCGCGGAGCCGCCGTTGGTCGGGTCTACGCGCATCTCAATGATGTCGTGGCCGTTCCAGTACGGAGGACCGCCCCAGAGAACCCAGGGCAGGGTGGTTGTCGGATCGATGGTCGTGTCGTCGATGATCCCGGCGGGGTTCGGTTCGTCGCAGGAGAAGGCGAAGTAGACGTTGTCGTTGTCCCACAGCGCGTAGCCGGAGGTCGCCAGGAACGGAGCGGCGCCATGGAAGCCCTTGTCGTCCATGAACGGCATGGGGATCTTCTGAGACGCGGCCCACTCGGAGGCATTGATATGCCCGTCGATGGTCGGCGCCGAGGAAGTCTTCGCAATCTGGAACGTTGTGCTGGGCTGGATCAGATTGACGTTGTTGTTGATGGACCAGCCGGCGGAACCGAAGTTCTTGTCAAGCCGGGGTGAGACGTAGCCGTTCTTGTGGGCGACGAGATGGCTGACGTACTGAGATGTAACCGGGTAGAGGCTATCGCCGAGGGTGTAGTAGCCGTTGGCGTCGGTGGTTGTTGCCACCTCACTGACTTCCGCCGCGCTGGCCGCGTCGCCAGAGGTGAGGACGAGGCGCACGTCAGCTCCCGGGCATGGCTTGCCGTCCGGGTAGAGGACGTGACCGTCAATGGTGAACACGCCGGGATTGGTAACGACATACGCAGCGCCCATGTTGTAGCCGCCGTAGTTGCCGATCTGGATGGAGTAGTCCGCTTTGTGCGGAACGGAGATTGTCAGCGTCTGGGGACCGGTGGGAGCGTTTGGGATTGTGAAGGTGGCGGCGCCGTTGGTGATGATGGACACGTTGCCCACCTTCACGGTGATGCCGGCCATACCGTTGCCCTGGTCATCCACGATGCGACCGAACACCATGCCGGTGGCGCCGTAACGCTTCACCTGGTAGGTGGCTTCATCGGCGTACGCCGTGGAAGAGCCGAAGTTGGTGGCGCCGTCGTTGGCCCAGAAGACGGAGAGTCGGGTCGTGCTCGAGAACTCGAACGGAAGGACGTTGCCGGTGTTGGCCAGCCACACCCAGTCGGTGTCGCCGCCAGCGTTGGTCAGGCCGGCCGTGTCCCAAGCGCCGCCGAGTCCGCCGCCGCCGGGGTACCAATAGGTGTATCCAGGCACGTTGTTGGCGGTCTGCAGGCTGAGGGGCCAAGTGGTGCTTGTATCCTTGAACTTGCCGAACAGGCCTTCCACAACCGGAATGCCGGGCTGGACGGGCACGCAGTGAAGCGGATCGGTGTTGAGCATCATCGCGCCGCGCGCGGTAGCGCCCGTCAGGATGAAGGCGGCTTTGGACCCGTCGACCTTGGCGTCAGTTGTGGAACCGGTGCTGCCGTCGCCGCCCCATGAGCCCTGAGCCCAACCATCGGGGTAGCCGTTGGTGTCGGAAATCTCGAAGGACGGATTGTAAACGATGTTGTTCGCGGCCTGCGCGACGTCGGTGAAAGCGCTCTCACGCGTGGTGGAGCCATCCGATGTCTGCGAGGTCATCTTGTAGAACGCCGTGGCGAGGTTGCTGGGCGTATCGGAGTACTGCAGCGGCGCAACCGGCGCGATGGGGGTTGCGGTGATCTTCGTCCACGGGCCGACTTCAGAGGCGGCGCGATAGACGTTATAGCCGACGAGCGAGAAGCCGTCGCCAGGAGCGGCCGCGGCGGTCCAGCGCAGAACGGCATTCGTACCCTTGACGGTGGCGATCAGCCCGCTGGGACGCGGAGCGGAGACGGGGGTGGTGAACGCGTCGCGCGTGGTCGTGGCTTCAGAGGCGACGGTTACGCTGCGGGACACTGTCCAGGAGTTCGGCGTGGCGGTAACGTACTGGAGCGTGTATCCGCCGGGAGGCAGGCTCAGCGTGTAGACGCCGGACCCGTTGGTGGTCGTCGTTCCGGCCAGCGTGTCGCCATCGTATGCATTCACGGTGGACCCGGCCGCGACGGCGCCGGTAGATGTTGTGAGGGTCCCGGTGACTGTGCCCTTGGCGGTGGCGCTCGAAAGAGCGTAGGAGTAGATATCGGAGTTGCCGGCGCCGTAGACGGGATCCGTCAGGGTGACAACCAGCTTGTCTGTGGCCGCGCTGGCGTAGTCTTCCGTGTACTCGCCGCCGGTCACCTGGTGCAGGCCGGATCCATCTTCCTTGATGGAGAACACGTGCGTGCGATTGTCTTTGCCGGTCTTGATGAAGTAGATCGGGCCGCCGACAACCGGCTGGCTGGGATGGCCCAGCGCGCCGCCGAAGTTGGTGATCTGCTTCAGTCCGGTTCCGTCCAGGTTGACCTTGAAGATCTCCTGAACGGAAGCGCTGATCACCTTAACAAGCAGGAGCTTGCCATCGGCCGTGCCGGCCAACTGAGTAGCCGAGCCGTCCGAGAAGTTGGTGATCTCCGCCGGGACGTTATTGAGACTGTCTTCAAGCGCGGCCTTCATCACGTAGACCTGAACGCCGTCGCCGTTGCGCGTGGAGACGAAGGCAACCTTCGTCCCGTCGGCGCTGAACGTCGGATAGCTGTCATCGGGATTGGTGGCGGCGTTGGTGATGAGAGTCTGTTTGAAGGGGCTGACGGTGGCGATGTAGAGGCCGTTGTACCCGTCGTAGCCGGACTGGCGGACAACAATCTTCGACCCGTCGGCGGAAACAGAACCGAATTCCTCACTGCCGCTTCTGTAGGCCGTAATGTTGAGAATCGTGTTGCCGGAGCCATCGCCGCTCATCACGCCGATGTTTTTGTAGGTGTAGGAAAGGTCGAAGTCACCCTTATCGGGGGTGTAGGAAATCCGGGTTCCGTTGATGCTCACGCGGGAGAAGTAATCGGGAGAGTATGACCCAGGCGTGAGGTTCGTCGGCGGCCCGGTGACGGACTGGGCCAACGCCGGCTGCGAGACCATCACCCAAGGCACAGCCAGCAAGGGAATCCATCTCAGTAGTTTCAACGCTGTGTTCCTTTCGCGAACGTGGAAGCCTGGATCGGAACAGCGGCGGTTGGCTTTGAGAGTAAGCGCCAACGTACTCTCATGCCTCCAGGTGGGGCGGCCAGGCGGCCATTAGCACTCCATGCGACGCCGAACGCCAACTTCGGCAGCCGACGGAAAGCAGAGTGGCAGGGGTGGGACAGAAGGTCCCGAACACGAGGCGGATGGGGCCGTACGAGCGGTAGAGAACCTCCGCTCGCGTGGAATGTAGCCCCACAGGTTGGCCACGGCTGCAACATGCGCAACCCTTCCGTACGTGTTTGATGAAGCAGGAACCCGCTAGGTGGAGTGCGGGAGGAAGCGCCTACGCGGGCTTCGAACTAGAGATGTAGACGTTTTTCCCTACCCTCAAGTTTTATGGTGTTCTATAACAATATGTCCAGTTTCGGCAGCTTATACTTCTCATCACGCGTAGAGCGACCGGGCTTATACACGGTTTCGCCCGCCGCGTTGAGGCGCGGCGGGCGAAACGAACGAGATGACCTGGCGTCAGGCCGCGGCGTCATCGTACTGCATCATTCCGAACAGGTTGCCCTCCGTGTCTTTGAAGTACGCCAGATACCCGACGGTGGGCACCGGCATCTTCGGGGCGACGATCTCTCCACCCGCGGCTTTCACCTTCTCGGAGAACTCATCCACGTTCGGCACGTCGATCACATTCGTCACAACGGGCAGGAACGATCCCCGCTTCGCCATGCCGCCGTTGATCCCGGTCCCCTCCCCTGTGTCGACGAGCCAGTATCCGCCTCCGCCCTCGCCTTCCCATTCGGTAAAGGTCCAGCCGAAAACGCCTGTGTAGAATCCCTTCGCCCGGGTCGGGTCGTCGGCGGGTAGCTCGAAATGCACAACTCTCGCCATCTCGGCGCCTCCTCTCGGTCCATAGGCTCCGCCTCAGCGCGGAATACCGGGGCTACCCGGCGGACCGAACAGAGGTTCCCGGTCATTTGGAGAGACATCCCGCCAACCGCTCTACTCCGCATCGTCCCGAGGAACGTATTCCTTCAGCGAGAATACCGCCAACGCGCCGACGAGGCAGACGACCGTCACGATGCTCAGCACCTCCCACGAGAGCGTGCGTGATATCGTGGTGGGACTCAGCGCGTTCATCAGGCTCGTCAGGTCCATCGAGTCCGCTTCAGGCGTCGGGTGCGGCGCGAGAACGCGAAGGTAGGCCATCAGAGACCCCTTCTTGAACGAACCCGGCAGGTTTGGCGCCCATGATTCCCAGCCGAACGTGAAGAGCAGGCCCCACAGCAGCGGACGGGCCAGCACCGTCGCCGCCAGCAAGAACAGCGAGCCGTACGCCACCGCTCCCACAGGCGCCACCATCAGGTCCCGCCTCACCGCCGGAACGTGCAACGCGGACGAGCCGAAGGATACGAAAGCCAAAGTCAGTGAGGCGATCCACACCGTGGCGATTACGACCACCAGCACCGCCAGGAACTTCGCCAGCAGAATACGCCATCGCGGAACAGGGCGCGTTAACAGGTAGACGATCGTCTTCTGCTCCATCTCCTGCGAAACGATGCCGGCGCCGAATACCACGGAGAGCAGAACGAGGATGAACCCGAACACCAGGCCCGCGCTGAGCGTGCTGTAGATGACGTCGGGCTTCACCGGCATCGCGTGAGCGTGCACCCGGTACTTCCAGAAGCCCGCAATGATGGCCGGCACGGCCACCAGCAGCAGCGCCAGGAGGACTCGCTTGATGCGGACGAGGTCGCGCAAAGTGGTCTTGAACAGGTATAGATCGCTCATGGTCGTTTCGGGAGCGCGTGTTCAGGCGGGCCAAACACCGTTGGCGGCGCCATCGGAGTGGGGTTGTCCGTCACGAGGTAGCGGAAAACCGCCTCCAGGTTGTTGTCCGGCGAGTCGAAGCCCGTGACCTCGATACCGGAGTTCAGCACTAGGTCCGGGAAGGCATCGTAGAAGCGGTCCGGCGCGGAAGTCTCTAGCTCGAGGGAGCCCTGGCTGGGGAACCGAATGCTCAGCACATACGGCAGGTCAACCAGCAGGCGCGCCAACTGGCGTGCCTCCGCGGTTTGAACGGCAACGCGGTGGGGGTGGCGGTCAATGAGAGACCGGATGTCGTAGATATCACCCTGCGCGAGCAGCCGTCCCCGGTGCATCAGCAGGATGTTCTGCGTCATGTGCTCCACCTCGTAGAGGATGTGGCTGCTCACGACGATGCACTTGCCGTCTTCCGCCTGGGAATTCAGCAGGGCGACCATCTCGCGGCGGCCGCCGGGGTCCAGGCCGTTCAGCGGCTCGTCCAGGATGAGAACATCCGGGTTGTGAACGATGCCCTGAGCCACCTTGATCCGTTGCCGCATCCCCTTGGAGTAGCCGCCAATCTTCCGATCCGCCGCGGCGGACATGCCGACGATGTTGATGCTTTCGGCCACCCGGTCTGCAATGCCGCGAACGCCGGACATGGCGGCCAGCATCGACACGAACTCGCGGCCCGTCATGTCGTCGTAACTGCTTTCGATCTCCGGGCAGTACCCCATCCGGCGGAAGACGCGCGGGTTGGCGAATGGCTGCTCGTCGAAAACGGTTACCCGTCCGGTTGTGGGGCGCAACTGGCCGGTGATGAGCTTCAGCATGGTGGACTTGCCGGCGCCGTTCGGCCCCAACAAGGCGGTGATGCCCGGCCCGATGCTGCAAGAGACGTCATTGACGCCGATGACCTGCCCGTACCAGCGGGATGTGCGTTCCAGGGTGATCATCCGCGGACTACCTCCACGGCGCGGATGCGCCAGCGAGCGGCCGCCACCGCGACGGCGCAGGCGCCCAGCGTGATGGCCCCCAGCGCCCAGGCGTTCGGCGCCGGGATGACCGACTGGGAGAGCTGCATCGCGTGCCGGTGGAACATGGATCTTACGATCGTGACGCCAAAGATGTTCTGCGCCAGTCCGCTGATTGCGCCGCTGATGCACAGGTGCTGCAACAGGATGTCCTTGCTCGGGTCCATCCGATTGGCGACCATCGTGAAGATCGGCACGATGATGTCGCCCACGAAGAAGACGCCTGCGTAGAAGGCCCCCGCCAGGCGCGCTGTTTTGGACCAGGCGGAGAAGCCGAGGATGAGGCTCGCATGCACGGCGCCCGGGATCATACCCGCCGCCAGAATGCGCCAGATCAGGGTGGGCTCCTTATGGAAGAAGCCGTCCGAGCTGTAGGCCATCCCCATGCACGCGAACAGCACAAGCGCCGGAAGCAGCGCCGCCATCGTCACCGGCAGGAATACGCCCATCCACTTGCCGAGAAGGTAATCGCCCTTTGTGATGGGTTTCGAGAGGTAGACTTGCAGCGCGTTGGCGCGGTTGTCGGAAGCGATGCTCCCGGCCCCGACGAGCAGTGCAATACCGAACAGCCACGTTGGCGAGAACGACGCCACGCACTGATAGAACAGCATGGCGTACTGGTGACCGTTCTTATCTTTATACAGCGGTCCCATGGACTCAGCGGCGCCCGTCGGCGACGCGGCGGCGAACATGTGGGTGAAATAGAAGAACAACCCGAACAGCACGTACGGCGCCAGCGAGCCGATCGACAGCCACCAGAACCAGCGGTTGCGCGCCGTGAGGCGGATGTTCGCCACCGCCACGATCCACCATCGCACCGATCGGCTGTGCAGCGGGCCATCGTAATTCCGATAGCTGAGATCGGCGATCGGCGCCACCCGGGCCGGATTCCCGTTGGGGCTCATTGTACGGCCTCCAGGAAGATGTCTTCCAGCGATCTGGTCGCCGGTTGGAAGGAGCGGACCTGCGCGCCGGATTCGATGGCGGCGGTGAACAGCGCGGCTCCGATATCGCCGGTGGTTTCCGGCAGGGTCATCCGATAGCGTCCGCCCACCTGGCCCAGTACCTCTGCCCCGCGTTTGCGGGCGGCGGCCACAAAGGCATCGGAGGCGACGCGGAGCTCCACCACAATCTGGCGACCGCCGGCGCTTCGCAGAGACTGGATGTCGCCTTGCTCAACCACCTGCCCCGCCTGGAGCACGATGACGTTGTCGCAGGTGCGTTCCACGTCGGGGAGGAGGTGCGAGGAGACGATGACGTTCACGCCCTTGCCGTGCGAGATGTCGCGGATCAGCGAGAGCATCTCGTCGCGCCCGGCGGGGTCGAGTCCGTTGGTGGGCTCGTCCAGGAAGATGAGCTTCGGCCCGTGCACGAGGGCTTGCGCCAGCTTGATGCGCTGCTTCATGCCCGTTGAGTACGTCTCCACGTTGCGATAGCGCGCCTCGCCCAGGCCGCAGTACTCCAGCACCTCGTGGGCGCGTTGCATCGCGAAGGCGGCCGGCATGCCGGCCAACTCGCCGGCGTACGCAGCGAAAGTGACGGCGTTCATACCCGGGATATGGCAGTCCAGCTCGGGCATGAGGCCCACGCGTTGGCGGATCTTCAGGCCTTGGGTGGCGATGTTCAGGCCCAGCACCTCACCTTGCCCGACGGCGGGAGTGAGGAAGCCGAGGAGAGTCTTGATCAGCGTGGTCTTCCCGGCGCCGTTTGGCCCGAGGAGTCCGGTGCAGCCTTCCGGGACATCCACCGAAAGGTCGCTGATCGCCGTCTTCGCGCCGTAGCGTACAGTGAGGTTGGTTAGTCTGGCGACAGGCATGTTCGTTCGCATCCACCCCGTAAGGGAAATGGCGGGCTATCGCTCGGAGAAGCAGTTCCGCGGGCCCAGGCCGCGTTTGCTTCGCTTTGAAATAGCCCGCCATCGCCATGGCAGGGAAACTGACGTTTCCAGAGTGCGTTACGGTTCGGGTTCGTCCAAGGTTACAGCTTCCCGAACGAGTCTTTCGATGCTGGAGACAACGTCTCCCTCACCCAACCGCTGCAGAAGCACGCCCTGAGCGTGCCGGCCGGTGCGCCGGATATTCTCCACCTGCATGCGGATGGCGATGCCGTTCTTCGTAACCATCAGCAGACGGTGATCCGGGAAGACCGGCAGCGCCGACAGAACCGCCCCGGTTTTGCCGGTTACGTTCATCGTCTGAACGCCGCGGCCGCCGCGGGTCTGGAGTCGGTAATCGTCCACCGGGGTTCGCTTGCCGAATCCCCGCTCCGAAACCACCAGCACCTCGGCCCTCTTGTCGCGGATGCGGATCATGCTGACCACGCGGTCGGCCACGCCGCTCTTCGAGCGCTTCGCATCGTCCAGAGAGATGCCGCGCACGCCGCCGCTGGTGCGTCCGGAGGCGCGGACATCGTTCTCGTTGAAGCGGATGCTCATGCCCTCACGGGTGACGAACAGGATTTCGTCGTTGCCGGTGGTGTGAGCCACCCAGCGCAGAACATCGCCCTCTTCCACGTCAAAGGTCTTGATGCCCTGGTTCTTCAGGTGGCGGTACTCCTGCACCTGAACGCGCTTCACTTCGCCGCGATCGGTGCCCATCACGAGGTAGCCCTCGGCCGCCAGGTCCGCCATCGGGATGATCGCGGTGATGCTTTCGTCGGCCTCTTTGTTGATGAGGTTGACGATGGCGGTGCCCATGGCCGTTCGGCTGGTCATCGGGATCTCGAAGGCCTTCAGGCGGTAGACGCGCCCGCGGTCGGTGAAGAGCAGAATGTAGTCGTGGGTCTTGGCGATGAAGAGGCGGTCAATCTCGTCCTCTTCCTTCTTGGAGGCGGCGGCAATGCCGCGCCCGCCGCGTCCCTGGGTGCGGTACGTGTCGATGGAGACGCGCTTCACGTAACCCTGGCGGGTGATGGTGATGATCGTGTCTTCCTGCGGGATCAGGTCCTCGTCGCCGATCTCCTCGGCTTCGGTGGAGATGATCTTCGTGCGGCGCTCATCGCCGAACTTGTCGCGGATGTACTTCAGCTCGGCCTTGATGATCTCGCGCACCTTCGCCGGATTGCTGAGAACGTCTTCCAGGTAGGCGATGAGCTTCAGCTTGTCCTTGTACTCGTCGTCGATCACTTCGCGCTCGAGGCGGGTGAGTCGGCGGAGCTGCATTTCCAGGATGTGCTGGGCCTGCAGGGTGGACAGGTCGTACTTCGTCACCAGGTTGAAGCGCGCTTCCTCGGTGCTGTTGCTGGCGCGGATCGTGGCGATGATCTGGTCGATGATGTCCAGCGCCTTGAGGAGGCCTTCGAGGATGTGGGCGCGCTGCAGGGCGCCTTCCAGGTCATGCCGGCTGCGGCGCTGGATCACCTCAATGCGATGGTCGATGTAATGCTTGATGACCTCGGGCAGCGTGAGCACGCGCGGCTGGCCGTTCACGAGAGCCAGCATGATGACGCCGAACGTGGAGCGCAGCGGGGTGTGCTTGTAGAGATGGTTCAGGATGCGCTTCGGCTGGGCGTCGCGGCGCAGTTCAACGACGATGCGAAGACCCTGTCGATCGGACTCATCACGCAGGTCCGTGATGCCGTCGATCTTCTTGCCCTTCACCATGTCGGCGATCTGGATGACGAGGCGCTCCGGGTTGACCTGGTACGGCAGCTCGCTGATGATGATCCGGTTCTTGCCGTTCTCCATCGGCTCGATGATCGCCTGGCCCTGCATGACCACGCTTCCCCGGCCGGTGCTGTAGGCGTCGCGGATGCCCTTGGTCCCCAGGATCAGACCCTTCGTTGGAAAGTCCGGCCCGTGGATCTTCGCCATCAGCTGATCGGCCGTGGCATCGGGGTTGTCCACCTGGAAGGAAATGCCGTCGCAGAGCTCCGTGAGGTTGTGCGGCGGGATGTTGGTGGCCATACCGACCGCGATGCCGCTGGCGCCGTTGGCCAGCAAATATGGGAATTTGCCCGGCAGCACCACGGGCTCTGTGCGCGTGTTGTCGTAGTTCGGGATGAAGTTGACGGTGTTCTTGTCGAGGTCCGCCAGCATTTCCATGGCGAACGGCGACATCTTGACTTCGGTATACCGTTGGGCCGCCGGAGCGTCGCCGCCGATGCTTCCGAAGTTCCCCTGCCCGATCACCATGGGGTAGCGGGAGTTGAAATCCTGCGCCATGCGGACCATGGTCGGATAGATGACCGTGTCGCCGTGCGGGTGATAGTTGCCGGAGGTATCGCCGGTAACCTTGGCGGATTTCCGGCTCTGAGCGGTGGGACCGAGGTTGAGGTCGTTCATCGCCATCAGAATACGGCGCTGAACGGGCTTAAGGCCGTCACGCACGTCTGGTAGGGCGCGCGCTACAATGACGGACATGGAATACAGCAGATAACTCTGCCGCATCTCGTCCTGGATGTTGACCTGAACCACTTCCTTGGCGATCGCCATATGGCTGTCCTTGCTGTAACTTGAGCGGCCAGACGCGAATTTGGCCCCGCAACCGGGGCCAACTCCGTCCGAAAATACCACTCTTCGAGACCACTTATACTATTGAGATTATAGCATTCTGAGCGTGGCTCCCGCAAGTTGAGCGGCGCTTCGGCGCCGACGGGCGGGAGCATCACGGTTTCATGCTCGAACGGCGTCGGGTAACCTCCCGGTAGCGACCAAAGGCTCGCATCAAGAGAGCGAAGGAGATCCAAATGTCAGATACACCGAACTCCCTACCCCAGGGCTCCGCCTCCAACAACCCCCGGCTGGACGCCGCGATGGGCATTGGCGCCGACATCCTGGAGCACGTGCAGGAAGCGCTCAAGGGCGGCAAGATCCGCGGCGTGCGCATCAAACTCGGCAATCGTACCTTGCGCGAGATCCCGGTGGAGGCCGCCGCGGTCTCCGCCATCTTGATCGCGGCGGCGGCGGTGATCGTCAGCCAGCTTCGCATCGAGATCGACAAAGGTTGAGCCGGCGGCGATGACCATCCGGGAGAGGACCGAGGAGAAGGAACGGCGCATGCTGGGCCCGCGCGCTGCGCTCAGCAGCCAGTCACGCGGACGCGAGCGCTCCGAGGAGCCTGACGCCATCCGCACGGCCTTCGCGCGCGACCGTGACCGCGTGCTCCACTGCAAATCCTTCCGCCGCCTCAAGCACAAGACGCAGGTCTTCCTCGCCACGGAGAACGATCACTACCGCACCCGCCTCACCCACACCCTGGAGGTCTCCCAGATCGCGCGCACGGTTGCCCGAGCGCTGGAGCTGAACGAGGACCTGACCGAAGCCATTGCCCTGGGGCACGACCTGGGGCACACGCCGTTCGGGCACGCGGGAGAGAGGGCGCTGGACGGTGCCCTTCGCGCTCACGACTCTTGCGCCCGCTTCCGGCATTTCGAACAGAGCCTGCGCGTTGTGGAGGTGCTGGAGAACCAGGGCGCGGGATTGAACCTTACCTGGGAGACCCGCGACGGCATTGGCAACCACTCCAAGGGCCGGGCCGACATCGGCGCACCGGGCGGCCCCGCCACGCTGGAAGGGCAGTGCGTTCGCGTTGCCGACCGCATCGCCTACATCCACCACGATATCGAAGATGCCGTTCGCGCCGGGTTGCTGGCGCAAAACGACTTGCCGGCGGACGTGCTGGCGGGGCTTGGCGGTGATCCCCGCCAACGCCTCACCACGCTCGTGACCGACGTGGTGGAAACGTCCGAAAATGAGCCATCCATCGCCCTTTCGGCGCCAGTAGCCGCCCTGCTTGACACGCTCAAGGAGTTCCTGTTTGACCGGGTCTACACTCACGAGCGCGAGAAGATGGCCGGGCTGGACGTGGACGGGATTGTGGCGGCGCTGTTCAACGATGCTCTCACCCGCCCGGAATCCCTTCCCGATTGGCTGCTGGCCGTTGCCCAGCGCGAGCACGCCGATGCTGGGCGCGCCGCGGTCCAAACCGCCGTCGACTACGTGGCCGGGATGACAGACCGTTTCGCGCTCCGGGCCTATGAGTCGCTCTCGTAGCCGGTTCGCCTGCCCCTCATTGGGTGGAGAGCGGGAGGGGTGGTGACGGGCGGTTGGGCCGCGAATCTCGGGCGGGTTCGGACCGAGGGCGGCGCCGGCGCAACCGCGGTGAAGAGGGCGCGGCGCCTCGCTCTCACCTATCCGGAGCGCGCCGCGGACAGGCGCCCGCGGCGCCAAATCGACTTGCCACAACGGGTTCGGTTTGATATAATGCAGTGGGCATGCGCTCGTAGCTCAGTTGGATAGAGCGTTAGGTTGCGGACCTAAAGGCCGGGGGTTCGAGTCCCTTCGAGCGCACCAAGATCACATCGGGCTGTAGCGGAATGCTATGGCCCGTTTTCTTTTGTCGCCGAGGTCGTTCTGCCATGGCGTCTCTTTCCACAGCCCCACGCGCACATCCTAATTGGCCCCTGACGGTCTTCGTGGGAGTCGTTGTGGCGTCCGCCGCCGCTCTCAGCTCTGCCCTGTACATCCTCCACCCCCCGGGAATCTTCACCCCCACTCGTTGGCTCGCCCTGTTGGTCGCCGGCGTCGTCCTCCATATCCTCAACCAACTGAACTTCACCATCCGGTTCAGCGGGCAGCCGGACAATGTGGAGATCACCTTTACCGAAGCGGCCCTCGTGGCTCTTTTCTTCGAGTTCTCCCCCACCCCCATTGTGCTCCTCAGCGGTTTGGTGCACCTCATCCGCGAAGTGCAGGCGCACCGCCGGCGGAAGGTGCAGGTGGTGTTCAACACGTCGGAGATCATGTTCTCCGTGGCGCTGGCGGGGTTCGTGTACGCCTTCGTGCGTGAACGCTTTGGGCTAGACGCCACGGTCATGGCCAGCGTCGCCGCGATGTTCACACACGCCGTTTCAAATCGACTGCTCGTGGGGACGGTCATCAGCCTGAACGCCGGGCATTTCCACTCGCGCTACTACAAGAGCCTCTTCGTCGAGAACGTGGTGATGCTCTTCATGAACGTGGCGGTGGGCATGACCGCCGTGATGGCATTCGCGCTTCAGAACAACCTGCTGCTCTGGGTGCCGTTCACCATTCTGCTGGTCGTCTACCTGGGCTACCAGGCGTACGTGGGGCAACTCCGCGACTCCAACACCCTGACTCGCCTCTATGAAAACGCGCTTCTGACCAACACCGAAAGCGAAGCGGCGCTGATTCCGAATGCCCTGGCCAAGGCCCTCGACAATTTCAGCTCCCGCCGCGTCTCGCTGACGATGGCGAGCGGGCCGGACGCGCTGGGGGAATGGACCCTGGAGCGCGACCACCGCGTTCCGGTAGTGACGCGGGCAACCGGTTCCCTGCGCGACCGCGACGGAGCCTCGGCTCCGATGCGCGTGGCCACCGATGAACCGGAGCACGCCCGCGCCTGGCGCCCTGGCGCCAAGTACAATGCGATGGCCGCGCCCGTGCAGTACGAAGGTCAGCTCCTGGGGGTTCTGCGCGCCGAGAAGCCGCGCGCCTGGGATGCCTTCACCTCCGGCGACCTGCGCGCCTTCGGCCTGTTCGCCCGCCAGATGGGCGTCGCCTTGGAGAACGCCCGCCTGATGGAGCTCGACCGCGAACAGCAGCACCTTCGACAGAAGGCGCTGGATGCCGAGCGAAACCGCATCTCCAGAGACCTGCACGACAGCTTCGTTCAGACTCTCGTGCAGATCGACCTCCACCTGGCTTACCTCGAGCGGCTTCTGGAGAAGCGGCCCAGCGATGCTCCCGCCGAGATCGCCGAGTTGCAGGCCAACGTTCGAGACGGATTGGCCGAGGCGCGCAGCTACATGGCCGAACTCAAACCGCTGCGCATTGAGCCGGGAGAGTTTTTCGCGGTGGCCCAGCGCTACCTGGACGATTTCGCCCGCCAGTACGGCGTTGCGGCGGAACTGGAAACGGACGAACAGGAACTGGCCTTGAGCGGAGACGACCTCACCGAGTTGTTCCAGATCGTCCGCGAAGCGCTTAACAACGTTGCTAAGCATGCCAAGGCGAACCATGTCTGCATGCGCGTCGCCAGCGGCGATACCCACGTTACGGTGGCCGTGGCCGATGACGGCGTGGGCTTCGATGTAGCGGCGACAGGCGACCTGCGGCAGCAGGGGCATTACGGGCTATCCAACATCTGTGAGCGCGCGGGCGGGATGGGAGGCGCCGTATACTGGGATAGTAGCGGCAAGGGCACCACGCTTACCGTTACACTGCCGCGCCGGGCGCCGTCCGACGTGTTGAAAGGAGTACCCGTGTGATAAAGGTCCTCATCGTCGACGATCACGCTATGGTCCGTGATGGCCTGACGAAAATCCTGGATTTGGAAGACGATATCCAAGTGGTGGGAACGGCCCCGGACGCAGAGGCCGGCCTGGCCGCCGTCCGCGCGCTTCGACCGGATATCATGCTGCTTGACGTCCAGATGCCCGGCCGCACGGGCCTGGATGCGCTGCCGGATATGGTAGACACCTCACCGGCCACGCGGTTCATCGTGCTGACGGGGTTCAGCGAAAGCGAATACGGCTTCGAGGCGCTGCGCAAGGGCGCCCGCGGCTTTGTGTTGAAAGACGCCGCCAGCCGTAGCCTGGTCAAAGCGATCCGCACAGTGCACGCCGGGGAGATCTGGGCCGACAAGGACCTCACCAGCCGCCTCGTTGACGAGTTCGTCCGCCTCTCACGCGTTCAGGAAGTTGCCAAGCGGGGGAGCGAAGACAACCCGCTCACCAACCGTGAGCGTGCTATCCTGACGTTGGTGGCCCAGGGCCAGACCAACAGCAGCATTGGGGAAACCCTGTTTATCAGTGAGAAGACCGTGAAGAGCCACCTGACGAATATCTTTGAGAAGTTGGATGTTGAAGACCGCAGCCAGGCGGCGATGATGGCCTTCAAGCGCGGTTATATCCAGATCGAGCAGTAGTCCGCCGTCTGCTTGCCAAGGCTTGACGGCGCGATCTTGAACACGGTGAAATGGCCCTCCGTCAAGCGTCGCGGGGGGCCTTTTTGTGCACCGTGCAGGCTATCCTTAATAACACCTTATCAGGCTTCCGAATCCGGCCGCGCGGTGGCTTTGGCCGGCGCGGGACGGGTAGGATGAGGTTTGCCGGGAGCCGGCTGATCCTCCTCCTCTCCTCGGCGGCGTCCGGTTACCCATTAGCGAGTCCATGTCCACTTTACCATTGCTGGAATTTGACCTTCCGCCGTCCTCAGACCAGGAGGTCTGGGCCGCCGCGCTGGAGCTCGCTCGCGAGCGCGCCGGCCAGCCGACCTTCGAGTCCTGGCTGCGCGACCTTCAGCCGCTAAGCTGGCTGGATGGCGCGCTCACTGTCGGCGCGCCCAGCGAATTCAAGCGAGCGTGGGTTGAGAAGAAGTACAGCTCCCTTCTGGCGCAGTGCGTCGAGGCCGCCTATGGCAGCCCGCTGAGCCTGACCTTTGTGGTCAGTGAAGGCCCGGCGCCGAAGAAGACGCCCGCCGCAGCCGGCCGGTCGGTCTTTGTGCCCCGCTCGGTTCCAGCGGCCGCCCCGCGTATGGCCGCCGGCGTGCCGGATGAAGTGCTGTTCGACACGGTGCCCCTGAACGATCGGTACACATTCGACACCTTCGTCGTTGGCGCGTGCAACCGCCTGGCGCAGGCCGGCGCTATGGCCTCAGCCCAACGTCCCGGCAGCGCGTTCAACCCCCTGTTCCTGTATGGCGGCGCGGGGCTCGGCAAGACCCATCTGATGCACGCTGTGGGCCACGCCGCGAAGGCCGGCAACCCTGGCTGCCGTGTGGCCTACATCTCCGGTGAGACGTTCACCACGCAATACGTGACCGCCATCCGCGAGCGCAACATGGACGACTTCCGCCGGCGGTTCCGCGCGGCGGACATCTGGTTGGTGGATGACATCCAGTTCATCGCGGATAAGGAGCGCACCGAAGAGGAGTTCTTCCACACCTTCAACGCTCTCCGCGACACCGGCAAGCAGATCGTTCTGTCCAGCGACCGGGCTCCGAAGGACCTTCGCCTGGATGACCGTCTTCGCTCTCGCTTCGAGGCCGGCCTCATAGCGGACATCCGGCCGCCGGAATTGGAAACGCGCATCGCGATCCTTCAGCAGAAGGCGCTGGAAGAGGGTTCCGCCATCCCGGACGACGTCCTGTTGTACATGGCGGACCTCATCCAGAGCAACATCCGCGTTCTGGAAGGCGCGCTAATCAAGTTGCTGGCCTACGCCAGCATCACCAGCAGCCCAATCACGCAGCAGCTTGCCGGCGACGTGCTGGGCAGCTACTTCAGCCGTCACAAGGAAGAGGGGAAGCCGGTCACCGCGGAAGACGTGAAGCGCCTCGTGGCCGACGCCTTCGGCGTGAAGGTGGAAGAGATCAACGGCACGTCGCGCACGCGCCCCATCGTGCTGGCCCGCCAGGTTTCGATGCATCTGGTGCGCGAGCTAACCGGCGCCAGCCTCCCCGAAATCGGCCGCGCTTTCGGCGGGAAGGACCACAGCACCGTGGTCCACAGTTGCCAGAAGATTCGCGCCCTCCTGAAGAACGACCTCGAACTCGCCCAGCGCTGCGCCGAGCTGATGGGCCAGTTGAAAAGGCCTGCCTAAAGCTCCGTTAGGGTGAAATTGGGAATCAGCCGCCCCCAAGAGAAGCCTCTGATTCCCACACGACAGGGGGCGGACACGGCAAGCCGTATCCCTACCGGTTGGCCCGGCCGTCCACCGTTCGGTAGATGGGCCCAGTGATGCGTAGGGACACGGCTTGCCGTGTCCGCCCCCTATCTTTCACGGGGTATCGGACCCTCACGAGACCAGGGATGGCGTTTCTTCCGAACAGAGCATTGGCCCACACGCGCTTACGCAATAGGCCCCGCCTCCCATGCCGATTGGCTCGAGGAGGCGGGGCCCGTATGTTTCTAGATCTCCCAGCCTTTGCGGTAGGTGGGGTGGATGAACGCGTCGGCTTCGGGCGCGCCCTTGGCCTTCAGGTTCCTCGCGTCCCAATCGATCTTCTTGCCGCTCCGGTAGGATACGTTCGCCAGGTTGACGGCTTCGGTGAGGGCGCCGGAGTAGTCGAAGTTGCAGGTGGTCTTCGCGCCCGTCTTGCAGGCCGAGATCCACTCCGCGTGGTGTCCGATTGAATCCGGGATGCTGTGCTTCGGAGCCTCGTAGGCCTTGAAGTCGCCCTCGGGCAGCAGCACGAAGTGATCGTAATCGGCCAGCAGCATGCCTTTCTCGCCCACGAAGAGGCTGCCGTTTCCCCACTCGGGCATGCGACCCTTCTCCTCGAAGTAGGCCGGCCGCTTGGCGCCGTTGTACCAGGTGAGCTTCACCGGCGGCTTCGAGCCTCGCGCCGGGAACTCGTAGTGCGCCACAGTCCAGTGCGGCGCCGTCTCCGGGTCAACATCGGGGCCCTCGGTCCATACCGAGGTGGGACGCTTCAGATCTAGCGCCCAGAAACCCAGGTCCATGTGGTGGCAGGCCATATCGGCCAGCCCGCCGCCGCCGAAGGCCCACCAGCCGCGCCATGAGCCGGGGATGTAGGCCGGGCTGTAGGGTCGCTCCGCCGCCGGGCCAAGCCACAGGTCCCAGTGGATTGTATCGGGGCAAGGCGGCGTTTCAATGACGCGGCCCTGGCCGCTCCAGTCCGCCGCGGCCCAGTGGTGGGATTCCGTAACCGCGCCGATTGCGCCGCCCTGAATTGCCTCCACAACGCGCCGGTAGTTGGCGGTGGCATGGATCTGAGTGCCCATCTGCGTGACGCGCTTTCTCCGCTTCGCCGTTTCCGCCAACCGCCGGGCTTCCGCTACCGTGTGGGTGAGCGGCTTCTCGCAGTAGACGTGCTTACCGGATTCCAGCGCCGTATAGGCCGCGTGGAAGTGCGTATGGTCCGTGGTGGCCACCGTGACGGCGTCGATATCGTCGCGCTCCAGCATCTTGCGGAAGTCGTTGTACAGCTTCGCCCCCGGCAGATCCTTCGCCGCCGCGGCCAGGTAGTCGTCGTTGATGTCGCAGAGGGCGACGATGTTCTCGGACTTCACGTTTTCCAGGCTGTAGTTGCCCTGGTTGGCGACTCCTATGACGCCGATGTTCAGCTTCTCGTTGGGGGATACCTTGCGCGCCACTGCTGCTCCTCCCGCGACCCATGCGCCGACCGTCACGATGGCCGCGCGCTGAAGGAATTCGCGCCTGTTGATCTCGGATGACATTCAATGCTCCTTGACGAGGGCAGTCCGCTCTTGGACGATGGAAACGCTTCCGTCTGCGAGACGTTGTGTGACACAATGGTGTGTAACCACCCTCTCCCGTACACACTAACCCCACGGAGGCGACCATGGACAATAAGTGGAGCGCGAAACTTTCCCGCCTGGATTTCCTGAAGGCGGCGGCGGCCACCGGCGTTAGCCTGGCGATGCCGAAGGTCCTGTCGGCGCGAGCCGGTGCAGCGGAAGCTCGCCCTTCCGGCCATGAGACGATGATCGGCGTGCCGTTCGAGGCCCGCAAGCGCGTGAAGGCGGCGGTCATCGGCGTTGGCGGCCGCGGAACGTTCCTGCTTCAAACCTTCCTTTCGACCGGCGGCGTTGACGTGGTCGGCGTTTGCGACATCGTGCCGGACAAGGTCGCAAGGGCTCAGAAGATCGTAACCGATGCCGGGCAACCCGAGCCGGCCGGCTTCACGAACGGCAGCCACGACTACGAGAACCTGCTGCGCCGCGACGATATCGATCTGGCGATCATCGCCACCCCCTGGAGATGGCACGTTCCCATGGCCGTTTTCGCCATGGAACAGGGGCATCATGCCGCCACAGAGGTTCCCGCCGCGAGAACGCTGGCCGAATGCTGGCAGATGGTGGACACGTCCGAGCGCACCCGGCGGCATTGCATGATGCTGGAGAACTGCTGCTACGGCGATTCGGAGATGATGGTCCTCCAGATGGTCCGCGAGGGCTTGCTGGGCGAGATCGTCCACGGAGAGGCGGCCTATATCCACAACCTGCGCGAGGAGTTGTTCGGAGACGTGGGCGAAGGGGAATGGCGCCGCGCGGAACACATAGGCCGCAACGGCAATCTGTACCCCACCCATGGCCTTGGCCCGGTGGCACGCTGCATGGACGTGAACCGAGGCGACCGCTTCGACTACCTCGTATCCGTCTCCAGCATGGAGCGCAGCCTTTCCCTATGGCGCGATAGTCACGTGAAGCCGGACAGCCCCAAGGGCCTCGAGCGCTACGATTGCGGAGACATGAACACCAGCATCATCCGCACCGTGAAGGGCCGAACGATCATGCTGCAGCACGACGTGGTGACGCCGCGTCCCTACAGCCGCATCAACATGGTCAGCGGGACCAAGGGCACGTTCTACGGCTATCCGGACCGGATCTATCTGGACGGCCAGGACGGAGACGATTGGCAGAACCCGGATCCGTTCCGCGAGAAGTACGCCCATCCGCTGTGGAAGCGCATCGGCGACCTGGCTCGAAAGAACGGCGGCCACGGCGGCATGGACTATATCATGGCGTACCGCCTGATCGAGTGCATCCGCGAGGGCATTGTCCCCGATATGGATGTCTACGACGCCGCCGCGTTGAGCGCCCCCACCCCGCTCAGCGAGGCCAGCGTGAAGAAGCACGGCGCCAGCCAGAAGTTCCCAGACTTCACGCGCGGCAAATGGACGGAGCCGAGGAAAGAGGCGTAGCCTTCGGCCCCCCTACTGCTCCGTCATGGTAGGATGGCTGTATGGGGTTGTCATCCCGAGCGGAGCGAGGGATCCCTCAAAGAAGCGTTCTCTATGGGATTCCTCGTTCCTCGGAATAGATGAATTGTGCAATACGTGCTAAATGGTGTTAACCACTATGATCACATATGATGTGGTAGCGGTTCGCGGCGGTCTGCTGCGGAAGCTGACGGGATTGACGCCTGCCCAGTACG
>DASXUL010000070.1:0-55376 GCA_036504855.1 Armatimonadota bacterium | reverse complement strand
CCTTTTGGGGTGAGTCTCACGCCTAACACCAACTCTGACCCAGGCTGCTGAGACGACGCGATCGATGGTAGGCAAGCGGCCTTGTAACGCTGGAAACGGCACTTAGTTGGAACGAATGGGCTTGCCCTGCCCGCCAGCCTTTCACATACAGAAGGTGCTCCCTACGGACGCGACCAACTCGCAGAACCACCCGTACAGAGCAGTGAGCGCCAGGTTAGGAAGGAGTTGTCAGTCGTCAGTCATCAGCCTCCGCGTTGGGAGGACCCCTTGTCCGCTCTTCGCTTCTACCCGATGGCTGAGGGCGGAAGGCTGAATACTGAAGACTGACGGCTTTTCCCTAACTTGGCGCTGAGCCGCGGGGCTGGGGATCGGGAGCCCTCCCGATCCCCCTCCCCCCGAAACGGTGGACCGCATATCGTACTCCCTATGCGGCGGATGATGCGCGGCGGCATGGCACAAGGACGTGTGGAACCAACCGAGCGCCGCGCCGCCGTTGCCTCACCCATCAACCTTACACTCTCCTTCGCCCCTCTCGCCCCGCCCTCCGGCTGCGAACCCGGTGGATTCCACATGCGCTCACGAGGGAGCTGATATGTATACAACACATAGAGCAAAGGCGCGGAGAGCAGCGGCCAGCGGAGGTTTCACTCTGATCGAGGTGCTGGCGGCAACGTTTGTTACGACCGTTGGGCTGTTGGCCGCATTCTACCTGGTGGGCCTCGGCGCCTCCGTCAACACCGACG
This sequence comes from Armatimonadota bacterium, assembly GCA_036504855.1. Classification (GTDB taxonomy): domain Bacteria; phylum Armatimonadota; class DTGP01; order JAKQQT01; family JAKQQT01; genus DASXUL01. Next base: position 54,633 of record DASXUL010000070.1, on the reverse strand, counting down.
CCAAGATCACCGCGCAGGCCTATCAGGCCGCGCAACAGGAGGTCGAGGTCATCCGGAACATGCCGTTCAACGCGGACGGCGCATTTGGCGGCCTCATCTCCCTCACCCGACCCGCGTCCACCAGCACAACCCCGGAGTACCGCTTCCTCAAGCCGGACGGCACGGATGACGCCTCCCGCCCCGGCGATGCCGGCTACCCGGGCCTTGTCCCCGCGCTGGCCAACCTGCCGAACGGACGCGGCGGCGTGATCATCACAGCAGGCGACGCGGGTCGCATCTGCCGCAACGTCACGGTGGTCGTGCGATGGACCGACCGCGGCGGCCTCGAACGGAACGTGTGCATCGGCACCATTATCGCCAATGGAGGAATCGATCCCCGATGAAACGCAGATCCTCCACCCGCGGCATCTCCCTGATGGAAATCCTGGTCTCAACCAGCATCGCTTCGTGCGTTCTGGGCGCCGGGTGCATGGTGTATGTTCAGGGCACCCGATCGTTCTATCAGGAACAGAGCCAGTCTTACGTTCAATTCCGCACGCGCACCGCACTGGAGCGAATGGCCACCGAGGCGCGCGGCGCCAAGATGTTTTTGCCGACCGCCACTCTGGCGGGCCGAACGTTTGCCTCCAACGACGGCACGAACGGCGCGCCGGCGTGTATGGCGGTGCTCGTTCCGAGCCAGGACGCCAACGGCCTCTTCTATTATGGCGCGGGGTCTTCCACCCCCAATGCCCTCGCCACCGACATTATCGTCTACTGGCACGATCCCTCAACCCGTACGCTGCACCGCGCTGTGCAACCCTCGGTGAACGTTGTCACCAATGACAGCACCGGGTCCACGCGCAGCAGCTATCGGCCCGCCGAGACGGACACGCTTGTGGCGCACGACGTCACCGACCTGAAGTTCCGCTTCAAGGATCGCAACGGCCAGCCCATCGGCACTCAGAGCCAGGTGCACATCGCCAGCGTTGACCTGCAGGCCCGCGTCAGCCAGACCTCCGCGTCTGGAAACGGACTGGAGCAAAGCACGGTGGCCATCAGCGGCGTGCGCCTTCGCAACATGCGGAGCGGCAGCGTGCCGGGGTGCGTGATGCGAGGCGGCGTGGGAGTCGCGGGCGCCGCGGTAACCGCGCAGTTCACCGGCAGCACCGGGGCCTATCAGTCCGGCTCCGTGGTGGGCAACGCCGTCACGGACGCCAACGGCAATTTCGAGGTCTACGGTCTGGAGCAAGGCTCCTATACCATCGTGGTGACGCCGCAGACCGGATCCGGGACCACGGTGACAGGGGTCACAGTGCCGGAGGAAGGCGCCGCACCGGCAGTATCGGTGAACCTGTCGTGATCACCACGGCAAATGCAGGAAGGAAGGGTAAAGTGAGACGCAAACATAGCAGTAAGCGGCGCGGATACGCGCTGCTCGCGGCGATGGCGATCTCAGGGGTCATTCTTGCCCTGGGTACCGCCATGGTCATGATGACGATGCGCGAACAGGCGTCTTCCATCGCCCAGGGAGACATCACGTCGCTGCGATGTCTCGCCGAGGCGGGCATCGATTCGGCGTTCGAGAAGCTCAGCCACGATCCGACGTGGCGCTGCGCGGGCGCGCCGGCCGACTTCACCAACAAGCCGGTGAACGTGGTGATCTCCGGACAGAACCGCACCCTCGGCACATTCACCGTGGATCCCATTCAGGACCTGGGGGGAGACTGCGTTGCCGTTACCGCCCACGGGTATTTCCCTTCCGCCACTGCCGCCATCCATCAGGAAAAGCAGGTGCGCGTCATCGGCTACAAGAAGTGGGGGACGCCCTTCTCGGCCGCGGCGTTCGGCAAAGCCGGCGTTCCGCTGGCGAATGGCGACACGGATTCCTACAACAGCGCCGCCGGCTCGTATAGCGGGCAGACGCCCGGCAACAACGGCGACATCCGAACCGACTCCAGCAGTCCCGGCGCCATCACGATCTATAACCAGGGCCACTGCAACGGCCGCGTGATGTACGGTCCCGGCACGGACCTCACTCAAGTAAACCTGGACCGCAGCCGCATCGCAGACGGAGACACCAACGAGAGCAACGACATCCAGGTGGCCAACGCCGCCGCCATAGCGCCGGATGTGGACGTGCCTTCCACGGCGCGCCCGATCTCAGACTTAACGCACGGCGCCAACTCGATCCTGGGATCCATGTTCATCCCCGCCGGTACATGGTGGTGCAACACGATCAGCATCACCGGTAATAGCAGAGTGACAACCTCCGGAAAGGTGACGCTCTACGCGAAGGGGGCGATCGTTATCGGCGGGAACGGCATGGTGAACAACTCCGACGCCGTTGGCGGCATCGCGCTGCCGTCCAATCTGATCATCTACGGCACGCCTACCTGCACGTCCGTGAAGATCGACGGGAACGGGAGCCTCACTGCCGCCGTATACGCTCCGGAAGCGGACATCATCCTGAACGGCGGAGGGAACAACGGGGCCGTGTATGGAGCCCTGGCGGGCCGAACCGTCTCCTTCAACGGCAACGGCACGGTGCTCCATTACGATACGGCGCTCCAGGGAGTCAGCGGAGTGGTGGTCGGCTTCCGCAGCAAAACGTGGGAGGAGCAGTAGCCGATCACCGCGGCTCCGTCTCATCCGCCCGGGCGCAGCGGGCGGATGGGACTCGCCGCAAGTGACCCATCCGCCCGGACGCTTAAGCGACTTGGGGATCCTGCCGAAGAGTCTTATGACAGGGATTGTCGAACGGCGCCGGGAGGAGAGCCTGCATGGCCGCTATGAGCGTGGCATGGGACGCGAACGCGTCAACGGAATCTGCACAGCGCGCGAGCGTAGAGGAAGAGGTGTTGCGCCTCCTCAACGCCTACCGCATGGACCGGGACGAACGTGCCCGCGAGGCGTTGGTTCGCCACCACAAGCCCCTTGTGGAGAAGGTGGCCCGTCGCTTCATTGATACGGGCGAGCCCGTGGAGGACCTCGTCCAAGAGGGATTCCTGGGTCTCCTCACGGCCATCGATCTCTTTGACTCACGCTTCTCCGTGAAGTTCTCCACCTACGCCCACCACCTGATCACCGGGCAGATCCGTCACTATTTGCGCGACCGGGGCACCATCATCCGCGAACCCGCGTGGAGCCAGGACCTGCGCCGCACGATCAAGAAGATGTCCGCCGACCTCAGCAGCGAGCTTCGGCGCGAGCCAACGATCAAGGAATTGGCCACGGCGTGCAACCTCACCGAAGCCGCGCTCGGCGAAGTGCTGGCAGCCGAACAGGTTGCCAAGGTCGTTTCCCTCGATGGCTTCACCGAGGACGATTCACCGGCCGTTGACCCCGACAAGATCCGCAGCCTGCGCCACGTGTCCTTCCATATCCCCTTGGAAGACCGCATCGTCCTGGAGGACATGGTCGGCAACCTCAAGCAGATTGAGCAGCGCGTCGTCCATGACTTCTTCTTCCGCGATCTGTCGCAAACCGAAATCGCCAAAGCGTTGGGGGTTTCCTGCAACTATGTGAGCCACCTCATCAAGTCATCCGTCAAGAAGATGGGCAAGAGCATGGCCTACACCGAGCTGCAGGAACGACAGCTCCGCCAGAAGCAGACGCTGGGCGACGACGGCGAAAGCAGCATCGTGGACCGCATCACCACGCTCTATACCGGAGACCATTACGCCAGGCGGCTGGATGAGGAGATGATGCGGGCTCGGCGCTATGGCCAGGAGCTTTCCACCGTGTGGGTCCGCTGCACCAACTTCGCCGAATACGCCGCGCGGATCGGATCGGACTGGAACGAGCGCACCCTTTTCGGCGTGGGAGCCGCCCTTCGAGAGAGTGTCCGAAAGTGCGACATCTGCGCCCATCTGGGTGAGGGGACCTTCGCCGTGATCCTGCCGCACACGGGCGAGGGCTGCCGCGTAGTGCGGGACCGCCTGCTGACAACCCTGTCGGAAGTGGAATACCCGCGCGGAGCCAACCTGCTGTTCCGCGGCGTTAGCCTTCAGATGCCGAAAGATGGAGCGTCCGCAAAGGAGATCTGCGAAAGCGCCGAGTACCAGCTCTCATTGCCGCTATGCACGGGCTGATTGCCGCCGCCCATCTCCCCGGGCTATTCTAGCGAAGGCCTCTCCGATCCTCGGAGGGGCCTTCGCCCGCATTGGCCCCTTCCTGTGGAGCACCCGAATGACTGTTTTCGAGACGGAGCGTCTGACGCTGCGGGAACTGACGCCGGACGACCTCGATGATCTGGCTACGCTGTACGCCGATCCCGTAGTCATGCACTTCTGGCCGAGCCCATACACGCGCCCGCAGTCCGAAGCGAACCTGCAGCGTCTGATCCGCATGTATGACGAGCACGGCTACGGCCTGTGGGCCACGATTCGAAAGGCGGACGGCCAATTCCTGGGGCGATGCGGCTTGCTGCCGTACACGTTGGACGGCGCCCCGGAGATCGAGTTGGGATGGATGCTGGGCAAGGAGCACTGGGGGTTCGGCTACGCCACGGAAGCCTCCAAGGCCGGCATGGAGTTCGCCTTCCGCAACCTCAACGCTCCGAGAGTGATCGCCCTGATCCGTCCCGAGAATGAGCCCTCCATTCGCGTTGCCCTTCGCCTCGGGATGCGCCCCTGGAGCGATACCGAGCATGCCGGCCTGCCTCACCGAGTCTACCTGGCCGAGCGGTGAAGAGGTGATCGGCGCGGCCCGGCGGGAGGCGGGGGCTACGCCCCCCAGCGGAAGTTGAGGACGACTTCGATGTCCGGGTGGAGGCTCTGCTTCACCGGGCAGGCGTGGACGCCGGCCTCGAAGGCGGCGCGCTGCGCGTCTGTTACGGTAACGGGGACGCGGATGTCCAGTGTAAGCCGCGAGATGCGGCGCGGGCGGCCGTCCGTCATCTCCTTACGCACCGTTGCCGCGGCGCCGTTCACGTTGATCCCCTGGGGCTCGGCGAGGGTGGACAGCACGGTGAGGATGCACGAGCCCAGCGCCGCCGCAACCAGATCGGTTGGCGAGCCCTCCTCCTCCCGTCCGCCGTACCGAGCAGGCGCATCCGTGGCGAACCAGGCGAGATCCTTGAACCGGGTCTCGCACCGCCGCTTGCCCTCGTAGACAACCTCCAAGCTCATCACCATTCTCCTTGCTGAGGTCTTCCAGGCGCGCCGCAATTCGGCGGCCGCCTGCCATCAGTGTAGACCAGAACCGGAGATAACGGGGTCAGGACAGGGCGGCCAGGAGCGGAGCTTTGTCTTCGAGGCGCAGGGAGACGAGGCGCGATATGCCCGGCTCCTGCATGGTGACCCCGTAGAGGGCGTGGGCGGCTTCCATGGTGCCGCGGTTGTGGGTGATGACGATGAACTGGCTCTGATGGCTGAACTCACGCAGCACGGCGGCGAAGCGCCCCACGTTGGCCTCATCCAGCGGGGCGTCCACCTCGTCCAGCACCACGAACGGGCTGGCCTTCACGCGCAGGAAGGCGAACAGAAGCGCCGATGCCGTGAGCGCGCGTTCACCGCCGCTCAGGAGTTGGAGGTTCTGCAGCTTCTTCCCGGGCGGCTGAACGATGATGTCGATGCCCGTTTCCAGCACGTCGTTCGGATCCGTGAGCACCAGCTTGGTGATGCCGCCGCCGAACAGGCGGTGGAACATGATGCTGAACTGCGCCTCCACCTTCTCGAAGGTCTCGAGGAAGGTCTGGCGGGTGCTCTGGTCGATCTCCTTGATAGCGCGGCGCAGGGTCTCTTCGGCGTTCACGAGATCGTCCCGCTGCGCGGTGAGAAACGCATGTCGCTCAGTGGCTTCGGCGTGCTGCTTCTCGGCGCCCAGGTTGACGGGGCCGAGTTCATTGATCTGGCGTCTGAGGCGGTTGAGCTCGATGATAGCGGAATGCCGGCTGAAGTCAGCGGGGATCTCCACCGCGTTCAGCAGTTCGCGCGCCTCATCCTCTCCGATGGCGGGCGATTCCTCCTCGTCCTCGCTGCCGCCTTCGAGGCCCGATTCGGGTTCGTCCGCGGCGCTCAGCGGCTCGACGGTCTCCGGCCACAGGATCTCGCGCAGGCGGACGAGGATGTGAGTGCGTTCGCTCGTGAGGCCCGCGATGCGCGTCTCCACCTTGCGAAGGCGCTCGGCGGCGGCGGCCGCCCTCTCCTCGCCAACGTGCGCGCGCTCTCGAGCGCCGGCAGCTTCGGTCAGCAGGGCATCGCGCCCCTGGCGTTGGGTCTCCAACGCGGCGCTTGCATCGCGGATGCCGGCATCCAGCGTGGCCAGAACGTCCTTCAGTGACTCGCCCACCTCGGACGACTCCGTGCTCTGCTTGCGCACGGCCTCGCGCTGATCGGCGCGCCTTGAGATCTCCTCATCGGTTGTCCGGGCCGCGGCCGCCGCGCGCGTGGCATCCGCCAGCGCGGAACCATGGCGTTCGCGGGTCTGCGCGGCCTCCACTTCCAGGGCCATCAGCTCCGCCCTGCGCTTCTCGTTGGGTTGGGCGGCCCCCTCGAGATCGGCGATCTCCAACAGAACCGGTTGCAGGCTCGCCTGGGCCGCTTCGGCGGCGGCCTCCAGCGCGTCCGCCTGTTGAGCCAGTTGCGCCGCGCGGTCCTCCGCCGCTTTCGCCTCCACGGCGAGCGAGGCGAGTTCACGGACGCAACGCTGGGCATCGCTCTCAGCGTACTGCTTGCGGCGGCTCGCCTCGGCGGACTGCATGCGCTCGTCGTTCAGAGCGGCGATGGCGGCGCGGGCGGCCTCGTCCGCCGCCGCGCGCCCAACCTTCGACTCCGCCACAGCCGTTTCGGCCCTCTGAGCGCTGCTCTCCTTCGCGGCGATCTCCTCGCCCAATTCCAGCATCTCCCGCTTGCGGGCCAACAGATGCGACTGCCCGCCCTTCCCCTTGCCGCCGGTGATGCTGCCGGAGCCGGAAACGATCTCGCCGTCCACGCTGACGATACGAATCGGGAGCCGGTCGCGGCGCACCAGCGAGACGGCGATGTCCAGGTCATCCACCACCAGCACGCGGCCCAGCAAGAGCTCAATGGCTTCACGGTGGACGGCGTCGCAGCCCACCAGATCCGCGGCCCAGCCAAGGATCCCTTCGCCCTTCCGCACATTCACGCGAGGGGATGGCTTCAGGAGGTCCAGAGGCAGGAAGGTTGCGCGTCCCGCGTTCTCGCGCTTCAGGAAGGCGATGGCCGCTTTGGCATCCGCATCCGAGAGGCAAATGATATCCTGCAACTGGCCGCCCAGGGCGGTTTCGATGGCGGTTTCGAGGCCGGATGGCACGTGGATCACGTCCGCTACGGCCTGGAAATCGCCGCGCAGGGCGCCTTGCTTGGCCGCGTTCAGCACCGCTCGAACGCCGGCGAAGAACCCTTCGTGGCTTTCTGAGAGTTCGGAGAGCGTGCGCCGCCGCGCGGCAAGTCCGGCGATCTCACGGCGCAGGCTGGCGAGGGCGCGATCGGCCTCGGCGATGCTTACGTCGAGGGCGGCGCGGTTTGCCTCGGCGGCCTCTCTGGCGGCCTGGCAGGCGGCGCGATGCGTCTCCAGTTCCGCCGTGCGCGCGGCGGCCTCCTGGGCGGATTTCGCGGCGATCTCGCGTTGGGCCTCAAGCGTGGCTTTGCGCTCTTCGAGACGAGCGAGGGCCGGAGCCAGGCGGTTCGCCTCGGCCCGCGCGCCGCGCGCCTCACCGGTGCGAGCGGCGACCGCCCTCTGCAGACGGGTCTCTTCCGCGCGCAGGGCTTGCAGACGTCGCGACGCAGTCTGGAGGATGGTCCGTTCCGCTTCGCTGGCGGCGCGGGCTTCGGCCAGTTTGGCCTGAACGGCCTCCAACTGCCCGGCCAGCGTCTCGGCGAGGGCGCTTGCCTCAGCGTGCTCGCGGTTGGCGGCCTTCAGCCGTTGGTGCAAGGCGGAAAGCGTTTCCGCCAATTCCTGGTCACGTCGGGCGGCTTCATCCCGGCGCTGGGCCAGGATGGCGCGTTCGGCGTCGCGGCGCGTTCGCTCCGCGCGCAGGTCTTCGAGGCGCGCGCGGGCGTCTTCAACCGTTCGCTCCATCTCGGTGAGGCGCAGGCGGGCGGCGGCTTCCTGAGCCTCGGCTTCAGCGCGGGCCGTGCGGCCAGCCTCAGCGTCGGCGGCAATGGCCCGCGCCTGATCCGTGAGGTCCGACATCTCACCATGGAAGCGATGGGCATCGTGGGCCAGCACAACGCGTTCGAGCCCGGCGCGCCGGGCATCCAGGTCGCGGAACGCGCGAGCGGTGGAGGCGGCTCTTTCGAGCGGGGCCACCGAGCGGCTGATCTCCGCCAGGATGTCGGTAACGCGAAGGAGGTTGGCGGAAGTGCTTTCCAGCTTGCGCAAGGCTTCGTTCTTGCGCGCGCGGTACTTCTTTATGCCGGCGGCTTCCTCGAAGAGCTGACGGCGTTCCTCCGGGCGAGCGGACAGGATGGAATCGATATCGCTCTGGCCCACCATGTTGTAGGCGTCGCGTCCGACTCCAGTATCGAGGAAGAGGTCGTGGATGTCCTTCAGGCGGCACGGAGAGCGGTTAATGAAATACTCGCCCTCGCCGCTCCGGTAAACGCGACGCGTAACAGTGACCTCGGGGTCGTCCATGGGCAGGCGACGGTCCGAGTTGTCGAACGTGAGGGATGCCTCCGCCATACCCAGCGGTTTGCGGGCGTTGGTGCCGGCGAAGATGACGTCCTGGGCGCGGTCCCCTCGAAGATGACGGACGTTGGATTCGCCCAAGACCCAGAGGATAGAGTCGGAGATGTTGCTTTTGCCGCTCCCGTTGGGGCCAACCACAGCGGTGACCCCAACGGGAAACTCGACTTCCGTTCTTTCCGCGAACGTCTTGAACCCGAAGAGGTCAAGCCGCTTCAGTGTCATCCGCGGCTGGTGGGGCGGCAGGCGCCGGAGGCGGCGCTGGAGCTGGCGCGGCGGCGCGCGCTTTACGGGTGCAGGTGAACTTAATGGCTGTGCGCTCGGCGCCGTCGATGTCGATATGCTCAAATGACGGTGCGATAGAGATATCCCACGCGTCATCGACAAGGTATTCCCGAGCGATGGCCATGGATTTGACAGCCTGGTTGACGGCCATAGCGCCGACCGCTTGTACCGCCACGGTTTCTTCCCTGCGTAGAACGGACGCGATAGCGCCCGCGACGGACCGTGGGACAGACGATCCCGATACCTTCAAGATCTCCACGTGAGACCTCCTCGATGCTGATGTTGCGGAGTGGCCGAGAGGCCGAAGCCTCTCAGGTTGGCACCGGTACAACGTGGAGAGAGCGGAATGGCCAGCGAGGCCCGTACTACGGATATCCGCAACTCACCACCTGCCCCGGGCGTTGAATGAGCCCAGATACTGCGACGACGCGCTTCCGAACATCCGATTTAACGGGACGCGGCGCTGCGTCAAGTGTGCCGCGCTTCCCCTCAGAGACTCCATTGTCCGATGGTCATAACCATCCGCGAGAAGGGTCGAGCGCCACATTGGGATTTTAACCGTTATCAGAGCATTTGGCAAACGTGTTCGTCACGCATGCCGCTGCGCCACCTCCTTTCGTATCAGCGCAATGTATTGTACGGATCCAGCTCGCACTATTCCGGCGCGGTCAGTTCCCGCGCATAGAGCACGCCGATCCGACCGGTCATCCGAAAACCCACCTGCCGGTAGAGCCGGGCCGCCGCGCGATTTCCCAGTGTTACGTGCAGCCCAACTCGCGGCATGCCCGCTTCCCGGAATGCCTCCATCGCGTGAAGCATCAGGTGGCGGCCGAGGCCGGTGCCTCTAGCGGACGGACATACGCACAGGCTTGCTATCCATGCCGTCCTTTCCTTCAGGAACGTATACAAGGCAGCATGTAGTTCCCCATCCCGACGAACCGCAAACGAATGCGCGGCGGAGAACCACGGATCCGCCAGCATCTCCGTTACCATGTTCCCGAGATCGTCCACCAGCAGAGCGTCCGGGCTCCCGGCATAGCCTGCCCGCTGCAGGCGCTCCAGCGCGGGCAAGTCATTCACAGGCAACGCAACGATGTCGGGATGCGGTCCGGTGTGGAATCGCTGGTGCAAAGCGTCATCCCCCGTGGCCTTCAGCAGGCGCTCCATCCGCGCGCGCTCGAACCGATGATACCCCGCGGCGGCATATCCTGCCACATTTTCCGGGTCGTCGCTGAAGCAAGCGGGCCCCGCATCAACCACCACGCGGGTGGCGGGGGCAAAGAAGGGCGTAGCTCCCGCCAACATCTCCGGCAGCCTCCCCTCGAAACCGCCGGCCACATGCGCATAGCCAACTCGGACAACCGGCCCGCGTCGCGCGTACGCGATCAGGCCCGCGGGGCGATCGCCCTCCATGCAGATCAACGCCGCCAACTCGCGGTGATGCACGCGGTCCGAAACGGCGTCCACCCACGAGCGCAGTCGCGCCGTTTCGCGCGGGGGAACGCACGGCATCTCACGGCTCGCCGCCAGCACCGCCGCAGCCGGGCCCCACTCCTCCAACTTTTTCACGATGAGAGACATGATATACGGCTGCTTTCCGGCGCTCCTTGTGCGGTATCTGTGAAACTCAAGATGACACGGAATGCCACTTCCCCGTTATACTAAGTTGAAGCCCCCCGGCACGCTATGCGGCCGGGATTTTCGTGCTTCGCGGCGGCATTTGATGACTCTTGACGAACTCCTGAACAACCTGCCTTCCGGCCTCCTGCGCCCGCTCGGCTCCGTGCCGGGCGACGCTTCCATTTCCCGAATCGACTACGACTCCCGCAAAGCCGGCCCTGGCAGCCTGTTCGTGGCCATGCGCGGCGAAAAAGCGGACGGACACCAATTCATCCCGATGGCGATTGGCAATGGCGCCGCCGCCGTGGTGGGGGAAGAGACTTCCGCCCTCGACGCCTTGCCATGTCCCGCCTTCGTTGCGGTAAACGCCCGGCGCGCCATCGCGGAGCTTGCGGTCGCGCTCCAACGCCGCCCTTCAAGCGAGATGAACGTGGTGGGCGTCACCGGCACCAACGGCAAAACCACAATCGCTCACCTCGTGGAACGCCTCTACGCGGGGCTAGGTTTCCCAACCGGCCGCATCGGCACCCTGGGCGTGAAGATCGGCGACGCCGAGGAGGAAGGCGCGCATACCACCCCGGAGGCGCCGGACCTGCAGGCCACGCTCCGGCGGATGGCGGACGCCGGGGTGACGAAGGTGGCCATGGAGGCCTCCTCCCACGCCCTCGCGCAGGACCGCACCTGGGGGACCCTGTTTCCCACCGTGGTCTTCACCAACCTCACTCAGGACCACCTGGACTACCACCCCACAATGGAAGCGTACTACGAAGCCAAGCGCCGCCTTTTCGCGGAGTACGCTCCGCTCAATGGCGCGGCCGTGATCAACGTGGATGACCCATTCGGGCGCCGTCTGGCGAAGGAAACCCCGCGCAGGGTGCTGACGTACGGCCTTGGAGACGCGCAGCTACGGGCGCATTCGGTTACGCCCCTGCCGGCCGGCTCCGAGTTCCGCTTGGAATACAACGGGCGGTCCGCGCCGGTTCACATGCGCCTGCCCGGCCTGTTCAACGTCTACAACGCCCTCGCCGCGGTGGGAGCCCTTCTCTCCGACGGGCAGCCCCTGGACGCCATCCTGCCAGCGCTGGAGGCTCTCACAGGCGCTCCCGGCCGCTTCGAAGCCGTGGATGAGGGACAGCCTTTTGCCGTGCTGGTGGACTATGCCCACACGCCGGACGCTCTGGAGAACATACTGCGAGCCGCCCGCAAGATCACGGAGGGACGCGTGCTCGCCGTCTTCGGCTGCGGCGGAGACCGTGATCGCACCAAGCGCCCGAAAATGGGACGCATCGGGGTGGAGAACGCCGACATCGCCTTCATCACCTCGGACAACCCGCGCACGGAGGACCCCCTCGCCATCATTGACGAGATCCGAGCCGGCCTCTCCGGAGCGGACAACTACACCGTGAACCCGGACCGCCGCGCCGCCATCATCGCCGCCATCGGCGAAGCGAAACCCGGCGACGCCGTGGTGATCGCCGGCAAGGGGCACGAGGACTACCAGATCATCGGAACCGTGAAGCATCATTTCGACGACCGCGAGATCGCCCGCGAAGCGTTGCGGGAGGCGATCCGATGAGGCCGCTGCCCGCAATGCGCATCGTCACCGCCACGGGGGCCCAGGTGTTGGGCCGGCCGCCGTTCGGCTCCTTCACCTCGGTCTCCACGGACACGCGCACGATCGAGCCCGGCGCCCTGTTCATCGCCCTGCGCGGCGAGAGCTTCGACGGCCACGACTACTTGTCCGCCGCCGAGGAGGGGGGGGCCATGGCCGCCATCGTGAACGAGGCGGGCCTCGCGAAGAACTCCTCCGGCCTTCCTCTCTACATCGTGCAAGACACTCTGAAGGCTTACCAGGACCTCGCCACCGCCTACCGCCGGCTGTTTGATATCCCGGTTGTCGGCATCACCGGCACCGTGGGGAAGACCACCACGAAGGATTTCGTGGCCGCCGTTCTGGGCCTCATGGGCGACGTGGTCGCCACAAGGGCAAATCACAACAACGAGATCGGGGCGCCTCAGACTCTCTTCCGAGTCGATGACGACACCGCCGCAGCCGTGGTGGAAATGGGGATGCGCGGGCCCGGGCAGATCGCCGAACTCACCCGCATCGCCCAACCCACTTGCGGCATCATCACCGCCATCGGGAAAACCCACGCGGAGTTCTTCGCAACCGGGGTGGAGGGCATTGCCGAAGCGAAAGCCGAGCTTCTGGACGGGATGCCGGAGGGCGCGCCCGTGGCCCTGCCCGCCGACTCCGACTGGCGGCCGCTTCTGCAGCGGCATGCTCGCGGGCCGGTGACCTCTTTTGGCTTCGAGGAGGCGGCGGACATCCGCGCCGAGCATTACCGGCTGGTAGGGGGCGGCGCTACCTTCCGCATCGAGACGCCGAACGGCGGCGTGAACGTGGAACTCACTGCGCCAGGACGCCACCTGGCAGTCGACGCGGCGGCGGCCTTTGCCGTGGCCCTGTGGCACGATATCCCCCTGGAGGCCGCCGCGCGCGCTCTGGAAGGCGTGTCGATGGGCAGGCACCGCCTTCAGGTGTACGAAGCACCGGGCGGCTTCACCGTCATCGACGACTGCTACAACGCGGGCCCGGAATCGGTGCGAGCAGCACTGGAAGTGCTGCGAGACTGGCCCGCCCAGAGGCGCATAGCTTTGCTAGGCGACATGCGGGAGCTCGGGCCGGCGGAGGCTGAGGAGCACGCGGCGATCGGCCGGGAAGCCTGCCGAAGCGTGGATGCGCTGCTCACTTACGGCGCCGCTTCGCGCACCGCCAGCGATGCCGCCCGCGAGGCCGGGCATCCCGCCTCGGCGCACGCCGAGGACCTGGACGGCGCCATCCGCTTCCTGCGCGAGCGTCTCCAGCCTGGAGACGTTGTCCTCGTGAAGGGCTCACGCGCCCTCGGCCTTGAGCACGTTGTGGAGGGGCTGCTGAAATGACGTCCTTCCGCGGGAGGAAAGTGGCTGTCATCGGCGCAGCGCGCACCGGCGTGGCCGTGGCGCGAGCGCTCGTCCCGTTAGGCGCAATCGTGCATGTCTTCGACGATAAGGCCGAGGAAGATCTGCCCGGGGCGGCGGAAGCCTTGCGGGCCGCCGGAGCCAGCGTAACGTGGGGCGCCAGCGATGGACCGCAGCTTCTCGCGGCCGATATCGTGGTTCCGAGCCCGGGCGTGTGGAAGACCAGCCCCGTTCTCGTCGCCGCCGCGGATCGCGGCCAAACGATCTGGAGCGAGCCGGAAGTGGCGTTCCGGATTACCGCGGCTCCCATGGTGGCCGTCACCGGAACAAACGGAAAGACCACTACAACGGCGCTCATCGGCCGCATGCTGCAGGACGCTGGACGCGACGCTCGCGTGGGCGGCAACATTGCGCCTGGCATCCCGCTGGTGGAGCAGGCCGCCTCCGCGCCGGCCTCGGCGATCCTGGCGGCTGAGATCTCCTCGTTCCAGTTGGAATGGATCGACGCATTCCGCCCCGTGGTGGGGGTTATCACCAATATCGCCGCCGACCACCTGAACCGCCATGGCAGCGTGGATGAGTATGCCGCCATGAAGGCGCGCTTGCTGGAGAATCAGACGGCCGCCGACAGCGCCATCGTGAACGCGGACAGCGCGCGCGCGGTGGCCGCCGGCAAGATCGGGCGCGGTCTGGTCTGGCATTTCAGCCGGCGGCGGGAAGTGGCGCGGGGCGCGTTCATGCGCGGCCACGAAATCGTGCTGCGCGACGGCGGCGGGGAGACCACCATCATGGATGCGCGGAACGTGCGCATCCCGGGGCTGCACAACCGGGAAAACGCGCTTGCCGCCGTGATTGCGGGTAGGATTCTGGGCCTCTCAACCGATAATATCGTATTCACCCTCTCCACATTCGCCGGCGTTGAACACCGCATGGAGGATGCCGGCGCCGTTCGGGGGGTGCGCTACATCAACAACTCCATGTGCACGAACCCGGCGGCGCTGGCGGCGTCCATCGAGGCGCTCGAGACGCGCATCCTTGTCATCGTGGGCGGCCGCGACAAGGCTCTGGATTTCGGCCCGGTGGAAGCCGCGTTCCGGGTGGGCGCCAAGGCGGTGTTCAGTATTGGCGAGCACGGGCCGGCCCTTGCCGCTCTGGCGCGAAAGGCCGGGGTGGAGACCGTCGTCGAGAGCGGCGACCTGGCGACGGCAGTGGCCGACGCCGCTCGGACCGCGCGCGAGGGTGACATCGTGATGCTGGCGCCCGGGTGCGCCAGCATGGATCAGTTCCAGGATTTCATGGACCGGGGAAACCAGTTCAAGGCAGCGGTGAAGGAGATGATGGAGGCGGCATAGCGCTTGCGCGTCCGCCCTATCGCGCACTCCCATGAAGAACAGCGCATATAACCGAAGGACAGGCCGGCCCGAACCGGTTGGCAGCACCTCGCCAGTGCCCGCCAAGGCGCCGGATGGCTGGCTGATTGGCATCGTGGTGACGCTGCTGATCATCGGCACTCTGGCGATATTCGACGCCAGTTACGTGAAGGCCGGCGAGAGCCGGTATGCCGGGCACGACAGCTTCTTCTTCCTGCGCAAGCAGGTGCAGTGGGTGGCTATCGGCGCCGTGGCGTTCTTCGCCGGCATGCATGCCGGCTACTGGAGGCTGCGCCGGTTCGCCCCAACCGCCCTGCTCATATCGTGCGCCCTGCTGCTCGGCGTTCTGGCGTTCTCACACCCGGTATCCGGAGCCAAGCGATGGATCGACATCTTCGGACAGCGTATCCAGCCCAGTGAGATCGCCAAGATCGCCCTGGTGTTCTATCTGGCGCACTATCTGTCGGTGAACCGGAGGCGCATCCACCTCTTCCAGGAAGGGTTCCTTCCGGCGCTGCTGCCCGTTGGGATCGTGGCGTTCCTGATTCTGGCGGAGCCGGATATGGGCACCACGCTGGCAACTTGCGGCGTGGCGGTGGCCCTGTTGTTCGCCGGGGGGGCCAAGCCAAAGCACGTTCTGGGCCTGTTCGCGCTCGCCGCCGCCGGCGTCTTCCTTCTGTCCATCAAGGACCATTACAAGCTGCAGCGCCTTTTGACGTTCATGGATCCGTTCAAGGACCCGGATGGGGCGGGCTACCAGGTGATCCAGGGCATCTCGGCGCTGGGTTCCGGCGGCTGGTTTGGCCGGGGCATCGGCGAGAGCATCGCGAAGTGGAACTACCTTCCCGCGGAACACACGGACTTCATCTTCGCCATCATCGGCGAGGAACTGGGTCTGAAGGGTACGATTCCGATAGTGCTGTTGTTCCTGGCGCTGGTGCGCCGGGGGTTCATCATTGCGAACAAGTGTCAGAACACGTTTGGCAGCTTGTTGGCGATGGGCATCTCATTGACGATCGGTCTTCAGGCCGCCTTGAACATCGGCGTGGTTTCCACGCTTTTGCCGGCCACCGGAGTGCCGTTGCCGCTGATCTCATTCGGCGGCTCATCTTTGGTGCTCACTCTCTTCGCCCTGGGGGTTCTGGCGGACATATCACGGCGGCCGGTGCTGCCTTGGGACAACGGAGATAATGACAGTCGTTCTAACCGGAGGTGGGACCGGGGGGCATATCTACCCGGCGCTGGCGATCGGAGAAGCGCTCGAAAGACGCGGCGCGTCCCTACTGTTTATCGGTAACGAGACGGGCCTGGAAGCCACCTTGGTCCCGAAACATGGCGTTCCGTTTTGCGGAATCGTCACCAAGGGGTTTGGCCCGCACGGAGTGAAGGAAGTCGTGGCGGGGACGCACGCGGTGATCCGCGGGATGCTGCAGGCCAACCGGCTGTTGCGGCTGAACCATGTGGAAGCCGTTGTGGGCACCGGCGGCTACGCGGGCGCTTCCGTCGTGCTGGCCGCCGGGCTGCGCCGGATGCCGGTGGTGCTGCACGAGCCGAACGCGGTTGCCGGCAAGGCCAACCGATGGCTTAGCCTGTTCGCAGGTCGCGTGTCGCTGGGATTTCAGGAGGGCGCCGCGCTGCTGCCGTCGCACAAGTGCGTGGTCACCGGGGTGGCGGTACGCACGCCGGCGGTTCCGGACCGGGCCGAGGCCCGCCTTCGTTGCGGGCTTTCCGAGGAGCGCCCCACTCTTCTGGTGGTTGGGGGCAGCCAGGGCGCCGTGGCTCTGAACGAATCGACGATGGCGGCGCTGGACGGCATCGAGCGCATGGGGTTCCAGGTGCTGCATCAGACCGGGCCGAAACATTTTGAAGGTCGCAGCCGCGCGGAGATGGCCAGGCGGCCGTGGTACCGCGCCGTACCCTACATTGAGGATATGACGGCGGCGTACGTGGCCGCAGACGTGGCTGTCTGCCGGGCCGGCGCTTCGACAGTGGCGGAAGTTGCCCTGTATGGGCTGCCGACCATCTTCGTGCCGTTCCCGCACGCGGCGGACGACCATCAGCGCGCGAACGCCGGCATCTACGAACGCGCGGGCGCGGCGCGCATGCTGGAACAGGCAGAGCTATCGTCCGAGGCGCTGTGCGCCCAGGTGGCTACGCTGGCCCAACCGGGCCAGCGCGACGCCATGCGGCAACGGCTGAAGGCGTTCGCGCGGCCAAACGCGGCGGACGATGTGGCTCGCCTCGCGCTGGCCCTGGCCGGCCACGATCAGGGCGGCCTGCTAAGCAGCGAGGCGGAGCGGGTGTTGAGTTAGCGGTTCATCGGGAACCGGAATCGGCGGGTCCATATATACACGGGAGGAGAGCGCCGTTGGCGAATGCCGGCGGCGCTATTATCGGTTCGACAGTTTATGACAGAGCAATACCATTTCATCGGCGTCGGCGGGATCGGCATGAGCGGCCTGGCGCGCATCGAGCTGGCGCACGGCGCCCGCGTCTCGGGATCAGATCAGGTCGACTCACCTCGGCTTCACGAGCTGCGGGCGATGGGCGCCGCCATTGTCGTGGGTCACTCCGCGGAGAACGCCCCGGAGGCGGGGTCTGTTGTCGTCTCAGACGCCATCCATGAAGACAACCCGGAGCTTCAGGCATGCATCGCCCGGGGGCTGCGCGTCATCCGGCGCTCCGAGCTGCTGGGCGAGATGATGGCGCGCCACGACGGCATCGCCATTTCCGGCACGCACGGGAAAACCACTACCACGGCGATGGTGGCTACCGTAATGCTGCACGCCGGGTTGGATCCGACCGTTGTGGTGGGCGGCGACGCGCTGGGTGAAGATCGCAACGCCCACGCCGGTACGGGTTCGTGGTTCGTGGCGGAGGCTTGTGAGGCATACGGTTCGTACCTCCATCTCGCCCCCCGCATCGCGGTGGTCACCAACGTGGAACCGGACCACCTGGATCACCACCAGGATTTCGCGCACATCCAGGCGGCCTTTCGGCAGTTCGCCGGGCGCATCCTCGCAGGCGGCGCGCTGATTCTGAACGCTGACGACGCGGAGGCTGCGGCGATTGCTGCGGGAGCGGGATGTCGTTCGGTAACGTACGGATTGGGATCCGGAGACTGGCGCGCGAAGGACGTGCGCCCGAATGGTCTCGGGTCATGTTTCACCGTATGGCATGGAGGCGCCGCCGTCGCCAACGTCGAACTGAATGTGCCCGGCCAGCACAATGTCTCGAACGCTTTGGCGGCGTTCGTAGCGTCTCACGAGGCCGGCGTGCCGGTGGGGCTGATCGCCGAGGGCCTGGCCGCCTACAAGGGCGTGTCGCGCCGATTCGAGCCGCTGGGCACGATGAACGGCGTGCGCATCTATGACGACTACGCCCACCACCCCACTGAGATTCGCGCCACGCTGGACGCGGCGAGGACCGTGTTCCCCGAAGCCCGCATCCTGGCCGTATTTCAGCCGCACCTCTACTCCCGAACGCGGGATTTCATGGACGGCTTCATCGCTGCCTTCGACGGGGCAGACGCTGTGGCCATCACCGAGATCTACAAATCACGCGAGGAGCCAATTCCGGGCGTGCGCGCCGAGGACATCGTTGACGGCGTGCGCCGGCGCTCGCCGGGCAAGACGGCGGATTTCGTCGGCGACAAGGCGAACGTGCCGGCATGGCTTTCGGCCAACGCGAACGCGGGCGACGTTGCGTTCGTAATGGGCGCGGGCGATATCTGCGAGGCGGGTGAGGCGTTCGTGGCGGGAGGCGCCTCGTGAGCGATGCCGGCGGTCCGGAGATACAGGGCGAGGCGCTGCGCAACGAGCCGATGGCCCGCCATACGTCCTTCCGCATCGGCGGCCCGGCGGACCTGCTGGTGCTCCCGGCGCATGAGGATGACGTGGTGGAGGCCGTCCACTGGGCGTCAGAGCGTGGACTGCCGGTAACCGTCCTCGGGAACGGAACGAACGTGCTGGTGGCGGACGCGGGCATCCGGGGGGTTACCATACTCATTGCCAAGGCGCTGGCAGCGATCCGCGTTGAGGGCGCCGAAGTCACAGCGGGGTGCGGCGCGCCGCTGATGAAGGTGGCCTTCCAGGCCGCGCGGGCTGGGCTATCCGGTATGGAGTTCGCGGAAGGCATCCCTGGAACGTTGGGCGGGGCAATCTACATGAACGCCGGCACGCTGCTTGGCGAGGTGAAAGACTGCCTGGCATCCGTTGACGCCGTGACCCGGGAGGGTGAGCGCGTTACCCTATCACCGAGCGACCTGTGCCTCACGTATCGCACGTCTGCCCTGAAGGAGACGCGCCACATCCTGTTGTCCGCCCGGTTCGTTCTACGGAAGGCGCCGCCGGAAGAGGTGAAGGCCGCCATGGCGCGCATGCGGCAGCGCCGGCAGGCCACGCAGCCGCATGCCGAGCCTTCGGCCGGCTGCGTGTTCAAGAACCCCGGCGGGGGCCGGTCATCCGGGAAGATGCTGGATGGCGCCGGCGCGAAGGGGATGACAGAGGGCGGCGCGCGCGTTTCGCAGGAGCACGCCAACTTCGTGGTGAACGCCGGCGCCGCCCGCGCGGAAGACGTTGTGAACCTGATGCGCCGCATGCGGGCGCTGATTCTGGAGCGCGAAGGCATCTTGCTTCGGCCGGAGGTGGAGTTCGTGGGTGACTGGGAGACGGAACCGTTCGCCATGGAACCAGAGGCGGCGCGATGACGAACCGACTTAAAGTGGCCGTCCTGATGGGCGGCGACTCAGCGGAGCGCGACATCTCGCTGAAAACGGGCGAACAGGTGATGGGCGCGCTCGACCCAGCGCGCTACGAGGCGTTCCCCGTGGATGCCGCGCGGCTGCGCGAAGCGAGCGATCTTTCCGCCGTATGGCCGGTTCGTCCCGACGTGGTCTTCATCGCGCTACACGGGCCCGGCGGCGAAGACGGCGCCGTGCAGGGGCTGTTGGAGTGGATGGACCTCCCGTATACCGGTTCCGGCGTTCTGGCCTCCGCGCTGGCGATGGACAAGGCCATGTGTAAGCGCGTTCTGCGCGGCGAGGGGATCGCCACGCCATGGTCCGCCGTGGTTGCGGCGCCGCCCGCCGGCGGAATGGAAGGCTATCGGATGCCGCTGGTGGTAAAGCCGAACCGCCAGGGTTCCAGCTTCGGTCTCACCATTGTGAGAAACGCGTCCGAGTTGCCCGCCGCCATCCAATTGGCGCTCCGTTATGACTCGGAGTGCCTGCTGGAGGAGTTCGTGGCCGGGCCTGAGATCACGGTTTCGGTTCTGGGGAACCGCTGCCCGCAGGCGCTTCCCATCATCGAGATTGTGCCGAAGGGTGAGTTCTACGATTTCGCATCTAAGTACGAAGAGGGCGGAAGCCAACATATCATCCCCGCCCGCATCAGTCCCAAGGCCTGCCGCCTCGCCGAGGAGTTCGCCTGCCGCGCCCACCAGGCGCTGGGCTGCCGCGGCATGAGCCGCACCGACCTCATTGTGTGCGGCGACCGCGTCACCGCCCTGGAGGTCAACACAATTCCGGGAATGACCCGCACCAGCCTTCTGCCCCACGCGGCGGCGGCGGCGGGCATCCCGTTTCCCGACTTGCTGGACAGACTGATCGGCTTCGCGCTGGAGGCCCGCAGCGGACCTTCGGCGAGCCCAGCCGAACCCTGAGGCACGAAATGCGACGATCCGAGCGTAAGGACATGCTGGGATACCGGCCGGCGCGCAAAGCGCCGGGCCCCGTTCGCGCGCCGCGGGCCACGCCCCGGCCGGCGCCCGGCGCGCGGAAGTCGAACCGCCGCCGCGTGGCGCCCGTGGTCCGGCTGAACCGCCGGCTCCGCGGCATGCGCAACTGGCTATTCGCGATCCTGCTTGCGGAGTGCCTCTGGCTGGCTGGAACGTCGCCCGTCCTGATTGTGCGCCACGTGCGCGTTGAGGGCGCAACCATCCGGAACCCGCGGGAGATCGCCCGCGTCGCCGGGCTCCTCCAGCCCGTGAACATCTTCCGAGCGCACGCCAGCCGCGCGGCGAGGAACCTACTGAAATTGCCGGAAGTTGCGTCCGCGGTGGTGCACCGCCGGTATCCGAACACGCTGGACGTGGTTGTAACGGAACGCCGGCCGCTGGGCAGCGTCCAACTACCGGCAGGCACATGGCTTGTTGACGCAACGGGAATTGCTTACCTGCACGCGCCGAAACCGCTCGCAACGCATCCCATCCTCACGGCGCCCGTGAAGGATCCAGTTGTGTTGGGCAAACCGGTACCGCTTCCAGCCTTGGGAGCCGCGCTGAGGTGTCTCACGCTGATTCCAACCTTGCCGCTGAAAGAGCCGGTGCACCTGCACGTCACCGATGCCGGCGAGGCGTGGCTGGACGGGCCGGACGCCCTGAAGATCCGTCTGGGCCCGCTGGACGACGCTCCGGCGCGGCTTCAGCTTACCGCCCGTCTGCTGAATGGTCCAGACGGCTCGCAGGTCCTGAAGAAAGCGGCCGTCCTGGATATGACGATGCCGAAAAATGAGAACTACGTTCCTCGCCAGAATACGCCCGACTTCCGAATCACGGAAACGAGATAAAGCTTTTGGCCCGCCCACACAGACCATACTCCGGAGGCAGGTAGGCGCGATATGAACATCATCAAGACTCCGGCTCACGCGCCGGACAAGGTCAACGTAACGCAGAGATACTGGTTGTGGCAGGTAACGGCGCTGGCGCTGTTATTGGGGCTGCTGCTAGGCGCTTCGCTGCGCGCTCAGCGGAACTTCAGACAACAGAACATCTACACGTCGCGCTACGGCGTGCCGCCGTCCGCGTATCGCGAGCAGTTGCACACCACGCAGGCCCTTCAGGCTGAGATCGCAAAGCTGAACTCCGCCAAATCGCGCTTGGAGAAGGCCTTGGCGCAGGGGAACACCGGCCACAAGGCCGTTGCCGCCCTCAGCCGCGAACTCCAAGACACCAAGGGCTTCTCGGGACTCACGGCCGTGTCTGGTCCGGGCGTGACGGTGACATTGGAAGACGTCAGCGAGTCGAAGCGCAAGGTCTTCGCCAAGGTGTACGGCAACAACCCGGAGAACTACATCATCCACGATATGGACATCCTCCAGATTGTGAATGAGCTGAGGACCGCCGGAGCGGAGGCGATCGCCATCAACAACGAGCGACTGACAAGCACCTCGGCGATCCGGTGCGAGGGGCCCACCGTCCGGGTGAACTACACGCAGATCGGGGTTCCGCTTCACATTCGGGCCATCGGCGACGCCACGGCTCTATTCAGTGGACTCTCCATGGCCGGCGGCGTGCTGGACCCAGCGAACAATCCGCTGGCGGCGATGGGCATGGTCAGCATGACCAAGGAGTCGCGCATCGACATCCCGGCCTATGCGGGGCCAACCACTTTCAAGGTGGCAAAGCCGGTGCAGTAAGCGCGGAACCGGCTGAAGCGTTGAAACGCCGCCGGTACAAGGGCCACCATATGGAAGGTGGCCGAGGGCACAGTCTATATGATCCGGAACCAACCAGCATCCCATCCTCATTTCAGCACCGCTCGCGTCTCGATGGTGCTGCTGCCGCTGATGGCGTTTGCGGCCGGCTTCGGCATGGTGTTCTCTTACACGAAGCTGAACATCGCGCCCCTGTGGGCTGGCTACTTGAGCCTCGCCGTTCTGGCCGGCATCGACAGCGTGTTGGGCGGCGTGCGTGCGGGCATGGAGGGGAAGTTCCATTCCGACGTCTTCCTGTCCGGCTTCGCGGTCAATACGGTCGTTGCCGTGGCGTTGGCCTGGTTCGGCGACTCCATCGGCATCCAGGACGTCTATCTGGCGGCCGTTGTTGTGTTAGGCGGGCGCATTTTCCTCAACATCTCGTTGATCCGCCGCTTCTTCATCGAGCGGGCTCGCGCGCAGCGCGCGGCCCTCGAATCCGCTCTGTCTGGATCGCCGGAGATGCCCGGCGCGGCGTAATCATCTATCGCGCCGACGCCGGCCGCCGGCGCCGCATGAAGGGAGTTCGGTCTCGTGACACCGCGCGTCCTTCCCCAGGAGGACACCTTTGCCCCGCAAAAGCACTGATATCGTGGTGGGACTGGACGTCGGCACCACGAAGGTCTGCGCCATCGTCGGCGAAGTCGACGCGGCGGGGCGGCTCACGATCCTCGGCTCCGGGCTAGTCCCTTCAGACGGCATCCGGCGCGGCGTTGTGGCCGACATCGCCGCGGCAGTGGCCTCCATCCGCGCGGCGGTGGAGCTGGCAGAGCAGAACAGCGGAGTGCACATCGAGGCCGTCAGCGTGGGAGTTACGGGCGAGCACGTCACCAGCCTCAATTCGCGCGGCGTGGTGGCGGTGAACAACCCCCACCAGGAGATAACCGCCGAGGACGTGGAGCACGTCCTGGAGAGCGCCAAGTCCATCGTGCTCCCCCCGGATCGCGAGATCCTGCACAACATCCCGCGCGGCTTCATTGTGGACGGTCTGGATGGCATCACCCACCCGGAGGGAATGTCCGGCACACGCCTCGAGGCGGAGACCCACATTGTTACGGGCGCCCGCACGTTCATCGACAACGTCTTGAAATGCGTCTACCGGGCCGGGCTTCAGGTGGAGGGAGGCGGCGTGGTGTTGCAGCCGTTGGCCACCGCCGAGGCCGTGCTCCTGCCGGCCGAGCGCGAGCTTGGCGTGGCCATCGTGGACATCGGCGGAGGAACTACCGATATTGCCGCCTTCATCAACGGCAGTATCGCCTACACTGGCGTTGTGCCGGTGGGCGGCGACCATGTGACGCGGGACATCGCCGTTGGCATCCGGGTTTCGCTGGAAGAAGCGGAGCGCCTGAAGGTAGACTGGGGCGCCGGCCTGGCTGATCTCCTGGAGCAGGATGAACTCGTGGATGTAACGATGCTCGGCGCAACCGAGCCGGTGCAGTTGCCCCGGAGCATCCTCGCCGAGATTATCGAGGCCCGCATGATTGAGCTCTTCGAGAACGTTAAGGACCACCTCCGCAAATCCGGCATCCTGGGACAGATCCCCGCGGGCGTGGTGATTACCGGCGGCGGGTCGCGCTTGCACGGAACCGACCAGGCGGCCGCCGAGGTTCTGGAAACGCCTGTGCGCCTTGCGTCGCCCACCGAGGATAGCGGCCTGGTTGAGACGGTGAACCACCCGCGGTACGCCACGGCGGTTGGCCTGGTGCGCCTGGCCGCCAAATCCGCGCGGGGGCCGTCATATTCCGAACCTCTTCCGGCGCCTCGAGGACCGGGGCGTTCGTTCGTGAAGGCCATGAAGAGACTGTGGCCTCGGTAAGCGGCCCGAGCGTAGAGCCTCCATATGTCAAACAACCCCAATGATGCGGTGGCGACGCCCCAGGCCAACGACGTCGGCCGCCTCGCGCGCCGCGGCGCGATGTGGGCAGGGGCGACCGTCGTCGGTCGCCAGATCTCCGCATTCATCACCAGCATTATCCTGGCGCACCTCCTCAGCCCGGCCGAATTTGGCATCAACGCGATGGCCATGACCATGACGTGGTTCCTGACGTTCCTCTCGGACGCAGGCCTGTCTATGGTCACCATCCAGCGCCGTGAGTTGAGCAAGCAGCAGGTGGATAACCTGTTCTGGGTGAACGTTGCGGTCGGGGTGCTCCTTTGGGCGGCGTGCACAGCCTCCGGCCCCCTCCTCGCGGACTTCTACAAGCGCCCGGAGTTGACCCGGGTGATGGCGGTTCTGGGCCTCACTTTCATCGCCGGAGGCTTCGGCGTACAGCCGCTCGCCCTCATGCGGCGGAACTTGAAGCAGCGGGATATCGCCATGCAGGAGGCCGTTTCGGCCTTGGTCTTCGCCGGCCTCGGCATTGGACTTGCGCTGGCCGGGTTCTCGTACTGGGCGCTGATCTACCAGACGGTGGGATACACATGCGCCCGCACCGTGATGGTGTTTGTCCAGAGTGGATATCGGCCGGGCCCGTGGCATCGCAACGTTGGGACGCGCGGTCTGCTGAAATTCGGCGGGGCGATGTGCCTCTACGCCATTCTCGTCTATCTGTCGCGGAACCTGGATAACATCATGATCGGCCGCCACTGGGGCGCCGAGGCGCTCGGCTATTACTCGCGCGCCTACTTCCTCATGATGGCCCCCTCGCTTCTCATTGCCACATCTCTGGCGGACGTCATGGTTCCGTCGCTCTCAGCGCTGAAGCACGATCCGGAGCGCATGGGAGACGCTTACCGGCGCACAATGCGGCTGATCGCCTTTCTGGGTTGCCCCATCAGCCTGTGGCTGGCGCTCTCGTCATCTGAGGTCATCCGGTTGGTGTACGGCCCGAAGTGGGCGCCGGTTTCCCCGATTCTGCTGTGGCTTTCCGTCGCCGGCCTTTTCCAGCCTCTCTACAACACCATTGGGTGGCTGTTCCTCGTAATGGGCGCAACCCGCGCGATGCTCATCTGGTCTTTGGGATCCACGTGCGTGCTGGCGATGGCCTTTGGCATCAGCCTGCCGTACGGCGCCACGGCGGTGGCAGCGGCCTACGCGGTTGTAATGACGTTTGGGCTGGCCCTGCCGGGCTTGGGCATGGCGCACCGGGCGGCCGGGCTGTCGCTGTGGCGAACGGTGCGGCCGCTTGTGCCCATCGTGGTTGGGGCAGTGGGCGCCGCCGGCATCGCCATGGCGACGGGCTATGAGACCGAGCGTTTGGGCCTGCCGTGGCTCGCGGTGCTTCTGGTGAAGACCCTCGTGGCCCTGGGCGTCTACGTGGTCTGGGCTATGTGGCGTTTGCGGCCTCTGCCCATCGAGCGGCTGGAGGCGCTGGCGCAGGTGTGGGCGCCGCGCACTGATTCCTACAAGACATGAGAAACACCTCCGCTCCCGGAGCGTGGCCGGATGAGCCGCCAGCTTCGGCCATACTCGTCCGCTGGTCCCCCGACTCCCGGCCCGCACGCCTCCGAGGTAAGGGCAACCGAGTCATCCGCGGGGTCCTCCGCCGCTTACTGGTAGCAACGCCTTCGGCGGCTCCTCAGGTCGAACTCCGCCGGCTGAACTGCGCTCTGCAGACTCATCGCTGCGCCGCGCATATAAGACGTGGCGCGCCATTGGCAAAGGCCTGCTAACACCCATGTCAGCAAACCCCAATGAAATCGTCGCTATGCCCCACGCAAACGACGTCGGCCGAATGGCTCGGAGAGGCGCCCTCTGGGCAGGCGTGACGGTCATCGGCCATCAAATCATAGCGCTGGCCACCAGCATCGTCCTGGCGCGCCTGCTGAGCCCGACCGCCTACGGCATCAACACGATGGCGATGACCCTGACGGTCTTCCTGACGTTCGTCTCGGACGCGGGGCTGTCGATGGTGACGTTACAGCGACGTAATCTCAGCAAACAGCAGGTGGACAACCTCTTCTGGATCAACGTCGGGGTCGGGCTACTGATGTGGCTGATCTGCGCGGCATCGGGCCCGATCCTCGCCCGGTTCTACTCACAGCCCGAACTCATCCGAGTGATGCCGATCGTCGGCTTCACCTTCGTTGTTGGGGGCTTTGCCGTACAGCCGATCGCCCTGATGCGCCGCAACATCCAGCAGCGGGAAGTCGCCATCCAGCAGGGGGTGGCATCGCTGTCCTTTGCCGGCGTCGGCATCGGCCTGGCGATGATGAAGTTCTCCTACTGGGCGCTGGTCTACCAGGCCGTGGCATACGGTTGCGTGCGAGCGGCAATGGCGTTTATTCAGAGCGGCTACCGGCCTGGACCGTGGCGCCGCGATGCCGACACTCACAGCCTGCTCAAGTTCGGCGGAGCGATGTGCGTCAGCGCGGCATTGGTCTACTTGTCCCGCAACCTCGATAACATCCTCATCGGCCATTACTGGAGGGCGGAGGTCCTCGGTTATTACTCGAGAGCCTACATCCTGATGATGGCGCCGACGTTCGTGATCGCCAGCACGCTGGGCGACGTGATGGTTCCAACTCTCTCCGCGCTCCGCGACAACCCGGAGCGGATGGGAGCCGCCTACCGGCGCACGATGCGCATGATCGCCTTTGTGGGATGCCCCATCAGCCTCTGGCTTGCGCTCGCGGCGCCCCAGGTGATCCAGTTGATGTATGGAACAAAGTGGTCGCCCGTAGCGCCTATGCTCATGTGGTTGTCATTGGCCGGAGTCTTGCACCCGCTGTACAGCACGACGGCATGGCTGTTCACCGTGGTCGGCGACCTGCGACGGATGCTGTTCTGGAACTTCGCGTCCACCGGTATTCTGGCGATCACCTTCCTCGTCGCCGTGCCGCACGGAGCAACGGTCCTGGCCGCCGCGTATGCCGTTGTGATGACGGTTGTGCTGGCGACACCGGGTCTGGGCGTGGCGCACAAAGCGGCGGGTCTGCCCCTGGACCAAACGCTTCGCGCGGTGGCGCCGATTGTGGGGGGAGCCGTTGGGGCGGCAAGCATCGCCGTGGCCGTCGGGCTGTTGGCTCGGCGGTTGGGAATTCCCGAGGTCGCCGTCGTGTTAGTGAAGACCATCGTCGCCTTGGGCGCGTACACGGCATGGTCGCTGTGGAAGCTGCGGCCGCTCCCGGTTGAGAAGCTGGAGGCGTTGGTGCGAACGTGGACGGCAGCCCGGGAGACCGCGTGAGATATGCGAATCACCTACCTGACAACTGTGGAACTGGCCGAGCCGACGGCGCCGGCTCATCACGTCCGCTGGCGCTGCGCGGCGATCGCCGACATGGGCCATGAAGTGACCATGGTTCACGCTCGACCAGGGTTGCCGGCTGAGGAAGCGGCGCACTTCCACCGCGACATCGCGGTATGGCATCCCAACATCCGCGGCGGCTCCCACGTGTACCGCCGCGGCCTCTTTCGGGCTCTCCGGGAGGCGGGGCGCGGCGCGGCCGACGTCGTCTACATGCGTTGCGTCCTCGATCCCGCGCTTACGCGGGTCATCTCCGCGCTACCCATACCGGTTGTGGGCGAATTACACGGACTGGAGCTCTGCGGAACCCCCGAGTTCCGCCAGTACGTTGAGGCGCTGGATCTCCTCCTAGTGCCATCGGACGAGCTGCGGGCCATTTGCCTGGACGCTTCCGGCGTTCCGGAGGATCGAGTGGCCGTTCAGGCAGGTCCCGGCGTTGATGCCCTGCGATTCGCGCCGCAAGACAGGGACGCCGCGCGGCGCAAACTCAACTGGCCCGGTGGGCCATTTACGATGCTCTTCATGTCCGGGTATCAGGATCACCACGACTTCGAGACACTCTTTGAAGCGGTGAGACGCCTTCGCGCCGCACGTGTGGAACCCCTGTTGATGATGCTGGGGAGCGGTCCTAACCAATCCGGGGCGGAGCGACTCGCGGCGGACCTTGTTGAAGCAGGAGCGGTTCGCTTCATTGATGCGGCCCCGTCTGCCGAGGTGCCAACCTACATCGCCGCCGCTGATGCCTGTCTGAATGTCACTAAACGCAGGTTCCTTGGAGACGGGAATCTCCGGGGCTTCAAAATCCTGGAATACTCCGCTTGCGCCCGCCCGGTTATCGCGTCGGCGAACCGCAGCCTCCCCATCCCCAGTTGGGCAGATCGGAGCCTCTCGCTGATCAATCCTGATTCCCCAGATGACCTCGCCGCGGCGGCGCGTGACATAATGGACCACAGAGAGGCCTGGCGCCGACGAGCCGCCGAGGCACGCGCATACGTGGAAAACAATGCCTCGTGGCCGGCGGTAGCCAGGACCACCGTCGCGCATCTCGAGCGCATCGTGCATCCCGGCCGGCAGAAGCTGATCGTCGCTCGCTGAGCGCCGCATTGCCTTGCGGGGACCAGTTTTGGCGGCATGCGCCAACTCTATGGTCGGTCGCCGCGGCCACGAACCGCTTCGGTCGGTCGGTCGTCCGTTCCCTTCCCCCGCGAGGCGAGTCCCGCCGCGTGGTGGCCCAGTGGAGAGAAAGAGCATTGCATCCCAGCACACCGATCGGCGTTACTGTGGTCGTTCCCACCCTGAACCGCGGCGCATCTATCGTGCCTGCGCTTGAGACGCTGTTGGATCAGGACCATCGTCCGCTGGAGATCTTCGTGGTGGACCAATCCGAGACCGTGGCCCCCGAAGTGCTGGACCTCGCGAAGCAGCATCCTGACGAGATCCGCGTTGAGCACGTAACCTTCCGCGGCCTCCCGAGAGCGCGTAACTACGGGTGGCAGCGCGCGAAGTACGACGCCATCGTGTACGTGGACGACGACGTGATCTGCCAGCCGCAGATGGTATCCGAACACCTCCGCTCGTTACAGCGCGATGGCGTCGCCATGGCCGCGGGCGGCATTGACGGCACGGTGGTCGTCCCGGTCCCTGGCGGTTCGCTGCACTTCGACCAGTGGCGGTCGGCCCCATGCGGCAGCTTCGGGATGACGGGCGAACAGGAATCAGACCACGTCCCCGGCGGCAATTTCAGCGTCTGGCGATGGGTGGTGGAGAAGGTTGGCGGATTCGACGAGGCGCTTGGCGCAGCTTCCGCGATGTTCGAAGAGCTGGAGTGCTGCCTCCGCGTGCGGAAGGCGGGCCTCCGGATCGTCTTCTGCGGAAGCGCTCGCCTGACGCACCTTGGCGCGGAATCGGGCGGCTGCAAAGTCGGATCCCGCGGCACGTATGCGTGGGGCGTGGCGCGCAACCGCACCGTGCTGATTCGCCGGCATGTGAGCCTTGTGGCGAAACCTGTCGCCTTAGCCTGGCTGCTGCGGCAGTGCCTGGGTCTTGCTCGAAATCCGTTTGCCCCGGGAGTTGTCTGGCAGGGACTGCGCGGAATGGCGGAGGGCTGGAGGGTCGGCGGGATGAAGCCCGCGATGACCGACTTCCCCACCGCGGATTCGCCGCGGGGCCTAGAGGCGAACGCCGGGCCACGCGCCGCATAGCGGCCGCCGGAGGTCATTTTGCCGAGAGCTGGGTGCGCCAGTACGGCTTTCACCGGTTCCAGGTCCGGCGCGACAATACAATGAGCATGCGAGGCGCAGCGGGCGCCCGGCCAGGGGGGATCCGCTCCCCATGGTCTTTCGCGACACCGATTTGCCGCCCATCTTCGTCTCTGTCCCTCTGGCCGCCCAGTGTCCGCCCACGGGTACTGTCCGCCTTTAACACGGGTTTGGCGCTATCATGGAGTGAAAATCGGCCGACGCTCGCCAATGATTAGGCTGTAGGGGTTAACAAACGGCCCAAATCTTGAACACGC
The DNA here is from genome assembly GCA_036504855.1 of Armatimonadota bacterium. GTDB lineage: Bacteria > Armatimonadota > DTGP01 > JAKQQT01 > JAKQQT01 > DASXUL01. Next base: position 24,590 of record DASXUL010000070.1, on the reverse strand, counting down.
AACACGTTTTCGCCTCCCGGTACCCACCCGGGCGGGCGCCAGGAGGGAAGTGGTGATAGGCATGGTCCCAGATCAATTCGCAAACATCAAGGTGGTTGGCATCGGGGGCGGCGGGTCCAATGCCGTCAACCGGATGGTCGAAGCGGGCTTGGCCGGCGTGGAATTCATCGCGATGAACACGGATTTCCAGGTCCTCAACCTTTCCACGGCGCAAAAGAAGATCCAGTTGGGCGAAAACCTTACCCGCGGCCTCGGCGCGGGAGGCAACGCCGAAGTGGGTCGAGAGGCCGCCGACGAAAGCAAGCAGGATATCCGCAAGGCCCTTGAAGGCTCAGACATGGTCTTCATCACGGCGGGCATGGGCGGCGGCACTGGAACTGGCGCGGCCCCGATCATCGCGGATATTGCCCGTGAAGTGGGCGCCATCACCGTGGCCGTGGTCACCAAACCCTTTTCCTTCGAGGGCCCGCGCCGCTCACGCGCCGCGGAGCAAGGCATCGAGGAGCTAAAGAACAAGGTCGACACGATCATCACGATCCCGAACGACAAGCTGCTCACCGTGGCCGAGAAGCGCGCCACTTTGGTGGACGCGTTCCGGATGGCGGATGACATCCTGCGTCAGGGCGTTCAAGGCGTTTCCGACATTATCACCGTGCCCGGCATGATCAACGTGGACTTCGCCGACGTGAAGGCCATCATGCAGAACGCCGGCTCCGCGATGATGGGAATCGGCGAGTCCGAGGGCGAACAGCGCGCAGTTGCCGCCGCCACAGCGGCGATCAACAGCCCGCTCCTCGAGCAGACCATTCAGGGCGCGCGTGGCGTTCTGATGAACATCACCGCCGGACCGGACCTCACCCTCGCCGAAGTCTACGAAGCCGCCGACATTATCCACGGCATCACGGATAAGAACGATGCCATCGTGATGTTCGGAACCGTTCTGGATGAGCGCCTCACCGGACGTGTGCGCATCACCGTCCTGGCCACGGGCTTCGATGGCCGCGGCCCTTTCCAGCAACCGGCGCAGGCGTATGGTAGCCGTTACACCGCCCCCTCCTACGTCCCCCCGTCTGTAACGCAGGCCGCGTCGCCGGCTCCCGCCAGCTACGCGCCGCAGCCGGCCCCTCAGCCCGCCGCGGTGGCCACCGCGCCCGCGCCGGAACCGAAGAAGCAGGAAGAACCGCCCCGCGCGATGCCCAACGACGATCTGGACATCCCGGCGTTCCTGCGCCGCCGATAGTTTGGGGACCAAGCGCTAGAGGCCGAGGGGGAAAAGGCGGTTGCCGTCTTTTCACCCTTGGCTTTCGGCGCTTTCCCGCCGGTTGCGTATGAAAACCATCCCCCTGCCGGGCCGCTCCAAGGTCCGTCCGACGCTATGGCAGACGGTGCGGGCCGCACGGCGGTTGTGGTGGGGCTTCGGCCTCACCACCCTCCTTGCCGGGCTGCTGGCGTCTCGCGTCGCCCCAGACAAGGTTTCCCTGCAAGCCGGCGACGTAGCCCCCAAGGACATCGTCGCGCGTCGCAGCATCGCGTACCCCAGCAGCATCGCCACGGAGAGCGCCCGGGAGACCGCCGCCCTCCGGATCCCCCGGCAGTACGACAACGACCCCCGCGCCGCCTCCGAGGCGGGACGCATCCTCACCACCATCTTTGGAGTGCTCCAGAGCGAGAAGGACTCTCCGCGACACGACGACCTGCCAACCCGCATCAAGGATGCGCAGCAGGCCCTCCCCGCCAACGTCCGCATCTCTCCCGCCGCCATTCAGACCGCCCTCACCGCCTCGGATGCCACCCTCAAGGACCTGAAGGGCCGGGCCGAACAGGTGGTGGCGCAGGTGATGGACACGGACATTCGCAGCGAGAACGAATCTGTTGACGTAGCGCGCCACGACGCGGGCCGCCTCGCTGCCGGCCTCCACCTTCCGGCCGACGCCACCGCCCTGGTCGCCGACACGGCGCAATCGGCGATTCGTCCCAACCGCATCTTCAACCAACAGGCGACGGACGCCGCGCGCGATGAGGCCCGCCGGGCGGTTGCCGTCATCGAGAAATCGATCGCCAAGGACGAGCTGATCGTGGCGAAGGGCGAGGCCGTAACCCCGCAAGACGTGGAGCAGTTTCACGCTCTGCGCCTTCAGCAACCGGGCCTCGATTTCCCGCGCATCATCGGGTTGTGGCTCTTCCTGGGTTCCGTGGTGCTCTCCGCCTCCTACTTCCTGCGCTACTACGAGCGCCGCGTTTACAATGACCTGCGCATGATCCGCCTCATATCGCTTCTCACGGTGATCGGGGCGTTGGGGCTGAAGGTCGGCTATTCGTACCTGGGCGTTCCGCTGAGCCCCAGTCAGCTCGGCTACCTGGCCACGCTGTGGGTGGCGGTTCCGGCGATGCTGGCCGCCGTGCTGATCAACGTGGATACGGCGCTGCTGATCTCATCGCTTCTCGCCGTAACCGCCGGCGTGGCCTGGGAAGTGGACGCCCGATACCTGGCGATGGCCCTGGTGTGCGCTCTGGTAGGCATCTACGGCGTGTCTCGCATCCGCGACCGAGGAGACCTGGTCCGCGTGGCCGGAATGGTCGCGCTGGCGAATGCATCGCTGGTGTGGATCCTCGGGTTGTTCAACGGAGACGCGCAGTCTGAGATGCTGATGGGCACGGCCTGGGCGTTGGGAACCGGGGTCGGGTGCGCGCTGTTCTTCTGGATCTTCGCCGCCATCCTGGAGCGGCCGTTCGGCCTGGTGACCCACGTGGGCTTGCTGGAACTCTCGGATATGAACCGGGAGTTGCTGCGCCGGCTCCAGTGGGAAGCGCCGGGCACCTACCACCACAGCCTGGGCGTGGCGACGCTGGCGGAGGCCGCGGCGGAGGCGATCGGCGCCGATGCCCTGCTGGCCCGGGTGGCGGCATACTATCACGACATCGGCAAGATGCGCCGCCCGCAGTATTTCGTGGAGAACCAGCAGGACGCCAACGTGCACGATCGGCTGGCGCCCAGCCTCTCCTCCATCGCCATCACGGCCCACGTGAAAGAAGGCATGGACCTCGCCAAGCAATACCACCTTCCCCCGGTCATCCGAGACGCCATCGTGCAGCACCACGGCACCAGCCTCGTCAGCTTCTTCTACCATCAGGCAACCGGAGGCGAGGAGAACGATGACGACCTCGAACAGCAGTTCCGTTACGAGGGCCCGAAGCCGCAGTCCAAGGAAATGGCCATCCTGATGTTGGCCGACGCGGTGGAGGCCGTGGCCCGAACGCTGGAGAAGCCGACGCCGGCCAGAATCGAGCAAGCCGTGCTGGGCATCATCAACGCAAAGCTCGGAGACGGGCAGTTCGACGAGTGCGACCTGACCTTCCGCGACATTGGCGGCATCAAGGGCGCGTTCGTTCGCACGTTGGCGTCGATGCTGCACAGCCGTATCGAATATCCCAACGCCCCCGTCCCGGAGGGCCCGCCGAAGAATGGAAAAGAGATTGGAGCTAACGGTCAGAAAGACGCGGGCGGTCCGAGTGCCCCGACAACGACTGACGCGCCTGGCCGAAGCGCTGCTGCGCACTGAGGGCTGGCCGTGCGACGCCGAACTGGACCTCTGGATGTGTACCGATGAGGAGATCCAGGGCCTGAACCGGGAGCACCGCGGGCTGGACAGGCCCACAGACGTGCTCTCGTTTCCCCAATATGAGCCCGGCGAGCGACCCGTAGCCGGCCTGCCGGCGGCGCTGGGCGACGTGGTGATCTCGGTGGATACCGCCGCGCGCCAGGCCGCTGAGCGCGGCGCATCGCTATCCGCAGAGACCGCCTGGCTGTTTGCGCACTCTGTCCTTCACCTGTTGGGCTATGATGACGATACAGAAGAGGGGCTGGCGACGATGATCGCCAAGGCCAAAGCGGCGTTGGCCGCGATGTGAAGGGACGGCCAACGGGCCGAGAGACGGATGCCAGCAGAGCCATGCCGAGGCCAACAAAGACAACCCTGGTCAGTTTCCAGCACGCGTTCGATGGGATCGCCCACGTGTTCCGCACGCAGCGCTACGCCCGCATGCAGGGCGGCCTGGCAGTCCTCGTGATCGCGGTTGGGGCGATGCGGCGGCTTACGCGGGAGCAGTGGTTCGCCGTCTATATGGCGCTGGCCATTACGTTCCTCTCGCTGATGATCTCCACCGCCGTCACGGCATGCGTGGACCTGTTCTCGGAGCAGCACCATCCGGCGAAGGGGCGGGTTTGCGAGATTGCCACCGGCGCAACTCTGGCGGCCACGGTGATAGGGATGGTCCTTATCGTCCTCGTTTTCCTGCGCACGGTAGGCTAGGCCGGCGAACAACTCTGAATGGAATCCATCAAAAGCGCCATCGAAGGCATCATCCACGTTTTCCGCACGCAGCGGCACATGCGGTTCCACTTCGCCACCGCATCGGTCATTGTGATCATCGGCGCGCTGATGAACCTGCCGCGCGAGCAGTGGTTCCTCCTCTACTTCGCCATGGCGCTGGTGTTCCTCACGGAGCTCCTCAACACCGCCATCGAAGCCTGCGTGGACCTGTTCACGGACTCGTACCACACCCTAGCCAAGATCGCCAAGGATATCGCCGCCGGCGCCGTGGTGGTTGCCACCGCGCTGGCCATCATCGTGGCGGTGCTGGTGTTCTTCAACCCGGATAACTACCAGCAACTCCTCGGCATCTCGCTGGTAGACCGGCCGGCGGACCCGTTCCAGGTGGGCGTTTCGGGCGTGATCCTGCTGTTCCTGCTGACGATCATCAGCAAAACGCTTGGGAACAAGGGCACCTTCCTTTCCGGCGGGGTGGTGAGCGGCCATGCGGCGCTTGGGTTTTACCTCTCCACCAGCATCCTTTTCGTGAGCAACCAGTTGCCCACCGCCTTCCTGGCGATGTGCATCGCCGCCCTTGTGGCCCAGAGCCGCGTGCAGGCCCGCATTCACACCACGCAAGAGGTCGTGTGGGGCGCCTTTCTGGGCATCAGCGTGCCCAGCATGATGTACCGCGTGTTGCCCTGGGTCGCCTCGAAAGTGGCCATTCTGCACGGAATGTGAGCGTTGCCGTCATCAGTCATCAGTCATCAGTTCTCAGTCGTCAGCGAAGCAGCATTCAGCCGTCTAGTTGCGAGTGCGCTGACGACTGATGACTGAGAACTGACTACTCCCCCATGTATATCATCGAGATCCAATTCGCGGTGTTTGCGGTTTGCGTGGCGCTGTCCGCGGTGTTCAGCGCGGCCGAAACGGCGCTGATCAACATCCGGCGCAGCCGTCTGCAGGCGTTGGCGGAGGAAGGCGCTCCGGCGGCCCTGCTCATCCAGCGCGCTCTGGACCACCCTGAGCGCGCCCTGGCCAGCATTCAGGCCGTCAACACAACCCTGGCTATGCTGGGCGTCGTGGCGGCCGTCCTCTTGCTGGCGCCGGAGTTCGGCGGCATTGATACCTTCCATGGCGTCGCCGCCTCCACGGCTTGCGCCTGGCTCGTAATGCTCCTGTTCGGCGAGATCATCCCCAAAACCGTGGCGCGCCGCCGTTCCGAACGCGTGGCCATGGTCTTGATCCGGCCCGTCATGGCGATGGCGTATGTCATCTTCCCCGTGGTGCTCATCCTCGTTCGCATCGCCAACGTCCTGATTCGCTGCGTGCCAGGGTTGAAGCCGCTGGAGCGCAATCCCTACATCACGGAGGAGGAGATCAAGGTCCTCGTGGAAAAGGGCGAGGAAATGGGTGACCTGGAGGAAGACGAACGCGAGATGGTGACGGCCATCTTCGAACTGGACCGCCGCGTGGTGCGCGAGGTGATGGTGCCGCGCGTGGACGTCGTCTCGATGGACGCCGGAGCCCCGCTCGACGAGGTGCTGGATACGCTGATCGCCAGGGGCTTCACGCGCCTGCCCGTCTACGAAGGCAGTCTCGACAACGTGGTGGGCGTGCTCCACGCCAAGGACCTGCTGCGTTACCTCCGGCATGGCCGGCAGGGCTTTACCCTGCGCGCCGTGATGCGGCCCGCCTACTTCGTGCCGGAGAACAAGAACGCCAAGACGCTCTTGGAGGAAATGCGCTCTCGCCGCATCCCCATCGCCGCCGTGGTGGATGAATACGGAGGCACCGCCGGCATCGTAACGCTGGAGGATCTCGTGGAAGAGATCGTGGGCGAGATCCGCGACGAGTACGACGTGGAGGAAGACGCCATCACCCGCCTGGGCGATGATGTGGCCCTGGTGGACGGCAAAACGCCCATCCAGGACGTGAACGACGAACTGGATATCGAGATCACAACCGAGGAGTACGATTCGGTTGGCGGCTTCGTTGTGGGCCTATTCGGCTATCCCCCGAAGAGCGGCGAGGAGTGCGCCTGGGAGAACATCCGATTCGTGGTGGAACGCGCCAAGGGCAACCGCGTGCTCTCCGTGCGCGTGCTTGTGGACCGCGGCGGAGAGAAGGACGAGTAGCCCTGGCGGCCGGCCCCGCACGGCTGGCCCGCCCACTCCACACGCATCCCGCCTCGGAGATCGCCGGATCGGGCCTCGAGGCGCAATGGGGCCATTTCAGCGCGCCCGGGGGTTTCCCCCGTTCGGGAGCGGATTCCCCGCGATCGCCGATGCTCATTTCGCGCCGTGGCACTTCTTGAACTTGCGCCCGCTGCCGCAGGGGCATAGATCGTTGCGGCCGGCGCCGGCGTACGGGTTCGGCGCCGCCGACAAGGAAACGGCGGCCTGCGTGACGGGCTGCCCCCGGCGCAGCAGGTCCGCAATCCGCTCCACCGTGGGGCGAATATGCCCGAAGAACCGCCGGTAGCCGGCGCAGAGGTAGTTCCGGGGCGCGCCCCCGTCCGGCGCATCGACGAACCGGTCCTTGATGCAGCCTCCCCGGCACGCGAACAGGAACTCGCAACTCCGGCATTCGTCCGAAAGGCCGGTCTCCTTGCTCTCCCCGAAGCGGCGCTGCTCCTCCGAGAAGACCAACTCCGACAGCGACGCTTCGTGGATGTTGCCCAGCAGGTGCTCCGGGTCCACGAAATGGTCGCAGGAGTAAACGTCGCCGTTATGCTCCATCGCCACGTTCCGGCCGCAGACAGGCGCATGCAGGCAGATGCCGGGTGGCCGGTTCAGCCACGCGCCGACGGCCACCTCCATGTCCTGGATGAACATCTGCCCGATGCCGTGAGCGGCCCACTCATCGAACACGTCGCAGAGGAACTGGCCGTACTGCTCCGCGCCCACCGATTCCGCGGAGACCCCGCCGTCCGGCATCCGAACCACGATGGGGATGAACTGGAGCCAGTCCACCTTGGCCTCATCGCGGAAGAAGCGGTAGACCTCGGCGCCAAGATCCTGGTTGGCGGCGTGCACCGTGCAGAGGATGTTGAAGTCCACCCCATGCTTCTGGAGCAGGCGCACACCCCGCATCACGGCATCGAACGTAGAGCGGCCCCGATGGTCCACGCGGAAAGCATCGTTGACCGCCGGCGGGCCGTCGAGGCTTACGCCAACGAGGAACCCGTTCTCCGTGAGGAACGCGCACCACTCATCCGTGAGGAGCGTGGCGTTGGTCTGGATGGTGTTGCTGTGCCGCTTGCGGGGTTGGGCATGCTCCCGCTGCAACTCCACCACGCGGCGGAAGTACGGCAGGCCCAAAATCGTGGGCTCGCCCCCCTGCCAGGCGAAGGAGACCTCCGGCCCCGGCTGAAGCTCCAGCATCTGCCGGATATAGAGACTCAGCGTCTCGTCCGACATGCGCTGAGCGCCATCCGGGTACAACTCGCGCTTCGGCGAGTAGAAGCAGTAGCGGCACGCTACATTGCACCGCGCCCCGGCGGGCTTGGCCATGACGTGGAAGGCAGGGATGAGCGTACAATTCGAATTGACCATGCAGCAATCGATATGCCCGCACACTAACGCTCCCTCCAACATCGTTCGGCAGGGTATCATGGCAGGTGCTTGGGTGCGCCTGTTGCCCAGGAGATGATTCTTCCCGCGCTATACACAAGCCTGAATCAGTCCTTCCCTAGCTTTCGATAGACCAGGCAGGCTATGGCGAGGTATGCGGAACCGTATACCACATATGCACTAAGAATCACGGCATCGCTTGGCCTGACGTGCAGCACTCCCCAGAGAAATGCGCAGGACAGAAGAGCCGCCGGACCAGCTATGCACCCTCCGAGCGTTGCAGACAACCAGAAGCGCATATGCGGAGCGAGTTTCGTGCGTATATCTTTCATGACCATCCTCAGGCTTGGCAGTTGAGGCGCCTACCTAGAGCAGGATAGCCAACTGGCGCTATCCTGCTCTAGGCCGCGCAGGCCACTACTTGAGGTCGCCCTCAAGTACGCGAAATACGATGCGGGGGATGCGACCCGATGTCGTTACCACGGCTTCCAGGTCCCCCAGACCCACCTGTCGGTGGTGATTGGCCCGTCGTATATCCCGCCCCCGTAGCCAACTCCCGCTGGGCCGGACAATCCGGCAGCCGAACTATAGAGAGAAGGAGACCTCCGGCCCCGGCTGAAGCTCCAGCATCTGCCGGATATAGAGACTCAGCGTCTCGTCCGACATGCGCTGAGCGCCATCCGGGTATAGTTCGCCCTTCGGCAAGTAGAAGCAATACCGGCACGCTACATTGCACCGCGCCCCAGCCGGCTTTCCCATTACGTGAAACGCTTGTATGTTCCGCATATTCAAGATCCCGCATTTTAGCATGCGGGCTACCGCCTGAGCAGCCTCGGTTCCAGAGCGCAAGTAGTTACGCCGATGCACCGCTCGGCGCTGCGCTGGTATCACGCTCGAAGAGCGCTGTGAACAAATACGCTGCGGGCGCAATCTGGCCCGACAACACGGGTAAAGGCGCTCTTCCTGCGGCGTGTAGATCAACGAGATTCGGCATCGCCGGATCTATAGACGCGTCATCTCTTCCTCCAATGCGGCCGACAACAGATTCAGCTGACGGTTCAGCTCACCGATCTCACGTTGAACGAGCTTGTCGGCCTCGACATTCTTCCCGCCGGCCAGAAGGCGACTCTGTCGGCCCGAGTAGGAGCGCAGCGTGGTCATAATGCGATCCGCCAGCATGCACGATCGCTTCAACTTCGATGCGCGCTTCGGCTCCATTCGGACGATCTCCCTCAGTCCGTTTCGGATGGCTTCTGCACCCACCGTAACCGGAGCCAGCGCCAAGAACAGACGCTCCTTTCCGGGAAGATAGACTCGTCGATCCGCAGTGCCGACATTCACCCTCGGCGGCGGCCCCGAGTCCGGTTTCGTCGACAGGCGCGTGTACCTGGCAGCGAGAACGAAACTCGCCTTGGTTGCCGTAGAGTCTCGTTGCCTGGCTGCATGTGTCCCGCACTGCACAAGCGCTGTGATGAAACTTGAGACGGTCCATGGCCGAACAAACGCCTCAGTCCCTAGCGGAGCAAAGTCACTGCCCATCGTGGCATAGAACATCTCCTTCGCCGGGGCAGTGCTGAAGATCAGCGGGAGGACGCGGGATGCCTCCTTGAGCCCACGATCCCTGTCCTGCTGCAGAAGATCCTCTATGCGATCCAGGTCGTGGCGCGACACAGGAGGGTCCGCGGAGCGGGCAAACGACTGGGCCGTCACCGCCAGCATCAGCACTCCAAGAGTCCATACTACCCGATGCCACTTCATGTTCCCATTCTCCTGACTCTAGCTGCGCCCCTTCAGTTGGGCACAGATCACCTGTACGTTCTGTTGCCAACCGCTCCTCGAACTCGACCGGCAGTGATAAAGCAACGTTGTTTCTGTAAATTGGCTGGGTGTATCTTCCGGATTTCTGTTCAGGACGGGAAGGTGACGTAACGTTTGTCGGTTTGCCAGTCGTCGGAGATCTCCATCAGGACGGCGGAGACCAGCCGCAACAGCGATTCCTCATTCGGGAAGAGCCGGGCCACCCGGGTCCTGCGCCGGATCTCCTGGTTGATCCGCTCCAGGCCGTTGCTGGTCCGGAGCTTTTTCCAGTGCTCCTCCGGGAAGGCAAACACCATCAGCCCCTCCGGCAGGTTCTCCTCCAGCCAGCAGGAGAGCTTCGAGGCCGTCTTCTCGTACCTGGCCACACACGCTTTGAGCAGCTGGTCGGCTTCGGTTCGGTTTCCGGCATTGAACACCGCCCGGATGTCTTTGGCCACCTCCGCCCTCGTCTCCACCTTCGGGACGTACGCCTGCGCGTTCTGTTGGAGGTGGAACTGGCATCGCTGCCAGGGCACGCCCCCCAGCACCGCGGATCTGGCCGCCTTCAGGCCGGCGTGGTCATCGCTCACCACCAGTTGCACGCCCGACAAACCCCGCTCCACCAGGGACAACAGGAAGGAGCGCCAATGCGCCTCGTGCTCGGACAAAGACACCGACACGCCCAGCACAGCCCGGAACCCAATCGCATCCACACCCACGGCGATCAGCACCGCCGCGTCCTGCACCGTGCCGTTCCTGCGCACCTTCTCATACCGGGCGTCCAGGTACAGGTAGGGGCAGAGGCCAAGAGGCCGGTTCCGCCACGCCGACAATGCCGCATCCAGCTCCGCCGCGGCCCGGCTCACCTGGGTACTCGTGACCTCGCACCCGCACAACTCCTCGATGACCTTGCTCACCTTCCGGGTGGAGACTCCCTGCACGTACATCTCCGCCAGAGCGATGGTCAGCGCCCGCTCCGAGCGCAAGCCTTTCTCCAAGGCACGCGGGTAGAAGCCGCCCTCCCGCACCTGGGGCACGGCAAAGGTCACCTCGCCCACGCGGGTCTGCACGGTCTTCGGCTTGTAGCCGTTGGAATGTCCCACCCGGCCCGGGTTCCGTTCATACGGACCGGCCTGCAGATGCGCTTCCCGCTCGTACTGCATCGCCGCGTTTACCAGAAGAGCGATGGCGTCTCCCAGCCCATCCAGTCCTCGCTCGGCAATCTGTTCCAGCAGTCCTTCCGGCAGGCTACAATCTTCTCGGTAGGCCACGGGTGTCTCTCCTTTCACGGTCTTCATCAACCGAAAGGCTACACCCGGGCCTGCCCCCTCTCCTAGCGAGCAAGCCGCAATCCCATTCTACAGAAACACTGTTGCACTACTTCCGTGAAGTCGTACATAGCTTTCACAAGAGCGCACCCCAATGGAATGACCGCGAACGACGCGTTTTCGTCAAAGTACAGACCATTGGATTCGTCCAGATTTGCGAGCCGAATCTGTAACGCTGCGTTGTCTTTCTCGATGACCCTGCAGTATCTCTGATCACAGTGGAGATAGAATTTCGGCAGTTGGGCTCTGCTGGTCGCTGGCTTGCTGAGTCTCTGCGGCGACCATCGGGGCCTACGGGCGGGCACGATGAATGCCTGCGCGAATGCACTCAAATGCCCCGACATGTCTTCATCCGTCGTGCGGGCGGATACCGAAGCGAAGAGCCGATCACATTCATCAGGACTGGGGTGCATCTGTAGTGCTCCAGGTATAGTCCCTTCGGACGAAGATCATCGGATGCGTGCAACGGGAGCACACAATCGCACACGCTGAACCATCCCGATGGGAAAACGCCGCGCGGAACGAATACGCTGGTCAGCGGCGGATATCGCCTTGCTGGCGTAACCACAGCGAACGCGCTGACAGGCGAACCAGGGCATCTCCCGTATCCTTGCGACGTACGTCGACCGTGGTAGCCTGTTGTAGCAGGCTACCCTATTGTGTCGCGGACACGAGGAAGGAGCGGCGCCCACACACGGCAACGGGCGGGCGATATCGCCCGCCCGTAACTCGTGTTGAGCGCTGATTACCGCTTGCGGCGCAACAGGGCCAGACCGGGGAGGAGGCCGGCGGCCATCAGGGCGAGGCTGCCGGGCTCCGGAACGGTGGCGGAGCGCGTGTTGGTGAAGGAGAACGAAAGGTCGTTGTAATTGTAGGGCCCCCCGTTGAGATCCTCGAACTCCACCAGGGTCTCGCCGGGCTGCCAGTTTTCGGTTACACGGGCGTGAGTGTGGTTGTCCACATTGCGAGAGGCCGGCCCCGAGAAGAAGTTGTCGCCGGTGTCGTTCACGTGCAGGCGGAATACCAGCTCATCGCCCGCGTTGAATGTGCCCAGGTTCTTCGTGAGGCCCACCGGATCGGCATGGTTGTTGAAGATCAGACCGACCGAATTCGCGGGGCTGTCCAGATACAGGTCGTTGCTGTAGGCCGCCGTGTTGCCCTGGTAGGTTGCGACCACGGGGCCGGTGCTGGCCACGATGATGGAGGCGCCCTCAACCTGCGCGCGGGCGGTCGCCGACATGTTGAGTAGCGCCAAGGCAACGATCGCCGGCATGGCGAACAGAGGTGCTTTCATGGTTGTGTCCTTTGTGCTGCAAGCTCGCGGCGAGCTGTCTCCCGCCGGCGATTACCCACCGATCTATGCATAGAAACTCAATGCACAGACGGCGCCAAAGAACAAGCCGGGTTGGCATCCGGATTCCTGGCATTCCGCCATGCCCCAACCAGCGCGTTAGAATATGCATGGGGCGGCGTGATGCGCCGCCATTTGCGTGGCCGACCATGATCAAGAGCAGCACTTTTCAGATCTCCCCATTCGCGGGCGCCGTTGCCATTGCGTGCGGCATCACCTGCCTCGCGATCCTCTCTGGAGGCGCCCCGGAACGGCCCTGGCCGAAACCTGGCGACTCGGCGGTCGAACGGCCCGCCCCGCGCATACGCCTGCGGCCCGCGGCCTACCATCCGCGCGTTGACGCCTTCCCGGCGGGGGCATGGCTTTCCGCCGCGCCCGCCCGCGCCCCGCAACCCATGGTCCGCGTCCTCCTCTCGGATGTGCTGCAGGATGGCCGGCTGCGCATCACCACAACAACCGGGCTCCTGGTCATCGATCCCGATACCCACCGCATCCTCGCGCGCGTTCCGGCCGAGGCCACCTATTCGCTCTCCCTCTCGGACGACGGGCGCGCCATCTCCGGCCCCGGAGGCAAGGACCTGCCCGCCGAGACCGTGCGCCTGATCCCCATCGGGTGCGACGACCAGATGAACGCCGGCGCCCGGCAGTTCACGGGCGCGCTTGAGGTGAGCCTCGGCAAAACCGGACTGGATGTGGTGAATGAGGTTCGCGAAGAGGACTACATTGCCGGCGTGGTGGCCGGTGAAGCGGCAAAGTCCTTCCCGCTGGAGGCGCTGAAGGCCCAGGCCGTGGCCGCCCGCACGTATGCGCTCTCGCAGCGGGGACACCGCGAGAACGGCGTGGACGTTCTGGATACCACCGCCGACCAGGTGTTCACCGGCGCCGGCCGCGTATGGCCGGAGTGTCGCGCCGCGGTGGATGCCACCGCTGGACGCATCCTCACCTACCGGGGCCGCCCCATAGTGGCCTACTTCAGCGCGGACTGCGGCGGTCATACCCGCACGAACACAGCGGCCGGGTTGGGCGGCGGGCCGCTGCCCTACCTGCGCGCGGTGGAAGACGCCCCCGCCAGCGGGCCCGCCTACTGCGCCATCGCCCCAATGCACACGTGGTCTGCCCGCCTAACAGACGCGGAGATCCTGCCAAAACTGAACGAAACCCTCGGCGCGCGGCTCAAGAGCCTCTCCGAAATTCAGGTGGAGGGCCATTACTCCGACGGACGCGCGGGGCTCGTTCGCCTCGCCGGGGTTGCCGATCCGGAGCCGAGCGCCATGGCGGCGGAGGCGGATCCTGCCCGCGCGCCGCTGGCCGCGCCTCCGGCGGAGCCCGGCGCGGACACAGCGCCCCAGCCTCAGCCCGTGGAGCCGCAGCCCGCGGAGGAGCCAAAGCCGGAGGCCGCGCCCGAGCCGAGGGAATGGCGGGAAACCCTCCGCGCGATGGAGTTTCGAAAGATCGTTGGGCTGGACGCCCTGCGCAGCCAGACGCTGTCCGTGAAACCGGACGGGCCAGGCGCATGGCTCTTCGAGGGGCGAGGCTACGGGCACGGCGTGGGCATGTGCCAGTGGGGGGCCGCCGGCATGGCGCGGCAGGGAATTTCCTACGACCGCATCCTGAGCCATTACTACTTCGGCGTGCATCTGCTGCCGGCCGCCCCGCGCGATGGGGCGCTGGCCGGGCTCGTCAAGGATGCGCGGGGACGTTTGCTGCCGAATGCCATCGTGAGCCTCGTCGGCACGGATCGTCGCGCAAAAACGAACGCGAAGGGGCGCTATCGCTTCCCCTCCGTGCCCGCCGGAACCTACGACATTGTGGTTACCCCAAGGGTCGGCCCTGCCTTCGCCTCGTTTGCCTGGACGGTGAACGAAGGCGAGGAAACCCGCGCCCGCGTGATCGAGCGCCCCTGACCCTCTGGGCTCGGGGCGCCCGGATCAGCCCGTTACTCCGATTTCGCGGCGTCCGGCTTGGCGTATCGGCTGTAGCGCCGGGCGGTGCGGCGGGCGGCCTCGTTGGTAATGCGCGGAGCGCCATCCGGCCGGGTGAGGATGAGGGTTCCCAGACACCAGTCGGCCAGCGGCAGCAGCACGTTGAGGTTGCGATCCATCTGAACGTGGTGGATGCGGTGATGCCGCTTCAGGAACTGGAAGGCGCGCGTCCCCTCCACAAAGGCGATGGATGGCCGGTGCATCAGATAGTGAGAGCCCTCGTAGCCGGCGTAGTACAGCGCCGCTACCGCCGACAGGGTGATCAGGAAGGCCGCATAGGGGAGACCCAGCCCGAGAGCAGACAGGCCGATCGCAACCAGGCACCAGGGCGCGGCGTTCATGGCGATCAGCAACGGGCCGCCATACCAGGCGAAGGTCAGCGCTTCGCGCTGCTCGGGGTCAACCACCTGGAAAGTGTCTTCGAACTTGCACAACTGGTGGTGCACCAGCGTATGCGCTCGGAAACATGACGCGGGCAGCCACGGCTTGTGCAACCAGTAGCGATGGAACGCCCACTCAAAAAAGCTTGCTTGAACGGTCGCGGCCACAGCGGCGACGACGATCGCTACAACAGTCCACATAACTAACCAGTCCTCTCGGCCGCCGAACGCGGCGCAACAACAAACGTGGGCGCCTCGGACCATCCGAGGCGCCCACATCATTATAGAACCTATAAACCGTGGTTCTAGTTCCCGGCGAGCCCCCGCGCCGCAAATGGCGGGAACTCCTCGGCTGAAGGCTTCGTTGTTCCCGGCGCCCGGCCAGGCAGCCAAACGGATTCCCCACGGTATCATCTTCCGCTCCTCGCTCCGTACCTATGGCGCCCCGGCCTGAGCAGACTGGAAAGGAACGGGACCCCATGAGGAAACAGACTTGGATGGCGGCGTTGATCGCCGTCAGCGCCTGCACCCAGGCGCTTCCATGCCGCGCGGACGCCGGAACCGTCCGCCTCTCCGTGTCCACCGCAGGCGTAGAAGGCAACCACAACAGCAACCAGCCATGCATCAGTGCAGACGGACGCATCGCGGCGTTCGTCTCTTCCTCCCAGAGCCTGGCGCCCTCAAAGACGACCACGGTCGACGACATCTTCGCGCGCGACAACGAAACCGGCATCCTGACCCGGATCACCATTGGCCTCAACGGCGCCGAACCCAACGGCGCCAGCAGTTCGCCCTCCATCTCCGCGGACGGGCGATACATCGTCTTTGAGTCGCAGGCGAAGAACCTCGTGCTCAGCGGGGCCGTGGGCGTGTATTTGGCGGATCGGACCACGGGTCAGATCAGCTTCCTCGTATCCGGCCAGACCCCCGTCATCAGCCGCGACGGGAACTTCGTTGCTTTCGCCAGCTCCGCCTCCAACCTGGTCGTCGGGGATACCAATAACGCCACCGATGTGTTCGTGTTGAACCGCGCCACGGGCGCCATCGACCGCGCTTCCGTCTCTTCCTCGGGCGTGCAGGGAGACAACGTCAGCGGCATCGACGGCCTGGCGATCAGCGCGGACGGCCGTTACGTAGCCTTCCAGTCGAAGGCCACCAACCTCGTGCCGGGCGATACCAACACGCGCGAGGATGTGTTCGTGCATGATCGCCAGACCGGGCAGACCACGCGCGACTCGGTGGCGTCCGACGGCTCCCAGGGGAACGCCGCCAGTTCCGGCGCATCCATCAGCGCCGATGGCCGCATTGTGATCTTCTCTTCGCAAGCATCCAACCTCGTCCCCGCGGACGCCAACAACGCGGTCGACGTGTTTGCGCGGGATCGCCAGTCCGGGCAGACTACGCGAATCGCCGTATCAACCGCCGGCATTCCGGCCAGCGCGAAGAGCGGCGCCGGCGTCGTCTCTCCGTCTGGAAGGTTCGTCGTCTTCGAGTCCGCCGATGCGGCGCTGGTTGCGGGCGACGGCAACGGCGCATCAGACGTGTTCCTCCGCGACCTCCAGGCATCCACCACCGCCCGGGTCTCGCTCACCAACGCGGGCGGCGAGGCGGCCGGCGCGAGTGATCAGGGCGCCATCAGCGACGATGGGCGCTATCTGGTTTTCCGTTCCGCCGCCGCCAACATCGTGGATAACGACGGGAACGCCTCCACGGATGTCTTCATGCGCGGACCGCTTCTGGAGACGCCCGGCGCCCTGGCCTTCACCACCCAACCGGGCGGCGCGGCGGCCGGCGTCGCATTCACTGCCCAGCCCGTAGTGGAAGCGCGCAACCTGGACGGAACGCGGAAGTGGGATTACACGGGACCGGTAACGCTGTCGATCAAAACGGGCGCCGGGCGGGCCGGGGCCCTGCTCACTGGAACGCTCACCATCAACGCCGTCCACGGCATTGCCGCTTTCACCGACCTCGCGCTGAACCTGGCCGGCGCGGGCTATGTCCTCTCCGCGGCGTCCGGCGCCCTGGCGAATGCGGACTCCGCGCCGTTTGCCGTGGCGCAGACTCCAACCAAGCTGGCATTCACCGTGGAGCCCGCCGGCGCGGCCGCCGGCCTGCCCTTCACCACGCAGCCCGTTGTCGTCGTGAAGGATGCTGAAGATAACACCGTGGCCGGCTACTCAAACTCCGTAACGCTGGCCATCAAGCCCGGCACGGGACGCGTTGGCGCTGCGCTATCCGGCTCCGCCACGGTGGCAGCCGTTAACGGCGTGGCCACGTTCACGGGCCTCTCGCTGGACAAAGCCGGGTCCGGGTATGCGCTGGTTGCGTCCAGCGGCGCGCTGGCCGCGGCGGAAACGTCGCCGTTCTCCGTGGCGCAGGTGGCTACCGCGCTGGTCTTCTCCGCGCAGCCCGCCGGGGCGAAGGCCGGGGCGCCCTTCGCCTCCCAGCCGACCGTTCAGGCGCGAGACGCCGAGAACAACGTGGCCCTGAACTTCAGCGGGGCCATCGCGATCGCGCTGAAGCCCGGAACCGGACCGGCCGGCGCCGCGCTTTCCGGCGCCCTTACGGCAACGGCGGCGAACGGTATCGCCTCTTTCACCGACCTGATGCTCGATACCGAAGGGGCCGGCTACGTCCTGAGAGCCACAAGCGGCACGCTGACCCCCGGCGACAGCGCGGCGTTCTCGGTGGGCCCCGGGGCCGCCAAGCTCGTGTTCGCCACGGATCCCGGCGGCGCAACAGCGGGATCGCCATTCACGGCCCAGCCAGTGATCCTCGTGCACAACGCGAATGACCTCCTGATTCCCGATTTCACCGGGCCCATCACGCTGGCGATCAAGGCCGGCACAGGCGCCGCCGGCGCAACGCTGGATGGCGCGGCAACGGTGAATGCCGTGGGCGGGGTGGCGACGTTCGCCGGCCTGTCCATCAGCAAGCGCGGCGCGGGTTACGTGCTGACGGCCTCTTCCGCCAACAAGATCCTGGGCGAAAGCGCCGCCTTCACCGTTGCGCCCAAAGCCGAAAGGCTGGCCTTCACCAAACAGCCGGGATCCGCCATTGCCGGCGCCCGGTTCGGCGTGCAGCCGGTCGTCACGGTGCAAGACGCCGATGGGTTCACAGCCGCCGGGTACTCCGGGCCGGTCAGCGTAACCCTCAGGCCCGGATCCGGGGCGCCGGGCGCCGTCCTGAGCGGCGCCTCAACCATCAACGCCATTGCCGGCGTTGCCGCCTTCACCAACCTCTCGCTGGACAAGGATGGCGTGGGATTCATCCTCACCGCATCGAGCGGTTCGCTGCCGGCCCTGGACAGCGCGCCCTTCGCCGTAACGCCGAAACCGGACGTTCAGATCGCGCAGTCCAGCCCCACCGAGATCGTTATCCGGGCGCTGCCGAACGGAATCACGATGGCCGGCGCGTCTATTCACCTCACCCTCGCGGCCGGCGATCTCCAACCGCTGGTTGAATCTGATCTCACCCTCGCCCCCGGCTGGACCCTCGGAAGCCTTGTATCTGATGCGAACGGCGCTCTGATAACGGCAACCAACGCCGCCGGGCAGACGGCCGACGGCCCCATCGCCGCCATCCGGCCGCGCCCGCTACCCGGCCTCTCCGGACGCTCCACGCCCATCGGCCTCTCGGCGGACTCATCGTTTACCGATACCAATGCCAACTCGTTCGCCGTCGATCCGCAAACGGTGGCCTTCATTCCGGGCGGCCACCTCTCCGTAACGCGCCAGCCTGGCGCCACGGACGCCGGTTCCGCGCTGACCGGGCCGCCCCAGGCGTCCATTCTGGATGGCTCGGGCGCCACGGTGGCGGACTTCACCGGTCCTGTAACGGCATCCATAAAGCCCGGCACGGGCGCGGCCGGGGCGCTGCTCGGCGGCTCCGCCACCGTGAACGCCGTGGCCGGAGTGGCGACGTTCGGTGCATTGAGCATCGACAGAGCGGGGAGCGGCTATGCGCTGACGTTCTCGGCCGGCGCTCTGACGCCCGCGGACACCGCGCCGTTTGCGATTACGCCGAAGCCTGAGAAACTGGCTTTCGTCCTCTCGCCGTCTGGGGCGCGATCCGGCGTTCCGTTCACCACACAGCCGGTGGTGGCGGTTCAGGACGCGGCCGGCAATACGGCCACCGGCTTCACAGGCCCGGTAACGCTCACCATCGTTCCCGGTTCCGGATTCCCCGGCGCCGCGCTGGCGGGGAACTCCACAGTGAACGCGGTCGGCGGCATTGCCGCCTTCGTGGGGCTGGCCATCGACAAGAGCGCTCCCGGGTACCTGTTGGAGGCGACGAGCGGGGCGCTGCCGTCCGTTAACTCCGCCTCCTTCAGCGTGACCCCGTTCCAGTTCACCCTGGCCGACGCCGCGAAGGCCCTGAAGTGGAGCGGCGGCCTCACCGCCGTGCTGCCCACGGAGATCTCCGTATTCAACGTTGATCGTTCCGGCTCCTCCGCCTCCACGGTGGACCTCCTGGACGCCCAGCATATCGTCCGGAAAGCAGCCGGGCTGGAGGCGAACCCATAGCATCGGGGAATGACCAGTTGGCTCCGTTGCGCCTTCCACCGAAGCGACGACGGAGCCAACCGGTCGCGCGCCGCTGGGGAGTCTCGAAGGCGCGTACCCATCGACGGATCGACGCGCCAATTCGCCCGTGGCCGCCGTCAGCATTAGGTGATATAATGCGATTCATTGCACACCGGGGTGCAACTGGGCCTCTCCTTTCTCCGTGCAGTTTGGGGGCGGGATTATGGGTCGCGAGTATTCGTTCGCCTGGGTTCGGCATTCGGTGATCGTTCTGGCCTTGGTGTGGACGACAACCGCTTTCGCGGCGGTCATCCGCGTGGATCGCAATGCAACAGGGGCGTCGCACGACGGGAGCAGTTGGTCAACAGCGTATCTGACTGTGGCGGATGGGCTGAAAGTCGCTTCCGCTGGAGACGAAGTATGGGTGGCGGCCGGCGCGTACAATGAGTCGCTGGCCGTGCCAAAGGACGTGGCCCTCTACGGGGGGTTTGCCGGCGGCGAAACGTTGCGCGAAGCGCGCAACCCGGTGGCCAACCTCACCGTGCTGAAGGGCGGCGGATGGTCAGACGGGGTCGCCGCGGCGACCAGCGTGATCACCCTTCCCATCGACGCCACGCCGGCGACCGTAGTTGACGGGTTCACGATCACGAACGGCGGCGGCACGCGATTCCTGCTCAGCCGTACCGTCTATCACTGCGGCCGATACGGCTACACCCACGCCAAGTACGAGTACCGCGGCGGCGGGATACTGGTGCAGGGCGGCTCACCCGCCATCCGGAACGACGTCATCACGGCCAACAGCACGGCGCACTTCGTACCGGACGGACGCCCGTGCTCCGGCGCCAGCATGTATATCGCGGGGCCAGGCGGCGGCATCTTCGTTGCCCGCGGCGCCTCCCCGACGTTCTCGGACGACGTGATCAGCGCCAACAACGCTCAGAATGGGGGCGGCGTGTACGCCGACGCCGCATCGATGGCCCTCCTCCGCGATTCGATCTCCGGCAACACGGCCCTCAGCGCCGGAGGAGGCGTGTACAACACGCTCTCCGCGGCGGACGCAGCCACGGCGCCCATGACGCTCACAGGGTGCGCCATCCTGAACAATGTAGCGGGCGCCGATGGCGGCGGGGCGCTCGGCGCCGGGGTGTTCACCGAGAACCGCTTCGAGGGCAACCAGTGCGGCGGGAACGGCGGCGGCCTCGACGGCGGCGGGTCTCTCCTGGCGAACTCCTTCTCCGGCAACACCGCGGCGAAAAGCGGCGGCGGCGTTTACGGCGCGGTTGACGGCGGCATCAACCGATGCCTCTTCGCCGCGAATGCCGCAAACGACGGCGGAGCCTTCGCCTCCGGCCCCTGGACGTGGACCGTGCGCAACAGCGTGTTCCATGGCAATACAGCGACTCTCAGCGGGGCCGCCGTTGAGCTCTCGGGGAGCGGCCTCGGCGTTAACAACACCATCGCCGGGAATCAGTCGCCGGGCGGGGTCGTAACGCTCAGTTCCCCCGGCGCGGGCTACGACAGCCGCGTGGTCTTCGTGAACAACGTGGTCGCCGCGAACCAGTCGGGTATCTCCATCCTCAGCGGCCACTGCTCAATCCGCTTCAACGACGCATGGAACAACGCGGAAGGCAACTACAGCCCGGCTCTGGATCCGGGCCCGCCTGACGGCGCCATTTCGGCGGACCCCGCCTTCGTCGGGGCCGCAAAGGGTGACCTGCGGTTGAGCGCCGGCTCCCCGTGCATTGATGCGGGCGATACGTCCTTTGTCCCGCCGGCTACGACGGATTACGGCGGAGACGCGCGCCTTCAGGGGAAACGGGTAGACATGGGGGCCTATGAGACCGCTGGGGCGGCGCTCGTCCCGCCATCCGATCCGCTCCATGTGGCCGCTAACGGCGACGACGCCAACGACGGGGCCTCCTGGGGGACGGCCAAACAGAGCGTCCAGAATGCGCTCGACGCCGCGTGGGCGCGGGGCGGCGCGGAAGTTTGGGTGGCGAAAGGGTCGTACTATGGCCCGTTCGTCGCGATGGCCCCCGTCCAGCTCTTCGGGGGGTTCGATGGGAGTGAGGCGGTCCTGTCTGCAAGAGACTGGAAGACGAATCCGGCCACGCTTGATGGCTTGCAGACGGGCAGCGCGCTGTACGCCAACGGTCCGCAGTGGGGGCCGCCCGCTGCATTCACGCTGGACGGCTTTACCGTGCGGAACGGGCTCGATCTCGCGCGGGGCGGCGGCGTGACATGCGGTCCGGTGACGGCTCGCATAGCAAATAACCTCATTGAAGACAACGCCGGCGGCCTCGGCGGAGGCATCGACGCGGCAAGCGCGCAGGGAACCATCGCCGGCAACGTGATCCAGAACAACAAGGCTCCAGACGCCGCGGGCCCCGCCGCACGCTACGGCGGCGGGATTGCCGCCAGCGACGCCATAGCCGTCATCGGGAATACCATCGCCAACAACTCCAGCGATATCGGCGGCGGCATCTCCGGCGGCGGCTCGATTCTCCGCAACCTGATCATGGGGAACTCCGCCGGAACGGCGGGAGGGGTGATCAGCTCCGGTCTGATTGCCGACAACCTGTTCACCCGCAACACGGCCATCTCCCTGGGCGGGGGAGCGGAGATCGACGTTGGCGCCCGCGCCATCAACAACACCTTCGTCTCTAACACAACTGCCACGGACACGCAAGGCGGAGACGCGTTCGGAGGCGGAGCGGTATACGTCTACACGTACCCGTATAACGCCGGCCCCACCACACTGGTGAACAACGTCATCGCCTTCAACTCCACCGGCGTCTCATTCTATATGCCCTACCTGCCGAGCGGATCGTTCACCAACAATGACGTGTTCAGCAACGGCGATGCCGGGTGGGGCACGCTGGCGGAGCCGCCGGGGAACCTCTCGGTTGATCCCCTCTTCGTCAGCCGATCCGCCTCCAACTACCGGCTGAAAGCCGGCTCGCCCTGCATCGACGCCGGAGACGACTCCGTGATCCAACTGGGCGACCTGGACATGGATGGCGCGCCGCGCCGCTCGGGAGCTCATGTAGACATCGGCGCCTATGAGTTTGCCGCGCCCAATGCGTTCACCTGGCCCGATGTTGTTCGCGCTCTCTCGATTGCAGCAGGGTTCATTCCGGCCACGCCGGCGGACGCCGCTCACCTCGCCGTAAGCCCCGGCCCCGTCTCCCTGCCGGACGCGACGGCGATTGCCCGCAAGGCGGCGGGGCTGGATGCCAACCCGTAGCGCACAACCCGCCAGCGCACTGCGCCCGCTTGACATCCCATCCGCCGCCGATCCAGAGTGGAATTGTTCTAAATTGAGGAGGCGGGAATGGGCGCTGCGCTGGAGGGACACGGGCTGACGCCGAGGAGAAGGGCCGTTCTGGAAGCGGTGCGCGAGAGCCATGGCCACCTCAGCGCGTCCGAGATCTGGGAGCGCGCCCGCCTCATGGAGCCCCGCATCTCCTTCGCCACCGTCTACAACGCCGTTCACTACCTCTGCGATGCCGGCCTCTTGATCGCCATCCCCTTCGGCGACGGCGCCAGCCTCTATGATGCCCGCGTGGATCGCCATGACCACGCCATCTGCTCCCGATGCGGCCGCCTGACCGACTTCGATTGCGAGACGGCCCGCGAAGTCGCCGCCCGCGGCGCCGCCTGCACCGGCTACGCCGTTTCCGAAGTCCGCATCACCCTCACCGGCCTCTGCCCCGCTTGCACAGCAGCGTAGTCAGCATCCAGGATTCAGCATCCAGCATTCAGGCCGAAGGCCCCTGTCCATGAGAGAACCACTCTCATGGACAGGGGCCTTCGGCCTGAATGCTGAATGCTGAATCCTGGATGCTGACTACCGGGAACGTTGCTCCAACCCATGGCGTTTCCCCGGATGACTGCCTGTAAGGAACGCAACGCTATCTGCCGCGGCTCGCCCGCGCCTTCCGCGTTCCTTTCGGCGAAATCAACGTATCGCGGAACCGTAAAGGAGTTGAACAGAGCTATGTCGATTGCCAAAGTGGGCGAGGCCGCCCCTGATTTCACGATGCCCAGCACCAAGAACATCAAGACGCTTGATGAGCCCGTTTCCCTCAAGGACTACGAGGGCAAGTGGCTTGTGCTGGTGTTCTACCCGCTGGACTTCACTTTCGTCTGCCCCACCGAACTCACCGCCATTTCTGAGCGCATCGGCGAGTTTGCCGACCGCAACACCGAGGTTATCGGCGTGAGCACCGACAGCGTGCACAGCCACCGCGCCTGGATCAAAACGCCGCGCGACGAGAACGGCATCGCCGGCCTGGCCTACCCACTGGCCGCCGACAACACGCATAACGTGAGCCGCGACTACGGCGTGCTGGTGGAGAGCGAGGGCATCGCCCTGCGCGGCCTCTTCATCATCGACCCCGAGGGCGTGCTCCAGTACAGCGTCGTTCACAACCTGAACGTCGGCCGCAACGTGGATGAGGTGATCCGCGTGCTGGACGGCCTCCAGACCGGCGGCCTATGCCCCAGCGACTGGAAGCCGGGCGAAAGCCTGTTGGGCGCGTAGATTCGTCTCATAAGGGAGGTACCCCATGCCGATGCGGATGGGCACGCCATTACCAAGCCTGGCGGGGGCTTCGGAATGGGTGAACGGCGAAGTCAACAACGATGAGCTGACGGGCGAAAACGTGCTGGTGCACTTCTGGAGCACCTCCTGCGGTTCCTGCCACGAGATCATGCCGAAGATCAAGGAATGGAAGGAAACGTACGGTCCGCGCGGCTTGCGGTTTGTGGGCATCCACATGCCGCGCAGCGAGAAAGACACCGACGTCGACGCCGTGAAGGCGGACATCGACGAGAGCGGGCTAACCTGGCCGCAGGCCATCGACAACCAGCACTCCATCAAGGAGGCGTTTGGGAACCAGTACGTTCCGGCGTTCTACGTGTTCAACGAACAGGGCGTCCTGCGGCACTTCCAGGCGGGCGACCGCGGCGTGAAGATGCTGGAAGGCGCTATTGAGCGCGTGTTGAAGCCGAAAGAATGAAGGCGCGGGCCGCGTTATGCGGCCCGCGGCGAAGCGGGGCGGCGCGTTTGCGCCGCCCCGCTTCGCATTTCACCTTGCCGCCTGGATCGGTAGCGTGCCGCTCTGTTCGGGTGAAACGGTCAGTGAGCCCCTCGCGGGTCCCGTGAGGGACCTATACCCCATGAAAGATAGGGGGCGGACACGGCTTGCCGTGTCCGCCCCCCATCTGCTCGGAGCCAGAGGCATCTCTTGGGGTCGGCGAACTCCCCGTTTCACCGTATCAGAGCGCTTACGTTCATCCACACCGTCATCGGCCCGGCCTCGCGGTTGGCCCAGGC
>DASXUL010000069.1:0-6976 GCA_036504855.1 Armatimonadota bacterium | reverse complement strand
CCGGCATGGCCGCGAAGCGGCCACATCTGGGGTCCGGCCGGCGGCCGGATGCCGGCGGGCCGCCGGCGCTACTGCCCCCCGGCGCCGCGCCGAGCACCCAAGCAGAAAGGCATGACTCATCAAAGCGCACAACCTCTCCCTGGCCGCCCTTATCCTGATGGCCGCAACCGCCGTCCAAGGGGCCGCCGTGCTCCGCTACGATAGGCCCGCCCAGGACTGGGCCGGCGAAGCACTGCCGCTGGGAAACGGGCGGCTGGGCTGCATGGTCTTCGGCGGGGTGGAGCGCGAGCGCATCCAGTTCAACGAAGATAGCCTCTGGACCGGCGACGGGAACCCGTCCGGCGACTATGGCTCGATGGGCGCCTACCAGGCTTTCGGCGACCTGATCGTCGACCTGCCCGCCGGCGGCCCGCCGACAAAGTACTCGCGGTCGCTGAACCTGAGCGACGCCACCGCGCGCGTAACTTTCACGCGAGACGGCGTGGTCCACACGCGGGAGATGTTCGCCAGCCATCCCGATACCGTCATCGCCTTGCGGTGGACGGCAAGCCGGCCCGGTTCCATCTCGGCCGGCTTCCGCCTGCAGGGCGCTCACGGCGAGACCTCGAAGGCCGGCGGGCGTGACGTCTACTTCGCCGGAAAACTCCCGAACGGTCTCTCCTACGAAGCCCGCGCCCGCATCCTGGCGACCGGCGGAACGGTGACCGCCGCCGGCGACGCCGTCCGGTGCAACGGCTGCGACGAGGTGGTCGTGCTGCTTGCCGCCCGCACCGACTACGCGATGGACGGCCGGCGCGGTTGGCGCGGCGCCGCCCCCGGGCCCGCCGTCCTTCACGATCTGGACGCGGCGGCCCGGCGGCCCTTCGAGGCGCTCCGCGCCCGCCACAGAGCCGACTATCGGAAGCTCTACGGCCGCGTAGACCTCTCTCTGGGCCCGCCGAACCCGGCCCTCGAAGCCCAGACCACGGACCGCCGCGTGAAGGCCTATGCGGATGGCGCCGGAGCGGACCCGCAACTGGAAGCGACGCTGTTTCAGATGGGCCGCTACCTGCTGATCTCCGGTTCGCGCCGGCCGGGGCTGCCCGCCAACCTCCAGGGCCTCTGGAACGACAGCAACACGCCCGCCTGGAGCTCGGATTACCACACCAACATCAACATCCAGATGAACTACTGGCCGGCCGAGCCCGCCAACCTGGCCGAGTGCGCCCTGCCGTTCTTTGACCTCACGATGGCGGGCCGCGAAGCCGCCCGGAAGGCGACGCGCGCCTCGTTCGGAGACGGCCCCGGCTGGACGATGCGTACCTCGCACAACATCTTCGGCGGGCAGGGCTGGGAGTGGAACCTGCCCTCCAGCGCGTGGTACGCGCTGCACTTCTACGAACACTACGCCTTCAGCGGGGACAAGGCCTTCCTCCGAGACGTTGCGTACCCCATGGCGAAGGAGATCGCCGAGTTCTGGGCCAACCGGCTGAAGGCGCTGCCCGACGGCTCGCTCGTGGTCCCCAACGGCTGGTCGCCCGAGCACGGCCCGCGCGAGGACGGCGTTTCTCACGACCAGCAGATCGTCTGGGAGCTCTTCGACTTCACGGCGAAGATGGCCGATGACCTGGGCGCGGACCGCCGCTTCCGTGACCGCATCGTTGGCCTGCGCGACAAGCTCGCCGGCCCGAAGATCGGCCGGTGGGGGCAGCTTCAGGAATGGATGACGGACCGGGACGATCCGAAGGACGACCACCGACACACGTCCCAGCTCTTCGCCGTCTATCCGGGCAGGCAGATCTCGGTGACGAAGACGCCGGCCCTGGCGAAGGCCGCCGCCGTCTCATTGGAGGCGCGCGGAACTTCCGGCGACAGCCGCCGCGAGTGGGTGTGGGCCTGGCGCTGCAACCTCTGGGCGCGCCTTCGCGAGGGGGACAAAGCCCACGCGATGATCTCCGGCCTGCTGCGCTACAACACCCTGCCAAACCTCTTCGGCGTGCACCCGCCCATGCAACTGGACGGGAACTACGGCATCACCGCCGGCATCTGCGAGATGCTGCTCCAGAGCCATGCCGGCGAAATTGACCTGCTTCCCGCGCTGCCGAAGGCCTGGCCCAACGGCTACGTGAAGGGCCTCCGCGCCCGCGGCGGCGTGACCGTGGACATCCGCTGGAAGGACGGCCGCCTGGAATCTGCCTCGTTGCGAAGCGCGAAGGGCGGACATGCCCGCGTGCGGTACGGCGCGAAGACTGTGGAAGTGACGCTGGCGGCGGGGAAAGCGAAGCAGGTAACCGCGGACACGTTCTGACGCCCCGCCACCGAAATGGCGGGGCACGCTACTTTGACCGCGGCGGCCGGCCAGACGCCATACTGAGAATCGTTATGCAAATTCTGAACACATCATCGGCCCCGGCGGCCGAGGTCCGCGCGCGGCTGTCCCGCACGGCCTCCCTCGCGGACGCCGAGAAGGAAGCCACCGTCCGCGCCGTCATAGAAGACGTGCGCGCCCGCGGCGATGCCGCCTTGCTCGATTACGGCCGCCGCTGGGACTACCCCGGCCTCGAATCGCTCCGCGTGCCGCAGGCGGAGATTGACGCCGCGCACGCCGCATGCGACCCGGAGCTGCTGAAGACGATGCGTCTCGCAGCCGCCAACATCCGCGCCTTCCATGAGAAGCAACTCCCCAATTCCTGGTTCGACACCTCGAAGCCCGGCGTCATTCTCGGCCAACACATCCAACCCGTGGGGACAGTGGGCATTTACGCGCCGGGCGGCACGGCCGCCTACCCCAGCACTCTGCTGATGACCGCGATTCCGGCGATGGTGGCCGGCGTGGAGCGCATCGTGCTCTGCTCGCCGCCGCGCGACAACGGACACGTTCGCCCGCTGTTGTTGGCCGCCGCGAAGGAATGCGGCGTCTCCGACGTATTCGCCGTGGGCGGCGCCCAGGCCATCGGCGCCATGGCCTTCGGAACGGAAACCGTGCCGAAGGTGGACGTCATCTGCGGTCCCGGCAACATCTTCGTGCTTCTCGCCAAGAAACTGGTGGTCGGCACGGTGAACATCGAGAGCCTGCCCGGCCCCAGCGAGATCTGCGTGGTGGCGGACGGATCCGCCAACCCGAGCTTTGTGGCGGCCGATATGCTGAGCCAGGCGGAACATGGCGGCCTCGGAGCCTCCAGCACCGCCGTGCTCATCACCCCCTCGCAGGCGCTCGCCGACGCCGTGGTCAAGGAGCTTGCCGCCCAGGTGGCCAGGCAGCCGCGCCGCGAGATCCTGGAGCAAGCGTTGGACGAGGGCGGACTCATCGTTGTCGCCCGCGACGTGGACGAAGCCCTGGATCTGGCAAACGTCATGGCCCCGGAGCACCTGGAGCTCGAAATCGCCGACCCGTGGGGCCATCTCAGCCAGGTGAAGAACGCCGGCGCTATCATGATCGGCCCCTGGAGCACCGAGCCGGTGGCGGACTACTGGGCCGGCCCCAGCCACGTGCTGCCCACCGGCGGCACGGCCCGCTTCTATGGCCCGCTGAGCGTGGATGTGTTCCTGAAGAAGTCCAGCCTCGTCTGTTATGACGAGGCCCGCCTGCGCGAGGCGGCCCCGCACGTGGTGCGGTTCGCCGAAGCGGAGGGGCTTTCCGCCCACGCCAACGCGGTGCGCGTGCGCCTGGAGGGGGAGCGATGATCGACCTCGGCGACGGCATCTGGGCCACCGCGGAGGCCATCGAGACGGCAAAGAGCCTGGACACAATCATCTTCGACGTGGATGGCGTGCTGCTGGACGTATCGCAGTCATTCCGCAAGGTGAGTTCCATCACCTGCCAGTACTACCTGACGCGGACGTTGGGCTGGCCGGACGACGGGCTCTTCTTCGCGCCGTCGGAAACGGAGCTCTTCAAGCGGGTGGGCGGGTTCAACAGCGATTGGTCACTCACCAACACCGCCACGCTGCTTTTCCTGGCGAAGGGGATCGACGCCCAAGACCGCTCGGCGGCCACGCTGCGCGCTCTCTCGCCGACGCTGGAGGAATACACCGCCGTCATCGGCGAGCGCGGCGGCGGCGAGGATGCGGCCATCGCCTACCTGCGCGAGGTCATCCCGCCGGACGCGATGCAGCGCGGGCTGGATGCCTGGGACACCGCGCTGCTGGAGCGCATCTTCTGCGAGTACTACGCCGGCCGCAGCCACTGCAAGCGCATCTATGGATTTGAACCGGGCATCGTGGACCAGGAGATTGGCGAGCTAACGAAAGAGAACGTCATCATCCGGGCCAATGACCTGCCATCCGCCTTCCAGTACGGCATCGTCACCGGGCGCGTGCGCGGCGAGCTGGATGTGGCGATGGAGATGACGAACCTGGACGGCCACGTCGCGCCAGGCGCGACCATGACCGCGGACGACGGGATGCATAAGCCTGACCCGAACGGCCTCATCGCCCTCGCCGACTTCATGCATCCGTCCACCGCCGCCTTCGTGGGCGATACGCTGGACGATATGCGAACCGTGCACAACTACCGGAAGGTCCGCGAGACGCCGGCCTTCCTCGCCTGCCAGGTCCTCACCGGCCCGGCCGGCGAGCGGAACCGGCAGTTCTTTGCCGACCGCGGCGCGGACGTGATCGCGCCGAACGTGAACGCGCTCGTCGGCTGGCTGGCGAAGCAGCGCAACGGGAAACCCTGACGGGGGAGCAACCATGGAACGAACCGCAACCATCGAACGGAACACCAACGAAACGCAGATCCGCTTGAGCCTCGCCGTTGACGGCACGGGACTCGCTTCTGTGGAGACGGGCATCGGGTTCCTGGACCATATGCTCACCCTCTTCGCGCACCACGGCCGGTTCGACCTGGACGTTCGCGCGGTGGGTGATCTGCACGTGGACCCGCATCACACGGTGGAAGACGTGGGCATTGCCCTGGGGCAGGCGATCGCCGAGGCTCTGGGCGACAAGGCCGGCATCGTTCGCTACGGCAACTTCAGCGTACCCATGGATGAAGCCCTCGTGCTGTGCAGCCTGGACCTCTCCGGCCGCCCCTACCTCGTTCTGGACGTGGAACTCACCAACCCGCGCCTTGGCGAGATGGATACGGAACTCGTGCAAGATTTCTTCCAGGCCGTTGCGGACAACGCCCGCATGAACCTGCACATCCGCCAGCTCTCCGGCCGCAACACCCATCATATCGTGGAGGCCGCCTTCAAAGCCGTGGCCCGCGCCCTGGACGACGCCACCCAACTGGACCCCCGCGTCCAGGGCATCCCAAGCACTAAAGGATCCGTGTAAGGGTCATCAGTCGTCAGTCGTCAGTCATCAGTTCGGATGACTGACAACTGACGACTGATGACTGACGACTCCCATGGACATAGCGATTGTAGATTATGGCGTCGGCAATCTGCGCTCGGCGCAGAAGGCCATTGAGCATGGCGGGCACTCGGCCGTCATCACGGCGGAGGCGGCAGTGATCCGCAGCGCGCCGCGCGTCATCCTGCCTGGCGTTGGGGCTTTCGGCGCCGCCATCACGCGCCTGCGCGAAACGGGGCTGGATGCCGTCGTGTTGGAGGCCGCGGCGCAGGGGAAGCCGGTGCTTGGCATCTGCGTCGGCATGCAGCTTCTGATGACGAAGAGCCTCGAGCTGGGCGAGTGGGCCGGGTTGGACCTCGTTCGCGGCGATGTGGTGAAGTTCGAGGACCCGTCACTGAAGGTTCCGCAGATCGGCTGGAACTCCGTTGAGGCGCGCGGCGAATCGCCGCTCCTCGCCGGCATCCCGGCGGACATGATGTTCTACTTCGTGCACTCCTACTACTGCCGGCCGGCCGATGACGCCGTGGTGGGCGGCGTCACCGAGTTCGGCGCCCCCTATTGCAGCGTCATCTCCGCTGGAAACGTCCACGCGGCGCAGTTCCACCCGGAAAAGAGCGGTTCGGCCGGGCTGCGCTTCCTGAAGAACTTCGCGGAGTTGCCCGCATGATTGTGATCCCCGCCATCGACATCCGCGGCGGCCAGTGCGTCCGCCTCCACCAGGGCGACTACGCCCAGGAAACCGTCTACGGCGCCGACCCCGTGGAGATGGCCCTTCGCTGGGAGGCCGAGGGCGGCGAGCGCCTGCACGTAGTGGACCTGGACGGCGCGCGCGACGGAACCGGGGCCAACCGCGCCGCCATCGGCCGCATCGCCCAGGCGCTGAAGATCCCCGTTCAGACCGGGGGCGGCCTGCGGACACAGCGCGACATCCAGGAGGTTCTGGATCTCGGCGTGCAGCGCTGCATCGTGGGAACGACGGCCGCGCTGGAATCCGCAGCCGCCCAGGCGCTGTTCGAGCGATTCGGCGACAAGCTGATCCTGGGGCTGGACGCGAAGGGCGGATACGTGGCCATCCGCGGATGGCGCGAAACCACCGACCAAACGGCCCTGGATTTCGCGCGCGATATGGTTGCGCGCGGCGCCCAGCGCATCATCTACACGGACGTGGCCCGCGACGGCGCGATGCAGGGCCCTAACGTCACCGCCCTGGAGGCCATGGCGAAGGAAGCGGGCGTTCCCATCATCGCCAGCGGCGGCGTGAGCCGCATCGAGGATTTCACAGCCCTGAAGCGGCTGGAGCCGCTAGGCGTGGAGGCCGCCATCACCGGCAAAGCCCTCTACGTGGGCGCCTTCACCCTGGCCGACGCAATCGCCGCTGCAAGGCAAGACCCTACGGCATGATTGAGCCCAAAGGGCGCCTCACTCCCGCGTCACCCAGATTGATGTCACCTGGCCCCGAGGGGCCGGCTCGAAAGACCAACGGCGCCTTCGCGCCGTGATATCAGGGCGCGAAGGCGCCCTTAGCCCGCTGAGCCGGCCCCTCGGGGCCAGGCGAAACTGCTCAGGGTGGCGTGAGGGGGCGCCGTCAGCGACAACCCGCGGAGGCGGGTTTCGCCACGCTAGCCCGCCACTTCAGTAACCGGGCAGAAGAGATTATGTTAGCGAAACGTCTGATTGTTGGGTTGGATATCAAGAACGG
>DASXUL010000068.1:0-6986 GCA_036504855.1 Armatimonadota bacterium | reverse complement strand
TCTCAGCAGCCTGGGTCAGAGTTGGTGTTAGGCGTGAGACTCACCCCAAAAGGCTCCTACGCGAATGGTCGGTTGCGGACTTAGTTGGAACGAATGGGCAAGCCCAGCCCCTACCAGTTCGGTGTCTCCATCCACCGATCGGTGGACGGCCGGGCCTACCGGGTAGGGGCTGGGCTTGCCCTGCCCTCGGAGCCTCAGATTGGCCCTCGCGCCTCGCAGTAACAGATCCTACCCAACGCGGCGCTCGGTCATCAGTCATCAGTCATCAGCCCAGAGGGTCTGGCTGTGCAGACGCCGCGCTCTCTTGGGTCAACCTTCCGGCTGATGACTGACGACTGACGACTGACGACTGATGACTATTCACTATCTCACAAAGGCTTCCTTTACGCCGGCATCGACCGGGAGCATGGCGCCCGTTGTGGCGGCGGAACGGGGGCCGGCGAAGAAGAGGGCGGCCTCGGCGACGTCGCTGGCCGTAACCGTTCGGTTCAGCAGGCTGCGCTTGCGGTAGAAGTCCGGCAGGTCGGCCGGGGCGATGCCGTAGGACTTGCTGCGCTCCGCAACCACCTCGGCGGACCAGAGGCCGGAGCCCTCGAACACGGCATCCGGGTTCACGATGTTGCTGCGGATGCCGAACGGGCCGCCCTCCAGCGCGATGACCTTCGCCAGTTGCGCCTCGGCGGCCTTGGCGGCGCTGTAGGCGGCGAAATCCTTACCAGGGGCGGTGACGTTCTTGGTGGCGATGAACACGAGGGCGCCGCCGTTCCCCTGCTGCTTCATCATGCGCAACGCCTCGCGGGCGCACAGGAAGTGGCCAGTGGCGTTCACATCCAGGCTGCGCCGCCAGTCTTCCAGAGTGAGACTTTCCACCGGGCAGTTGTGGGCGAACCCGGCGTTGGACACCAGGATGTCCACGCCGCCGTACTCCAGGGCGGCGGCCTCGAAGGCGGCGCGAACGGCGGGTTCGCTGGTGACGTCCATCTCCACGGCCAGCGCGCGGTTGCGAGGGTTGGCGCGGGAGATGCCGTCCGCGATGGCCTGGACCTTCGCGCCGTCCA
The DNA here is from genome assembly GCA_036504855.1 of Armatimonadota bacterium. Lineage (GTDB taxonomy): Bacteria > Armatimonadota > DTGP01 > JAKQQT01 > JAKQQT01 > DASXUL01. Next base: position 5,928 of record DASXUL010000068.1, on the reverse strand, counting down.
GGTCCGCGCACACCACGTGCGCGCCCTCCTGCGCGAAGCGGCGTGCGATGGCGGCTCCGATGGTTCCGGCCGCTCCGGTGACGAGCGCCGTCTTGCGGGCGAGTTGCTTCTCCGGCGGGGCGAGGCTGAGCTTATAGAGCTCCAGCGGCCAGTACTCGTTGATGAAGGCCAGGGCGTCGTTCAGGCTGCGGTAGCCGCCCAGCCCCTCGGCGGCCTGCATGATGGCGATGGTGTGATGGTAGATGTCGCGCAGCGTGTCCGTGGCGCGGGCATCCTTCCAGGCGCAGAACATGCCGAGCCCTTTCACCAGCAAGACGCGCGGCGTTGGGGAGAGCATGGTCTCGCCCGTGGTGTGGGCGGCGAACCAGGCGCGGTACTCGGTCTGCCAGCGGTCCAACGCGGCGCGGGCGGCCGATACAACGGAAGCGGCGTCCAGGCGATCCGGGGCGACGAAGAGGGCGCGCCGGCCGGTGCTGAGGATGTGGTCCGGCGTGGCGGCGCCCTGTCGGGCGGCGGCCTCGGCGCCGCCCCAGTCCACGAAGCGGAGGACCTCGGGGGCGCCGTCGTAGCGCATGATCCCATTTCCCAGCATGCCGCGGATGGCAGGGGCCACGGCGGCGGCCAGCGCCCGGCGCCCGCCCGGGACGGCGGCCGGGGCCTCCGGCAGACGGAACGGGGTGGAGGCGATGCGGTTGACGCAGCGGTTGGCCATCTCAATGTGCAGGCGGTAAGCCTCGCGGGGATCGCTGTGCCAGGTGACGAGGCCGTGGTTCATGAGGACCACGCCCTTCAGGTTGGGATTGCGGCGGGCGGCCTCGCCGATGAGGCGGCTCATGCGGAAGCCGGGGCGCATGTAGGGCACGATGTCGAGTTCATCCCCGAAGACCTCGCGCACCAGCGCCTCGCCGCTGGGGTTGTTGGTGAGGGCTACAACGGCATCGGCGTGGCTGTGGAGCACGCATTTGGCGGGCACGAAGGCGTGGAGCAGGGTCTCGATGCTGGGGCGCGGGGAGCTTGGCTCCATCAGCGCGTGGGCGAGGAAGGCGACCATGTCTTCGTCGGACATGGCTTCGCGCTCGATGAGGGGGAGGACGTCGTCCAGGCGCACGCCGGGGAAATCCGCCGGTTTGGCGACTTTCAGGTCGCTGCCGCTGCCCTTCACGCGGAGCACGGGGGTCTGGCGGCCTCGGAAATCGATCTCGGTTGTTTTGATGCTGGTGTTGCCGCCTCCCCAAACCACGAGGCCAGGGTCGGCGCCAAGGAGGCGTGAGGCGTAGGCAAGCGTATCGATATCCGAAAGGCCGGCGGCTTCCGAGTCGTTCCAAAGGTCTTTCACGCGTTCCATGTGTTGTCTCCTTCGTCGGTTTGCCGCCAGCCCAGGGGCAGGGCAGCCACATACAATAGGGTAACACGAATGGCGGGCTCGCCCGCGGACGTCATATGGAGTGCGGCGGCAAGCCGCCGCTTTGGGTTGGCGCAGACCGAGCGAAAGCGGCGGCAAGCCGCCGCACTCCATAGGCCCATTTCGAGCTTGGAGAACACAGTGGCAGCATTGCGCGCGGACATCGTAACGATTTTCCCGGAGATGGTCATCCCGATGCTGAACGCCAGCATCCTGGGGCGCGGCCAGGAGAAGGGCCTCCTCGATCTGCGCGCGGTGGACCTGCGCCCCTACAGCCTGGACAAGCACCACAAGACGGATGACATCCCGTTCGGCGGGGGCGCCGGCATGGTGATGACGCCGGAGCCGCTGTTCCGGTGCGTGGAAGACATCGCCGAAGGCGCCGAGGGCGCGCGCATCATCCTCACCACGCCGGGCGGGGAACCCTATACCCAGCGCAAGGCGGAGGAACTCGCGCGTTGCGAGCGGATGATCGTCCTCTGCGGGCGCTACGAGGGGTTCGACGACCGCGTGCGCGAGCATCTGGTGACGGACGAGATCTCGCTGGGCGATTACGTGTTGACCGGCGGCGAGATCGCGGCGCTGGCGATTGTGGACAGCGTGGCCCGCCTGATCCCCGGCGTGTTGGGCGCGCAGGAGTCGTCCGAGGAGGAGAGCTTTTCCGAGGGGCTGCTGGAATACCCGCAGTACAGCCGGCCCGCCGAGTTCCGCGGCTGGCGCGTGCCGGACGTGCTGTTGGGCGGGAACCATGAGGCGATCCGGCGATGGCGGCGCAAGGAATCCATGCGGCTGACGCTTCAGCGCCGGCCGGACCTGCTGGAGACGCACGCCTTCACCGACGAGGACCGCCGCCTGTTGATTGAGGTGGAGGCGGAACTGGGCCTTCGGCGGCTGTAAGCAACGGAGGATCGGCCCTTCGTGAGCGTTTCACCGTGGACCCACCCACGTCACCTCGAGCGAAGCGAGAGGTCTTGGCCTGACCGAACTGCGATGGAGACGTAACAAGCACCCGAGCCAGCCTTGTCCCGGGCGCTTGTTACGCTGCGGCATGCGGGACGCCAGGACAAGATCCCTCGCTTCGCTCGGGATGACGTGGGAAGGCGACCGGGCGATGGGCGCCGTAACCCCGCGCCTCCCTGCCGCGTACCATGCCATGTGAGGGCGTCTTGACGCTGGCGGGGCGCGGCGGTACACTGCATGTGGCAGGCGGGCTTTCCGGGTGGGCGATGACGTTCTCAATGCGGAAAGGGTGAACCAGACGTGCAGACGAAGTGGCTTGAGTGGTACTACCTGATCTTCCTGTTGCCGGCGGGGTTGAGCGTGCTGGTTTTGCTCCTCTCCGGTTTGAGCAGCCACGGCGGCGGCCACCACGACGCGGGCGGCGCCCATGCGGGCGGAGACGCCATGCACGGCATTCACGCCCACGCCCATGACCTTCACGGCGGCCATGGGGATGCGGCGCACGCGCACGGAGCGCACGCCGGCTCGCACGATGCCGGACACGGCGGCGATCATGGGCATGACGGCCACCACGGCGCAGCGCACGGTGAAGGGACGAGCCTGGCCCAACGGGCGCTATCGTTCTTTGGCATTGGGCGCGCGCCCATCACCATCAGCTCTGGCAGCCTGATGCTGGGCTGGGGGCTGTGCGGGTATGTCGCCGTCGAAACCCTCCGCCCGACGTTGCGCCTGCCCGGCGTGTTCATCCTTCCTTCCTTGGGCGCGGCGGCGGCCGGGGCGCTTGTATTCGCCAAGGTCTTCGGCGAGATCGCCGCCCGGCTGATCCCCCAGGATGAATCTTTCGCGCTGACGCGCGATTCGCTGGTGGGCCTGACCGCCACCGTGGTGTACCCCGTGTCTGAAACCGAGGGGCGCATCCATGTGTTTGACGCTTTCCGCACGCTGCACGTAGAGCCGGCTCGCACGGCGGCGGGGCGTCCTCCGATCCCGCGCGGCGCCGATGTGACCGTGGTGGCGCTGGACCCCGAGCAGGACAACCTCATCGTTGAACCTAGCCCGGGCGGCGCGGCGCCGCCAGCGGCGTAATCCTTCCCCTCCGCGCGCGCGGACATCGGCCCGCCGTCGCGCGCTGCCAATCTGTTCGGAGCCGGTCTCGCCATCCCTGGCGAGCGGCTGAGAAGCGGGCGGCCCGGGCGAGCCGGGCATCTGGGCGGGGGCGGAGCGCCCCTGGAAATGGAGCTTTCGATGGGACTGGTGTTGATGCTGGTTGGCGTGGCCCTGCTGGCCGCGGGGATGGGCGTCGTGCCCGGCCTCACGGGCATGGCGCGGATCGTATGCGTTATCTTCGGCGGCGTGGTCTTCCTGGTCGGCGCCATCCTGGCGTTCATCATGGCGCTCTACCGCAAAGCCTCGGCGGACCAGGCGTTTGTGCGCACCGGCGCCGGCGGGCCGGCCGTTGTGATGGATGGCGGCGCCGTGGTGATTCCGACGTTCCATCGCGTGCTGGACGTGAACCTCCAGACGATGAAGCTGGCGGTGAACCCCAAGGGGCGCAACGCCCTCATCACGCGCGACAATCTGCGCTCCGACGTTCTGGCGCAGTTCTACATCAAGGTCCAGCCGGATCGCGACCACATCCTGATGGCCGCCCGCAGCCTGGGCGAGAACTCGGTGAACGCCGAAACGGTGGAGAACCTCGTCAGCGAGAAGCTGGTCTCCGCATTGCGGGCCATAGCCTCGCAGATGGACCTGTTTGAGATCCACACCAAGCGCGACGAGTTCGCCGAGCGCGTGAAGGAACACGTGCGCGCCGACCTGGAGGCGAACGGCCTGCTGCTGGAATCGGTGACCATCTCCGAGCTGGACCAGACGGACCCGTCCGAGCTGGATGACAACAACGTGTTCGACGCGCAGGGCAAACGGAAGATCACCGAGATCACCGCCGCCGCCATGGTGGAGCGGAACCGCCTGGACCGCGAGGCCGAACAGGCGCGCACCAAGAAGGACGTGGAAACGCGCCAACTCGTACTGGAACTTGAGCGTCAGCGGGCGGAAGCGGAGGCCTCGCAGGGGGCCGAGGTGGCGAAGATCAGGGCGCAGAAGGACCGCGAGTCGCAGGAGGCCGAGATCCTGAGCGCGCAGGCCGTAACGCGCGCGAAGGTGAGCCAGGAGCAGTCGATCAAGGAGGCGGAGATAGCGCGCGACCTTGCGGTGCAGGCCGCCAACATCGCCCGCCAGCGCGAGCTGATCCTGCGAGAGCAGGAGCAGCAGCAAACTGAGATCGAGCGCATGAAGACCATCGAGCTGGCGGAGCGCCAGAAGCAGATCTCGGTTGCCGAGCGGGAAACCGAGCGCGCCAAGGCGGAACAGACCGCCCTGGAGGCCTCGGCGGAACGCGAGCGGGCCAACCAGTCCGTGGTTACGGTGACTCAGTTGGCGGAGGCGGACCGCGAAGCGCAAAAGAAGCTGATCGCCGCGAAGCAGGAGATCGAGCGGAACAAGATCGCCGAGCAGACGCAGGCCGAAGTGCAGGCGTACACGCGCGTGAAGCAGGCCGAGGCGGAACTGGAATCCGCCGAGAAACAGGCGGCTGCGCGGCTTCAGATGGCGGATGCGGAGGCGCAGAGCCGCAAGCTCATCGCCGAGGGCGAGGCCGCCCAGCAGATGGTGCCCGTTCAGGTGGAGCGCGAGCGGGTGAACGTGAAGCAAGCGGAGGTGGCGGTTGAGGCCCAGGCGCTGGAGAACCGCCAGAAATTCGCCGAGGCCGGCATCGAGTTGGAGATCCAGCGGCTGCGCATCAGCGCGGACCGCGACGTGCAGATGGCGCTGGCGCAGGCGATCGGCCAGTCGCTCTCTTCCGCGAAGATGACGCTGTACGGCACGCCGGACATGGCGTCATCCATGCTGCAGAGCATGGCGAAGGGCATGGGCGTGCGGCACGCCATCGCGGGCTTCACGGGGAACGGCCATGATCTGGAGGCCGACGGCGAGGCCAACCCGCTGGAAGGGTTGGCAGACATGATCCTGCCCATCGTGGAGCGCTTCCGCAACAGCGGGGCCAGCGCCGAGACGATGAAGGCCGCCGTGGCCGATGCGTTGAAGGACGTGGCCCCGGCGCCGGTCGTGACGCCCGCCGCAGCGCCCGCCGCGAAACCGGCTCCGGCTCCGGCCAAGAAGGAGAAGTAACGGGGAGGCGGGCTTCAACGTCGAAATCCCCTGCGGGGACTGGACCGACGAGAAGGCCGGATACGCCATGGAAGCCCGCCATCTGGGGTGGGAAACTAGTGCCAAGTTAGGGTGAAACTGGAAGCTAGCCGCCCCCCTTGGAACCCTCTGATTCCCAGAGGACAGGGGGCGGACACGGCAAGCCGTGTCCCTACGCGTCACTGGTTCCATCCACCGAACGGTGGACGGCCGGGCCGACCGGTAGCAACTGTGTTTCGGAATTTCTGATAGGGCAAGTGCGAGGGGGCTCATCGCATGTTCGGCGAGCCCCCTCAAGCGGCAGGTTGCCAGGCGCGGTGGTCGCGGAGCATGGCGTTGAGGATGCAAAGGAGGCGGCGCAT
>DASXUL010000067.1:0-3295 GCA_036504855.1 Armatimonadota bacterium | reverse complement strand
CTTTTGGCCCGCCTAACTCTCAAAGGGGGTCTTCATCACTATGGCAAGATATGCCACGGGAGCCGCAAGCCGTTGTTGGCGGTCTCTCCTGACTCGTATGGTGAGTCCGCTCACCGCCCTATTCACGCTGGCGCTACTGGTAGCCGGCGCGGCCGCGCGCGCTGGCGAAGCCGACATCACATTGCCCGCGCTATCCAATAGCGACACTGCGGTCCTGTGGATGATCCTGATCTGCGCCATCATCGCGCTGGTCGTCGGCTGGGGTATCGCCCGGGGCGTTAGCAAGCTCAGCTCCGGCAGCGCCTCAATGCAGGAGGTCCAGAAGGCCATCCACGATGGCGCGATCGCCTACCTGAAGCAGCAGGTCAAGGCCATGTCATGGCTGGTGCTCATCATCACGGTGGGCCTGTTCTTCATGTACCACAACGTCTACATTGAGGCCGCCAAGGCCAACGTCGCCGCCGGCGGCAAACTGCTCTACTTCAACGACCCGACCACGTACGGCACCTTCCTGTCATTCGGTGTGGCCCTGGCCTTCCTGTTGGGCGTGACGTGCTCCTACATCGCGGGTTACGCCGGAATGAACATGGCCGTCAAGGGCAACGCCCGCGTGGCCAACCAGGCGTTGACGACGTTCAAGGGCGCACTGGAGTGCGCTTTCAAGAGCGGCGCCGTGGCCGGTATGGTCACAGTGGGCATGGGCCTGGCTGGCGCGGCGATCATCTTCATGATCTTCAAGCAGGACGCTATGAAGGTCCTCGTCGGCTTCGGCTTCGGCGGCTCTCTGGCCGCCCTCTTTATGCGCGTGGGAGGCGGCATCTTCACCAAGGCCGCTGACGTGGGCGCCGACCTCGTTGGTAAGGTTGAAGCCGGAATTCCGGAAGATGACCCCCGCAACGCAGCCACCATCGCGGACAACGTTGGCGACAACGTTGGCGACTGCGCCGGTATGGCGGCGGACGTTTTTGAGTCCTATGAAGTGACCCTCGTGGCCGCCATCATCCTCGGCGCTGCCACGGCCACCGCCGTGTTTGGCGGCGGCGCCGCCGGTGGAGCCTTTGCCCTGAAGCTCGTTATGTACGCGCTGATGGTCCGCGGCGTGGGCGTCATCGCGTCCATCATCGGCATCTTCTCCGTCCACGGCAAGGACGACATCAACATGAACCCGATGCAGCCGATCAGCCGCGGGTTCCTTATCGCCATCCTCGCCTCGATCGCCGGCTTCTTCCTGGTGTCGTACTTCTACATGGGCGGCTCCAACCCGGCGCAGGCCATCACGGCCGCCAACGGCACCGTCTTCCCGTGGTGGTCGTTCCTCGCCGCGAACTCGCTGGGCATCGCCCTTTCGTTCGTGATCGAGAAGATCACCGACCACTTCACCGGCGTTGAGAAGCGCCCTGTGACCGACATCGCCAACGCGGCCCGCACCGGACCGGCGACGATCATCCTCACCGGCTTCGCGCAGGGGCTCGAGTCCTCAGTGTGGAGCGCGCTCGCCATCTGTCTGACGATCATCCTAAGCACCGTCCTCTTCCACGGCAACCCCGAGATGACGATGTACGGAATCGCCCTCACCGGCCTTGGCCTGCTGGCCACCACCGGCTTCATCCTGGCGGAAGACACCTACGGCCCGATCGCCGACAACGCCAACGGCATCTTCGAGATGTCTGGCGCGCTGAAGGATGAGGAAGCCAAGGGCAACTTCAACCCCGGCAAGATCGTTGCGCGTCTGGATATGGTGGGCAACACCACCAAGGCACTCACCAAGGGCTTCGCCATTGCCACCGCCGTCATCGCCGCCGTGGCCCTGTTCCGGTCGTTCATGACGGATGCCCATCTGAGCAACATCCGGATCGACCTTCCCATCGTCTTCGTGGGCGCGCTGATCGGCGCCGCCGTGCCGTTCCTCTTCTCCTCCTTCGCCATCAACGCCGTTTCCCGCGCCGCTCAGTTGCTCATCTTCGAAGTGCGCCGCCAGTTCCACGAGCATCCTGGCATCATGGCGGGCACCGAGAAGCCCGACTACGCCCGCTGCGTGTCCATCGTGACCGCCGCCGCGCAGAAAGAACTGATCTCCCCAGGGATCCTCGCGGTGGCCACCCCGGTCATCGTCGGCTTCGGCCTCGGCGCGGAAGCGCTGGGCGGCTACCTGGCCGGCGCCATCCTCAGCGCCCAGTTGCTGGCGGTGTTGCTCTCCAACTCCGGCGGCGCGTGGGACAACGCCAAGAAGAAGATCGAAGACGGCTTCCTGGGCGGCAAGGGCTCCGAAGCCCATAAGGCCGCCGTCGTTGGCGACACGGTTGGCGATCCGTTCAAGGACACCGCCGGCCCGGCCCTCAACCCGCTGATCAAGGTTATGAACCTTGTCGCCGTGTTGATGGCTCCAGTGGTGATCGTCGTGACCAATACGACCACCCGCACCATCGTGTGTGCGATCGCTGGCGTCTTCCTGCTGGGCGCCATCATGTGGTCCAAGCGGGCGGGAGACGATATCACCGCCGAAGTGGCCGGACAGAAGACCGCCGTCAAGTAAGCGGCCTTCCCAGCAAACAGGCAAAGGCACGAAGGGAATCTCCCTTCGTGCCTTTGTGTCGTCATGGTGGTTACAATCTCTCTACAAGGAGGACACGATCATGAGCTACACGTGGACGGACCACCTGGAAATCGGCCATTTGCTGGCCAAGCAATATCCGGGCGAAGACCCCTGGACGATGCCGTTCCCGGAGTTGAAGAAGCGCGTCCTCAGCCTGGAGAAGTTCGAGGGCGACGAAGACGACGAGGTGGAGGACTACGAGCTGGAGGGCATACAGAGCGCCTGGGGCTGGGGCCAGGACTGAGGCTCCCCCGCCGATGATACGGCGGGCGAAGTGGTTCAGCCGGTACGCCTCGTGCGGATATCCATAGTAGCGCCGGGGGCCTGGCGGCATGGCCGCGAAGCGGCCACGGGCGTCCGCCCTTGGGACGCATGCCGGCGGCCCGCCGGCGCGACTGTGCGAATTCGCCATGCTCAACCGGCCGCTACTAGATCAGGCCCTGCTCGCGGCCGGCGGCCGCGAACACGTCCAGGGCACGCTGGAGGTGATCCTGGGTGTGGGTGGCCGTCACGATTGTCCGCACGCGCGCGCGACCGCGCGGTACGGTGGGAAAGCCGATGTGTTGGGCGAAAACGCCGCCCGCGAAGAGCCGGTCGCTGAACCGGATGGCGTCCTCCGTTTCGCCCACCATCACCGGAGTGATCGGCGTCTCGCTGGCGCCGGTGTTGAACCCGAGGTCGGTGAGGCCCTTCTTGAAGAAG
>DASXUL010000066.1:0-16696 GCA_036504855.1 Armatimonadota bacterium | reverse complement strand
CCCCCCCCCCGCCGCCGGCACCGAGATCGGCCGCATCGCCACGATGCTCTCGGAGGTCCACCAGGAGCAAACGCCGCTGCAGCGCAAGCTCGAAGGGCTCGGGAAATGGCTGGCGATGGCGGTGCTCGGGGTGTGCGTGGTGGTGTTCGCGGCCGGCCTTATGCGCCGCGAGCCTCCGGCAACGATGTTCCTCACCGCCGTCAGCCTCGCCGTTGCCGCCATCCCCGAGGGCCTGCCCGCCGTGGTGACCATCGTTCTGGCCGTTGGGATGCGGAACATGGTGCGGCGCAACGCGCTCATCCGGCGGCTCCAGGCCGTGGAAACCCTCGGCGCCACCACCGTGATCTGCTCGGACAAAACCGGCACGCTCACCCAGAACCAGATGACGGTGCGCCAATGGTGGACGGCGCGGGCGAACGGCGGCGTGTCTGGACACGGCTACGCTCCTGTTGGCGTCTTCTCCGTGGATGGCTCCGACGAGCCAGCCGGACCTCAGCCCGATCTGGACCTCCTGTTGCGCTCGGCCGTGCTCTGCAACGACGCCAGCCTCCGGGAAGACGACGATGGCTGGAAGGTCCTGGGAGACCCCACCGAGGGAGCGCTGCTCACCGCGGCCGGGAAGGCCGGCTGGAGCCGGGCGGAGGCGGAGCGAGGCTGGCCGCGCGTTGCGGAAATCCCGTTCGACTCCGACCGCAAGCGCATGACCACGATCCACGCTACCGATGGCGGCGCCGTGGCCGTTGTAAAGGGCGCCGCGGATGAACTGCGCCCCCTTTGCACGCATTGCCTCGTGGGCGACCGCGTGGAGCCGCTAACGGAGGAGCGCCAGGCGGACCTGGTCGCCGCCGCGAGAGAGATGGCCGGCAGCGCCCTGCGCGTGTTGGGTTTCGCCGTGCGAAACCTGCCGGGCGTTCCAGAGGACCCGCAGCCCCAAACCGTTGAAACCGGCCTTACCTTCGTGGGCTTGCTGGGCATGATCGACCCGCCGCGCCCGGAGGCGCGCGGCGCGATAGCGGCGTGCCACGCCGCCGGCATCCGCCCGGTGATGATCACCGGCGACTACCCGGCCACCGCCGCCGCCATCGCTCGCGAGATCGGCCTTTCGAGCGAAGCGGCCGTTTCCGGGCGTGATCTGCGCGGCATGAAACCCAATGAGCTGGCGGCCGCCGCCCGTTCAAGCGGCGTGTTCGCGCGCGTATCGCCGGAGGATAAGCTGCGCATCGTGGAAGCGCTGCAGGCTGAGGGTGAGGTGGTGGCCATGACCGGCGACGGCGTAAACGATGCGCCAGCCCTCAAGCGCGCCGACATCGGAGTGGCCATGGGAGTCACCGGCACCGATGTGGCGAAGGGCGCCGCCGATATGGTGCTCACCGATGACAATTTCGCCAGCATCGTTGCCGCTGTGGAGGAAGGCCGCACGGTGTTCTCAAACATCCGGAAGTCGGTCTTCTACCTTCTCAGTTGCAACACCAGCGAGGTTCTCTCTCTGTTCCTGGCGCTCATGTTCGGCTGGCATCCGCCGCTCATCCCGGTGCAGATCCTGTGGGTGAACCTGGTGACAGACGGGCTCCCGGCGCTGGCGCTGGGCGTGGAGCCGCGGGAGCCGGGATCGATGAGCCGGCCGCCCCGAGATCCCAATGAGGGCGTGCTGGACCGCCCTACCATCGTGGATATCCTTTGGTACGGTTCCTTCGTTACGTTTGCCGTGCTGCTGGCTTACGTGCTGACGATGGGCCGGCATCCGGGCGACGCGGGCCTGGTCTACGCGCGAACGGCCACCTTCCTGACGCTGTCGTTCTCGCAACTCGTGCATGCGTTCAACTGCCGGTCCGCCACGCTGGGTTTGTGGAAGGTGGGACCGTTTACGAACCCGCGCCTCGTGCAGGCGGTAGCCATTTCAGCAATCATCCAGCTCGCGGCAGTATACGTGCCGGTGTTCCATGATGTCTTCAGCACCATGCCGCTGTTAGGGCGCGATCTTGCGACGGTTGTGGCGCTCTCGCTGAGTCCGCTCGCCTTCGGCGAGATCAAGAAAGCGATTGGCGCAAGGCAACTCCACGGGAGCACCCGGGTCTGAGCGGCGCTTCCCCCAGACAACGGGCTGTCAGGGACGGAGCATGGCGGGGAGCACGGCGGGCTGCGGATCGGGGGCGGCCGGCGGCATGGCGGCTTCGTCCAACGCGTCAAGGATCTCCGTCAACGCGGGCGAGTCCGACTCCTCGCGGCCCAACTCCTGGTAGGGAATGACATCCAGCACCTGGAGGAAGGCGGATAGCACCGTAGGGTCAAACTGCGTGCCCGCGTTCTTGAAGAGGATCTCCCGCGCCTCCGCTTCGCACAGGGCGCCGCGGTAGGGCCGGTCACTGGTGAGGGCATCGAACACGTCGCTGACGGCCACGATGCGCGCCAGAAGCGGCAAGGCGTCGCCGTGAAGGCCGTCCGGGTAGCCGGCGCCGTTGTACCACTCGTGATGGTTGCGCACGATTGTCTTCACGGATTGCGGGAACCCGATCGGCTCGAGGATGGCCCAACCAACCTCGGAGTGGCGGCGCATCGCGGCCATCTCCTCATCGGTTAGCCGGCCTGGCTTGGTGAGGATGTATTCCGGCACGCCGATTTTCCCGATGTCGTGGAGCAGCGCGCCGGTCTTCACGTCTGTGATCTCGTCCTCGGAGAGACCCATCTGTTGGGCGATGGCGGCCGCATAGGCCGCCACGCGGTGCACGTGGCCGTTCGTGTATCGGTCCTTCGCCGCCACCGTATGCGCCAACGTCCGGATCGAGGCCAGATACATCCCCTGAAGGCGTTCCTTCCCCTTCTCCAGCGCCACCACGCGGGCTTCGTCGGACTGTTCACGGCTATGGCAGGCGTACAGGATCGGGCCGCAAAGCGTGAGCAGGGGGACCAGAGACATGTGGCCGGAAAGCCCGAGCACGAGCACGGCGCAGGCCGCTCCGGTGGCATAGCTGACAAACGAGGTTCCGAAGCTGCGCTTCCAGACTTCCCAGGGGCGGCCGCCTGTGGCCAACGCCACCACCTCGGCCACGCCGAGCGTGTTGATGCCGTAGTAAATAAGGCTGGCGACAATCATCGGGCCGGCCGCCGCCGCAATCGCGATGACGGGCGACATCTCGCCGAATGCCAGCAGCACGCCGCCCAGGGCGGAGTATGTCCAGCCGGAGGCCAGCGTGGCCACGCTGCAAACCGAGATGTTGAACAACGCCTGGTACATCGTTCGGCGCTTCGGATACACCGAGTCCAACACCGTTCCGAAGAGCTCCACAGGGACGCCGGCGTAGGGACCGATGCCCACGATGGCGCCGAACGAGGCGGCGCTGGCAAGTGAGATGGTGGCGCGCTTGTCTGCCCCTGTTTCGCGCCCGCGCACCGTCTTGATGTTGAGCAGCAGCGCGACGGCCATGTACCCCATGATGCTGCGCCCCTGCCCCATCGTAACGTGGCAGGCAGAGATGACAACAGCGGTCGCGCCGAGGGCATACCAGACAAGCAGATAGGCTTGCAGGGCCGCGGGCAGAGACCGGAAGGCTTGGAAGGACTTACTCATGGTTGGAAACGGGCAAGCGAAGGGGCTAACCAAGTCCTTATGCCATGCTTTGCGCCGGTTTACAACGTCCTTGCCACGAATTTGCGGGGAGCCCCATCAGGGGTTTGGCCCAGGCGGAGACAGACTGATTCCACCACACGACCAACGCGCGGAAGGGCCCGGCGCTCATCGCGCCGGACCCTTCTTCCGCCTGTCGCTTACCCTTCGGTGAACCCCAGATCGCGCACGATGCGCAGACATCCGTCGTTGCCGGGAGCAACGGACAGGTCCACCGCCCGCGAACCCCTCTGCTTCAGTTCGGACATAGCGTGCTGAAGCAGGCTCGTTCCGATGCCCTTACGCCGCCAGTGGGGCGTAACGCCGATGCCGGTGATGCGACCGCGATCGCCCCTCTGGCGGGCCATGCAGAAGCCAACAGCCTCCTGGCCGATATAGGCGATCCAGACCAGGCTGGGATCATAGCCCCTGCACGCCTGAAGCGCCATGACCTGCACCCAGCCGGCCTTTCGGTAATCCGGAGCCCCAACGTACGCCGTGTTGAACAGGCGCAGAAGCTCCGCAATCCCTCCCTGGCTCATGAGGTCACGCGTCTCCGCTCCCGCGGATGGGCATGTGCCCTCACAATGCGCAAGCGACATGCTCAGGTGGACGAACGGCGTGGGATGTCGTTGGGCCACCCAGTTGACATACCTCAGGCAGAGCACGCCCAGCCATCTAGCGCCGGCGCGCGATCTCCCTCGAGACGCGGAGGCGACGGCCATGGCTACTCTCCTTGCTTGAGAACAGAGTCACCCCAGACGACTCGATCACCCCAAACAACCCGGTCACCCCAGACGACTCGGTCGCCCCAGACAACGCGGTCGCCCCAGACAACGCGGTCGCCCCAGACGACCCGATCACCCCAGACGACGCGGTCGCCCCAGACGACGCGGTCGCCCCAGACAACCCGGTCACCCCACACGACCCGGTTACCGCTGACGGTGTCCACGAGGTCGCAGGATCCATCGGCATTCTGAACGACCGTCGGAGAGGCCGCCACGAGCGGCGTACCGGCGATAGTGGAGTAGATGGCCGCGGTGGCGTTGACATAACCCGCGCCGCGAGTGAAGATGTCCTCGGGCAGCTTGGTGGCAGTGACCATCAGGCGCGCCTTAATCTCGTCCGGCGAAGCATGGTTGTTTCGGTCCAGCATGTCCGCCACGATGCCGGTAACAACCGGAGCGGCCATACTGGTGCCGGAGAGCGTCATGAACGGGTACACCTGATGGTTCGGGATACCGCTGTGCACGATGTTGGCGTCGTTGTAGAGCGTGCTATTCGGGGCCGCCCACGAAACGGTCTTGTTGCCGGGCGCAACGAGGTCCGGTTTGAGGATGTGGTCGAGCACGGACGGGCCGCGCGAGGAGTAGGAAGCCACCAGGTCGTCGCCCCGGTCGTAGGTGCTAACGTCATTGACGGCGCCGACGGTAATCACGTACGGATCGTTGGCGGGCGAGTTGACGGCGCCATAGCCGAGGTCGCCGTTGTTGCCGGCGGAGCAGACCACGGTAATGCCGGCCCTGTAGGCGCGCTCGGCAGCCTGGCACAGAGGGTCGGTGGCGTAGCTTTCCATCGGCAGGTGGCCGGCGGAGAGGTTGACGACGCGGATATGCTGGGCGGCGGCGTTGGCAACGCACCAGTCAAATGCGGCGATCAGGTCGCTGGTATAGCCGGCCCCGTTCCGATCCAGGGCCTTGAGGCTGAGCAGTTTGGCGCCGGGCGCCATGCCGCTGAAGGCGGCCCCTTGGGAAAGCGAAGCCTGGCCAGCGATGATGCCGGCCACGTGAGTACCGTGCCCGTAGTCATCGATGGAAGCGCGGCCCGGCAGCAGGGTTCCGCTGCCGTTCACGAAGTTCACGAACCCGCCGATGCGAGGGCTGAGCCCGGTTACCTGAGCGATGCCGGAATCGATGACGGCCACGGTGACGCCGGATCCATCCTGGCCGAGGGAGAACTTCAGTGAGCCGAACCACAGCGTGGCCGGGTCCAGCACGGCATGGTCCGCCACATCCAGAGTGGCTCTGACCGGAAGGTCGGCGCTCACGCGAATGACTCGGGGGTCATCGGTGAGCTTCTGAAGGTTCAGCGGGGTGGCTTCGGCGGCCTGAAACGCCCCGTTGCCCAGCGAACGACCAAAACGGACGCCGCTTCGACCAAACTGGGCGATCTGGCCCGACGAGAGCGGCGCCTTGAACTGAATAATGCAGCGGCGGGATGTGGATCCTGCCGCATGAGAAAGCTCGCCGTCCAGCTTGTTCAAGCGAACGGCGGATGCGGGGACGGCAAGTGCCGCCAGAGCCGCAATCGCGACTGCCAGCGCGCCCCTACGCAATACGTGTGTGTACATCGCCCGTCTCCTCCCAGAGATCGCGGACGCTCGTCTGCCATCACGAGCGTGTATCTCGATTTTAAGGGAGAATGGGGATGAGCATGCATCGGGGAAGAGGTGGAAAGGGACCCTCCTATGGGCAGAGCTTTACTGTGCGGATTCCGGATGGCGGCTGCACCGTTTGCCGCGCAAAGGGCCCAGCGGCCCGCGCGGGAGCGCGAATCGCCGGGCCCATTAGCGGGGGGCTGTCAGTTCTGAGCCCGTTTGCGCCCGCGTCCGAAGACCAGGAAATCCAGGGAGAAGCGTCCCGGACCGGTGAGGATCAGGCAGACCGCCATGCCGAACAGCGCCAGAACGTATTCGTAGCCGCCGCCCGGCGAGTTCAGGAAGAACCCGTTGGCGCGGCTCACCTTCCAGAATGCCACGGCCATGGATGACGCGATGCCGAGCGCCGCCAGCGGGGTGAGGAAGCCGAAGAGCACGCCCAGGCCGCCGCCGAACTCGCCGGCAATCAGGAGCCAGCCCCAAACGGTGGCGGGGTGGAACCCCATCTTGCCAACCATCTCGATAACGCCGGCCGGCCCTGAGCCGCCGGGCACGATGCCCAGCTTCTGCCCGCCGTGGGCGATGAATACAGCGCCCAGGGCCAGCCGAAGAACGAGGAGACCCACATCGAAATTCGCGCGCGATTTCACGATAGAACCTCCAATGACCGCCGATGACCCGCCCGAGGCGGCCACCCCCAATCAGACGTCGCTGGCCTCCTGCGCGGCCAGGAATCGCTCCGCGTCGATGGCGGCCATGCAGCCGGAGCCGGCGGCCGTAACAGCCTGCCGGTACACGGAATCGCATACATCGCCCGCCGCAAACACGCCGGGCACATTGGTGCGCGTCCCCTTGGCATCCAGATACCCGTGTTCGTCCATCTCCAGCGCCCCCTTGAAGATGGAGGTATTCGGCTGGTGTCCTATGGCCACGAAGACGCCGTCGGTGGGAAGCTCGGAGGTTTCGCCGGTGACCGTGTCGCGCAGCACGACGCCAGACACGCGACCCGCGGCCGGATCCAGGATGCGGGTGACGACCTTGTTCCACACGAACTCGACCTTGGGGTCTCGGAAGGCCCGGTCCTGCATCACCTTGCTCGCGCGCAGTTCGTTGCGGCGATGGATCACGGTTACCTTGGCGGCCATGCGGCTCAGGAAGGTCGCTTCCTCCATAGCCGTGTCGCCGCCGCCCACAACGATGACGTTTTTGCCGCGGAAGAAGAAGCCGTCGCAGGTGGCGCAAGCGGAGAGGCCGAGGCCGTAGAGGCCTTGCGGCGCGGGCGCCTCCTCGGGCAGTCCGATCCACTTCGCCGAGGCGCCGGTGGCAATGATCAGCGTCTTCGTGCGAATCGTCTCTTCGCCCATGTGGATCGAGAACGGCTGCTGGGTTAGGTTCACGCGATCCGCGTGTCCGGTATGGAAACGCGCGCCGACGTTTTTGGCCTGCTCACGCATCTCCTCCATCAGGGAGGGACCGCTGATGCCGCGCCGGAAGCCAGGGAAGTTTTCCACTTCGGTGGTGATCATCAGCTGGCCGCCGGGCGCCTGGCCCTCCAGCACCACCGGTTCCAGGTTGGCTCGCGCCGCATAGATGGCGGCCGTAAGGCCGGCCGGCCCGGAGCCGAGTATCGTTACGTTATGGACGTTGTCCAAGATGTCGTTCATCGGGATGACTCCCCCTTTCCGAAGCCAGTTTGTGGCCACCCTGCTTGTCAAGGCAAGGCACATCCCTGATAACGGCGGCACGGCGGGCGCCGTTCCGGCTCGGCGGCGCCCGCCGGGCGCCGGGATGCCTCGTCACCGGCGCCAGACGACCATCGCGTCGCTCGTCTGGCACACGGAGTCCTCCCCTGCCCTGCCGCCGCATGAAAGCGCGCACTGCAACTCAAATATGGGTGGCGCTGCCAGAGATGATCGGGTTCCTGGAGACCGGCGCGGATCGGCCGGCCACATTCGAGATGCTGTTCCGCGCGGAGTATGTGCATGAGGACCTGGAAACCGGGTGGTACGCCGCGCAACGCCTGTGGTAGACCAGGAAGGCGACAGGTCCCGCCGGAGACGCAGCCCTAGAGATCGGATCACGACGAGGAAGCCGGCGATGTTGGATCTGCGGCATCGGCAGCCATTGCCGGCCTGCAAGTCATGCCTGAGCACCCTATATCAACAACAGCAGTTGCAGATAGGACACCTATGGCGGTATATTTGAGATTGTGAAGTAAGGAGGAGAGAGTGATATGGGAGCCACCTTATCGAAAAAGGTCCGCAAGGGCCAGACCTATAGCACGGCCCCCTTGCACGCCTTTGTGGCGTTACTACCCCCAAGCAAGAGCAAGTCCACTGTTTTCGTAACTGTGGGCCGGCGTAGCATCGAGTTGACTCCGGCCGACCAAGAGCAGATTCGCAGTGCTGTCGCCCAAATAGACAAACGAACGCCCAGAGTCGCCACGGCATATACGCCACACCTCACTACGCAACAGGCCGCAAATGCCCTGAACGTTTCCCGGCAATACCTGACCCGATTGCTTGATGAAGGGGCCATCCCTTTCTACCGTGTTGGGAATCGGCGGCGCTTGAACCCTAGGGACGTGCTCGACTATAAGCGCCAACGCGATGGGGTGCGCCGGCAGCATTTGGACGAACTCATTGAGATGGACGATGAGGACGGCATCTACGCCCGCGAAGCGGAGGTATTTGGGCAGCCCAGCCCATGAATCGCCGCCCCGGACTGGCAGTGGTTCTCGATACGAATGTCCTACTGCCGCCGTCCCTGCGCGACGTGCTGCTGTACGCCGCCGACGCCGGACTGCTTCGCCCTCATTGGGGCACTGAGATTCTTGAAGAGCTTCGAAGAAACCTCATCAAGAAGCTGAACCTGTCCGAGGAGGCCGCCTGCCATCGGATACGCACCCTTTGCCTATCGTTCCCCGATGCAGCGGTCGACGTAACTTCGGAAGACATCGCCAGGCTGAGCAACGACTCCAAAGATCGACACGTTTTGGCCGTTGCTATAGAAGCAGGTGCACGTGTAATTGTAACGCAGAACGTAAAGCACTTTCCGCCCGACGTCCTCGCCCCATACAGCATCCAGGCATGGAGCGCCGACGCATGCCTGACGCACCTGCTGAGAACATCACCGGAATCGATGATGGCTGCCCTTCGCGAACATGCGAGCCGCCTCAGGAATCCGCCCACGACGATGCCTGAACTACTAAAGACCCTGTCGATCTATGCACCCCAGTTCGCCCAATTGGCCCAGAACCTCCACGCGGATCTAGCGGGAGAGCTGTAAGCCTCGCCTTGCTCCGTTTCTCTCCTTTCAGCTTTTCCGAAAGGCCCTCGCGCCGAGCCAAGGCCGATAGCTCCCCATCGCCGCCGGCGACTCTGCGGCGGACACGCGCTCCGGGGATAGACGCCTCTCGATGTCAGATAGAAGCCCCTTGGCTTTCGGTAGAGTATGCTCGTAATAGATGCCCCCGGTCATCCCCTCCCAGCCGCAAGACTGGCGATGGTCCGGGGGTCTTGCGTGTATGGGCCGCCTCGTTCCCCACCCCATCGTTCCGCATCAGAGCCCAGCGTCCGGTGGAGATGCCTCCATGCGGACTCCGCGACCGGCCAGCTCAGCTATAGCCCCTTGATCTCGGCCGTTTGCGGCTGCGCCTCTGCCAACCTGGCCCGCCCTGACCGGGGGCACGCACGTGGCCGAACGCATCTTGGCGAAGCCAGGCTCGTCCTAACCCGGCTCAGCCACGGCCGTTTTGGGCTCCGCCGAAAGCGGACTTCACTCAAGACAATGCCTCTACTCCGCCGCTGCCTACCCGCCAAACCGCATGGGTGGCTCCTCAACCGTCCAGGGGCTGCCCCACGGTTACGGAGACAGGCGGCGCGGAGAGGCCGGCCTTGGCGGTTCCCAACTGCTGGAGGAACTTCTCCTGCTCCACCTTCAGGATGTCGATCACCTCGTCCCGGGTGGAGACGAGGTGAACGTCGTCCAGATCGGAGGGGTTGATGAATCCGCGGCCGGCCATCGCGTCGCGCATCCAGTCCAGAAGGCCGGGCCACATGTCGCCCAGCAGCAGCACGGGGCGCGGCTCCATGAGGCCGATCTGCACGAGCTGCCACACGTAGGACAGCTCGAGCAGCGTTCCGATGCCGCCGGGAGCCACGATGACGGCGTGCGAGAGGCGCATGAACTCGTCCAGGCGCGTGGAGAATCGCTGGTGAGCGCTCTTGATATCGAGGTGCTTGTTGGCCGGCTCGCGCAGCGATGGGATATCCAGCGGAAGACCGTAGGTCTTGGCGCGCTCGTTGTGGGCATCCTGAACGGCGCGATTGGCGGCTTCCATCAGCCCCGGCCCGCCGCCGGTAACGATGTCAACGCCCATCTGAGCGAGGCGTTTCGCCAGCATGTAGACCATCTGCCAGGTGGGGTCGCGGCGGCGGATGCGGGCGGAGCCGAAGATGCACACTCGGAAGTTAGTGTTTTCAACCACCTGGAGTTGCTTGTCCAACCGCAGGTATTCCTGGATGACGCGGGCCATCTGGCGGCGCAACTCGCCATTGGTCTCGCCCGAGGGGCCGGCGGGCGCCGTGGCGTTGGGTTCGTTCATGCGATCCTCCGTGTAACCGCACTATACCGCAATTTCCGGGCCGCCCGCAAGGCGCGCCCAGGGGCGGGCTGTAACCCGGAAGGCGAGCGGCACGTATGGTAGGTTGCATGAGGGAAGGAGATGGGCATGACGAACGGGCGCGTCCGATCGATTCCGGTGCTGGTATTGCTCAGCATCGTCACCTGCGGGCTATACCCGCTGGTATGGTACTACGAGGTCAGCGGAGAGTTGCAGGACGCCACGGGGCGCATAGACACATCGCCGGGCCTGGAGGTCCTGCTGATGATCCTCACCTGCGGCCTCTACACCATCTACTGGTGGTACAAATACGGACGGCTGGCCGCCGAGGCGGAAGCTTTGCGCGGGCTGCCGGTTCGCGACAACGCCGTGGTGCTGTGCGTGATCTCCGCGCTGGCGCCGTACATCCTATGGAACGATATCATAGGGATGTGCATCCTCCAGTCCGATCTGAACGCGATGTGGGAAGCCCGGCCGTTTTGACGGCCGCGGGACCGGGCCTGGCCCCGGCCCGCTCGCGCGCGGAAGACCGGCTGCTGCGTTTCGCCATCCTGGCCGTCTACGCCGTCTCCTTCGCGCTGCCCATCGGCCAGTTGGATCGAACCGGCTTCGTGGTGTGCGCCTTCCGCCATTTCACCGGCCTCCCCTGCCCCGGTTGCGGCATGACGCACGCGTTTGTGGCGATCAGCCACGGCATGTTCGCCGAGGCCTGGCATTACAACGCGCTCTCGTTCGCCGCGTACGCCGGCGGCCTGGCATGGCTGGTTGCGCCCTTCGTCCCCGCGGGGCTCCGCCGGCGCCTCCCCCACCCCGGCCCGCGAACGCGGACGCGCCTCTGGTGGGGCGCCCTGGCCGTCACGCTGGCCTTCGGCCTCTTCCGCATCCTCGTCCCCGCCGCCCGGCCGTTCTGAGGAAGAAGGCCGCCTGCGTCGGGCGAGCGCCATCGCTTGCATTCCTCCGACGAATCGGCCAGTAATGGGATATGCGCCTGCCCGGCAGGGGTGAAGTTCTGATGAGGACCCGATCGTCTGGCCCGCCTCTTCAGGGCCAGCCTGGCCGCGCTTACCGGCGCCATTGCCATTTCCGCAAAACACCGGCGCCCGCCCGCCTTACGTGGAAGCCAATCCAATGAACAAACCCTACGTGTATGCCGCCCTCGCCGCCGCGCTGCTAACGTCCAACTGCGTCGCCACTCAGAGCGCGCCGGCCCGAAAGGTCATTCAAGGCCCTGACATTGCCATGCCCGCCCACGCGGCCGTGCTGCCGGCGGGCGCCGAGGTGACCATCATGTTCGACCATCCGCTGCAACGGCAGAGGTGGGAGGACCACGCCGGGATACCGGTTCGCTTCCTGCCGGGAAGGCGCGGCATCCGCGTAGTCTTGCCGAAGGCGGCCCCGCCCGGAGGCGGAGGCGTTCTGATCTCCAGCAGCGGGGCGCGCCCGCGGGAGGGCTGGGGCAGCCAATACATCGACGTGGTCAACATCTTCCTGATAGCCGTGCCGGTTGAGGAGTTCGAGGGCGCCCGGTATCCCGAGATCCCCCGGAAGACGATGGCGGCGACCGGGCCGAAGGGCAAGTCGATTCGCGAGGCCGGCTATCCGATCCCCATGGCCAGAGGCGCCGAGGAGTACTCGCCCCGCCTCCGCGCCTACATCAAGGAGGTCCGCCTCCCCGCCGCGAAGACCCGACGCGCGCGGATCGCCGCGCCCAAATACCATCCGTCGCCGTCTCCGCCCAAGTGGGCCAGCTAGGGACCGTGGGTCAGCGCGCGAGCGTCTCCGCCAGGGGGCGCCCGCGCGCCGCCTTGGATTTGAGCGCGGTTTGTGTTAGACTATGCAAGGACATCCCACACCCCCGACGTCTTTTGGTCGGGCGCTTTCGCTCGCCGATCGGGGGGACGTTCAACCAGAAGAAAGGAACACAGTTTTGTCCGCTACAACCATGAAGGAACTGCTGGAGGCCGGCGTGCACTTCGGCCACCAGACGAAGCGCTGGAACCCCAAGATGAAGCGCTACATCTACGGGGGCCGCAACGGCATCTACATCATCGACCTTCACCAGACGCTGAAGATGTTCGAAGATGCCCGAAAGTTCATCCAGGACATCGTTGAGGCCAACGGCCACATCCTCTTCGTCGGAACCAAGAAGCAAGCCCAGGACGCCATTGAGGAAGCCGCCACCCGCTCCAAGCAGTTCTACGTGAACCAGAGATGGCTGGGCGGTATGCTCACCAACTGGGGCACCATCGTGCAGCGCATCAAGCACCTGCGCGACCTCGAACGCATGGAAGCCGACGGCACCTTCGAGAAGCTCACTAAGAAGGAAGCCCTTCGCCTCACCGAGGAGAAGGATCGCCTGGAGAAGTTCTTCGGCGGCATCAAGGACATGGGCCGCCTGCCCAGCGCCCTCTTCGTGGTGGACCTGAAGAAGGAAGCCCTCGCCGTTCACGAGGCCCGCAAGCTCAACATCCCGATCGTCGCCGTGGTGGATACCAACTGCGACCCCGATCTGGTGGACTACGTGGTGCCCGGCAACGACGACGCTATCCGCGCCATCAAGCTCTTCTGCAACAAGATCGCCGAAGCGATCATCGAGATCAAGCAGGGCGAGTTCGAGGGCGACGTTGAGGCCGCCGAGGGCGAAGTCGAGGTCGAAGCCGCCGAGGCCGCCGAGATCTCAACTGAGCTGATCGCTCAGGCCGCGGTTACCGCCGAGGCTCAGGACGTGGCTCTCGTGGACAACCAGGTTCTCGGCGAAACCGGCGAGGCGTAAGCGATCTCCGCGCCGGGATCCATCCCGGTTAGCACGGCGTACACAGTGGCCCGCGCGCTCCACTCCGGGCGAGCGGGCCGTTTTTACGAAACGAATACAGCAAACAGGAAGCAACTATGGCAATTACGGCTGCACAGGTGAAAGAGCTCCGGGAAGAGACCGGCGCCGGGATGATGGACTGCAAGAAGGCGCTATCGATGGCGGACGGCAACAAGGAAGAGGCCCGCAAGTGGCTGCGCGAGAAGGGTCTCGCCGCCGCCGCCAAGCGCTCTGCCCGCACCGCCAAAGAAGGCACCATCGGCTCGTACATCCATCCCGTGGGCCGCAAGATCGGCGTGATGGTTGAACTGAACTGCGAAACGGACTTCGTGGCCAAGAACGAGGAGTTCCAGCAGATGGCGCGTGACCTGGCCATGCACGTTGCCGCCGCCAAGCCGGAATACGTGCGCCGCGAGGACCTGCCGGAGGCGCTGCTGGCCCAGGAACTGGAGATCAACCTCCAACTGGCGCGCAACGAGGGCAAGCCCGAGGCCGCCGTGCAGAAGATCGCCGAGGGCCGGCTGAACAAGCGCCTCGCCGAGCTTTGCCTGATGGACCAGCCGTTCGTGAAGAGCCCCGAGGGCCGCACCGTCCGCGAAGTGCTGAACGACCTGATCGCCAAGATCGGCGAGAAGATCGACGTTGCTCGCTTCGTGGCCTTCCGCGTGGGTGAAGGCGCCGCCGAGGAAGCCGCTGAAGGCGAGGCGGAAGGTTAATTGGACCTAGTTCCTCCCGACATGGCGGCCTTCCCGCCGCAGAACGATGAACCCGAGGCCGGCGGCCGGCATGCCGACACCGCCGGCCCCGATGTCGTCCGTCGCCGCATCCTGCTGAAACTCTCCGGCGAGGCCTTCGCCGGAGACCAGGGGCAGGGAATGGACCACGAGGTGATCGCCCGCTTCGCCGCGGAGATCGGCCACGTGCGCAACCGCGGCGTGGAGATCGCCATCGTGGTGGGCGGCGGCAACTTCGTGCGCGGCTCCACGGCCGCCTCATCCGGCATCGAAGAGGCCCAGGCGCATTACATGGGCATGCTGGCCACGGTCATCAACGCGATGGCCCTTCAGGGCATCCTGGAGAAGCAGGGCACGCCCAGCCGCGTGCAGAGCGCCCTTCAGATGCAGTCTGTGGCCGAACCCTTTATCCGCCGCCGCGCCCTGCGCCACCTGGAGAAGGGGCGCGTGGTTGTCTTCGCTGGAGGCACCGGCAACCCCTACTTCACCACCGACACGGCCGCCGCCCTCCGCGCCACCGAGATCGGCGCGGAAGTGCTCATCATGGCGAAGAACCGCGTAGACGGCGTGTACAATGCAGACCCCAATATCTACCCAGACGCCAAGCGCTTCAACTCCCTTACCTACGAGGAAGTCATCCGGGACCGCCTGCAAGTGATGGACCTGACGGCGCTCACCCTCAGCATGCAGCATCGCATGCCCATCATCGTGTGCGACATCGGCGTGCCCGGCAACATCAACCGCATCGTCTCCGGCGAGGACATCGGCACTCTCGTCAGCACCAAGGACGCGGTGCAAGAATACGAAAAGCGAGTGGCGAAGGGCAAGCGATAGGCGCGAAGGCCCGGAGCTTGCGCTGTGAGTCGGCGCCGGCGCCAGACCTCCCCGATAGCGCTCACCCCTCGCGGCTAACCACTTGAGGAGCTTCCATGGCTAACCAGATCATCACCGACGCTGAGAACCGCATGAAGTACACGGTTGAGGCGACACGGAAGGAACTTCAGAACATCCGAACGGGCCGCGCCAACGCCGGCATCCTGGAGCACGTGATGGTTTCCGCCTACGGCGCGGATATGCCCGTGAACCAGGTGGCCCAGATCAGCATCCCCGAAGCCCGCCAGCTTGTGATCACGCCGTTCGACCGGTCGGTCCTCCCGGCCATCGAAAAGGCCATCTTGAAGAGTGACCTCGGCATGAACCCGAACAGCGACGGCATCTGCATCCGCCTGAACATCCCGGCCATGACCGAGGAGCGCCGCAAGCAGATGGTGAAGCAGACCCACACCGAGGTGGAACACGGGCGCGTGGCCGTGCGCAACGTGCGCCGCGATGCTAACGAGCATCTGCTGAAGGCGAACAAGGCCCACGAGATCAGCGAGGATGAGCTGAAGCGCCTACAGGCCGACGTGCAGAGACTGACCGACAAGTACATCACCGAGCTTGACGGTGTTCAGAAGACCAAGGAAGCCGAGCTGATGGAAGTTTAGGTAGCGAAGGAAGCCTCGTGGGCGCGCCGCCGCCCAGCAGATGCCTAGCATCCGGGCGGGAACGCTTCCAACCTGCCCCAGTCCCCGGTCTGTATACCCCCATGTCTAGCCTGCCTCCCGAACTGGATCTCAAAGCGCTGCCCAAGCACGTGGCCATCATCATGGATGGAAACGGTCGCTGGGCGCAGCAGAACGGGCTGCCCCGCATCTCGGGACACGCTCAGGGCCATTACACCGTGCGGCGCATCACGGACATCTGCGGCCGCCTGAACATCCCCTACCTCACCCTCTACGCCTTCAGCGCCGAGAACTGGCGCCGCCCCGAGGACGAAGTGAACGGCCTGATGTCGCTGATCGAGCACGTGGCCCACGACGAGATCGAGGCCCTGAACGACGAGAACGTTCGCTTCAACATCATCGGGCGCATGAACGAACTGCCGGACGGATTGCGCGCCGAGCTGGAGCGCGACATGGAGCTTACCCGCGCCAACACGGGCCTCACGCTAACCCTGGCCATCAACTACGGCGGCCGCACCGAACTGGTGGATGCCTTCCGCAGGATGGTCGCCGAGGGCCTTTCGGAAGCGGAGATCACCGAAGAGGCGGTCTCGCAACGCCTCTACACGGCCGATATGCCGGACCCCGACCTCCTGATCCGCACCGCCGGCGAGCTGCGCGTGAGCAACTACCTGCTCTGGCAGATCGCCTACACCGAGATCTACGTTACCGACACGCTGTGGCCGGCCTTCGGTGAAGAGGAATTCGGGAAGGCCCTGCTCGCTTTCCAGCGCCGAACCCGCAAGTTCGGCGGCGTTCTGTCGTGATGCAAGCCGTCAGCGCCGAGCCTCGATAGCTGATGGCTGATGCCCTGTTAGGGAGGATGTGTTGGTTGTCCTCCCGAACGATCCGGGAACCAAGTAAGCGGGCAAGGCGTGCCCATTCGTTCCAACTAAGTCCGCAACCGACCATTCGCGTAGGAGCCTTCTCGGGTGAGTCTCACGCTGAACGCCAGCTCTGACTCAGGCTGCTGAGACGACGCGATCGATGGTAGGCAAGCGGCC
>DASXUL010000065.1:0-31202 GCA_036504855.1 Armatimonadota bacterium | reverse complement strand
GTGATGTCGCCCACGGTGTCCATCACGCACGCGCCGCCGTAGTTGGCGACCGTGAAGGTCTTGGTGGAGGCGCTGCCGGAATCGGAGATCACGACATCCACGAGGCCGTTGGGAACGTTGTAGAGCGCGAAGACGCCCGTTTCCGAGTTCGTGCGGGCGCTAACGCCTCCCGCGGTCACCAGGCAGTTCACGCCAACGCCGTCCTTCTGCTGAACGCGGCCCCAAACGGTGCCGGCGCTGCCGGGGCGGCGCATCTGCAGGCGGAAGGAATCGAAGTAGACCCGCGTGCCAAATCCGGCGCCGTCAAAGGCAGCCATGAAGGTAGGACGGATCTTGTCGGCGAAGTCCTGAAGGCGGACGTTGTCCGTATTGGCGGAGTAGGACCAAGCCGTCTCGGCATCGGAAGAGCCGTCAATGACCTTGGTGTTGTTCGCGGCGGGCCAGTTGATCCAATTCCGCACCCACTCCGCGCCGGACAGCGTGTATGCCGGCTTCTCTCTTCCGTTGGAGGCAGAGGGACCGCCGGAGTGCTTCACGTAGACGCCCTGGACGAACCCGGCGCCCGACGGCATATAGGCATGGTAAGGTGATGTCGTCTGGACCCACGCGTCGGCGGAGGAGACGAATTCGATGAAGAGGGCCTTCGTGCCATCAATGTGCTGATCGGTGGTAGAGCCCCACATGAACTCCTCCGGCTTGGCGCCAGCGCCTTCAAAACCCTTCGGGATGACGTTACCGACGGAGTTCGTGGTGGTGAATTCGAAGGAGGGGTTGAAGGCGAGGTTGGTGGCGGCCTGACCGGGCAACGAGAGGCAGCTCTCGACGCCATCGGACGCGACGCCCGAGACAGAGTAGAAGGCGCTGTTCAGATCCGGAGCGGTCGTGTCGACGTACTCAAGTACGGCGGCGGCGGGGATGCCGGATTTGATCTTCGTCCACGGGCCATTCTCGCTGGCGGCGCGGTAGACGTTGTACGTAGCGGCGGAGGCGGCGGACTCCCATCGCACACTGACCTTCAGGTCGTTGCCGATGGTGGGGATGACGTTATAGGGACGGCCGGACGACTGCGGGCTGGTGAAGGCGTTCTGCGTGGTGACGGCGCCGGAGGCCACAGAGACGCTGCGCTTAATCGCCCAGGCCGCCGGCGTGCCGGTTGGCGTAAACAGGAGGGTGTAGCCGCCCGGAGGCAGGCTGAGGGAGTAGTTGCCGGACGCGTCGGTGGTACCGGAGGCGACAACCGTGGCACCGTCGTAGGCGTCAACCTGGGCTCCCGCCGAGCCGTTTCCGCCCGAGGAAGTGAACTGACCGGTAACGGTCCCGTTGGCGGTCGCCCCGCCGAGGCCGTACTTGTAGATGGCCGTGTTGCCGAGGCCCACGTTGTCGGGATCCGTTGCGGTGGTCACCAGCACGCCGCTGGCGGCGCAGGGGTAGTCCTCACCGTAGTTGCCGCCGGTCACCTGGTGCACGTCCGTGCCGTCCGCCTTCATGGAGAAGACGTGATTGCGGCCGTCAAACGCGCCCATCAGGAAGAAGATGCGTCCGCCGGCCACCGGCATCGACGGATCGGAGACGTAGGTCCCGAAGTTGGTGACCTGCGTGAGGCCCGTACCGTCCGGATTGACGGAGAAGATCTCGAAAACGCTGTTACCCAAATCGCGCACGAAGAGGATTTTGCCGTCCGGGGCAAACCGGGCGCGAGACCCGTCGTCCGCCACTTTCACGGGCACGTTAGCGGCGCTTTCGGCCTGCGCCTTCATCACGTACAACTGGTAGTGGTCGCTGTCCCTGGTAGACAGGAAGCAGATCTTGCTGCCGTCGGCGCTCCAAGTTGGGAACGCATCGTTCACGCCCGCGTTGTCCGTGAGACGGGTGGCGTTTCCAGTAGCGAGGTCGATCATGACCAGGGACACTCGGCTCCAGTCTCCGGTGAAGGCGTGGAACACCACCTTCGAGCCATCTGGAGACAGAGACGACCATTCCTCCTGACCGCCGCTCGACAAGTCGTTCGCGCTGCCCGCGGGGTTGCCGGTGATGGAGAAGGTTACCGCCGTGTCATTGGCGCCGTTCGGATCCACAACGTGAACGCTGTAACTGCTCCATGTGTTGTCATAGTCGCCGCGGTTGCTGGTGTAGGTCACTTTCGCGCCGTTCTGGCTGACGCGCCCAACAAAACCGCCCTGTACGTTATTTGCACCCGTGATATTCGTAGGGGGCCCGGTCACATTCTGCGCCGAAGCCGAGATAGCCGCCAATAAGGGGACCGCTGTGGCGACCAACCATCGTTTAACTGACACTTCCTGTTCCTTTCGATCAGCGGCCGACTCGGCGCTAGGTCATTAGCGTGCAGGGGCCAACTTTCCCTGCCCGCCTTCCCGCGCCGGGTTCCGCTCCGACCGGCGACATGATTCGGCAACCGGAGGCCAACTCTCCGGCAGCCCTGAGGCCGGCATCTGCATGAAATGGGGGTGGATCTTGTTCGCGGCGGATGGGCTAACGCCTTCCGGGGCGGACGGCGCCATTGTGCTCGATGTCCGCCTCATGCGCGCCGTCCGGGGGGACACGACATGGGCCAAGCCCATGCAGCGTCCGGATTTCCCTTGCGAGGAGGCGAAACGCGAGGCGATCGAGCCTGCCAGCGAGGCAGCACACTCCCGTCCGCGAGGCGCCCATTGGGGCGGGAGGCAGCGGCCTGGTCCTGATTCGCGCGTCATTGATGATCTACGAACCCGGTGGGCGCCGCCGCTCAGGGCGCCCAGATTGTTACATAACACTGTAACAAGCTCACGATATGGTCGCCCGCTCCTCGGGGGTCAAGTACGGACGCTTCCGCGTCGGCGGGCTTACAGACGCTGCCCGTCCAGCCTGTAACAAGGGGTTCCAGGGGTTGAGGGAAGGGGAGGACGGCGCAGACCGACGGCGATCGCAAAGGGGCTTCACCATACCGGCTGGCGCCGCCCGTCTGGGCGACCTAACGTGCCAGGTTACCACGCACAAAGGGGCGCGCCGAATCGTGTTCGGCGCGCCCCATGCTGAAACGAATTTCGGATGCCCGCTCTAGTGATAGCGGCGCAGAAGCCCAACGACCTTGCCAACCACGTAGCAGTCCGCCACGATGATGGGGTCCATCGCGCTGTTCGCAGGCTGAAGGCGGATGTGGCCGTTCTCCTTGTAGAACCGCTTCACGGTGGCTTCGTCCTCCACCAGAACCACCACGGTCTCGCCGTTGGTGGCGCTTTGCTGGGGACGCACCACCACGATATCGCCGTCCAGGATGCCGTCCTCGATCATCGACTCGCCCTTGACGGTAAGCGCAAACGACCCTTCACCGGCCGTGATGTCCATCGGCAACGGCAGGATCTCGTCGTAGGTCTCCTGG
The DNA here is from genome assembly GCA_036504855.1 of Armatimonadota bacterium. Lineage (GTDB taxonomy): Bacteria > Armatimonadota > DTGP01 > JAKQQT01 > JAKQQT01 > DASXUL01. The sequence goes on along the minus strand of DASXUL010000065.1, from coordinate 27,826 downwards.
GCGAGGATGGGCTGGCCCGCCGCAACCTGGCCCAGCAATGGGGTGGCAATTACCCGGCTCGTGGGGTGGAACACCGGCCCGCGCGGCGACATCCGGATCGCGCGGGTCAACGAACCGTCCCGCGTGATGAAGCCGGCGCCTTCCAGGGCGCGCAGATGCGCGTGAACGGTGCTGCTGCTGGACAGATCAACAGCCTCGCCGATCTCCCGTACCGTGGGCGGGTAACCCTTTTCCTCCGTATGCAGGAGGATGAAATCCAGGATGCGGCGTTGCCGCTGACTCAATTCCTTGGGCATGATGGCTCTCCCCGGGGCGCTGGGCAATAATTCCTTACGCCTATATTACCACGGATTGCCACCAAATTCAAACAAGTGTTCTATTTTTGCCGCTTCCCGCCCGGCCGAACATGGAGCCGCATCCAGCCAGGCTCAGGCTGGGCGCAACTCCACGTCCAGCCCCTGCACTCTGGCAACATCCGTAAGAGCCTTGCGCACCGTTTCCAGCGCCACACCCTCCGGGATGTCCACGCGGGCCACGAGGCTGAAGATCTCGGCTCCGGTGACCGGCGCGTTCCGCACTTCCGTATCCAGCGACACGATATTGATGCCTGCCTGGTAGAGGGCATCCGTAACGGCGTGCACGATGCCCTCGTGGTCCATGGCATTGACGTCCACGCGGTAGGGCAGCGCCTTTGCGCGGCGGTGCTCCTCGGGCGATACGGTGGCTCGGGTGAAGAAGGTCAATCCGGTGGCGCCTTCCAGGGCTGCAACGTCTTTGACGATCGCCTCCATGCACGCGTCGCCGCATGACGCCAGCACCATGAGCCCGAACTCGCCGCCCAATACGGCCGCTCGGCTGTCTTCCACGTTCGCTCCGCGCTCCGTCAGGTAACGCGTCGCCTTCGCCACAATCCCCGGCCGGTCCGGCCCCAACCCGCTCAGCACCACGTAAGCCATTTGTACCCTCCCATGAGTTCTGGATGTATCCTAGCCCATCGCCTCGGCGCCGCATGCCTCCCTGGAGGCCGCGCGAATGCAGGAGATCACCCGATCCAGGGCGCCGGGCTCCGATACATCCACCCAGATTGTGTCCGGCTGCTGGCGCAGCCACGAAAGCTGGTGTCGCGCGTGCCAGCGCGTATTTCGCTTCAACAGGTAGACCCCATACTCCAGCGAGTATTCGCCGCGCACCGCGCCGGCAATCTCCTTGTAGCCGTGACCCTGGATGGCCGTTGGCCCCAATCGCCCGGATCCGAGAAGCGAGCGGACCTCGGCTTCCAGGCCGTCGGCCATCATCGCGTCTACCCGCCGGTTGATCCGGTCGTAGAGGGCTTCGCGATCCATTGTGAGCCCGAAGAAGAGCCGCCGGTAGGGTGGGGCCCCTGAGCGGCTGCGCTGCTGCCACTGGGAGATCGTCTCGCCGGTCAGTTCCAATACCTCCAGGGCGCGCACGGTTCTGCGCAAGTCGTGCGGGTGAAGGCGGGCGGCGGAGAGGGGGTCCAGGGCCTCCAGCCGAGGGCGCAGACAGGGGAGGCCTTCGCCTTCCAGTCGCGCGCGGATGGCCGGATCAGACGGCGGCGCCTCGGAGAAGCCCTTGGTCAGGGCCTCAACGTACTGGCGCGTGCCGCCCACAACGAGAGGGAGGCGGCCGCGCCCCACGATCTCATCAATAGCGGCCGAGGCCATGGCGTGGAACTCGGCCACGCTGAATGACTCCGATACGTCTACCACGTCGACCAGGTGATGCGGAACGGCGCGGCGCTCTTCGTCCGTGGGCTTCGCGGTGGCGACTTCGAGGCCGCAGTAAACCGCCATGGAATCCGCCGAGACGATCTCGGCGTTCAACGCTCTGGCGACGCCCAGGGAGAGGGCCGTTTTTCCAACGGCCGTTGGGCCGCAGATGAGGGGCAGGAGAGGAATCATCCTCTCCATTATGGAACACTCGGGCCACCGGGCGCGAGGGACACTGCGCCTGGTGGCCCGACCGCCCCTTACCGGCGCCGCCTCACGGCAATTCCGGCGAGGGGGAGCGCGCCCAGCAGCAGCGTCAGGCTGCTTGGTTCCGGAACGGAACCCGCGGGCACGGTCGTAAACGGCTCCATGGCATTGTCCGGAGCGAAGTCCGCGATGTTGGTGGCGGGTCCGCCCGGCAGCCTCGGCCAGAGGTTCCAGGTGAACGCGTCGTCGCTGAACCCGTTCTGCACAGTTGGCAGCAGTTCCTCCGGGATGAAGGCGCTGATGGTGTCGCCGGAGTAGCCGAACTTCGAGGGATCCAGCGCGGTGGTGACTCCCGTGTCCAGGAGGCGCACGCTGGCCGTGCCATCATGCGCGCTGTAGGATAGCACCGCGTCGAACTTGACGTTCGCCTCGCCCGCGAACGGCGCCACGGCGGCGCTGGAACCTCGGCCGAAGCCCCAAACGTAGGAGCCCGGCTGGGTGGGGTCAATGGCGCCCCACATTGATGCGGAGACGTGCCAGCCCACGTTATCTTCGTAGAGGCCGTCCGCGGTCTTCACGTCCAGGTCGGCGCGATGCGTTTCCGGGGTGGTGGAGTACCAGTCACCCTGGGCGTCGTTCACAACGCCAGCCGAGGATGCCGATGCGACAAGCAGCGCCAGCGCGCACGCGGCGCTGCACGCAAGAAGGATTCTCATACGCCCGTCCTTTCGCAAGGAGGCGTGGAAGGCCAGTTCCACGCCTCAGGCCTGTTCAGGGAGTCTGCCGGCAGGCCCAACGGAGGAGGGGGGCGAGAAGTTCCCGGCTCAGGCAGCGAGTTCGCGGATGCGATCGCAGACCTGGTCAACGATCCACATGGGCGTTGAGAGGCCGCTCGTCACGCCCACGCGCTCTACGCCAGCGAACCATTCGGGGCAGAGCTCGTCCGGCGTCTCCACCTGGTAAGCGCGCGTTCCGGCGCTTTCCGATAGGCTGGCGAGGTGACGGGTGTTGCTGCTGTGGTGGCCGCCTACAACGATCATCACATCCACTTCGCCGGCCACCCGGCGGGTTCCGGCCTGGCGGCCGATCACGTAGGGGCAGATGGTGTCGGTAACCCGCACATCCACGCCTTCCTTGGCCGTGATGGCCTCGGCCACCTGCTGGAAGCGCTGGGGCTGTTTGGTGGTCTGGCAGATCAGTCCAACGCGATCGCCAGGCTGAAGGTCCAGCGCCTGGGCCGCCTCGGGACCGGGGAGGACGGTGGCCTCGCCGTCCACGGCGCCCACAACGCCGATCACCTCCGGGTGCGTGGGGTCTCCGTAGATCAGCACGCGGCGTCCATCTTGACGCAGACGGCGGGCGGCGCGCTGGGCGCGCGTTACGATGGAGCAGGTGCCGTCCTTCACCGTAAGGCCGCGCTCGCGCGCTTCGTCGAATTCGTGGTAGGGGATGCCATGGGCGCGCACGACCACGGTGCCGCTCTCGACGTCGCGGAAGGAGTTGATCACGGTGAGGCCCTTGCCGAACAGGCGGCCCATCTCCTGTCCGTTGTGGATCAGGGCGCCCAGGGCGAAGACCGGGCCGTGCTCGGGTTCATCCAGTTCCGTATTGGCCACGCGCAGCGCGTGTTCCACTCCGGGGCAATATCCCAGCTCATCGACGAATACTATCTCCATGCCTACCTCCCGCCGGGAGCGCCGTTCGCGCTCTCTCCATTATAACCCCGGCTGGGGAGATTGTGTTTCGATAGTACCAGCTTATATGACTTTGGTCTGCTGTCTAACTCAGCGGATGTGGCGGATGATGTCCAGCATGCCCACCCGGATAAACTGCACGGCAATGGCCGCCAGCAACATCCCGGCGAGGCGCGCCACCACGCCGGCCCCCGTCTCCCCCAACAGGCGGAAGAGGCTCTCGGTGAAACGGAAGATCAGGAAGATCAGCAGGAAGGCCACCGTAACAGAGAGCGCCGTAATGGGAAAGCCGTACTGATCGAGGGTGATCAGGCTGATGGCGATAGCGCCCGGGCCGATGAGAAGGGGACATGCGATGGGCACGATTCCGGCATCCCGCCCCGAAAACCCTTCGTCCCAGTGCCGTTGGTCGATCGTATGGAGCGCCACCAGGAACAGGATCACGCCGCCGGCGATTTTGAAATCCGCCATTTGGATGGCGTACAATTTGAAAACCGCTTTGGCGGTGAAGGTCAGCACCAGCAGCAGACCCCATGCCACAAAGGCCGAAGTGTAGAGCATTCGCTGGCGGGCGTTTCGCTCCATCCCCGTGGTTAGCGCCGCCACCACCGGCAGGAGCCCCACCGGATCGAGGATGATGAACAACGCCATGGTGGCCTGAGCCAGGCCCGCAAAGAAGTGCGGTGTGTGCATTGTGCTGATTCCTGGGGAAGGCCGCGCAGGACAGACGAGCGGCCATCATCCAGTATAGACAGGAAGGGATCTGGTGTCGGAGCGACTTTGGGCGCCGTGGCGGATGGCGTATGTCGGTAAGGACCCCCCGCGAGACGGCTGCCTCTTCTGCCGAGTGCAGAGCGAAAGCGCGGACGCATCCAACCTCATTTTGGAGCGCAACGACAACGCTTTCCTGATGCTAAACGCGTTTCCCTACACGAACGGCCACATGATGGCCGTTCCAAGCCGCCATACGGCGGATTTCACCACGCTCCAGGAACCCGAGATCACAGGGGTTATGGCCCTGGTGCGCCGCGCCATCGCCGCCCTCGAGATCGTCTGCCAACCCCACGGCCTCAACGTTGGGATGAACCTCGGTTCCGCGGCCGGAGCCGGCATTGCGGACCACCTCCATCTGCACATCGTGCCCCGCTGGGTAGGCGACACCAATTTCATGGGCTCCGTGGGAGACGTGCGCGTGATGCCCGATAGCCTGGATTCCTCCTACGAGAAGATCGCGCTGGCCCTCCGAAATGTCCAATCTTGAGATCATCCAATCCCTGGCCGCCGAAGCCGCGGACTGTCCGCGCTGTGACCTGGCGGAAACCAGGCGCAACGTCGTCTTTGGCGACGGCAGCGCCGATACGCCGATGATGCTGATCGGCGAAGGCCCTGGCGAGAACGAGGACGCCACGGGAAGACCCTTCGTCGGCCGCGCCGGCACGCTGCTGGACAAAGCCCTCCATGCCAACGGCATCGCCCGAAAGCACGTCTACATCACCAACATCATCAAGTGCCGCGCCACCTTGATTGAAGGTGGCCGCATGAAGAACCGGCCGCCGCGCATGCAAGAGGTGGAAGCCTGCAAGCCCTGGCTGATGCGCCAGATTGAGATCATCCAACCCCTTGTGATCGTGTGCGTCGGCGGGCCCGCCGCCAGCCTGATGATCCACAAGCCCTTCCAGATGACCTCCGAGCGTGGGCAGTGGTTTGACTCGCCCTATTGCCGGGCGATCACGGCCGTGCTGCACCCGGCATACGTGCTGCGCCAGGAGGGCGCCGCTTACGACCAGGCATACGATTTGCTGGTGCAGGACATCGGAGCGGCCAGGCGCAAGGTAATCGAATTGAAGAAGATGCCGCCCCCTCCGCCGGCGCCGCCGACCTCGCTTTTCTGAGGCAGCGCTTCCTTCTCACCCGCCGCTGGAACGCTACGCGGGTAGGCTCCGTCTAAAGGATGTCGCCCAATTGGGGTTTTCACCGCTATACGGCCACCGGCGGCGCGCTCCGCCCGTCTCAGTTGTAGCAAGAGCCCCAATGTGGGGTAAGATGTTGGTAACACCAAGCACGATCGGTTTCACGTGGCGCTCACCGCGCCGGAGGCAAGACCCATGAAGAACACCTGGCAGCGTACCCTGATCCTCGGCGCAATCGCCATCATGTCGATTACTGCCGGTCTGCGCGTCCACGCATACCCGACCAGCGTCTCCTCCGCTCCCGCTTACCATCAGGCGATCGCCGACAGCGATATTGGCGACGGAACGTCCCCAACGAAGAAGGGTTAGTCTCGACCCACCCGTTCATCACGAACCACCTTCGTTCAGGGAGGCATCCACCATGTCCAGAGTTATAGATTACTGGCGCGGGCTCATCGCAGACATCAGAGAAGCCGATAGCAATAGCCCCGCTGATCTGCGCGTCGTCGGCGACCTGTGGTACCCGGCGCTCCGCATGCGCGTGCTGGCCGCCGTTCACGACGGCGCCGAACGGAAGCTGGGCCCGTGCGACGTGCCCGCGGCGCACGCGGAACAGGTGGCCCATCGAGTTTGGGACGACCTGGTTGCCGCTCTGCACAAGCGCGCCGTTCCGGAGGCTTGGGCAGAGTACGCAGCGGTCATCGCGTGCGTTCGGCCGCTGCTGGCCCAGCGCCTTGGCGTTGCCGAGGATCTCGTCCGGGGAACCGTGGCGAACATGTCGGGCGCCGACGTTGACGACCTGGCGGAGTTCGCCTTTGGCGCCGCGTACGGGCAGCCGCTGTCGTCCCGCGATGAGCACGCCGTGAAGGGCGCCATCAACGCGTTCCTCCTGCAAGACCGCGAATGGCCCGACCTGGGCACCTGGGTCCCATTCACGCTGTATTCGTTGACCGCCCGCTATTTCGAACAGGGACACTACCTGGGCCCGAAGCTCTGCTCCTCCGAGAGCGAGATCCTCGATCTGGTGGAGGCGGCGCCGTACGGTCGCAAATGGGCGTGTGAAGTCGTTCGACGACGGGCACAGACCCGCACGGTGGAGTCCTACCTGACCGTCCTGAACGCCATTCTGGACAGAGCGCCTCTGCCCTCCGATGCCAGCCTGGTATCTCGCCGGTTGACTCTCGTTGAGTGGCTCTCTGACCCCGAAGCCCGCCTCACCCGAATGGTGGAAGCGCAGGGGATGCGCGCCAGCGAAGGCGTTATCCGTCGAGCGTTCGCGCCCGCCGAGCATCGGTTGCTGAGTGAGGTGTTGCTTGCCGCCCTGGGGCACGGCAGCTACCCCGCCGAACTGGCCGAAGCGCAGCGCCGCACGACTCTGGAACGCCTGGTGGAAGCCATGGAGGCGATGGCTCTGCGCACGGAACTCATCGTTCACGTTGCGGAGCGAAACGGCAAGCGCGGATCGGCCTGGGCGAAGGCCGTGGTGGCCGCTCGCGCCCCGAAGGCGCAGAAGATGCACCAGTTGGCGCTCCTCACGGCTATCGCCACTCGGAAAGACTGCCGATCGCTCTACGGTCCAGTCCAGCGAAACCGCACGCTTCGCTCACTACATCGCACCCTGGCCATCGCGGCCCGGCCAGACGCCGGACTTCAAACGGCCCTCTGCGAAGCCTGACAGATCTATTCGATGCGGCCCCAACGGCGAGGCGCCAGCCCTCCCGTTGGGGCTGTCTGTTCCGCCCACGAACCAGAGCAGAGACGACCATGCCACCCAAGGGCCCCGGGAACCTGCCCAGATTGTTCGCGCACGACAACGCGCTGAACCCCCTTTTCGGCCGCGCCGGACGTGACCGCGGAGTTGGCGACGATATCCTGGATGTGAAGGACAACAAAGCCGTCGTCATCACCCCGGCCGACGCCATTCCGGAAGTGGCTGATGCGCATCAGAAGGCATGGGCGGCGTTTGACCGCCAGGATTTCGATGCCGCCGTCTCGTGGTTCCAACGCGCCGTCTCCGCCGCCGAACGCAGGGGCGAAGTGGCCTATAAGAGCGCCAACACGCTGGCCCTCGTCTACACGGCCATGGCGGACTGGGATTCGGCCTTGCGCCAGACCTCGGTGATGAAACGGCTGATTGATGGCGCCCCCCCCGAGATCCGGGCGCGGTTCCGTATGGCCCTCCACACCAACCGCGGCGCCATCTTCTCACGGCGAGGGCTGCGCGACGCCGATGAGACCCGCCGCAAGCGGTTCTACCGTTTCTCGTATCGAGAGCACCACCGGGCCGCGGCCATCTGTTTGTGTTACAATGGTACGCTGGACACGGAGCGCGCGTGGAACGTGGCAGACGCCGCTTGCCGGCTGCGCTGGTGGGAGGAGACCGCCGAGGTGTTGTCTGCCTATTTCCGCCGGAACCCGCAAGTTCAGGAACTCCTGAACACGCACTCTCGTCAAGGTGAGTGGCCGACGTTCCTTTCGCTGTATCATGAAGCGGGTGGGCGATTCGTGCCGGCGAACCCGGAGGCCTACCGCGTGGGCTAGGGGGCGCCCGCCGCCGCCAGCGTTCGACCAAAGCGCGGAAGATAGATCATGGGAACCAAGAAAGACCGTCCGCTTGCTCCGTTTGCTCTTACGTCCACCGAGGAGGAGCAGCTCTTCCGTGTGGGCCTCATCGGGGAGGTTACGTCAACCGATGCGCCGGCTCTGCGGCGCGCCCGAATGCGGCACGAGGCAACCTCGCTCCCCGCGCTGATCGTGGATGACGGCGTAACGTTCATGGATGCCGTGGCGTACGGCGCGCTCGTGCAGTGGGCGGCGGCAACCCGCAACCGGAACGTCGGCTGGGCCTTCGCTACCCAGGCCGATGGCGCCGGACGCGCATTCCAGATGGCCGGCCTGAACCCCCGCGAGTATCTCTTCGCTACCGAGGAAGCCGCCCGCGCGGTCCTCGACCGCGGCTCCAGCGGACAGCGCGTCCTCAAACATGCCCCGTCATCGCTCGCCCTGGACGGCCTGCGCCATCAATAGCCGCACCTGAGACACATCGACGATCGACCGTCGTCTGAGCATTGGGCCCGCGCGGTGGCGCGGATGTGAGGGGTCCGGGGCATAATGAACGTGGATGGCGGCCTCCTTCCGCCCCAGGAGCGTTCAGTGTCCCAGCCAAACAATTCCCAATTCTACCAGAAGAACGGCTTCGTCCTCCTCCGGGCCGTTTTCACCGCGGCCGAAGTGGAAGCCATGCGGGAGGCGTGCGACGCTATCATCGCCCGCGCCCGTGAGGCCAAACAGAATCCATCGTTTCTCTGGCAGGGCCGCTTCCTCTCCGATGAGGAGCGTGCCCGGCTGGACATCACCGGCATCCACGATGCGCAGTTCCACGATGCCGTGTTCAGCCGCATGTTGCTGAACGACCGCCTGTTGGCCGCCGTCGATGAGCTTATCGGGCCGAACATCCAGCTTCACCACACGAAACTGATCGCGAAGCCCCCGGAAACGGGCGCGCCATTCCCCATGCATCAGGATTACCCGTACTTCCCCCACGAAAAGCACACGATGCTGGCGGCTAGCATCCACCTGGACAACACGGACGAACTCAATGGGTGTCTTCGCGTGGTTCCAGGCAGCCACAAGCTCGGCGCGTTGGACCTGGACCCGACGGGGCTCTTCCTTGCGCCGGAACGGTATCCCATAGAAACGGCTCAGCCTCTGCCGGCCCAAGCAGGCGACGCGCTGGTCTTCAACTACCTCACCATCCATGGATCAGGGGTGAACGCGTCCAACCGACCGCGCCGCAACTGGCTCATCCAGATGCGGGATCCCACCGATCACCCCACGAAAGACGTGCACGTATCGCGCGGGCAGGGCATGATGCTGCGCGGGCACAACCCGGAGTACATCGCCACATGGGCGTAGCCGCCGCGCCAAACGGGGAATACCTGCCGCCGCCTTCGCCGGAGGCCTGTTTGCCGCCGTACACGATCCGGCGCAGCGCGCGCGCCAAACGCATGCGCCTGCGCGTGGACGTGAATGGCGGCGTGGAGGTCGTCCTGCCGCAACGCGCGCCGGCTCGGGCCGTCGCCCCGTTCGTGGCCGAGCACGCGGACTGGATACGCCACACGAGGGAGCGGTTCGCCGCGCTCCGACAACAGCGGGCTGAGTCGGGCCCGGCCGGGGAGCGCACGGTATCCTACCGCGGACGCGACCTTCCGCTGAGGGTGGAACCGTCGATGGACGGCCGCCTCACTCTCCAGTACCGGGATGACCATTTCGCGGTTCATACGCGCCCGGACTCCTCGGACGAGGAGGTCAAGAGCCTCCTGACGGAATGGTACCGCCGGGTGGCCCGCCCGCTGTTCGAGGAGCGGGTCATGGAGATGAACCTCGCTACCGGCTACGAATGGAAGCGCATCCGCATTGGGGAACAGAAGACACGGTGGGGGTCATGTTCCACAAGCGGTACGCTTTCCTTCAACTGGCGGCTACTGATGGCTCCGCCGGAAATACTGGATTACGTGGTGATCCATGAGCTGGCCCACCTCCGCGAGCCAAACCACTCCGCCGCGTTCTGGGCGCTTGTGAGGGCTCAGTGCCCAGACTACGCCGCCTGCGTTCGCTGGCTGAAAGCCAACGGCCCGGCTCTGGCGCTGGCTCTCTAAGCGGTTCAGGCGGCAAGTGCTGCGGGGAAGGCCACGGTAGCGCTAACTGCCTGCCGGCATCTGCCCAAAGGGCGGACGTTCCGGCGTTGGAAGTGGCCGCTGCAGCGGCCATGCCGGAGGGCCGCCGGCGCTACTACTATGCTCAAGGCAACCTCAACAGGGCTTCCCTGATACAGCACGAGGGGATGGTTCGCCCAACGACCCGCCGATGCCGGCGCCTATCCTGGGGGGGGCGGCATTCCCGCGCCGCTGGGTGTTGCGGGCCGGGCCGCTGCATCAACCAACCAGATGGGGGACCCCCCGGCCGGCTCCACCCCCTGGGCCGGCCAACGTTCGGCATCTCTCGGTTCGTACAGCACGGCCTCCAGTGCGGGGGCCTTCTCCGAACCGGAGACCATGAACGCCACCTGCCGCGCCGCGTTCAGCACCGGGTACGTTAACGTGATGCGCTCGATACCGAGCTTCGCCACCGGATTCGCCGTTGCCCACCTCTCGCGCTCGGCGAGGGCCAGGGAGTAGGGGAACAGGGAGGCGGTGTGCCCGTCTTCTCCAAGCCCAAGGAAGATCAGGTGGAACGCGGGCAGCGTGTCGAAATGGCGGCGCAACAGCGCATCGTAATCCGCCGCCGCTTCGGCGGGAGACCGGCCATCCGTGGGCACGAAATGGACAGCGCCCTCGGCAAGAGGAACTCGGCTCGTAAGCGCGGCGAGGATCATTCCGGCATTACTGTCTGGATGGTCCAGCGGCACGGGCCGCTCATCCACCTGCCAGATGTTCACGCGATCCCAGGGGATGACGTCAGAGTATGACGGCGTGGCCAACAGCTCCAGCATCCGCCGCGGGGTGGACCCGCCGCTCAGCGCGATATGGACGGGCCCGGTAGACGTCGTCGCCTCGTCACGGAACAGCGCGGCGCCGGCCCGACTAACGGCATCCAGATCCGCGAAAACCTCTACGCGCGGCATATCACCCCTCCAGGCCCGCAATGGCGGCCAGCGCATCTTCCCAGTCGGCAAACGGCGATCGGATCTCCAACGCGTTACACAGCAGCTCGCTGGCGCTCCAATGGAGCGGGTTGTAGGCCGGGCGTTCGGCCTCTTCGCCGCTGCACGTGATGCAGGTTCTGATCGCCCCGGACGCGTCGCCGTGCAGCCGATCCACCTGAAACGATACGTCACCGCAATCGATGTGCACGCCCAGCAGATGGCCGCGAGCGGCAGCCGTCCCCTCGACGATCGTTACCGGTATCTCGCCGGCGGCAGAGGCGAACCACGCGCGCAATTCGTCGCCGCGTTCCCAACGCAATGGCGCCCACCCAAGCTTGGTGGCCAGCCACCCCATGATGAGCAGCGCGCGGTCCGACGGCGATCCACTTCCGTGGGAAGAGCGAATCTCCACGCCCTTCACGTCCGCCAGGAAGGCGCGCGAATCGGAGGGGTCAAACAGCTTGCCGATCGCCTCGCGCCAGGTTCCGAGGCGCGTCCAGGTCATTTCCGTGAACACGGTATCGCCCCGGTGTTCCACGATCCACCCATGTATGCGTCGGAAACGATCCAGCGGATCGGCGAAGGAATGGCTATCTGTCACCACGCGATCGGCAGCGGCAAACAGGTGCTCCAGCAGTATCTCATCCAGGGTGAGGTCACCCGGAAACCAGAGATAGACGGGCAGGTCTGGCACCGTAAGGGGGCCGAGAAGGGACGGGAGACCGCCTGCAGAGGAAACCGGCTCCTTTAGCGTAACCTCCTCATAGCACACGCCGCGACTGGATTCGTCGCATCGCAACTCGACGACGGCACGGGGCTCGCCGGCGCCGCGCAGGGAAACGATGATGCTGCGTACCGGGCGCGTGGAATTCAGCGCCGCAACTTCGCGGCCCGCCATGTCGGCCTCGGCGTCAGATCGGCACACGGAGACAAGGGTTGCCAGCCGGGCCTTCGCGCCGCCTTGTCCGCCCTCCGCGCGCTCGCGCCAGAGATCGGTGAAGGCCGATTCGATGGCTGCCGGGCGGGCGTTGACTTCGCGCTGCGTTCGGGTGGTCATAGCCGCCGCCAATCCGTAAGCTCTCCGGCCTCGGCGGGTCCCCAAGAGCCGGCCTCATAGGTCGGAATGGACTTCTCCTGGGCCCACCGCTGGAGGATCGGAGTAACGATGCGCCATTCCGCTTCCACCTCGTCGTGGCGAGTGAAGAGGGTGGGGTCTCCCAGCATCACGTCGTGCAGCAGGCGTTCATACGCTTCCGGCGGATCGCCACCAAACGACGAGCTATAATCGAAATCCATCCGCACGGGCTGCATCTGCATCGCGGCCCCAGGCACCTTGGCGTTCATCACCATGGTGACCCCTTCGTTCGGCTGAATCCGAAGGCTCAGCACGTTTTCCACAGGCGGGGAGGGGGCGGAAGTGAAGAGGTTTCGCGGCACCGGCTTGAAGCGGATAGCAACCTCGGTCACCCGTTTCGGCATCCGTTTGCCGGCGCGGATGAAGAACGGCACGCCGGCCCACCGCCAGTTGTCGACGGAGAGCCGCAATGCCGCATAGACGTCGGCATTGGAATCCGGCTTCACCCCGTCTTCCTCGCGGTAACCTCGCACTGGCTGACCTTCAATGTAACCGGCCGTATACTGCCCACGCACGGCGTCGCGGTCAACGTCGTCGTTCTCGAAGCAGCGTACGCTGCGCAGCAGCTTCACTTTCTCATCGCGGATGGCATCGGCATCCAGTGAGATGGGCGGCTCCATGGCCGTCATTGCCATCAGCTCCAGTCCGTGGTTGGTGATGATGTCGCGCAAGATGCCGGTCTCATCGTAGAAGGCGCCGCGGCCCTCCATGCCCAGCGTCTCGGCAATGGTGATCTGCACACTCTCCACATAGCGCTGGTTCCAGAGCGGCTCGAAGAGGCGGTTGGCGAACCGGAACACCAGGATGTTCTGCACCGTCTCCTTGCCCAGATAGTGATCAATGCGGTAGATCTGCCGCTCGTCGAGAACGCGGCCCATCTCGGCGCCGAGCTGAATCGCCGAGTCGAAATCGTGCCCGAACGGCTTCTCGATAACCACACGCTGCCACGGCCCGTCATCGGTCACCGGGTCGATGAGCCCATCATTGTGGAGGTTTTGGATGATGCTTCCGAATGTCTTCGGCGGCACCGCCAGGTAGAACAGACGGTTGCCCTCAGTGTGGCGTTTAGCATCCGCCTCCTGAAGCAGCGGTTTGAGGCTGATCTCGCTCTTCGGATCCGTGAAGTCAGCGGATACATATCGCATGCCGGCGGCAAGGTTCTCCCAAACCGAATCGTCCACCGGGCGGCGCCGGGCGTACTTGTCCGCAGCCTCCCGCATCGCCTTTCGAAACTGATCATCTGTCCAGTCGCTGCGCGAAACGCCCACGAGGGCGAAGCCAGCGGGCAGCATTCCCTCGGCGGCCAGGGTGTACAGCGCCGGCATCAGCTTGCGGCCCATCAGATCACCCGTGGCCCCAAAGGCCACGAAGACGCAGGAATCCGCCCGTCGTCGCAGGCTGGACGCCGCGCGGAGCGGGTTCTGGCTGAGATCCAGCGGCGGGACGGAGACGCTCACCTCTCACCTCGTTTCGCGGACGCGGGCTGCGCCGCCGCCGGCGCATCGGACGGCTGCCCCATCATGGTCTGCTCGGGGCTGAAGGCCACTGTATCGACGTCAACGTTCGCGTCATGGCGGCCGTGCCCGGATTCCGCCGGAGTCGGCTCGGTATGGGTTGTCCCCGGCTCCTCGGAGAGCTTCACGGCGTGCCCGCCGAACTGATGACGCAGGGCGGCCACAACCTTCGCCGAGAAGGAATCCTGTTGGCGACTGCGGAAACGCATCTGCAGCGCCATGGTAATCGCCGGCGCCGGGACGTTCTCGTCTAGCGCGGCCTGCACGGTCCAGCGCCCTTCACCGGTATCCTCCACGTAGCCGACGATCTTCTCGAGGCTGTCATCGTGCTCGAAGGCTCGCTCGGCCAGTTCCAGTAACCAGCTTCGCACCACGCTGCCCTGGTTCCAGAGTTTCGCCAGGCCGTGCATATCGAAGGCGAACTCAGACTTCTCGAGGATCTCAAACCCTTCGGCGTAGGCCTGCATGAGGCCGTACTCGATGCCATTATGGATCATCTTGGAGAAGTGCCCGGCTCCCGATGGTCCAACCAGTCGATACCCGTCCGCATTCGGCGCGAGGCTCTTCAGCAGGGGCTCCACAACGCGAAACGCTTCCTCGTCCCCCCCCAGCATCATGCAGTAACCCTCGCTAAGACCCCATATCCCGCCGGATGTGCCGCAGTCCAGGAAGTGGATGCCATGCTCCTTCAGCGTCTCATAGCGCCGCTGGGAGTCTCGGAAGTTCGAGTTGCCCCCGTCAATGAGGATGTCGCCTTCTGAGAGCAACGGAAGCAGGGTGTGGATGGCGCCGTCAACGGGCGGTCCGCTGGGAACCATGATCCAGAACGCCCTCGGCGTAGATGGCATGAGGGCCACCAGCCCGTGGAGGTCCGTTGCGCTCTTGCCCCCGTCGGCGTCCAGGCGTTGACGCGCCTCATCCGCCGGATCGTACCCGAAAACCGTATGCCCAGCGCGTAGCGCGCGCGTGCCCATGTTGGCGCCCATCCGCCCCAACCCGATAAACGCGATGTCCATGCTTCACTCCTTTTCCCGAGGCTATCTTACCCCACGCCGCTTGGATTTCACCAAGCGGGCAACGAGATGCCGCCGTGTACGGCCCTCGATCTCCGCCCAAAGGCGCCGCCGCTTGCCCATGTTCGGCGCGATATGTCCACAATGCACAGGCTGAAAGAGCCCCCGTTTTTTTAGTATTGCGAAGGAGCAACCGTATGCCTGCTATTACCGACGTTGTAGCGCGCGAGATTTTGGATTCGCGCGGCAACCCCACCGTTGAAGTGGATGTTATCCTGGAAGACGGTTCCATCGGCCGCGCCGCCGTCCCCAGCGGCGCCAGCACCGGCGCCCACGAAGCCGTGGAACTGCGCGACGGCGATAAGGACCGCTACCTAGGCAAAGGCGTTCTGAAAGCCGTCAGCTTCGTCAACGAAGAGATCGCCGACGAAGTGATCGACATGGAAGCGCTGGACCAGACGGCCATCGATGAAGCGATGATCGACCTGGACGGCACCCCGAACAAGGCCCGCATGGGCGCCAACGCCATCCTCGGCGTCTCCATGGCGACTGCCAAGGCCGCCGCGGCCAGCCTGGGCCTGCCCCTCTACCGCTACCTCGGCGGATTCTCCGCCAACACGCTGCCGGTCCCGATGATGAACATCCTGAACGGCGGCAAGCACGCGGACAACAGCGTGGACCTGCAGGAGTTCATGGCGATGCCCGTGGGCGCCGAGAGCTTCGCCGAAGGCTTGCGCATGGGCGCCGAGGTCTTCCACGCGCTGAAGAAGGTCCTCAAGACCAAGGGTTACAGCACCTCCGTCGGCGATGAGGGCGGCTACGCCCCAAACCTGAAGAGCAACGAGGAAGCGCTGCAGTCTATCATCGAAGCCATTGAGGCCGCGGGATACACGCCGGGCGACGACGTGATGATCGCCTGCGACCCGGCTTCCACCGAGCTGTGGGAAGAGGCCGCTAAGAAGGGCAAGCCGGGAAACTACTACTTCTGGAAGTCCGATATGATGAAGACTCCGGAGGAAATGGTGGAGTTCTGGGCCGATATGTGCACCAAGTACCCCATCATCTCCCTCGAAGACGGAATGGCCGAGGACGACTGGGAGGGCTGGAAGCTCATCACAGACCGCCTCGGCGATAAGGTCCAGCTCGTGGGCGATGACCTGTTCGTGACGAACACCGAGCGCCTTCAGAAGGGCATCGACCTCGGCGTGACGAACAGCATCCTGATCAAGGTAAACCAGATCGGAACGCTCACCGAGACCTTCCGCGCCATTGAGATGGCCAAGCGCGCCAGCTACACCGCGGTAGTGAGCCACCGCAGCGGCGAAACCGAAGACAGCACCATCGCCGACATCGCCGTGGCGACCAACGCCGGCCAGATCAAAACCGGCGCCCCCAGCCGCACCGACCGCGTGGCCAAGTACAACCAGTTGCTCCGCATCGAAGAGCAGTTGGAAGATTCCGCCATCTACCCGGGCATCGACGCCTTCTACAACATCAGCCGGTAGGTAGTGATAAGTTATCAGTCGTCAGTTGTCAGTCCGGATCTGGGCCGACGACTGACGACTGACAACTGACGACACTTTCCCCCTTGCCCATGTGGCGGGATAGCCACTAACCTGTTTGGTATGCCAAGTGAAGTACTGCTGACAACCGATCTGTCGTATCCTGCTTTCCGACGAGGAAAGGTGCGCGACGTGTACGACCTCGGCGACTCGCTGTTGATTGTCGCCACGGACCGTATCTCCGCCTTCGACTGCGTGATGCCGAACGGCATCCCGGAGAAGGGGCGCGTGCTCGCGCAGACGTCGAACTTCTGGTTCGATACCTTGCCGGAAGCGAAGCCGAACCACGTCATGTCCCGAGAGGCGCTGATGGATGCCCTGAACAAGGCTGGACATCCCGAATGGGCTGACCGCTCGGTTCTTGGCGTCAAGACAGACCCCCTTCCCATTGAGTGCGTTGTGCGCGGTTACATCAGCGGCTCACTCTGGAAGGAATACCTGGCGGCCTGCCGGGAGGCGGGGCCGGGTAATGCTGTGGTCGTTCACGGGTACACGTTGCCCGCTGGACTGAAAGAGAGTGACCGCCTGCCGGAACCCATCTTCACGCCCGCCACCAAGGAATCGTCTGGCCACGACATCAATATCAGCTACGACCGCGCCGCTGAGATCGTTGGCGCGAAGATAGCCGATGAGGCGCGTGGGCGGAGCATTGCGCTCTACAATGCGGCCGCCGCGTATGCCCTCCGTCGGGGCATCATCATCGCGGACACGAAGTTCGAGTTTGGCATCCGGAACGGCCAGGTGATCCTCATCGACGAGATCCTGACGCCGGACTCTTCCCGATTCTGGCCCGCGGACGCCTACGAGCCCGGCCACGGCCAGCCCAGTTTCGACAAGCAGTTCGTGCGCGATTACCTGGAGACGCTGGACTGGGACAAAACCCCACCCGCTCCGCAGCTGCCCGCCGAAGTTGTGGAGAAGACTGCCGCCAAGTATCGTGAAGCCTTCGAGTTGATCACCGGCGCAGCGAAGTAGATTCAACGATGGCCCGTCGGCCCAGGCCGGCGGGCCTTTCCCTGTTCAGCCACCGCCCGCCGGGCTCGCGCAGAGCCCGAGGAAGATACCCAAACCAGATCCATGCCCGAAATCCAGCCCTTTGCCGCGCTGCGGTACAACCCCGAGATCAATGCCCTGGCCAGCGTCGTTGTGCCGCCCTACGACGTGATTAAGGACGAAGAGCGCCGGCGTCTGGCGGCGGAACCCTATAGCGGCGTTCGGCTGACCCTGTCTGAAGAGCTCCCTGGCGATAACCCGGAACACAACCGCTACACGCGGGCGCGAGATCTGTTCGAAACGTGGCAGCAGGAAGAGATCCTCTTGCAGGACGACTCGGAGTCGCTGTACGTGCTGGCGCAGGAGTTTGACTGGAATGGTAGGCGGTACACCCGCACGCATCTCGTGTGCGCGTGCCGCCTGCACGAATGGGCCGATGGCGCTATCCTGCCTCACGAGCAGATCCTTGAAGGGCCAAAAGACGATCGCCAGCGCCTCATTGAGACGACCCGGGCGAATTTCGAGCCGTTGTTCGCGCTAACGATGGGGGATTCGCACGATTTCCGATCGTTACTGCGCCGTCACTCCGAGGGCGAACCCATTCAGGACGTCGAACTCGCGAACGGAGAGCGCAACCGCGTTTGGCGCGTGGCGGAGGCCGGCGCCATCGCCGCTTTTCAGGCTGCCCTGGAGAACACGACCCTGGTTATCGCCGATGGGCACCACCGCTACACCGCTTCCCTCGGCGTGAAGCGGGCGCTTGAGACCGAGTACGGTACGGGTCCATGGGACTACGCCATGATGACCCTGGCCGCCATGGAAGACGATGACCTGCTGGTGCTTCCTACGCACCGGATCGTTTCGGGCCTCCCGGGCTTCGACTTTACGGCCCTGGTAGACCATCTGGATACGTCTTTCGTGGTGGAAGAGCAAGAGGGTCTGGGCGCGACGCTGGCCGCCATGGAAGCCGTTGACGGCGTGGCCATTGGAATGCTCACCCGCGAGAACGGAGCCCATCTGCTCACGCCCTGGCAGCCGGAAGCGATTGGAGATCTCATCGCGGGCGAGCACAGCGCCGAGTGGAAGCGCCTGGACGTTTCCATCCTCCACGGCGTGATCATGGACAAGGTTTTGGGCATCGGCGCCGGCGAGAGCCCGCACATTGCCTACACGCGCGACGCCTCCGAAGCGGCCAGCGCGGTGCAGTCTGGCGCCGCGCAGGTTGCGTTCCTCCTGAAATCCACACCCAAAGCCGCAGTGGAGACCATTGCGCGCCTCGGCGAAACGATGCCGCAGAAGTCCACGTTCTTCTTCCCCAAGCTCCTCACCGGTATGCTGATGCGACGCTGGTAGACTCGAGGCTATCGCCGTGACCTCGCCGACCCGCCTGATTGTTGCGCTCCTGCTGGCCTCCCTGGCCGGCCGGAGCGCCGCGTGGAACTGGACGCGCGCGCTGAAGCAAGGAGACGCCGGCGCCGACGTCCAGGAGCTTCAGATCCGCGTGGCCGGGTGGGCATCCGATGCTCCTCGGCAGACCTTCATCACGGTGGACGGTGACTACGGGCCCGCCACCGCGGCGGCCGTCCGGAGATACCAGTTCGCGTATCGCCTGCCCGTCACCGGCGTCGTCTCGGCCGCCATGGAGACTTCCCTGAATGCCCTGGAGGATACTGACGCCTCCACGAGGCACTTCGACTGGAGTGAGTTCACCAGCCACGACGGCCAGGGTTTCGCCGGCGGCGCCGTGCCGGAAGCTCAGGTGAAAGAGAATATCCGGCGCCTGATGTACAAGCTGGAAGCCCTTCGCTTCAAGCTGGGCGGCTCCTCTGTATCGGTGAACTCGGGGTTCCGCAGCGTGGCTTACAATGCCTCCATCGGCGGCGCCGGCAATTCCATGCACACGTATGGCGTTGCCGCCGACATTGAGGTGGCGGGGCACGCCACTCCGCAGGTCTACCAAACGGCCGAGACCTGCGGATTCAGCGGGCTCGAGGCCTACACCAACTCGTGGCAGCATTGCGACAGCCGGATGGAGTACACATACGGCAGCCAGTTCTGGTGGTGGGAGAGCGGATTGAGCCCGTTGATCGGAAGCCGGCAGGATCCCCCAACGGCTTCCGATATCTCCGCGCTCCTGGCGAGAAGCGGCGGGCTGGCGAACGCCGCGGGATGGATGGACTGGGACACCGCGCCGAGCCCTTCGGCCGACCCGCGGGGACTCGGAGACGGACGCATCAGCGTTGTTGATGCCGTCCGTGCGCTTCGGCGCGGCCGGGGCCTTGAATCTGTCTGGCCATGACCGCTTGGCTTCGCGGCCCAGCGCGCGCCACAATAGAAATGGCCTCTTAAACTGCAAGCAGGAGGCCACGCCGGGCTTCCCGCGCCTCCGCGGGACGTGTGGACGTACCCACCGGCCCGGCATCCAGAAC
Organism: Armatimonadota bacterium; assembly: GCA_036504855.1. GTDB lineage: Bacteria > Armatimonadota > DTGP01 > JAKQQT01 > JAKQQT01 > DASXUL01. The sequence goes on along the minus strand of DASXUL010000065.1, from coordinate 7,995 downwards.
GCTGCCGGCCATCTGCTTCGCGCTCGCGCCCGCCCTCCGGCCTATTCCGAGGTCTCGGCGGCTAGCGTCAGGATTCCGATGGCTGCATGCTGCCCCAGGAGGATGCCCTCGAATGGCACAAGTCACACTGAAGGCTCTCACTAAGTCCTTCAAGAACATCGTCGCCGTCAACAGCATGGACCTTGAGGTCCGAGACGGCGAGTTCATGGTTTTCGTCGGCCCATCCGGCTGCGGGAAGACCACCGCTCTGCGTATGATCGCCGGCCTCGAAGAGCCCACGGACGGCGAGATCCTCATCGGCGACCGCCTGGTGAATGACGTGTCCCCAAAGGACCGCGACATCGCGATGGTCTTCCAGAACTACGCGCTGTATCCCCATATGAGCGTGTATGACAACATGGCCTTCGGCCTGAAGCTCCGCAAGGTGCCCAAGGGCGAGATCAAGTCCCGCGTGGACGAGGTGGCCGGCATGCTGGGCCTCCAGCAACTGCTGGACCGCAAGCCCAAGGCCCTGTCCGGCGGCCAGCGACAACGCGTGGCGCTGGGACGCGCCATCGTCCGCAAGCCCCAGGTCTTCCTGATGGACGAGCCGCTCTCCAACCTGGACGCCAAACTTCGCGTTCAGACCCGCAATGAGATCATCAAGCTGCACCGCCGTCTGGGTGTGACCACCATCTACGTGACCCACGATCAGGTGGAAGCCATGACGATGGGCGATCGCATTACGGTGATGAAGGACGGGCTCATCCAGCAGGTCGATACCCCGCTCAACCTCTACAACAAGCCCGTGAACATGTTCGTGGCTGGCTTCATCGGCAGCCCGGCAATGAACTTCGTCCACGGCAAGATCGAGGGCGACGGCAATGCCCCCGTCTTCAACGCCGGCGCGTTCCAGGTGAAGCCGCAGGGTGACCTGGCGGAGCGCTTGAAGGGTTACGTCGGCAAGGAAGTCGTGTGGGGCGTGCGCCCGAGCGACATCTTCGCCAAGGCTACCCGGCCGGACATGGTGAACGGCGGCGGCAACGAGTTCAAGGCCATGGTTGACGTGCGGGAGATCATGGGCGACCGCGCCTACGTGTATCTCATCGCCGGATCGCACCCGATGGTGGCCGACGTTGAATCAGAGACCCCGTTGAAGGAGCAGACCACCACGGACTTCATCGTGGATATGGAACGCACCCACGCCTTCGACAAGGAAACCGAGCAGTCCATCTTCTAGGGACTGGTCTCGTTGATAACAGCAGGGAAGGGCCGGCGCGCATGCGTCGACCCTTCCTTGCTGTTACGGCGCCTCGAAGCGGCGGCGCAGATGGGAAAACGGCGGGCGGCCTAACGGCCGGCCAGGCGCTGGTTCAGTCATAGGCCGGCAATGCGCCGCACGCGAACTGCGGGAAGGGGCCCGACGTGCACATCCCGCACGCCAGCGCGCTGGTGTCAAACATCTGCTCGCTGATGACAACCGGCTTCTCGTAGGTCTTCTTCTCGCGGATGATGGGCTTTCTGGATCGGTCACTCATCGCTCCACACCTTTCCTCGGCTACGATCGGTTTCGCGGCATCGCCTTGTTCCAGCCCGCGCCGCTGAGCAAAACGCCGCCGCTCCTGGATGACCCTGCACACCGTATGGACGCCTATTCCATAATAGGGTTCCGGATTTCCATCCCTGGATGACGAAGATGCCCGGGGCCAAATGGCCCCGGGCATCTTGCTGGGCATCACAGCTAAGCTCAGGCCGTGGTTGCGGCGCGGGCCTGGCGCTTGCGGCGCACGTGGTCCAACTCCACCTTACGCATTCGGAACGACTCCGGCGTGACTTCCAAAAGGTCATCATCGCCCAGAAGCTCGATGGCGTTCTCCAGTGACAGGGTGCGCGGCGGCGTAAGGCGAACCGCGATATCGGAGGTGCTGCTGCGGATATTCGTCTTCTGCTTCGTCCGCACCACGTTCACTTCGAGATCGCCGGGGCGCTGATGCTGGCCAACGATCATGCCGGCGTAGACATGGACGCCCGCGGGCAGGAACAAAATGCCGCGTTCTTCCGCGCCCTGCAGGCCATAGGCGGATGTGGTGCCGTCTTCGTAGGCGATCAGGAAGCCCTTCTCATGGCTCTCGATGCCGCCCGCAAACGGCGCATATCCCGCATGTAGCGTGTTCAATATCCCGTTTCCGCGGGTATCCGTGAGGAACTCCGTGCGGTAGCCAAGGAAGCCGCGCGTGGGGATCAGGAACTCCAGGTAGGCGTTTCCGTCCTCAACGCGCATGTTCCGCATCTCGCCGCGGCGGGAGCCCATCTTCTCGATGACCACGCCGGCGTATTCCTCGGGCGCCTCCACGTGAACCTCTTCCATCGGCTCCTCGCGTTCGCCATCCACCTCTCGGAAGATAACCTGCGGCTTGCCGACCACGAACTCATAGCCCTCACGGCGCATCTTCTCAACGAGGATGGCGAGGTGGAGTTCGCCACGGCCTGCAACGAGGAACGTGTCGGCGCTGTCCGTTTCAGTGACCCGCAGGGCCACATCCGATTCAAGCTCCTTGAACAGGCGCTCGCGGATCTTGCGGCTGGTGACATAGGTGCCTTCGCGCCCCGCGAAGGGCGAGGTATTCACGCCGAACGTCATCTCAACCGTGGGCAGGTCGATGTGCAGCGGCGGAAGGGCGATCGGTCGGTCCCCGCAAGCCAGCGTCTCGCCAATGCGGGCCGCCGAGATCCCCGATATGGCCACGATATCGCCGGCGCCGGCATCGTCAACGCTTACGCGGACCATACCAACGTAACGCAGGACCTCGTTCACCTTGGCGCGAGCCTGAACGCCCTCACGGTCGATGTGGGTGATGGCTTGCCCGCGCCTCACCGTGCCCCGCAGGATCTTGCCGATGCTGAGCTTCCCTTTGTATTCGTCGTCCTGTACGCTTACGATCAGCATCTGGAAAGGGGCGTCGAGGTTGGCCTTCGGGCTCGGAATGTGCTCGACGATCATCTCCAGCAACGGCTCGATGGACACCATCTCGTCAATGCTGTCGGCGAGGCCGGCCTTCCCTTGACTGCCGGCGGCGTAGAGGACGGGGAAATCCGCCTGCTGATCGGTTGCGCCCAGTTCCAGGAATAGGTCGAACGTGCGGTCGAGAACCCAGTCAGCGCGGGCGTCCTTGCGGTCGATCTTGTTGATGACCACGATGATCCGGTGCCCCAGTTCGAGCGCCTTCTTCAGCACGAATCGCGTCTGCGGCATCGGGCCCTCAGCCGCGTCGACCAGCAGGATGGCGCCGTCCACCATGGTGAGCACGCGCTCCACCTCACCACCGAAATCCGCGTGCCCGGGCGTATCCACGATGTTGATCGTGTACATATGGTGCGGGATGCCGGTATGCACGACTTCGTCCGGTCCGGCGGCGGGAGCGTAACGGATGCTGGCGTTCTTGGAGAAGATCGTGATGCCCTTCTCTCGCTCCAGGTCGTTGCTGTCCATGAGGAGGTCGTGGGTCTCCCCGCGTTCCACAACGGATTTCGTCTGGCGCAACATAGCGTCCACCAGGGTGGTTTTGCCGTGGTCAACGTGCGCGATGATCGCGATGTTCCTCAAATACCGAGCGTTCATAATATCCTCTGCCACAGTCCGCACACAATAATGGCCGCACCCGCACAGGGCGCGACCCCAGGTGGAAATAGTCTTTGGTTCTCTCATTATAACACGTTGGGCGGTTCCGTTGTCCGCTCTCCGTCTGCGCCGGGGCATCCAGCTCCTTTCGGGCGACCGAGTTGGGCGGCGATAGCGCCCACTGCGCCCATCTGTGCGCCTCCCGGCTGCTCAGCGGGAGGGACGTCGTGCTACCCTTGAGCTGGAGAAGCAGGCAAAACGAGCGCCTGCGAGTTCGTTGCGGACGCCGCGAGATCGGCTTGCGCAAGGCAGAGGAGTAAGGTTGACGATGCCAACCCTGTTGTCCACATTGAGGTTGCGGGACGTGGAGTTCCGCAACCGCATCTTCGTATCGCCGATGTGCCAGTACTCGGCGCGCGACGGCATGCCAAATGAGTGGCACATGGTTCATCTGGGCAGCCGGGCCGTTGGCGGGGCCGGTCTGGTCATCGCCGAAGCCACAGCCGTGAGTCCGATTGGGCGGATCACGCCCGACGACACAGGGATCTGGAACGATGAGCAGGCGGCAGGCTGGGCGCCCATCGCCCGCTTCCTGAGGGAGAATGGGGCTTCGCCAGGCATCCAGCTTGCGCACGCTGGGCGAAAGGCCTCCTGCCTCGCCCCCTGGAAGGGAAGCGGCTCCGTGCCGCCGGAGGCCGGAGGGTGGGAGCCGGAAGCCCCCAGCGCGACGCCCTTCGCGCCGGACTATGCCGCGCCGCGGGCGATGACATCCGCCGACATCGCGCGGCTGGTTGAGGAGTTCCGAGCCGCCACAACACGAGCGCTGGCCGCCGGCTTCGAGGTGGTGGAGATCCACATGGCCCACGGCTATCTCCTGCACCAGTTCCTCTCTCCGCTCTCTAACCGGCGGTCCGACGAGTTCGGCGGATCGCTGGAAAACCGCATGCGGTTGCCGCTCCTCGTCGTTGATGCGGTGCGGGCGGCGCTGCCCGAACGCCTGCCGCTCTTTGTGCGCATTTCCGCCACTGATTGGGCGGACGGCGGCTGGGACCTGGCCCAATCGCTCACGCTCGCGCGCCGGGCGAGGGACCGCGGCGTGGACCTGGTGGACTGCTCATCCGGCGGGCTCGTACCCTACGCCAAGATCCCGGCCGAGGCGGGGTATCAGGTGGGTTTTGCCGCGGCTCTGCGCCGGGAGGCTCGCATCGCCACCGGCGCGGTTGGCCTGATCCTGACGCCCGAGCAAGCGGAGGGCATCGTGGCCCGGGGCGACGCCGACGCCGTCCTCCTGGCGCGGCCGTTCCTGCGCGATCCCTACTGGCCGCTGCACGCCGCCGACGCGCTTGGCGCCGCAACGCCCTGGCCGGTGCAATATGAACGGGCCAGGCCCCGTAAATGAAAACCGACCGCGCGCTGACCCAAGATGCCCGTCCCGTTGCGGATGCCGTCAACTGGATCGTATTGGCCCCCATAGGAGTCGGCGCCTTCATGTCCGCGCTCGACTCCAGCATCGTGAACACCATCCTGCCTGTGCTCACCCACCGGCTACACGCGGATATCGCCACCATCGAGTGGGTGGTCACCGTGTATCTCCTCGTCGTAAGCAGTCTGCTGCTCAGCGTGGGGCGGTGGGGGGACCTGCATGGGCAGAAGAAGGTGTACTGCATCGGGTTCAGCATCTTCGTTGCCAGCTCCGCGCTCTGCGGCATGGCGCCCTCCGCGCTCGCCCTCATCGCTTCACGCGGCCTGCAGGCCGTGGGCGCCTCCATGCTCTTCGCCAGCGCCCCGGCGATCCTCACGGCTAACTTCCCCGCGCGCCGGCGCGGACAGGTGTTGGGCTTACAGGCGCTGATGACTTACCTCGGCCTCACGGTGGGCCCGTTGCTCGGCGGCTGGCTGACCACGCACCTCGGTTGGCGCTCCGTGTTCCTGGTGAACGTGCCGGTGGGGCTCACGGCTCTTGCGCTGGCGATCCGATACGTGCCGGCGGACCGCCTTGTGGGCAGACCGAAACGGTTCGACGCCGCCGGGGCCGCGCTCTTCATGGCCGGCCTCGTGGCGCTGATGCTTGCGCTGAACCAGGGAAGCAAGTGGGGATGGACTTCGGCGCCCGTTCTGGGCCTGTTTGGCTTCTCGGCGATCACCCTGGGCGCGTTTCTGCGGCTGGAAGGCCGGCTGGCCGAGCCGATGCTGGACCTATCGCTGTTCCGAACGCGCCTGTTTTCAGCCGCCGCGGCCACGGCCCTGCTCAACTACGTAACGCTCTACAGCGTGCTATTCGTGCTCCCGTTCTACCTGATACAGGGGCGGGGATACAGCCCGGCCTATGCGGGCGCGCTCCTCACGGCCCAGCCGGTGGTCATGGCCATTACGGCCCCGCTCAGCGGCCTGGCCTCAGACTACATCGGCACGCGCATTCCATCCACCCTCGGCATGGCGATCATGGCCGCGGGAATCTGGATGCTTTCCCGCCTCGACGCCCTCTCAACTCCCCACGCCGTGGTGGCGGCTCTCGCCGCGACCGGCCTGGGCACCGGCATCTTCGTGTCTCCCAACAACAGCGCGCTAATGGGCTCGGCGCCGAGGGATCGGCAGGGGATCGCCAGCGGGGTGCTGGCCACAGCGCGGAACGTGGGAATGGTGCTGGGCGTCGGGATGGCCGGAGCTGTGTTCACCAGCACGCAGGCGCACTGGCGATCGGGCGGTCCGTCGGCGCTCTTCCACTCGGTGCAGGCAGCCTTCATGGCGGCGTTCTGCGCGGCGGCTCTGGGCGTGCTGACGGCTCTGGCGCGCGGACGCCCTGCTCCCCGCGCCGTTTGACAAATGCTGGGGCCTCCTCGGTATTCTAACTAGTTAGACGGCGCAGCAATCCGCTTCCGGCTGGCGCCTGCCCCGGATACGGACCATTCACGCGAGGCGCGCCGGACGCGCCGTCGCTCGGCGCCATAGCCGCCTCGGAAAGGGAACCCGATGGCACACTCGTTCCGAAGCATGGCCCTCTGTTGCGGCCTCATCGCCCCGCTCCTCCTGTCCGCCTGTTCACCCAAGCGCAACGCCTCCGCCCCAAATCCGTCCGGCAAGAAGATCCGCGTAGGTTACTCGCAGATCGGCGCCGAAAGCGGATGGCGCATGGCCAACACGAGGTCCATCCAGGATGAGGCAAAGAAGCGCGGAATCGACCTCCGCTTTTCGGACGCCCAGCAAAAGCAGGAGAACCAGATCAAGGCGCTCCGCACGTTCATCGCCCAGAAGGTGGACGTCATCATGTTCTCGCCGGTTGTTGAGAGCGGCTGGGAGCCCGTGATGAAGGAGGCCAAGGCGGCCGGCATCCCGGTTATCGTCTCGGACCGCCGCCCCGATGTGGACCCGTCTCTTTACGTAACCTTCATTGGCTCCGACTTCATCAAGGAAGGTCAGGAAGCCGGCGATTGGCTGGCGAAGAAGACGAACGGTAAGTGCAATATCGCGGAGCTTCAGGGCACTGTGGGAAGCGCCCCCGCCAACGACCGCAAGAAGGGCTTCGCCCAGGCTATCGCCAAGTACCCCGGCATGAAGATCGTCATCTCGCAGAGCGGCGACTTTACGCGCACCAAGGGCAAGGAAGTGATGGAAGCGTTCCTGAAGGGGCCGCACGCCAAAGAGATCAACGCCCTCTTCTCGCATAACGATGACATGGCCCTGGGGGCCATTCAGTCCATCGAGGCCGCCGGCATCAAGCCCGGCAAGGATATCACCATCGTTTCCATTGATGGCGTGAAGGGCGCGTTCGATGCCATGGTGGCCGGAAAGCTCAACTGCTCCGTTGAGTGCAACCCGCTCATCGGGCCGCAGCTCTTCGATGCTGTTGAGGCTATCGTGGCCAAGAAGCCGCTGCCGAAGCGGATCGTGGTGAAGGAAACGCTGTACGACGAAACTACCGCGGCGAAGGTGATCAAAGACCGCCAGTACTGAGCGCTCCGCTCAGGCGAAACGGTCAATGAGCGCCTCGCGAGTCTCGTGAGGGACGTCTTCCCCATGGGCGATAGGGGGCGGACACGGCAAGCCGTGTCCCTGCGCGTCACTGGGTCCGTCTACCGAACGGTGGACGGCCGGGCCTACCGGTAGGGGCTGGGCTTGCCCTGCCCTCGGAGCCTCAGACTGGCCCTCGCGCCTCGCAGTAACAGATCCTACCGAACGCGGCACACAGTGCTCCATTAGGGTAAAACTGGGAGTTAGCCGACCCCATGGGAAGCCTCTGATTCCCAGTAGATAGGGGGCGGACACGGCGAGCCGTGTCCCTACCGGTAGGCCCGGCCGTCCACCGTTCGGTGGATGGACCCAGTGACGCGCTGGGACACGGCTTACCGTGTCCGCCCCCTATCGCACATGGGGAAGACGTCCCTCACGAGACCCGCGAG
>DASXUL010000064.1:0-8180 GCA_036504855.1 Armatimonadota bacterium | reverse complement strand
CAAACCGCGCCCTTCTATACCATCTTCCCGAGTAGCTATGACTATGTGGGAATCGGAGTATCCCCTGGTGACGGCGCCCTCGTTGGGGATCACGTCAAGCCTCTGCGATCTCCTTTCCTGGCTTCGGTCCTGCTTGAATCACGACCATGGCACGGGCCATACCTCGCAACACAGCGACGCGACACGAGCCCGGCGACCCGCAATGTCCTGAGCGGCGACGGCGGCGTGCGGGCGAAGACGTGGAGGACACTGCAAGCCGATCAAGCCGCCGCAGTGAAGTGACAAAAGCAGTGCAGCACTTTCCGCCCCACCGAACGCCCATGCGCAAGGCCTTCACGCTCATAGAACTGCTGGTTGTCATCGCCATCATCGCCATACTGGCCGGACTGTTGTTTCCCGTGCTGGCTAGAGCCAGGGAACGCGCCAAACGCACGCAGTGCATCAACAACCTTCACCAGTTGGGTACGGCGATCAGTCTCTACCGAGAGGACTACGACGGCAAGTGGCCATGGGCGCAACGAAATGACGCCATCTACTGGGGAGGAACGCCGTTCATGCCTGAAGTCATGAAGGGCTACGTCACCGATGGCAGCCTTTGGCGTTGCCCAAGCGACATCGGCGAGATCTTTCCGTATGACTCAGGCGGTTACGGGGCGCGCACGCCGCCGTTTTACTCATTCTGCCCCAGCAGCTACGATTATCCAGGCATTGGCTGGACTGCTGCTCGCGGTGCTCTAGCCGGAGATCGCGCAAAACCAATACGATCTCCAACCCTCGCTGCGGTCCTATTTGAGACCCGGCCCTGGCACGGAAGCTACCGATCTACAGAACGTAGCGACACGAGCCCGGCGACCCGGAACGTCTTGTGCGGTGACGGCGGCGTGCGGTCCAAGTCGTGGAAGACCCTGTATGACGATCAAGCCGCCGCAGTGAAGTGACAAGAGCAGTGCAGCACTTTCCGCTCCACCGAATGCCCATGCGCAAAGCCTTCACGCTCATTGAGTTGCTCGTGGTCATCGCCATCATCGCCGTGCTGGCGGCGCTTCTGTTTCCGGTGTTCACCAGGGCCAGGGAGCGGGCGAAGCGGGGCCAGTGCATCAGCAACTTGAAGCAGATCGGAGCCGCTGTCTCTCAGTACCTATCGGACTACGACGAACGTTATCCGAATGCCTACTGCGACGACTATGTCGTCCGAGGGCTCCATCCTGCCCTTCCTGAGACAATGGTCGCGTACGTCACGGACATTCGCATCTGGCAGTGCCCGAGCGATGTCGGTGAGGTCTTCCTCAGCGACCCAGGTTCTTGGCATACTCCGACGCCGCCATTCTACAGCCAGAACTGGAGCATGTCGAGCTACGGCTATCTCGGGATTGGCTGGCCCGCCAACCAAGGGCGTATAGGAGGGTTTCGCTCTTCTGTTGTGAAGCGGCCGTCCCAGGCCGTTCTGTCCCCCGAATGTCGTCCGTGGCACGATCGCGGCGGCGCCGGCGATACGCTCTATTACTCGCCGGCCCTTCAAAATGTGCTCTACTGCGACGGCCATGTCGCCCAGCGGACCCGCCGCGATTGGGGACAGGACGCCGCCTGGGGAGTCTACAAGGGCAGTTGACTCATTGGCGCGCGTACACCACCAGTGACTTCCATGCGCAAAGCCTTCACGCTCATTGAGTTGCTCGTGGTCATCGCCATCATCGCCGTGCTGGCGGCGCTTCTGTTTCCCGTGTTCGCCAGGGCGAGGGAGCGGGCAAAGCGGACCCAGTGCATCAGCAATTTGAAGCAGATCGGCGTGGCTACCGGCCAGTACCTGGCGGACTACGACGAGACCTACCCGTGGGCGTACATGGACGACACGGTGGTCAAGGTCAAGACCGTTCGGCCAGCGTTCAGCCAGACGATGACCGCGCATATGACGGATGGCAGAATCTGGGAGTGTCCGAGCGACAGGGGGGAGGTATTCGTGTCCGACGCCGCCGCCTGGGGACGCAGAACGCCGCCGTTCTAAACCGATGATTGGGGAATGTCAAGCTACGGCTACCTGGGCTACGGTTGGCCTCCGCGGTACGGCCGGATCGGGGGCTTCAGGACGACAGTCGTAAGGTCGCCCACGCTGGCGGTTCTCGCAAACGAGCTGCGCCCTTGGCACGACGAGGGCCGTGCCGGCGCCGTGCCGATGGACTCGCCGGGCCTGGTCAACGTCCTCTACTGCGACGGCCATGTGGCGCAGCGTACGCGCGTAGAGTGGGGTAATGACGCGATCATGGGCGTGGCCAGGTGATTGGCCGCCTCCCGGCCCCGCCATCTCAATGGGAGAGCCGGGAAGGGCTCCCCCGCGCGCAATGCCGGAATTGGACCCTGGGCTTGCGGCGGGGCTATCATGAGTCGGATTTTCCGGAGTTTGAGGGCGCTCTCCTATGAGACCGTCAAGCGCCCTCCCGGCCCCCTATCCCAACCCCTCAGGAGACTATTGCATGTCCAAGCGCGTTTATCTCTTCGCGGAAGGCAACGCCACGATGCGGGACCTTCTCGGCGGCAAAGGCGCAAACCTCGCCGAAATGACCAACATTGGCCTGCCCGTGCCCCCCGGCTTCACCATCACCACCGAAGCCTGCAACGAGTACACCAAGCTCGGCCGTCTTCCCGACGGCCTTTGGGAGGACGTGGTCGCCGCCCTCAAGACGGTAGAGAAAGACATGGGCAAGAAGCTGGGCGATCCCAGCAACCCGCTCCTCGTCTCCGTCCGCTCCGGCGCCAAATTCTCCATGCCCGGCATGATGGATACCGTTCTCAACCTCGGCCTCAACGAGGACAGCCTCAAGGGCATCATCGCCGCCACCGGCAATGAGCGGTTCGCCTACGACGCCTACCGCCGCTTCCTGATGATGTTCAGCGACATCGTGCTCTCAACGAAGCACCCGAAGCTGACCAAGCATCATTTCGAGGTCATCTTCGACGCCCTGAAGGCCAAGAAGGGCGCCAAGGTCGATACCGAGGTGGACGCCGCCGGCCTCAAGGACCTGTCTGAGCAGTACAAGATCTACTTCAAGGAAGTAACCGGCACGGACTTCCCCACCGAGCCGCTGGTGCAGTTGAAGCTGGCCATCGAGGCCGTGTTCGATAGCTGGAACAATGACCGCGCCGTGATCTACCGCAACCGCGAGAAGATCGCCCACGATCTGGGCACCGCGGTGAACATCCAGTCCATGGTCTTCGGCAACATGGGCGACGACTGCGGAACCGGCGTTGCCTTCACCCGCAACGCGGCCAACGGCGACAACAAGCTGTTCGGCGAGTTCCTGAAGAACGCCCAGGGCGAAGACGTTGTGGCCGGCGTGCGAACGCCGGAAGAGATCGAGCAGCTGAAGGACGAGTTCCCCGCCATCTACCAGCAGTTCGCCGATATCGCCAGGAAGCTTGAGCTTCACTACCGCGATATGCAGGACATCGAGTTCACCATTGAGAAGGGCCGCCTCTTCATCCTGCAGTGCCGCTCCGGCAAGCGCACGGGCGTGGCCGCCGTGAAGATCGCCATCGACCAGGTGGCCGAAGGCCTCATCACGAAGGAAGAGGCGCTGGTCCGCGTTCCGCCGGAAGCCCTGGAGCAGTTGCTGCACCCGCGCATCAAGAGCGCGAAGGGCATCAAGGAGATCGCCAAGGGCCTGAACGCCGGCCCCGGCGGCGCCAGCGGCCATGTGGCCCTGGACGCCAAGACGGCCATCGCTTACGCCGCGGAGGGCAAAAAGGCCATCCTCGTGCGCAAGGAAACGAACCCGGACGACCTGGGCGGCATGCTGGCCTCGAAGGGCGTCCTCACGAGCCTCGGCGGCCGCACGAGCCACGCCGCGCTCATCGCCCGCCAGTACGGCATCCCGACGGTCTGCGGCTGTGGAGCCGTTAAGATCGACGAAACCGCTCGCCAGTTCACCGCGAACGGCGTTGTGGTGAAGGAAGGCGACATCATCACCCTGGACGGCACCCTCGGCCTGGTTTACAACGTTGAACTGGATACCGAGCCCGCCACGATGACCGGCGACTTCGGCACCTTCATGAGCTGGGCGGACGAGTTCCGCACAATGGGCGTTCGCGCCAACGCGGACACGCCGGAGCATGCCCTGGACGCCATCAACCTGGGCGCCGAAGGCATCGGCCTCTGCCGCACGGAGCACATGTTCCTCGGCGACCGCGCCGCCCTGGTGCAGGACATGATCCTGGCCGAGGATGACGCCGGCCGCCAGATCGCCATCGACAAGCTGCTGCCCCTGCAGCGCGAGGACTTCGAAGGCATCTTCCGCGCCATGAACGGCAAGCCGGTGACGATCCGCCTGATCGACCCGCCGCTGCACGAGTTCCTGCCGAGCGGCGACAGCGTTCGCATGGAGCTGCGCCAGATGCTGGACACCAACGCCAGCGGCACGGCCCTGGAGAAGACCAGCAAGCTGCTGGGCGCGGTAGAAGGCATGCACGAGCAGAACCCGATGCTGGGCCTGCGCGGCTGCCGCCTGTCGATCTACTTCCCGCAGATCGTGAACATGCAGATCGCCGCCATCATCGGCGCGGCCTGCGAGGTGAAGAAGAGCGGCATCGACGTTCACCCCGAGATCATGATCCCCTTGATCGCCACCGTGAACGAACTGACCTACCTCAAGACGCAGCTCACCAAGGTCGCCAAGAAGACGATGAAGGCCGAGGGCATCGAGGTCGACTACATGATCGGCACGATGATCGAGATCCCGCGCGCGGCGCTGACCGCGGACGAGATCGCCAAGGAAGCGCAGTTCTTCTCCTTCGGCACCAACGACCTGACGCAGATGGGCTACGGCATCAGCCGCGACGACGCGGGCAAGTTCCTGCCGTTGTACATCGACAAGCAGATCTTCAAGACGGACCCCACGGACACGATCGATCAGAAGGGCATTGGCCGCCTGATGCAGATCTGCGTGGAAGACGCCCGGAAGGTGAACCCGAAGATCAAGCTGGGCATCTGCGGCGAGCACGGCGGCGAGCCGGACAGCGTGAAGTTCTGCCACAAGCTGGGCCTCACCTACGTTTCCTGCTCACCGAAGCGCATCCCGGTTGCCCGCCTAGCGGCGGCGCAGGCGGCGATTGAAGCCAAGGGCAACAGCGCCTCGCGCGATAAGTAGCGAAGAGGGATCGGGTTCCGGATCCCGGAGTCCGGATTCCGCCCACCGAAGCGAGCTTGCCGCAGTGCGACCCGGCTGCTTCGAAGGTCGGAATCCGGATGCCGGAATCCGGAACCCGAATCGCCTCAGCGGCCCCGGCCCCTCACAAGCGTGGGGGGCCGGGGCCTATTGTTTGTGGTATCATGGGCGCATGGAGACATCGGAGTCGGCCGGAAAGCCGTCCGTATACGTCGAGACCACCATCATCAGTTACCTCGCGGCTTCGCCGAGCAGGGACCTGGTTGTGGCCGCCCACCAGCAGATTACGCACGAGTGGTGGAACCATCAGAGGGAGCGGTACGATCTCTTCATTTCGCAGCTTGTTGTCGATGAGGCATCGGGCGGCGATGCGGAGGCGGCTGAGCGACGTCTGGCGTTGCTCAGCGACGTTCCGCGGCTGCCGTTGCTGCCGGAATCATTGGCGCTGGCTCACGAGATCATCCGCGCCGGGCTTGTGCCTCCGAAGTATGCCACCGACGCCGCGCACGTTGCGTTGGCGGCGGTTCATCGCATGTCCTACGTGCTGACATGGAACTGCACGCACATGGCCAACGCCGCCGTGAAGCGCAGGATGGAGGAATTCCTGAGGCAGGCGGGCTTCGATCCGCCCATCCTGTGCACGCCGGAGGAGATGCCGGAGGGTTGATGAATGTGGAAAGACCCCATCGTAGAGGAAGTTCGGGCGATACGAGACGAGAATGCCAGGCGTTTTGGCTATGATCTAGACGCGATCTTCAAGGATGCCCTGGATCGGGATGCGCCTTCCCATCCCTCCTGTCATCCGGAAGGCAGCGTCTGCGCGACCCCGGCGAGCCTTGAGAGAGGCGACGGAATTGCGGAGTCCGGTACCCGTCGCTGATAGCCGGCCGGTCGTCATGCGACCAGGCTGCTTCGAAGGTCGGAATCCGGAACCCGTGTTCCATCAGCGGCCCCGGCCCCTCACAAGCGTTAGGGGCCGGGGCCGGTTGTTTGTGGTAGGATATTGGCAGGAGGTGATTCGTATGGCTGGCGCCTACACGGTAACTGGAACACTCCGCGATGACGGGTCAGTGGACCTGGATACTCGGCCGCCACTGGCCGCAGGCCGCGTTCGTTTGACAGTCGAACCTATATTAACGCCCTCCATCTCCTTGGACAGCTTCCTCGACTCCATCTGGGAAGGCCAGCGCGCCCGTGGGCATGTGCCGCCGACGAGACGACAGGTAGACGACTACCTGGAAGCGGAGAGAGCATCTTGGGATTCGTGAGATGCGTGTCTATCTGGATGCTGCTCCGGTTATCTACCTGATCGAGCGCGTTGCACCGTTCGACGGTCTGGTGCGGACGTATCTGACAACTGGTCAGGTTGCCCTGGTGGCGAGCGAGATCACCCGTCTTGAGACCAGAACCAGGCCGATTCGCGACAATCAGGCGGCTATCCTGGCGAACTTCGACAGCTTCTACTCATCCCAGGTCTCTGAGATTGTGGCGCTGGACCGAGCCGTTATAGACGCCGCCACTCGAATCCGCGCTGAGCATGGCTTTCGAACGCCCGACGCTATTCACCTGGCAGCCGCCATGGTGGCTGTGTGCGATATCTTCCTCACAAACGACCGTCGGTTGGCCGGTTTCCCGGGCATTTCCATTGTGCTGGTTGACGAGTTGATATAGCGCTCCCGGCTGCCCGCCTCGCGGCGGCCCAGGCGGCGATTGAAGCCAAGGGCAACAGCGCCTCGCGCGACAAGTAGCGAAGAGGGATCGGGTTCCGGATCCCGGATTCCGGATTCCGACCACCGATGGGAGCCGGTCGTCATGCGACCAGCCTGCTTCGAAGGTCGGAATCCGGACTCCGGAATCCGGGCCCCGTGTTCCATCAGCGGCCCCGGCCCCTCACACGCGTGAGGGGCCGGGGCTGTTTGTTTGTGGTATCATGGCGGCAGGAGGCCGGATATGGCACGCACGCTGACTTTGGAACTGGACGACGCCGTTCTTCGCGAATTGCAGGCGGAGGCAAGCCGCACCGGCGCTACGGTGGAGGCAGTGGCGGAACAAGCGGTGCGGGCGCGGTTCCTCGACCCGCTGGAGAAGTGGATCGGCGCGTTGGATAGCGGAGTCCCGGACCTCGCGACCCGCCACGATCACTACCTGGGAGAGGCATTGGAGAACGAAGGGCGCCGGGGACCGCAAACGGACGATCTCCGTTGATCGGTCCCCTGTTCGTTGACACTTCGGGCTGGGCCTGCCTTGTGGATGCCCGCGAGGGGCATCACAAAGCCGTAAGCGCCGCGTATCGGAATGCGCTTCGCTCGGGACGCCGGTTTGTCACCACCAACATGACGCTGGCGGAACTGGTCGCCCTCCTGGCCAGCCGGCGCCGTATGCCCCGCGCATCTGTTCTCCAATTCCTGACGGATATTCGGACATCGCCCAACGTGGACCTGATCGTGATCGACGACCGATTGGATGCCGCAGCGTGGGAGTTGCTGACAAGCCGGCCCGACAAGGGGTGGAGCCTTGTCGATTGCGCCTCCTTCGTGGTGATGCGAGAGATGGGCATTGTCGAAGCTCTCGCCACCGACCGCCACTTCGAGCAAGCGGGCTTCATGACTCTCCCGAAGTGAGAGATGGCCGCATGTTTGAGAACAACCTCTCGATGGTTGTGGGGATCCGGAATCCGGAACCCGAGTTCCATATGGCCCGGACCCGTGCATAGCGTGAGGGGCGGGGGCCGCTTGTTTGGGTCTGCCGAGACGTTACAGACGACATTCGGGGGTGACGTGGTATAATCGCGGGTAGGAGGATGCTGCGATGCCGATGTTGAGCGTGCCGCTTGAGGATAGCGTCATAGGCCAGCTAAGTAATCAACTGGTGTAAGTTAGCAGGTTTTCCGTTTGTTTGCCTGAGTAGTTGTGCCTTCTGGTTGAGGGCGAGATCGACGTTCTGCTTCTGCTGGGCAACCGAATCACAGCTACGAGTGGGCAGGTGATGGTGCTTGATGTCGTTCCAGACGGGCTCGATCCGGGA
>DASXUL010000063.1:0-63668 GCA_036504855.1 Armatimonadota bacterium | reverse complement strand
CAGAGCACTGTGTGCCGCGTTCGGTAGGATCTGTTACTGCGAGGCGCAAGGGCCAATCTGAGGCTCCGAGGGCAGGGCAAGCCCAGCCCCTGCAAGTTCCGTGCTTCCATCCACTGATCGGTGAACGGCCGGGCCTACCGGGTAGGGGCTGGGCTTGCCCTGCCCGCCAACCTTTCACATGCAGAAGATGCTTCCTACGGACGCGACCGACTCACAGAACCACCCGAACAGAGCACTAAGTCCCCTCGGGGACAGAACCGGCAGAGTCCGGTTTCGCCATGGGAGCCCGCCTTTTCCATGGCCGTAGATCCGTTCACTGGGGGATACGAGAGCGATGTCTGATCCAGCGGCGTTCCCAGCGATTCCCCGCCCTAAGCCCCCATCCACGGAGCCGGTGACGCCGCTCACGCTGAACGTTTCCGGCCTCGGCAAGCGATTTGGCGCGCGACTCGTCCTTCAAGACGTCTCGTTTTCGGCCGCTCCCGGCGAGATCGTAGGCGTGGCCGGCCCGAACGGCTCCGGCAAAAGCACCCTCCTGCACATCCTCTGCGGCCTGTTGCGCCCAACGCGGGGCCGGGTGGAATACTCGGCGGGCGGGCCCCTGACCCCCAACCAGGCGCGATCCCGCATCGGCTTCTGCGGGCCTTCCCTCCAGCTCTACGACGATCTTTCCGCGAGCGAGAACCTTGCGTTCTTCGCCCGTTGGCGCGGCATCCCCGCCGCTGTGGATGAGCTCCTCGCCCGCGTGGGGCTGGACCCTTCTCGGAAAGACCCCCTGCGGGCGTATTCGTCCGGGATGCGCCAGCGCGTGAAGCTGGCCTGGGCGTTGATGCACGGGCCCAGCGTGCTATTGCTGGACGAACCGGGCGCCAACCTCGATGACGCCGGCCGCGCCCTCGTGGCCGCCATCGTGGCGGCGCACGCTCGGCGGGGTCTCGCCGTCGTCGCCAGCAACGATCCCGACGAACTGGCCCTCTGCGGACGCGTGGTGACCGTAACATGATGCCCGCGGAGAACAGGCCCATCTTCGCGCCGGCTCTGGCGCTTCTGCGGAAGGACGCACTGGCGGAACGGCGTGGGCGAACGGCGCTGCATGCATCGGTCCTCTTCGCCGTTACGGCCATCGTCGCCATGGCGTTCTGCCTGGGGGCGACGCCCGTGCCCGGCAAGGTTCAGGCGTCGATCCTCTGGGTCATCCTGTTCTTCGCCGCCACCGCAGGGCTCGCCCGGGCGTTCGTGGCGGAGGAGGAGAGCGGCACCGCCCTCGCCCTTCGCCTCTCCGGCCCGGCGCGCGCGGTGCTGCTGGGGAAGCTCCTGGCAAACCTGGCGCTGCTGGTGGCGCTGGAGGCGGTGGTGCTGCCGCTCTTCTGCGTGTTGATGCAGCCCCCCATCGGGAACTGGCCCGGGTTCATCGCGGTTCTACTGCTGGGGACGCTTGCTTTGGCCTCCGCCGCTACCTTGGCGGCCGCCCTGGTGGCGAAGGCCCGCGGACGGGGAGAGCTGTTCGCCGGCATAGCGTTCCCGCTTCTTGTGCCTGGCCTGGCCGGCGCCATCGTCGGAACGCAGGCGTGCCTCGTTGGCGCGCGCGGCGGGGTGATGGGCCCGCTGCAGGGGCTTCTCAGTTACGACGGCCTGTTGCTCACGGTGGGTTTTCTGGTATTCGAGGCTCTATGGGAAGAGTGAACCACGGCGTGCGGAACGCGGTCCAATGGGTTCTCCTGTTCGCGATGGCGGCGGTGCTGGAGAGCGCCTTTTTCCGGGTGCGGACTCCCGCGCCCGGGGGCTCCTTCAACGCGCCGGACGCCACCCGCATCCTCTTTCTCCACGTGCCGTGCGCGGAGTTATGCACGTTGGGCTTCGTAACGGCGTTGGTGTTCGGTCTGCTGTATCTGCGCACGCGGGACCCGAAGCACGACGCCCGTTCCCTCGTCGCAGCGCGCCTCGGCCTTCTCTTCGGCGGCCTGGCTCTCCTCATGGGGATGGCGTGGGCGAATGTGGAGTGGGGCGCGCCGTGGAACTGGGACCCCCGCCAGACCGGCCTCGCTCTCGCCCTGATGTTCTACGCGGCGTACCTGGCCCTGCGCGGCGCCGTGGAGGACCCGGAACGGCAGGGAACGCTGGCCGCCGTGTATGCCGCGCTGGCGTGCCCGGCCGCGCTGTTCTTCATCTTCGGGCTGCCGTACTACCTGCCGGGTTCGCTGCACTTGAAGCCGGGCGAAGTGAGGCTATCGCCCGAGTTTCGGACCACCATGTTCGCCTCGATGATCTGTTTCGTGGCCGTATTCATCTGGCTGCACGCTCTGGAGACGCGCCTCACGCTGCTCTCGTGGCGACGGGCAGGGAGGTTGGAGAGATGACGCCGGGAGTTTCCGCATTGGGGATCGCTTGCCTGGTGGCCTGGGGCGGCCTGTGGGGCTATCTACGCATGCTCCAGGCCCGCCTGGACGCCATTGAGGAGGCCGGTCCGGAGCCGCCCGCCAACGAACCATGAGCCTGTCTACCTTCTCCCGCCAGCGCCGCGGATGGGCTGCTGAGGGTTGAGGGCGCACCGCCGGCGCGCGTCTCCTGGTCTCGCTCCGGAAATGCATGTTACAATGGGATTAAGGTCTCTGTAGGAAATCGGGCCCGAGGTTTGTATAGGATAGGTGGAAGGCGCGTTGCGCCTCTTCTTTTTCGGTGGCCGTGAATACGTATTCGCGGCCGTGTCCGGCGCAGGCCAGTCATGAAACCGCTCACTCAGAAACGCATCGCGGAATTGGCGAACGTCTCTCAGCCCACCGTCTCCCGCGTCCTCGGCGGCGATACCGGCGTAGACCCGGCCGCCCGAGACCGCATCCTCGAGATCGTCAAGGAGAACGGCTACCAGCCCCACGCACAGGCCCGCGGCCTGCGCACCCAGAAATCCGACACGATTGGCCTTGCCGTTCGCCGCACCCGCAAGGATTTCGCCCGCGACCCGTTTTACGCGGAGCTGATGGCCGCCGTGATGGACCGCGCAGCGGCTCATGGCTATCACCTCTCGGTCTCCGCCTCGCGCTCCGCGGAGGGCGAGCGCCTCTTCTATGACAGCCTCTTCATCTCTAACCGCATCGATGGCCTGATCATCCTCGAAAGCCTGGAACACGACGAGCGTATTGAACGCCTTCGCGAGCACGATTTCCCGTTCGTGCTGATCGGCCGCTACGATGGCAGCCGCGACGTCTTCTCGGTGAACAACGACAATGTCGGCGGCGCCCGTCTGGCCACCCGCCACCTGATCGACAGCGGTCGCAAGCGCATCGCCTATATCAGCGGGCCGCCGGACCTCACCGTCAGCCAGGATCGCCTCACCGGCTACCGCCTGGCCCTCGAAGACGCCGGGCTGCCCTACGAGGCGTCGATGGTGGCCGTTGCGGATTTCGGCGAGCAGGGCGGCCGCGCGGCCGCACGCCGAATCCTCGCTCAGAAGCCGGACGCCATCGTGGCAATCGACGACCTCATCGGCCTCGGAGCCCTCGCCACCCTCAAGGAGCGCGGCGTCCGCGTGCCCGATGACGTTGCCCTGGTGGGTTTCAACGACTCCCTGTTTTGCCCCCACACAGATCCGCCCCTGACCTCCGTTCGGGTGAACGTCAACGAGATCGGCGCGCGCGCGGCCGAGGTCCTAATCGCGCGCATCGAGGACTCTGAACTGGCGCCCATGCAGATCCTGGTCCCGTGCGACCTGATGGTGAGGGCTTCGTCGTGATGGCACGCACCACGCTTTGCCTGCTGGCCCTCGCTTCGCCGTGCCGGGCTGTGCCGGTTCCCTTCGAGTACCAGCCGCAGGGTCGCGTGAACGGCGTTGGCCTCGCCGGGACCTTCAACGCCTGGAGACCCGATGCCAACCCGATGAGCCGAACGCCATCCGGCCTCTACGCCGCCACGTTGGACCTGGCCCCCGGCCCGTATCAGTACAAGTTTGTGGTGGACGGCACACAGTGGCTGGCGGACCCAATGGCCCCAGCCACGCCGCCGAACGGCAACTCCCCGCTTTGGGTAACCCCCGCGGGCCGGGCCGCCCCGGCGCGGCGCGGTGACGGAAAGGTGCTGGCCTACGCCATCCGACACGATCCCAGAGTTGACGTCCTCCGCTTGAGCAAGGCCCGCGTGCAGTTCCGCCTTCACGCCGCCGCCAATGATGTAGCCGCGGCGCTCCTGGACATCCAGGGACGGCGGGAGCGCGTGCCGATGGCCCGCGCGACGACGGATGGCGCTACGGAGACGTGGACAGCCGTCGTTTCCTTGAAGGGTCCCGCCAGGTATCGCTTCCTGATGTCGGACATTGCGAGCATCGGGCCAGAGATCGGCCAGGGCGGAGCCAATGGCGTGCCCTTCACTTACGATCCCGCAAAGACGCCGCTGTTGGAGACGCCCGCCTGGGTCCAAGATACGGTTTGGTATCAGGTCTTCCCGGAGCGCTTCGCGGATGGCGATGCAACGAACGACCGAAAGCCGCCGAAGGGCGTGCCCGCCTGGGAGACGCCGCTCTCCAGTGTGGCGGGGAACCCAAACGACTACTGGTGGGGCGGAGACTTGAAGGGCGTGAAGTCGAAGCTTCCGTACTTGAAGCGGCTGGGCATTACGGGAATCTACCTCAACCCGATCTTCGACGGGCCAGACACGCATAAGTACGCAACCACCGACTATCTGAGAATCGCTCCGGAGTTCGGAGCCGAGAAGGACCTGAAGGATTTGTGCGACGCCGCCCACAAAGCGGGGATGCGCGTGATGCTCGACGGCGTGTTCAACCACACCAGCGTTTACTTCTTCGCCTTCCAGGACGTTTTGAAGAGCCAGGAGAACAGCCGTTATGCGGGCTGGTACCACGTGCATTCATGGCCTGTTCTGGATCCGGTAACTCATTACCAGGGCGCCGAAGCTCGGAGCATCCCCTACGCCGGGTGGTGGGGCATCAAATGGATGCCCAAGCTGAACACCGATAACCCGCAGGTCCAGGACTATCTTCTCAAAGTGGCCACGTACTGGATCGACCGCTGCGGCATCGACGGGTGGCGGCTGGATGTGGCGAACGAGGTTTCCTCCGCGTTCTGGCCGAAGTTCCGAAAGGCCGTCAAAGCGGCGAAGCCGGACGCCTACATCATCGGCGAGATCTGGGAAAACGCCAGCCAGTGGCTGCGCGGCGACCAGTTCGACGCCGTGATGAACTACCCCTTCCGGGGCGCGGTTCTGGATTTCTTCTCCCGCGGAACAACCGATGCCGCCCAGTTCGTCCATGCCTTGGATGCAATTCGCGGCGACTATCCGTCGCAGGCGACGATGGCGATGTTCAATATGCTTGGCAGCCATGACGTGACTCGGCTGTTGCAGGAATCCGGCGGCGACGCTCGGCGCGATGCCCTTGCCACGCTGTTTCAGATGACGTACCCAGGCTCTCCGTGCATCTACTACGGCGATGAGAACGGGATGACCGGGGGCACTGACCCCTACAACCGGGCGCCGATGGTCTGGAATAAGGCGCGGTGGAACCTGCCGTTGCGCGGTGAGTACATCCGCGCAGTGGCGTTGCGGCGCGCGCATCCAGCGTTGCGAGGCGCGGGCATTGAAACCCTCTCGGCGGAGGCTGCCAGCAAGTCCGTTGTGCTAGCTCGCTGGGGCGGCGGCGAGACCCTGATTGTGGCGTTCAACGGCTCGGACGCCTCGCGCACGGTGAAGGCAAGAGCCGCCGGGCTGAAGGGCCCTCTGACAGACCTGTGGAACGGAGGGGCCGTGCCGGTCCGGAACGGGTCGATATCGCTCACCCTGCCGCCGTTCGGCGGCGCGGTACTGGCCGAGGGATAGCGCCCAAGGCTTTTCATTTGCTCAGCCGTGAATACGTATTTACACGCTTGGCAGTTGCCGTACATCGCCCCGGCGATCGTGTCCGGGCAAGGAGGACGTCCCATGTGGACTCACAATCGCAAACCCAGAGCGTTCACGCTCATTGAGTTGTTGGTCGTCATCGCCATCATTGCGATCCTGGCGGCCATCTTGTTCCCGGTTTTCGCCAAAGCCCGCGAGCGCGCCCAGCAGACCACGTGCATCAACAACCTCAAGCAGTTCGGCGTGGCCTTCCAGACCTACTACCAGGATTATGACGAGCGCTTCCCGCTGCAGGGCGGCACCCAGAACTGGGGCGACAAGCGCGGATGGGCCGAAATGGTCTACCCGCAGATCAAGAACTTCGAGGTCTACCACTGTCCGTCGGACCCGAAGAGCAACGTCACCTACACCATGAACGCCGCATGCTCAACGCCCCAGGACTCAACGGTCACCTATGCCGCGAAGTCCCTATCGGCGGTTAAGAGCCCATCGAAGCTGATCCAGCTCTGCGAATCCGCGGGAGCCGGCAACCGCTCGTACAAGCTGCGGGAAAACCCGTCGCCGCCCCTCAATAACGCTCAAGACAAATGGGGCGAATCGGACCTTACCACCGAAACCGGAGCCACCAACCAGCAGGACGGCGTGGTGTACGGCCGCGCCGACGGCAGTCTGGACTCCGTGTCGCATACGGACGCCATGCCGATCAACAAGGTCCATGATCTCACCGGCGGCCAGATCGGCAAGCTGTATTTCCCGGGCCGCCACAACGGCGGCAACTGCATGCTCTTCATGGACAGCCATGTCGCCTATTTCGGCTCGTGGAAACCCGAGTCGATGACCTTCAATTACCGGACCCAATAGGCCATTACCGGGCGCCGGCCCGGCCAGGCTCGCGGTGAGCCTGGCCGGGCCGGCGCCGAACACGATCCACCCCATCCCTGGCCCACAACCAGCTCTGTGATAACCACACAAAGGAGATGCGAATGAGAAACCACGATCCCGTCTCGTGGAAGGGTGCGCGCCTGGCCCTCAGCGCGGCCCTGTTGACCCTGCCGCTGCTCGCGGCACAGGCCGCGCCCACTGTGGATGGCGTTCTGGATGCGGATTACGGCGCGCCGATTGCATCGTCGCCGAAGGACAACCTGCTCGTCGATGCCACGGCCAGTCCGGCCATCAACGACCCCGCGCTTCCCGCCGCCAGGGCCAATGACATTACGGGCCTCTACGTCACCAATACCGGCAATGCGCTCTACATCTACATCCAGCTTCCGTACTTTTCGTTCGCCACCGCCACCGGAAACTTCGCCATCACCATGCACCTCGGCGGCGCTAACGACTCGCTGGCGATGCCCGCTCTGTCGAAGGACCCATACACCGGCACCGTCTTCTACAACTACACCTCCGCCAGCCGACCAGAGCCGAACGTTGTGCTGATCTCGAACGTCAAGTCCACGTCGGCGAACGGCTGGGCTTACCTGATGCGCCAGGGCAGCAGCGGATCGTACAACTACGACAACACCTACGGCGATATCTTCTCGATCTCAAACGTAGCCGTTACCGCCGCGTCCACTTCCGTTCACAGCATTGGCCCTACCGGGGCCGAAATCGCCTATGCGGCGGGCGACGGCACAGTCGGCGGCATTGAGATTAAGCTGCCTTTCTCCATGTTCTCTCAGACCGGCGTGCTCAGCGCTCCGGCTGTTGGCGACACCGTGAAGCTCCAGGTCTACGATACCATCACCGGCCGGGCCGCCATTGACAGCGCCCCCTTTGAGGCCGGCGCCCGCGTGTACCAGGATCCAGGCGCCCCGGCTCCGGACTATGGTCAGGGCTTCCTCACCGAATGGGCATCGTACACCATTCAGCAGGTCGGCACTCCGTTGGAAGTGCTTCTGGCGAAGATCGTGGATTCCACGCACGTTGGCCTGAAGTTCACCGATAACCTGTCCACGGGAGCCACCGGCGGCGGAGCCGGCAACTTGGCTAACTACGCTGTCGTCGATCTGGACAACAACAACGCCGTGCTGCCGGTGACGAGCGCCGCCGTGGAGTCTGGCGATCCCACCATCGTCGACCTCGGCTTCGCCTCACTGCCGCTGGGCCATCACATCCGGCTCACGGCGAACAACGTTCAGAGCGCTTCCGGAGTTTCGATCACCCCCAGCAAGAACGTTACAGACTACATCCTGCCGGTGTTGGTAACCTTCGAGATCTGTGATAACTCCGCTGCCGGCCTCGTGAACGGCAAGGCCGTATCGCTGACCGGCAACTTCCTCGGCTGGACGCAGGGCGCGGGCAAGGAAGTGGACCTCACGCTGGAATCGGGATCCACCACCTGCTACAAGAGCGCTCCCACATGGGTGACCCCCGGCGCCATTGAGTACAAGTACCGTCTCGACTACTCCGACTGGGATACGATGAACAAGCGGAACCACAAGTTCACCGTGCCGGCCAGCAGCCCCGTTGAGATCCAGGACGTGATCGGCGGCCCCGTGACCGTTACGTTTGACCTCACGCTCTACCCGGATAAGACGATCCCCGCCGGCTCTACCCTCTATGTGACGGGCGACTGGAACGGGTTCTCAACAGACCCGTTGAGCGCCACTCCCCCGCTTGCCATGACGCTCGTTCCCGGCAAAACCAACGAGTATACCGCCACGCTTCAGACCACCCAGAACGTCTGGGAGTACAAGTACATCCTCATCGACAGCCTGGCCACCGTCGACTGGACGTCGCTGAACGCAGATAACCGCAGCGTCTACGTGAAGGGCGCCGGCACGCCGCTCACCCAGACTGTCATCGACACCGCCGGAACGCCGCTCGCTCAACTCGCGGCGCGCGTGCTGCGCATCGCCGGCGGTCTCGAAGCCGCCCCGGCGAGCACCGACTCCATCTGGGCCGTTCTCGACAAGACCGGCGACAGCAAGATCACGGTGGAAGACGCCGTGAAGCTGCTCCACCCGTAATCGCTAGTTCCCGCCGGGGCGGAGGGTCCGTTGGCCCCCTCCGCCCCGGCATTGCTCTTTTCCTTCCCGGCTCCACCGTCTGGCGCGCCCTTCGATCCTTCCGCGTGACCTTGCACGCCCGTAAGCTATGGGGACACAATACCTTGTGAACGCACTATCCCCCCTGAACCTGATGAGAAGCGCTGCCGCGCTCCGCCGCCTCGCAACCAGCCTGCTGCTCGTCCTCTGCGCCCTGCCTGCGCTCGCGGCGCCATGCACGATCACGTATATGGGCTGGGGCAGCCCGCAGGAGGTGGGCATCACCAAGCAGCTCCTGGCGGCGTTTGAGAAATCGCACCCGGACATCCACGTCCGCTATATCCTGGCCACGAGCTTCGAAGATAAGCTGCGCACCATGATGGCCGGTGATATCCCGCCGGACGTGTTCTACATGTCCAGCGATTCGTTCGGCATCTACGCCCAGAAGAAAACGCTGTTGAACCTGGACCCCCTGATCAAGGAGACCAAGCTCGACATCAACGACTTCTTCCCGCAGCTCCTCAACGGGTTCAAGGCCGACGGGCACGTGTACGGACTCCCCAAGGACTTCTCGACCCAGGTTTTGTACTACAACAAGGACCTATTCGACCGCGACGGCGTGAAGTACCCTGATGAAACGTGGACATGGCAGGACATGCGCCGGGCGGCGAAGCAGCTAACGCACGATTTTGATCACGACGGGCGCATTGACCAGTTCGGCCTCCAGTACGTGGGCGGCTACGGAAACACGTACTCGTGGTTCCGGCAGGCCGGCGCCCGGATGTTCACGCCGGACGGGCGGAAGTTCGCGATGAACAGCCCGGACGGCATCCGGGCCATGCAGTTTCTTCATGACCTGGACTACAAGGACCACGTAGCGCTCAGCGCCTCCGCCGCCGCTGGGCGTGACGCGCAGGCCGAATTCTCCAACGGCCGCCTGGCGATGTTCATCGGATACGGGCGCTGGCTGGTGCCGCGCTTCCGCGAGATGAACCAGTTCCGCTGGGACGTTACGGTGATGCCGCACGAAAGACAGCGCGCCAGCATCATCTACTGCGTGGCCTATAGCATCTCGGCCAAAACCAAGCACCCCCGAGAGTCCTTCGAGCTGCTGCGGTTCCTCACTGGAAAGCCGGGGCAGTCGCTCAACGGCCGCCTCGGCCTGGCGATCCCCTCCATAAAGTCCGTTGCTTACAGCGACGCGTTCCTCGACCCGAAGAGCAAGATCAACGACAAGGCGTTTCTGGACGCAGTGCCTTACGCGCAGATGATACCGCGCACCGCAAACCCGGACGAGTTCACGCAGATCATGGACCCGTACTGGGAGCAGGTCCTCCAGCTCAATAAGATCACGCCGGAGAAGGCGCTGGCGGAGATTGAGCCGCAGGCCAACACCTTCCTCGCCAAGTACCGCACCCTGAAGGCGTTCCCCCTGGTGCCATGGCGTAACGTGCTGGTCGTCTTGGGGATGATGGCCGCGGCGCTGATCGCCGGGGTTGTGGTGTTCTTCAAGCGAACGGGGCCCATCGGGCGCCTGGCGCGCTGGGAAGAGCGCGTGGGGTACATGTTCATCGCGCCGTGGATTGTGGGGATGCTGTTCTTCAGCCTGTTCCCCATCGTCACATCGGTGCTCATGAGCCTGTGTCAGTGGGATGCCATAACGCCGCTGGGCAACGCGCAGTGGGTGGGTCTGGCGAACTACCATAGGGCCTTCACAGCCGAGCCGCAGTTCTGGATCTCGCTGAAGGTTACCGCCATTTACAGCGTCTTCAGCGTGCCGTTGGGCCTGGTGCTGAGCGTGCTGATCGCCATCGTCTTGAACCAGAAGGTGAAGGGCATTCCGCTCTTCCGCACGATCTATTTCGTGCCGTCGCTGGTGGGCGGCGTTAGCGTGGCCGTGCTCTGGTTCCGGATCTTCAACCGCGATTTCGGTATCCTGAACTTCGGGCTCACGAAACTGGGCATCTACCATTTCCTCCAGATGCAGCCGGTCGATTGGCTGGGCAGCGAGGCGTTCGCGCTCCCGGCGATGATCATCATGAGCCTGTGGGGAGTGGGCGGCGGCATGCTGATCTACCTCGCCGGCCTGCAGGGCATCCCCACCCAGCTCTACGAGGCCGCCAGCATCGACGGAGCCGGCAACGTGCGCAAGTTCTGGACCATCACGCTGCCCATGTTGAGCCCGGTGATCTTCTTCAACCTGATCATGGGCATCATCGGCAGCTTCCAGGTGTTCACCCAGGCCTACGTCATGACGAATGGCGGGCCGAACAACGCCACGCTGTTCTACGTCCTCTATCTGTTCCGCAAGGGCTTCCAGCAATTTGAGATGGGCTATGCCAGCGCCCTGGCATGGGTGCTGTTCGCCATCGTGCTGGCGCTCACCATCGTGGTGATGCGCAGCAGCAAGAGCTGGGTCCACTATGAGGGATCGCGCGACTGAGACGGGCGGCGCACTGCGCCCTCGGATCCACCCGGCATGATATGCAAGCAACCATACAACCATCGAAGCGCGGCGCCCGCCGCGACGCGCTGATCGCCAACGGCATCGCCTACGCGCTGCTCCTGATTGGCGCGGCGCTGTTCATCCTGCCGTTCCTGTTCATGGTCAGCACGTCGCTGAAGTCCGTGGACGAAGCCAACGAATTTCCGCCCACTCTCGTGCCGCACAAGCCCATCCTGGTGACGGTGCAAGGGAAGGCCTACCCCGAGGGCCGCCTCCCCGACGGCCGCGCCGTGGCCATCCTAGGGATCGTTGGCGAGCAGACGAAGGTTATCCCGCTGACAGGCGCCGGGGCTCCGGCGCTGTCAGGGGCGAGGCTCGTGAAACCCACGGATGTAGCGCCCGTACGGCGTATCGGCGCGCATGTGGAGAACTTCCACAATTCGGTTTCGCGGCCCGGGATGCCCTTCGGGCTGTTCCTGGAAAACACGCTCCTCATCGTCGCGCTGACGGTGCTTGGGGCAACGCTCAGCGCCGCGCTCTGCGCCTATGGGTTCGCCCGCCTGCGCTTCCGCGGCCGGGAGCCGCTGTTCATAATGTTGCTGGCCACCATGATGATCCCCGGCCAGGTGACGATGATCCCGGTGTACATCATGTTCAAGCAGTTGCACTGGATCAACACGTTCCTGCCGCTCATTGTGCCCGCATGGTTTGGAGGCGGCGCGTTCAGCATCTTCCTGTTGCGGCAGTTCTTCCAGGGCATCCCCTTCGAGATGGAGGAGGCCGCCCGCATCGACGGGTGCGGCCCGCTCAGCACGTGGTGGCGGATCATCCTGCCGCTCTCCATCCCGGCCCTCGCCACCATCGCCATCTTCACCTTCATGGCCTCGTGGAACGACTTCATGGGCCCGTTGATCTACATCAACGACACGAATAAGTTCACCCTGGCCCTGGGCCTGAACCTTTTCAAGGGGCAGTACGGCACGGACACCCCGCACCTGATGATGGCGGCCACGCTGCTGGTCCTCATGCCGGTGCTGATCCTGTTCTTCGTGGCCCAGAAGCAGTTCATCCAGGGAATCGTGGTGAGCGGCGTGAAGGGTTAGCGCCCAACCCGTTTGGAACCTGAAGACGGCATTAGGGGCAGGCGAACACATGGTTCGCCTGCCCCTTGCACGTTCCGTTGCTGCGTTAGGCGATGCTCCGCGCGCGGCGCGGACGAAAGCAGAGCAGGGCAATTGCGCCGTACCCGGCCAGCGCCAGAGCGCCCGGCTCCGGAACGGCGGTGGACAGAGAGTTGTACGCGAAAGTTCCGCGGATCGCCAGTTGCCCGGGGTCAGACCAAGGGCCGCGGAACCCCTCGAAGGAAGCGGCGAACCGTTTCGTCGCCGGACCATTCGGCGTGTCCTCAAACACCGCCTCATAGACCGTGAAACTGCCGGAGTTCACCAGGCCGCCCACTCCGTTTCCGCCGATGGAAAACGTCGGACGCCCGGGCGTTGAGCTGCCGAGGTAGTCGAAGTTCTCATATACGCCGGGCTGAAGCGGCGCCTTCATGTTGGCCGAGTCGAAGAACACGAGCCAGAACTGGCTGTTCGGTCCCCACATGTAGTTTTCGACGTGATCGACATACGCGTTGCTGCTGTAGCTGTAGGCAAACGACTGAAAGGTCGTTGCCGGTGGAGCGTAAGACAGGCGACGGTTGTCGCCCCAGCTGTTCATGGGACCGGTCAGGAGGGACAGGAAGGTAACGCCGGTGGCGCCCTGCGCGCTTGCGCACGGGGACAGAGCCAGCAGCATGGTGAGGGCGGCGAGAACGCCGCGAAAGGCGTGCCGGAGCATGGGTATATCCTCTCTCCGCGGCCAAGTCGCCGCGAACATTCGCACACCTCATCTTAGCGAGGGAGCAGCCTCATCGACCATTGCCCGGCCGCTGAGCGCGGGCGCCCTTCCGGCTGCGCCTCCAAAGGACCGGCTCATTCAGCCGGAAGGGGGAAAGCGGCCCGTGGCCCTGACGACGATCTCCGGGCCGATGTAAACAACGCCCATGAGAAGCAGCCAGGAACCGCCACCACCGAAGGCCGGCGACCGGAGCGCCACACTCCGGATGTAGGGCCTGAGGGCCAGCAGCGCGGCGATCTGGATCCCCAGATCCCACCGGCCCTCCCTGCTGGGCGCGCGGCGCAGACAAAGCGCCTCTGCCACGACCCGGTAAGCGACCAGTGCCGCGTTCGGGTGGTTCTGGTAGTTGGTCGCGTCCGTAGAGAGCGTCTTCTATATGTGAACGGTCGGCGGGCAGGGCAAGCCCAGCCCCTACCCGGTAGGCCCGGCCGTCCACCGCAGGGTGCTGGAAACACGAAACTGGTAGGGGCTGGGCTTGCCCTGCCCTCGGAGCCTCAGATTGGCCCTCGCGCCTCGCAGAAACAGATCCTATCGAACGCGGCGCTAGTGCTCTGTTAGGAAGGAAAGGTCAGTGAGTCCCTCACGGGTCTCGTTAGGGATCTGTACCCCATGGAAGAGAGGGGGCGGACACGGCGAGCCGTGTTCCTACCGGTCGGCTCGGCCGTCCACCGTTCGGTGGACGGAACCAGTGACGCGTAGGGACACGGCTCGCCGTGTCCGCCCCCTCTCTTCAGGGAATCGGAGGCTTCTCTGGGGGGGGGGGCGGCAAACTCCCAGTTTCACCCTAACAGCGCGCTAGCCGCCAACAGGAAGACCGATGTTGCT
Source organism: Armatimonadota bacterium (assembly GCA_036504855.1). Taxonomy (GTDB): domain Bacteria; phylum Armatimonadota; class DTGP01; order JAKQQT01; family JAKQQT01; genus DASXUL01. Next base: position 49,673 of record DASXUL010000063.1, on the reverse strand, counting down.
CTGACGAACATATCCCTATGGCGTGCAGTCGTTTCGCTTGCTGACTGCAGGATATGCGTCGCGCCGGGAAACGCCAGCAATCGCCCGGCATGAAGGAGCCGAATATGCCGATCCCCTGCTTCGGGCGAGGCGCCCGGAGGTTTGAGGCCAAATGGCGCTTGACAGGCGACCGCCGCGCGCGTATAATCCGTATTAAGGAACAGACTTCTGTATTATGGAAAATGAAACCTCGGTCAAGTCCGTCGTGAAGGCCCTTGCCCTGCTTGATCGCATCGCCCTTGGCGATGTCGCGCGGCAGGGGGTGGCTCTCTCGGCGATCGCGCAGGAGCTTGGGCTGCCGCAGAATACCGCCCATAACCTGCTGAAAACCCTCATCGCCAGCGGCTACGTTTCGCTGCATGGCCGCGGCGTGTACGTTGCCGGCCCCAAATGCGCGCAGATGGGCCGGGTCGCCCGGCTCGTGGATCCCGCGACGCATCAGCGGGTGATGGCGGCGCTGCATCGATTCGTCGATGCTGAGGGCGAGGCATGCGTCTGTTCCATCCTGGCCGATGGCGAACGGGTGACGGTGGCCGTAGTCGATGGCACTCACACCGTGACCGTCTCTCACGCCACCATGGACGGCGAGCCGTTCTTCGCGAAATCCACCGGGCGCATGTTGGCGGCGGCGGCCGGCGAAGATGAACTGCGGCGGATCGTAGATCGCCAGGGTATGCCCGGTCGCCATTGGGATGACATCCAGGACGAGGAAAGCCTGCGCGCTGAACTGGCGAAGACGCGCGCGCAAGGATTCAGCCTCCTCGTCGACCAGAAACACGAGCTGGTCGCCATTGCCTGCCCGATAACAGACGGCGTTGAGCCGGCCTGGGGGACGCTGGCGACCTATGCGCCCGCCTACCGGTGCCCCGCCAAGCGCCGTCGCGAACTCCTAGCACGCTTATGCATAATCGCCGCGGACCTCTACCGGGACATCGTGCGTCCCTGACCGCGGTCGGTGAGGAAACCTCATGTCGTTGAAAGAACGAATCAAAGACGCCGCGTATGAACTCGGCGCCGACCTGGTCGGTTTCGGCAGCATCGACCGATGCGCCAACGCCCCGCTGATGATGAGCCCGCAGGGTCTCTACCCCGGCGCTCAAACGGTCATCGTCATGGCCATCCACCACCCTGACGCGTGCATCGAGTTGGGGGGCGAGCAGCACCCGCAAGAGATCGGGCCATACGCCGTCCAGTACCTGATGAACTCTCGCCTGGATGAGATGGCATACCGGTTGGCGACCAGCATCGAGCAGGAGGGCTACGGCGCTATGCCGATCGCCTCCAGCAACATCTGGCGCTACAACTCATACAAGGATCTGAAGGCCGTTTTCGCGCCGGATGTCAGCCACATCTACATGGCGGTGGTCGCCGGCCTGGCGGACATGGGATTCAACGGCCTGGCGTTGACGCCCGAATACGGCGCCCGCAACCGGTTCATCACCGTGATCACGAACGCCGTCATTGAGCCCGATCCGCTCATCCCGCCCGGAACGGTGTGCGACAAGTGCATGCTCTGCCGCAAGCACTGCCCCACGCATGCGCTTTCCACGGAGATCGACGGAGACAAAGTGCTGCAGATCGGCGAAAGCGCCTATCGCTTCCCCAACAAGAACCTGTGGCGATGCGCCTGGGGCGAGCACTTCGACCTAGACCTCGACCTGGAGATCCCGGAGAAGGTGACCGAGCAGGTGATCCTCGAAAACGTGGCGGCCCACGGCGTGCGCGCCGGAGAGATGGGGCAATGCCTGAAGTACTGCGTGCCAAGGGCATCTCGCAAGTTCGACCGCAACTACTCCAGCACCCCGATGCGCCAGCATTGGGCATCCACGGATGACTCCCGCGTCTCGCGCGGAGTAACGGACCGCCTGTTCGCCCATGCTTGCGCCCAGGGGGCAGAGCACCTCATCGTCACCTCGGCCGACGATCTCCGCGCCATCGGCCTGGACCCGGAAACCGTGCTGCCCGGCGCCAAAAGCGCCGTTACGCTGGCGATCTCGCTGCCGCCCGAAGCGGACACCGAGGCCGCGCGGTTCGGCGCGCAATATACGGTGGACTCCCTCTGCTACGATCTGACTCGCGATATCGAGACGCTTGGCTTCCGCTCGATCATGTATGTTGAGCAGAGCAGCGCCGACGCGCCGAGCATGACCGCCTTGGTCCTGGCAGCGCACCCGGACCTGAGCGGCCAGACGGCGCTGGCCCACACCGTGCTGACGCGCATGGCGTTGAGCCCGCAGCGGCGCGGCGGCGCCGGTGACCCGGCCCAACCCGATAGCGGCGACGCGACAGCGAACCTGACCACCCAGCTCAGCGACATCGCCAAGGGATGCGGCGCCGACCTGGTTGGCGCCGCGCCCGCCGCACGGCTGAACGAGATCGCCGCGCAACTCGATCCCGTTTTCTCCGGCGACGAAATCCTCGACGCCGCTGACCGCTCATTGCGCTTCACGCCGTGGGACCCGGACGTCACAACGCATCGGCGCGCGGTGACGACGCCGGAGGACCATCTGCCGGGCGCGCAATCCGTCCTAGTGTTCGGGCTTCGGTTGCATGAGGAAGTTCTGCGCCAGGCAACGAAGCCGCCCGCTGAGGCGGTGGGGCCATATGCCTATGAGACTTACGTTACCAATTGGGTCGGCTGGATGATCGGCGTCAGGCTGATCAAGCAGTTACAGGCATCGGGATATCGCGCCCGGTTGGTGACTGATGTCACGGGCACCGATTCCGTCACCGCCAACCCGCGCGGCCCTCAGCCAGACCTCTCTACAAACCGCTTCGCCGGTCTGGCGGCCGGCCTGGGCTACCTGACCACCAGCGGCCGGCTGGCGACGCCGCAGTTCGGTATCCGGCAGCGGCTCTTCGCCGTTGTAACCGATGCCCCGCTGGCCGCCTCCCCGCTGTACTCCGCGGAGCCCGACGAAATCCTGTGCACCCGTTGCGACGAGTTCTGCATCGCCGGTTGCCCTTCGCACGCATTCACCGACACCATTGTGGAACTCACGTGCGAGGGTCACGAGTACGCTTTCCAGCACGCGGACGCGAAGCGCTGCGACTGGGTGAAGCGTTATGCCCTCATGGGCGAAAGCGGGTTCAAGTACCTGGGCTCGCCAGCGGATACCGCGCCCCCCGAGACGATCACCCCTGCCGCCCTCGATGGCGCCTTGCGGCAGCACGACCCCATCAAGAAGTACCGCCCGGTGGTGGCGGAACCGTGCGTCATCCGCTGCCCGCTGGCGGTGACGGCGCGGCGTCCATAGCCATACCCCGGGCGTCTACCCGGATGCGAACAGGAGCGCCACGGAAATCGTGGCGCTCCTGTTCGCATCCGGGGATCGCCTACTCGTAGCGAAGGGCGGTGATGGGATCGAGCCGCGCGGCGCGCCAGGCCGGGTAGAGCCCGAACACAATGCCGATGGTGGCCGACACTCCGAAGGCCAGGAGGATGGAAGACGAGCTGACGCCGCCGGAGATCTTCACGGCGGTGTTGTTATTGATGGCCGTGGCCGCCCCGGCAAGCCCCAGCAGTCCGAACCCCACGCCCAGCAGACCTCCCAGCACGCTCACCATCACGCTCTCGATCAGGAACTGGCTCAGGATGGTGGACATCGTTGCCCCGATGGCCTTGCGCAGACCGATCTCCCGGGTCCGCTCGGTTACCGAGACCAGCATGATGTTCATGATCCCAATGCCGCCCACGAACAGGCTGATGGCGGCGATGGAGCCGAGCAGCAGGCTCAGGATGGTGGTCACCTGTCCCACCTCGCGCATGGCGGATTCCTGGCTTTGCGTGAAGAAGTCGTCGTTATCCTTGTAAGGCGGCTTGATGGCATGGCGAACGCGCAGTGTGCGATGGACCTGGTCTTCCAGCCGGGCCACGGCCTCGCGACTGGATGCCTGCGCTGCGGCGTAGGTGATGCCATCCGTGTTCGTCAGGCGGCGCATGGCGGTGGTGAGCGGAACAACAACTCGGTCGTCCTGGTTGTTGCCCATGAACTGGCCCTTGCTGGCGAGCACGCCGGCGACGGTGAATGCCTGGCCGTTCAGCAAGATCGTCTGTCCGGTGAGGTCCGTCGCGTCGGCGCCGGTCAGGTCCTTCACCACTTTGGCGCCCAGAACGCAGACCTTAACGCGACCATCCACTTCCCGCGCCCCGAAGAAGCGGCCGTGTTTCAGGGTGATGTTCTCTTCCTGCTGATACGCCGGGATAGAGCCGTTGTAGCTCGTAGCGCTGGACTTGTTTCGGAACTTCACGTTGGCCTGTCCGATGACCACCGGTATGATCTGCTTCACGGACTGCGGATAGCGGGTCTGGATCGCCTTCAGGTCATCCAGGGTCAGTTTGCCCGGACGCCCCTGGCCGGGGCCGTCGTGCCGGCTGCCGGGGACAATGAACACGTAGTTGGCGCCGCCCGCGTTGATCTCCTTGTTGATGGCGTTCCCGAAGCCCTGGCCAAGGCCCACCATCGTGATCACGGCGGCAACGCCGATGATAACGCCCAGCGCGGTCAGCGTTGTGCGTCCCTTGTTCACGGCCAAAGCCCCAAGCGCTATGCGGAAGCTATACCAGATGCCCACGGTTGTGCCTTTCGGCCGGCCCGGCGCCGGCGCGTAACAAACCTGCCTCAGCTATTCGAAGCGGAGCGCGGTGATGGGGTCCAGACGAGCGGCGCGCCACGCCGGGTAGATCCCGAACACAATGCCGATGGTCGCCGATACGCCGAAGGCCAGGCCCATCGTGGTCGTGTTCACCCCGGCCACGATCTTGATGGCGGTGTTGTTGTTGATCGCCGCGGCCGCGCCAACGAGCCCCAGCAGACCGAACGCGAGCCCCAACAGCCCTCCCAGCACGCTCACCAGCACGCTCTCGATAAGGAACTGGCTCATGATGGCGGTCATTGTTGCCCCGATGGCCTTGCGCAGACCGATCTCCCGAGTGCGCTCGGTTACCGAGACCAGCATGATGTTCATGATCCCGATGCCGCCCACGAACAGGCTGATCGCCGCCACCGAGCCGAGCAGCAGGCTCAGGATGGTGGTCACCTGCCCCACTTGCTGCATCATGCTCGCCTGCGTCTCAACGTGGAAGTCGTCATTGTCTCTGTAGGGCGGCTTGATGGCGTGGCGGGCGCGCAGAGTCCGAGTTACCTGCTCCTGAACGGAACTCACCTGCGCGCGGCGCCTGGCTTCGATGCACGCCATCCCAACCGAATCGGTGTTCAGAACGCGCCGCATGGCGGTCGTATACGGGACGTGAACCACGTTGTCCTGGTCGTAGCCCATCAGGCTGCCCTTTTTGCGCAACGTCCCGATGACCGTGAAGGCCTGCCGGTTGATGTACACCGTCTGGCCGGTGAGGTCCGTGAACTCGCTGCCGGACAGGTCTTTCACAACGCGGGAGCCCAGAACGGTCACCTTCAAGCGGCCATCCGCGTCGCGGTTGGAGTAGAAGCGTCCCCGCGCAACCTTGATGTTCTCTTCCCTGATAAAGCCGTCCGCGCTTCCCTGAAGCTGCGTGGCGACGGACCGGTTCCGGTACTTGACGGTAACCTGCGCGCCCACCACCGGGACCACAAGCCGAACCGTGTCCGGGTACCGCCGCCGGATGGCCTCCAGGTCTTCCAGAGTCAGTTTGCCTTGGCGGTGGGGACGGTCGGGGCCGCCGCCCATCCCCCCGGCGGACAGATACATCCAGTTCGCGCCTTCGGCGTTCAGCTCCGCCGTGATCGCGTTTCCCATGCCCTGGCCGAGGCCAACCATCGTGACAACGGCGGCAACGCCGATGATCACTCCCAGCGCCGTGAGCGCCGTCCTCCCCTTGTTGACCGCCAGCGCCCTGAGCGCTATGCGAAACGAATACCAAGCCGACATAGTTGAATCTACCCCGTCGAGGAGAGCGCCGGACCGAGGTCCGGCGGCCCCTCAGTCGGTCAAGGCGGAAATGGCGTCATTGGCGAAGAGGCGCTTGGTCACCGGGGCGTCGTCCACGATGCGTCCGTCGCGAAAGCGCACGATGCGCTTGGCGTGCTGGCCCACGTCCGCCTCATGGGTGACCATCACCACGGTGATGCCGGAGTCGTTCAGTTCCTGGAAGAGCTGGAGGATCTCTTCGCTCTGACGAGTGGCCAGGTTGCCGGTCGGCTCGTCCGCGAGGATCATCTCGGGGTCGTTCACCAGGGCGCGGGCGATGGCAACGCGCTGCTGCTGGCCGCCGGATAACTCGTTTGGCTTGTGGTGGATCCGGTCGCCCAGCCCAACCCTCCGCAAGGCCTGCTCCGCGCGCTTCATGTCGGGCCGGTGACCCGAGTAGAGCATGGGCAGGGCCACGTTCTCCAGCGCCGAAGTTCGGGGCAGCAGGTTGAACTGCTGGAAAACGAAACCGATGTTGTGGCAGCGGATGTAGGCGAGGTCGAAGTCCTTCAAGGATCCCACCGGCTGGCCCCCCAGCAGGTAGGATCCGCTGGTCGGCCGGTCGAGGCAGCCGAGGATATGCATCATCGTGGACTTTCCGGAACCGGAAGGCCCCATGATGGCCACGAACTCGCCCCGGTCCACCTGGAAGTCCACGCCCCTCAGAGCGTGAACCTCCATTTCGCCCAGGTCATACGACTTGGTGATGCCCAGGGTCTGGATGACGGGCAGATCCATCATTAGCCGGCCTCTTGCTGGCGTTGCATATCCAGCCTCGATGACGTCACCACAACAGTGTCGCCTTCCTTCAGGCCGGAGACCACCTGGATCACCTTGTCGTCGCTGGCGCCGGTGTGCACGTCGTGCTCGGTGAACTTGGGGGCAGGCTTGCCCTTCACCGGCTTGCCCGGGGGCGAGTAGACCACATCGTGGTCCTTGGCGGTCTTCACCGCATCCAGCGGCACAACGAGAGCGTTCTTCACGATGCCGGTTTCCACGTTGATGGTGGCGGTCATCTTGGGTTTCAGCGGCAGCGAGGCCTTGTCGATGGCCACAGTGCAGTTGTAGGTTACCACGTTGTTCGCCACCGTGGCTCCGGCGGCCACCTTCACCACGCGGCCGGTCAGCGGATGATTGGGGAACGCGTCAACGTTCACGACGGCCTTCTGCCCGACCGCCAGCTTGCCGATGTCGGTCTCATCCACAGGAACGTCCACCTGGATGCGATTCAGATTGGCCACGGTGAGGAGGGTCTGCGTTTGGAATCCCGCGGTAACGGTTTCGCCCTCTTTGGTATCCACGCTGGTAACGATGCCGTCCAGCGGGGCGTAAATCTTCATTTTGCCGTAATTCTTGCTCTGCCGCTCGTACTCGGCGAGGGCCTGGCGATACGAGGCCTGCGCTTCGGCAACCTGTGAAGTGCGCACGTTCACGTCACCGGCGCCCGCCCTGGCGGAGGCCAGCGATTGTCTCGCCGTCTGAAGCTCCTGCCCGCTGGCCTCTGTCTGTGCGGCGGTGACGCCCACCTGTGCGGCGCCGGTCCTCGCGCTGTCCAGACTGGCCTGAGCCTGTGACACGCTCTGGGTCGCGGCCAGCAGGTCATGCTGAGCGTTGGCCCTGGCGAGTTCCAGGGCCTTCTTCTTGGCGGCCAGATCGGCGGCGCTAACGCGAGACGTGGTGTCAGACGTCTCCGCGTCGCTCTTGCTGATGTAGCCTTTGGCCACCAACTCCCGAGCGCGCCGGGCATTGGAGGCCGCCTGGTCCGCCTGAGCTTGAGACGCATCGAGAGCGGTCTGGGCGGTCTCCACCTGGAGGTTGGCGGTTGCCTTCACCTGCGCGAGGTTGGAGCGTTGGATATCCAGCGCGGCCTGGGCGCGAGCGATGTCGGCGCGGGTCGATTCCGGCTGTATCCCCGAGGTGAGCCGCGCCTGGCGGTAGCGCGCCTGCGCGGCCCGCACGCCGGCCGCGGCGCTGGCGATGGCGGCGGCGGTCTGCGGGCGTTGCTGCGTTAGCTGCGTCTGCGCCTGCTGAACGCGCGCCATCGCGGCATCGACGTTCGCGCGCGCCTGTTGCAGCGCCGCATCGTTCTCGGCGTTCTCCAGTTCCGCAACCAGTTGTCCCGCGTGAACGTTGTCGCCAACGTCCACGTAAAGGCGTTTCACCTTGCCGCTCACTTCCGCGCCGATCTTCACCTCGGCCGTGGTCTGAAGCGTTACGGAGCCGGTGGCGGAAACCGCCTGGCGGATGTCCTGCCGCACGACCTTGGCCGTCTTCGTGTCGTCAGGCTTCGGCCTGGAGGCCATCCTCACGCCGCCGGCGACCAGCGCAATCACGATGATGCCGACAATCCAAGGCCACCGCTTCCGGCGGATCTTAACCCGCGGCTTCGGCGTATCCAACTCGTGTGCCTGAGTCTTAGTCTCCATGATCTCCCACTCCCGAGCGGCGGTCGCCGCGTCACAAGCAGTTCGCCGCGCGCGGCGCAGCGAACAGGAACTTCGCGGCCGAGGCTACGGCGTATTCCCCATGATATACAGTAGGGCGCGGCGGTTTGCAGCCAGCGCGTAGCGCGAATTGATGAGCGAAACCTGCGCCAACAAGAGCTGGCTCTCCGCATCGGTCACTTCCAGTTGAGTGCCGGCGCCGGCCTGATATCGGCCCACGGCCACATCTCGCGCCTCGGATGCCTGGCGCACGGTCGCCTCGCCGAGGTTCACCTGTTCCGCCGCCACCTGAACGGCGGTGATGGCATCGGTCACTTCCCGGCCGGCCGTCAGTTCCGCCCGGCGCAGGGCGGCCTCTGCCTGGGCAACCCCGGCGCGGGCCGTTTGAACCTCGCCGTTGATGCGCAGCCCATCGAAGGCAGTAAAGGAAACCGAAACGCCCACGCTCCACTTCAAGTCGGTGGCCGGAAACGCGGAGCGTGTAGCTCCGAGATCGCCGGAGGCCGAGACGGTTGGGGCGTTGCCAAGGCGCGTGGCGGAAAGGGATTTGCGGGCGGCCTCCAGATTCTGGCGGGCCGCCTCCACGTCGGGCCGCGCCGCGAGGGCGCGTTGAATCGCGTCCGGCAGCGCCACGTCCTGTACATCCGCCGGATCGACGGCCTCCACCGGCGCATCGGACGAACGGCCGATGGCGTTATTCAGGCCGGATTGCGCGCGCCGGATGTCGCCCTGGGCGGCGCTGAGATCCTGCCGGCTCTGCGCCAGCGCCGTCTCAGCGCGCAGCAGGTCGAACCGCGGGGCGGTTCCGGCCTCCAGCTTGGCGGCGGCGGCATCCCGTTCCGCCTCGCGACTTTTCACGGCGTCGGCATTCGCCCGCGCGATGCCGTTCGCCTCCAACAGAACGAAATACGCGGCGGTAACGCTGCGCGCCACGAGGATGCGGGTATCCAGATCGCCGGCGCGGGCCGCGCGCAATGATGCTCGGGCGGCGGCTACACTGTACGGAGTTCGGCCGAGGTCGAACAACAACTGCCGGGCGCTCACGGTTGTGGCAGCGGCTTGATAACCGCTTGGCTGATCCTGGATGCGGCCTGTGGACGCCGAAACGGAGACGGTGGGCAGGTAACCGGAGGCAGCCACGCGAAGCTGGCCGGAGGCGCTCTGGGCCTGCGCGCGCGCGGTGGCGACATCCGGCTGATGCGACAGCGCATACCGGATCGCCTCATCCAACGAGAGCGTATCGGCGCCCGAGGCGGGCGCCAGCGCAGCCGAAAACAGGGCGAGCGCGGGCCATGACAGACGGTTCAAAGTGGTGATTCCTCCTCATGTGCCAACCGGACATTGCCCGGCGTTCACATCGTAGTACGGCCGAGACGCCGCAGAGGTTACATAGCGGACATCCTGACTTTTGCCGTCAACATACAATGATGTACAGATTACCGCATCGGAGGATACCCCCGTTGAATCGTCTTCTCGTGATTGGCTGCCTATTGGCGGTCGCCGCGCCGTTGCACGCGGACACAACGCCCGCTCCCTTCCTCAGAAGGCCAGACGTCCACGGCGACACGGTCGCCTTCTCGTCCGAGGGCGACCTCTGGACGGCATCTCTCTCCACCGGCGAATCGCGCCGCCTCACCAATGCGCCCGGCGTTGAAACCGAACCCTTCTTTTCCCCCGACGGGAAGACCATCGCTTTCTCCGGGCAGTACGACGGCGGCTCCGACGTCTACACCATCCCCTTGGAGGGCGGACTGCCGAAGCGCCTCACCTTCGATCCCCGCGGAGTTCGAGTGATCGGCTGGACGCCGGACGGCAAGAACATCGTCTACAGCACGCGACGCCAGAACTCCGAGAACAACCGTCGCCTCTGGAGCGTGCCGGCGGAGGGCGGCGCGCCGAAGTTGCTGCCCATTCCTCAGGCGGCCCTCGCCGCGATGGCGCCGGATGGCCGGCGCGTGGCCTATGTTCCCGTCAGCGCCGAGTGGCAGCACTGGAAGCACTATCGCGGCGGACAAGCCGACGACGTGTGGATTGCCGATCTCGACGCCCGCACGTACCAGCGCGTCACGGACGATCCCGGCGTCGACACGACGCCAACATGGGCCGGAGACGCGGTCTACTTCGTCTCCGAGCGCGGCGGCTTGGCCAACCTCTATCGCCTGGACCCCGTTTCCCGCGACGTGAAGGCGATTACCCATTACACTGACGCGGAAGTGCGGTATCCTGGTTCGGATGGCCACAAGGTCGTTTTCCAGCACGGCCGCGGCCTCGCCATCTACGACATCGCCGCGGGCTCCGTGAAAGAGCTCGACTTGAAGCTCTCAACGGACCTGATCCACGCGCGATCCCGCCGCGTTGCCGCCCTGCCTTTGCTCCGCTCCGTGGCCATCGGCCCCACCGGCAAACGCGTGCTCGCCGAAACCCGAGGACAGATCGTGAGCGCGCCGGTTGACGAGGGTGACTGGCGGGTGGTCTGTTCGCAGCCCGGCACGCGCAGCCGCTACCCGTCCTGGTCTCCCGACGGCAAGCAGATTGCATTTGTCTCCGACCGGTCTGGCGATGAAGAGGTTTGGATCGCGCCGGCCACCGGCCCTGGCGATGCGCGCCAGCTCACCAAACGTCACGAGGGACCGCTTGGCCCCATCGTGTGGTCTCCCGATGGAACGCGAATCGCCACCGGGGACCGCGAGATGCGCATCCTCCTCATCGATGTGAAGTCCGGCGAGACCACCCTGGTGGACCAGTCCGACCGCGGCGGCAGCTACGACACCACCAACTTCTCCTACGCCTTCAGTCCGGACGGCAAGTACATGGCGTTCAACCGGCAGGAGCCGAACTGGTTCCAATCCGTATACCTGTACGAGATCGCTACCAAACGCAAGGAGCCCGTCACCGATCCCGAGGTGAACTCCTACAACCCGGCGTTCAGCACGGACGGCAAGTACCTGTTCTTCCTCGCGGATCGAGAATTCGATCCGCAGGGGTCCGGGCCCACGCAGTTCTTCGGCTTCGACAAGGTGACGCGCGTCTCAATGATCACGCTGGCCAAGGCCACCAAGTCACCGTTCCTCCCCATCGACGCAGAGGAGGGCAAGGCGGACGAGGCCAAAAAGGACGAGCCGAAGAAGGAAGAGCCCAAGAAAGAGGAGCCGAAGGCGGCCGAGGCGGCGAAGCCAAGCCGGGGCGCCTCCCGCAAGAAGGACGCCTCCAAGGCGGCGGAGAAGAAGCCGGAGGAGACGAAGAAGGCCGACGATAAGGCGGCGCCGAAGCTTCCTGATATGACCGTGGATTGGGATGGGCTCGCCTCCCGCATCATCGACGTGCCGGTTCCAGCAGACCGCTACCTGCGGGCCGACGCCGTGGAAGGACGCCTGCTGCTCTACGTTGGCGCCGACCCCGGAGAGGGCGAGCCCAGCCTCAAGGCTTTCAATCTGAAGGAAACGCGCAAGCGCGACCTCACGACGATTGCGCGTTGCTCGGATTACGACATCTCGGGAGACCGCAAGAAGCTGCTGGTCCGCACTGGCGGGCAGTACGTGGTCATCGACGCCTCCGCCGGGTCTGTGCCTGGCGACGCTCCGAAGGTGGACTTCGGCGGCATCTGGCTGAACGTAGACCCGCGCGCCGAGTGGCGTCAGATCTTCAACGAGTCGTGGCGCGTGGGTCGCGACTTCTTTTATGATCCAAACCTCCATGGCGTGGACTGGGCCGCGGTAAAGAAGCGCTACGAAGCGGTTCTGCCCAGCGTGGCGGACCGGAGCGAGCTGAACGAAGTGCTGGGCGACATGATCGCCGAGCTGAACGCGGGCCATGCCTACGTTGGCGGCGGTGACGCCGTTGGCGGCGGATCGCAGTCGCCGATGGGCTACCTCGGCGCCGACTTCGAACCGGATTCCGGCGGCAAGGCCTACCGCGTCACCCATCTGCTGCGCGGCGACGGGTTCGATTTCGCCAACCGCAGCCCGCTGATCGCCCCTGGCGTTGACGTGAACGAAGGAGACTACATCCTCGCCGTCGCCGGCCAGCCGGTCCACACCGATGAGGACATCCAGGCGTTGCTGATCGGCACGTCTGGGCGGATCATCTCCCTCACCGTCAACAGCAAACCGGAGACCGAGGGCTCGCGCGAGGTCCTGGTGCGCCCCATGGGGGATGAAACCAAAGCCCGCTATTACGACTGGGTGAATTCGCGCCGCGAATACGTTCGCACGCACGGCGGAGAGAGCTTCGCGTACATCCATATCCCGGACATGAGCGAGAACGGCCTCACCGAGTTCGCGAAGCATTACTACGCGAACAACCAGGTGAAGGACGGGATCATCTACGACGTGCGTTACAACGGCGGCGGCTACATTTCCGCGATGCTCCTGCTTCAGATGGCCAGCAGGCCCTACGTGTGGTTCAAGCCGCGCTACGGCGCCAGTTGGACGCGCCAGAGCTTCTCATTCCCGGGCTACAGCGTGGCGCTGGCCAATGAGAACTCGTTCAGCAACGCCGAGGAGTTCGCGGACGGGTTCCAGCGGCTGAAGATCGGCCCGGTGGTGGGCGTGCCCACCGGCTCCGGCGAAGTGGGCAGCGGCGGCGGGTGGCCGCTGATCGACGGCGGCAGCATCTACATCCCCAACTACGGCGCCTGGGCGCCGGACGGCTCATGGGTTGTAGAAGGCCACGGCGCCCTGCCGGACATCCGAGTGGACCAGGACCCCGCCCTCGTGATGGCCGGCCGCGACCCCCAACTGGACCGCGCGATCCAGTACCTGAAGGACCAAATCGCTAAGAAGCCGGTGGAACGCCCGGTTCCGCCGCCATTCCCCATCAAGGCGCACTAACAGCGCGTCCGTTTGGCAGAGCCGTTGAGGCCTCCGCAACCGGGAAACCGGCGGCGGGGGCCTTATCGCTTATATCACCCATTAGGCATATGGCAGTAGACGGCGTAAGACCGATCCTGTATAATGCATGACCAAGGGGATGCTTGTCTGCTTCGTCGCGCGCGCCCACTCCTCGGCTACACCTGTTAGGCATCTTCCGACCCCGGCGCGCAACTGGGCGAGCCGGACTCCACTTCTGTTTCAGGAGGATTCGGCAATGCGAAGTAAGCTCCTGTATGCCCTAGCTCTCATTCTCCCGAGCCTGTGCGCGACGTCGGCGGGCGCCAAAGTGCTGTTCGTCAACGCAAACGCCTCCGGCTCGCCACGAGACGGCACGTCCTGGGCCAAAGGATATGGACTGGTCCAAGATGCGCTGAACTCGGCTGTCGGCGGTGATGAGATCTGGGTGGCGGCCGGCATCTACACGCAGACTCTGACGCTGAAGAAAGACATCTCGCTGTACGGCGGCTTCGCGGGAACCGAAACCGCCCGCGCCCAGCGGAACCCTTTGGCCAACGTCACGGTTCTGGACGGGAACAGGGGCGGCGCTGTCGTCACCTGCCCGGCCGACCTCACGGCCACCACCGTGCTGGATGGCTTCCGCATCACCAACGGCAAGGCGGGTACGGGCGGCGGCGTTTACATCATCGGATCCGCTCCCGTCATTCGGAACAACGTTATCACGGATAACCAGGCCACGGACGGCAGTTGGGGCGGAGGCGCGATCTTCCTGCAACCGGGCTCCGCGGCGCTGATCGCTTCGAACCTGTTCGCCCGCAACACCGCCGCGCTGGATGCCGGCGCCATCTACTGCTACCGTGACACGAGCCGCATCGTGAACAACGTCTTCGCGTTCAACACCGCGGGGCGGTGGGGCGGCGGCATCCGAACCAGCGGAGCCAGCCCCACCATCGCCAACAACACGTTCGTTGGCAACTCGGCCGCCAATGACGCCGGCGCGATTCGGCTCCGTGACGGCGGCTCTCCAACCATCGCCAACAACATCGTGGCGTTCAACACATCCGGCGTGCGAGTGGATGACGCCAGCCCCCGTTTGCGTTACAACTGCACGTACGGCAACGCCTCCTACGACTACTCCGGCGTTACGGTTACCACGGCCGACGGAAACACGTTCGCCGACCCGATGATCTCGCCAGACTCGCGCGGCGTGTGGCACATTCTCCCCTCCTCGCCATGCCGCAACGCCGGAGACTCCACGCTCTACGTCGCTGGCGACTTCGACATCGACGGCCAGCCGCGCATGCAGGGCGTCACGATCGATATCGGAGCCGACGAGTCCGACGGATCGACGCCGGCCGCGTGGTCGGTCCATGTGCGGGCCGATGGAGACGACGGCAATGACGGCTATTCCTGGGACCACCCGAAGCGCTCCGTCCAGGCCGGCATCACCCTCGCGGCCCTCACTGGCGGCGAAGTGTGGGTGGCCGCTGAGACCTATACCGAACTCGTGACCATGGCGCCCGGCGTACAGGTGTACGGCGGCTTCGCCGGCGACGAGGCAACCAGGGACGCCCGCGACCCCGTGGCGAACGTTACGATGATCGACGGGAACCTCGGCGGGACCGTGGTGACCTTCCCATATACGACCTCGCAAAACTGCGTGCTGGATGGGTTCACCGTTACCAACGGCCAGGCCAAGCACGGCGGCGGCATCGGTCTCTTCTCCTCCTCCGCTACGGTACGCCGCTGCATTATCACAGGCAACACGGCCACCACCGGCGACCTGGCCGGCGGCGGCATCTACACCGAGTACGCTTCGCCAACCATCGTAGGCAACATCATCACGCACAACACAACGGTGAACGGCAGCACGGACGGCGGAGGCATCGCCTGCTACGGCGGAACGGCGCGCATCGCCGATAACGTCATCACCTACAACCACGCCACGCGCTGGGGCGGCGGCATCCGAACGTGGGGCAGCGGCGCCGTGTTCGCAAACAATACCGTCACCAACAACAGCGCGGACGCGGACGGCGGGGCGATCGCCATGCGCGAGGGCTCTTCCGTCACGCTGGTAAGCAATATCTTCGCCTATAACAACTCCGGCGTGTTCAAGAATCCAGATAGCAGCCCCCGCATCCGCTACAACGATGTGTGGGGCAACACGCGCTACCAGTACTCCGTGGTAGCCGATGCCACCGGCGCGGACGGCAACATCATGCTGGACCCGGTCCTCGTATCCGACGCTCGGGGCGTGATGCACATCGCCGCGACCTCGCCGTGCAAGGACGCCGGCGACAACTCCGCCGTGAAAGCCGGCGAGACCGACATCGATGTCGGCGCACGCGTGGTCAACGGGCGGGTGGATATCGGCGCGGATGAAACCACCGGCGCAGCGCTCACCCCCGTGGTGGTCCGCGTGCGTTCCGACGGGTCCGACGCCAACGACGGCAGCACCTGGGCGAAGGCAAAGCGCCGCGTTCAGGCAGGCGTGGACGCCGTGGCGCCCACCGGCGGCGAAGTGTGGGTGGCGGCCGGAACCTACATCGGCGTCACAACGCTCGCGGCCGGGGTGCGCGTTTACGGCGGCTTCACCGGTTCCGAAACCGCGCGCGACGCGCGCAACTGGCGCACGAACGCGACCGTGCTGGACGGCAACAAGGGCGGCTCCGTGGTAGCCCTCACAGACGGCGGTTCCGCCGACACTGTGCTGGACGGATTCACCATCACAAACGGTCAGGCCCCATACGGCGGCGGCATCCGGTGCCAGAGCTCCGGCGCCGTGTTCCGCAACAACCTGATCGTCAACAACACCGCCACATCCACTGATTACGGCGGCGGCGGCGTTTACGCCGAGTCGTACACGCCCACGTTCATCAACAACACCATCCGCAACAACACCGCCAGCGCGCGTGACGGCGGCGGCATCTATTGCTATGGCGGCTACGCACGCGTGGTGAGCAACACGATCTCCTCGAACTCCTCCGCGCGCTTCGGCGGCGGCGTTTACTGCTACGGGTCCTACGCCGTCATCGCCAACAACACGCTTACCGGGAACAGCACCGGCAGCAACGGCGGCGCCATGGAGTTTGAAAACGGCGGCTCGCCCGAGGCCGTGAACAACGTGGTGGCCCTCAACAATACAGGCCTGCGCGCGGATGGCGGCGCCGTTCCGCGCCTGCGCTATAACGATCTCTACGCCAACACCAACTACGACTACTACAACATCACCGACCCCACAGGCATGGACGGCAACGTGGACTGGAACCCGTTGTTGGTGATGGATGCCCAGGGCAACCCGCACCTCGCTCCAACGTCCCCATGCATCAACGCCGGAGACAACTCCGTTGTGATGGCCGGCGATACCGACATCGACTCGCAGTCGCGCATCCAGAACTCGTTTGTGGACCTCGGCGCGGACGAGTCGGACGGCACGGTTCCCACCCCTCAGATCATCCGCGTGAAGCCCAGCGGCAATGACGCCAATGACGGCAGCACGTGGGCGCTGGCGAAGAAGCGCGTTCAGGCCGCCATCGACGCCGCCGCGCTGACCGGAGGCGAAGTGTGGGTAATGAAGGGCACGTACACCGGCCTGGTGACGATGCCGTATGCCGTGTCCGCCTACGGCGGTTTCGCCGGGACGGAGACATCACGATCCCAGCGCAACTACCGCGCCAATCTGACAATCCTCGACGCCAACAAGGGCGGCTCGGTGGTGGCCATCACCAACGGGTGCGGCCCGGATACCGTGCTGGACGGCTTCACGCTGCGCAATGGCACGGGAACCCAGTACGATGGCTATCTGGTGGGCGGCGGCATATACATCTACTACTCCAGCCCAACGGTGCGCAACAATACCATCACCGGGAATTCCGTGGCAACCGGCTGGGAGTACGGCGGCGGCGGCATCTTCGCCGTTGGGGCGTGGCCGCAGATCCTGTCCAACACGATCCGCAACAACACGTCTAGCCGCAACGGCGGTGGCGTGTACCTGAACGGCTCGAACGCCCGCGTGGCCAACAACACCATTGCGGGGAATACCGTCCCCCACTCCGGAGGCGGCGTTTTCGCCCGTTCCGGCTCCTCACCCTCGATCACAAATAACACCATCGTCAACAACACCGCCAATGACTACGGCGGCGGCGCCAGCGCGTGGGACGGCGCAAACGTCTCCTACGTGAACAACATCATCGCCTTCAACTCCTCCGGGTTGCGGGCCGACTCGTGCGATCCGCGATTCCGATACAACGACGTGTACGGCAACGTGTCGGCGACGTGGAGCAACCTCGGTGACCCCACCGGCAGCGACGGCAACTTCTCGGCGGACCCGATGGTTTCTACTGACGCGCACGGCGATGTGCACATCGCCGGCGCCTCCCCGTGCCGCAATGCCGGTGACAACTCGGTGGTTCTCCTTGGAGACGCCGATATCGACGGCCAGGCCCGCATACTGGGCGGAACCGTGGACATCGGCGCGGACGAAACGGACGGCTCATTGCCGCCGGTTCCCGTGATTCGCGTGAAACCCGACGGCGACGACCTGAAGGATGGATCCTCCTGGGCCAACGCCAAGCGACGCATCCAGCCCGCCATTGACCTGACCGCCGCCACCGGAGGCGAAGTTTGGGTGGCGAAGGGAACGTACACGGGATCCATCTCGCTGCCGGTTGGCGTGCAACTCTACGGCGGCTTCGCCGGCACGGAGTCCGCGCGCGGCCAGCGCAACTGGACGGCCAACGAGACCATCCTCGACGGCAACCGGTCCGGATCGGTGGTCAGCATCAGCGGCAGCCAGGGCCGCGACACCGTGCTGGACGGATTCACCGTTACCGACGGCTCCGGAACCCAGTACGAAACCAGCTTCAACGTGGGAGGCGGCCTGTACTGCTACGGCGCCAGCCCCACTATCAGCCACAACACATTCATCGCCAACGCCGCCTCCGGCAACGGATACGGCGGCGCGGGCGCCTTTGTTGTGGGCGCCAGCCCGCTCTTCTCGGCGAACGTGTTCCGGGAAAACGTGTCGTCGCGGGACGGCGGCGGCCTCTACCTCCGCGGCAGCAATGCCATTGTTCAGGACTGCCTGTTCCTCAAGAACTCCGCCGCCTATCGCGGCGGCGGCGTGATGGTCTACGAGGGCGGCTCGCCAACGCTGGCAAACTGCACCATCGTAGCGAACACGGCCGCCAACGGACACGGGGGCGGGATGTGGGACTACAACGGGTGCACGCCCACGGTGGTGAACACCATAGTAGCCTACAACGACTCCGGCATCCGGCAGGACAGCGCTGATGCCCGTCTCCGCAACTGCGACGTCTTTGGCAATACGGCCTACGACTACAGCAACATCGGCGATCCCACGGGGATCGACGGCAACATCATGAAGGATCCGCTGTTCGTGGCGCGCGCCACTGATGACTACCACATCTCCGCCGCCTCACCGTGCGTGGATGCCGGAGACGACACCCAGGTGGCCGCCGGCAGCACGGACCTTGGCGGCTCCCCGCGGCTGAACGGCGTCCACGTGGACATCGGCGCCTACGAAGTGAGCCTCAACATCACCACCGCCGACGCCCTGCTGGCCCTGAAAATCGCGGCGGGCCTCTCCAACACAGACTCCGCCGGCTTCACCCACCTCAACCTCGCCACCGCCGGCGCCTCGCTGACCAAGATCGACGTGTGCGATGCCCTGGCTATCGCCCGTGCGCTGAACGGTAAGTAGACTGGTGAAACGGAGAGCGGCGGCCCATCACCTCATTGGCTCGGCAGTGCCCGAGCGAATAAGGCGGCGAGCCGGCGCTCTCCCTGTCGTTACGCGCGTTGGAATGCTGTTTCGCCGCCGGGCTCCAGCGTGCGGCGCTCACCGGCCATCACCACGTCCAGCGCCCCCTCGCCTTCCACGTGCCGCAGGGCAACCGCGTCATGGGTTACCGCAACCTGAACACGCTTCCCCACGTGCATGTACTGGAACGACACGCGGCTCCACTGCGCGGGCAGGTCCGGGAAGGCGCGGAATACCAGCGCATCTTCGGCTCGGCTGATCTGGCAGAATCCGTGTATCAGCGCCATCCAGGCGCCGCCCAGGCCGGCGGCGTGGATGCCGAGGTTCCAGTGGGGGCCGTAGGATGCCAGGTCGATGTGCGCCGTCTGGATGAAGTATCGATAGGCGTAATCGGTTAGGCCCACGTCGGCGGCCACCAGTGAGTAGGCCATGGGGCTGAGGCTGGAGTCATGCGCCGTGCGGGTTTCGTAGTACTGCCAGTTGGAGCGCTTCAGGCTTGGCGAATACTGGTCGCGGAGCAGGTAGAGCATCATGACCACGTCGGCCTGCTTGATGACCTGCGTGCTCTGGAACGGACCCAATGGTCCGCCGGGATGCAGGTCCGGGTGCGCGAGGCGGGCGCGCGCCGCCTCCACCGCGCAGTCCTCCAGGCCAAAATAGCCGGAGAACTGCTCAATGACTCCGTCCGCGTTCGGCTGCGAAATGTACAGGCGGTCCCGCACGGCTTTCCAAGCGGCGATCTCCGCATCAGTCAACCGGATCTTCCGCGCAACATCCGCCAGCGCATCGGGCTGTTCGCGCTCGGCTGCGCTATGGAAGTAGAGCGCCACGTCGAAGGCCCGGCGCACGAGGGCATTGGTGTAGGCATCGTCTTCCACGGCCTCGTGGTACTCGTCCGGGCCAAGCACGCCGCGCAGGTGATACGAGCCGTCTGGGTCCCGATCGCACCGCGTGGCAAAGAAGCGCGCCACCTCGAGGCAGACTTCCAGGCCGCTCTCCCATATGAACGCCTTGTCGCCGGTGGCCAGGTAATACTCCCACAGCGCGTAGACGATATCCGCGCTGATGTGCACCTGCTGGTCCGAAAATGGCGCTCGCATGGGCCGACCGGTGAACGGGTTGGTGAACACGTAGAGGGCGCACTGGTCGTCCCCGGTCTCCTGGCTCTGCCAGGCGTAGAAGGCTCCGTCGAAGCCGTAGTTGTTCGACTTGCGGCGCGCGCCGTTGAGCGTGTTGTAGCGGTACCCCAGCGCATTGCGCGCCGCCTCCGGGTGGCTGGCCATCAGCATCGGCAGGCAGAAGATCTCGCAGTCCCAGAAGATGCTGCCATAGTAATCCTGCCCCTGCAAGCCTCGCGCCGGGATGCTCACCCTGTCGCTCCACCACGGCGCCGACGCGAGGATGTGGAAGATGGAGAACCGGATGCCAAGCTGGGCGTCGTCGTCGCCCTCGATGGCAACGTCCGCCGGTTCCCAGACCTTCGCCCAGCGGGCAATGTGCTCGGCCTTCAGGGCCTCGTAGCCAAGATCGACAGCATCCTGAGCGATCCGTCGAGCCGCCAGAGACGTGTGGCGTCCCCGCCATCTGTGCAAACGGCTGATCTCCGCGTCGTTGGTTCGGCTGTCCATGACGGCGCCGAACAGGGTTACCGCGCTGGCCCCTCCCGCCGGCAGTTCTGTCGTCAGCCTCCACCCGCCTGTGTCTTCCCCGTGGTCGCTGCTCCCTGGAGGAGGCTCGATGCGCGGCCGGGAGGCGATGGGCGTCTCAGCCTCAAGGCAAACGCACGCGCTCACTTCGTATCCCGGATCGATGGTTCTTAGAGTGGCAACGACGCCGGTCACGTCGCTCATTGCGCTGCACGACAGGGTGTGGCATGCCCACCGTTGGCTCGTCTGCGTGGGGACGGTTACCGACAGACAGATGGTGCACCCGGATTCGGCCTCCACGCGATAGCGCAGCGCGGCGCTGTGTTGGCGCGCCATGCTCAGGAAACGTTCCGTATCGATGGTGACGGTCTTTCCGGCGGTGTTCTTCCAGCGCACGTGGCGGCGCAGGATGCCCTCGCGCATGTCCAGTTCGCGCCAGTAGTCCAGAACCTCTCCGGTGCGCATGTCGAACCGCTCGCCGTCAACGTCCAGGGTGATGTGATGCCAGTCCGGGATGTTCACGATCTCGCGCTCGGTAAGCTTCCCCAGCGGGGTGTCGTAGATCCCGTTGACGTAGTTGCCCACCACTCCGGGCTCCATGGGGTCGGCTTCCTCGAAGGCGCCGCGGCTGCCCATGTAACCGTTCGCCAGCGCGAAAACGGTGGCCTTCGCGGACTCCTCTTCCGGCTTCCATTGCGTTTCGCGCAGACGCCAGCCATCCAGAAACGTGTAGTCTTTGAGCTTCATGAGGGTTCCATTGCGACGCGGGGAGTCGCTTCAGCGCAGATCGCCGGGGTCGATGCCGTCCAGGGAGTTCACAACCCAGTCGGCGCCGGCGGCTCGGAGGCTGTCTTCGTCGTTGTGACGGGCGAGACCGATGGCTCTCATGCCGCCGGCCTTCGCTGCCTGCACGCCGCTGGGGGCGTCTTCCACCACGATGCAGTCCGCCGGCGCGCTTCCGGCCTCTTCGGCGGCGGTGAGGAAGATCATGGGGTGGGGTTTCCCGGGATGGATATCACGCCCGCTCACGTTGGCATCCAGCGCGTCCAGAAGCGTGGCGTCCGGTGAGAGGGTCTCCAGCCGCACGCCAGCCGCCGCCTGGAACGGGGCCAGCTTCACGCGGCCCATCATGGCGTTAGCGTTCTTGCTGGACGAAGCGGCGGCCACGGTCATCCCCGACGCCTTCGCGCGCAACAAGATGCCCACGGCATCCTCGTAGGCGCGGAACTCGCCGCGGTCGATGAGGCGCTCAATCATCCCCTGCTTCCGCGCCGCGAGGCGCCGCGCATGCTCATCGTCATCTGGCAATCCGAATGCCCGCAGTAGGGACCGGGCGCCATCCATGCGCGGCTTTCCGGCCACCTCGGCCTGGTAAAGCGCCGAGGTGTACGCCTCGGGAGTCCAAACGCCGGAGCCCGCCAGGTCGCTCCACCCGCCCTCCAGCAGCGACCGCAGCGTGTCGCCCCAGGCCCGCTCGTGCGGCGAATCCACCAGCACCCCATCCACATCGAAGATAAGCGTGGTAGCCATGCGATCAGTGTACGGCATTGCGGGTCCTGTCTCCAAGCGGTGAGGGGTAGTCCTCCACGACGATTCAGCGGATGCGCTACAGCGAAGCGGCGAGGGCGGCGGCGGCATCGTGGAAGCGGAACCGGAAGCCCGTTCGGATCGCCTTCTCCGGAATGACCTTCTGACTGCAGAACAGCGTGTCGGCGAATTCGCCGTAGAGCAGCCTCAGGGCGAGCTTCGGGGTTGGCAGGATGGCGGGACGGTGCAGCGCCGCTCCCAGGGCGCGGGCGAAATCGCCCTGGCGGATGGGAGTTGGCCCCACGCCGTTGATGGGTCCGCTCACGTCGGTGTCCAGGGCGTGGAGGTAGAGGGCAACTATATCGTCCAGTTGGACCCAAGGGAACCATTGGCGGCCGCTGCCCATCGGTCCGCCGAGTCCCATGCGAAACGGCGGCAACATCTGCTGGAGGGCGCCGCCGTGGCCGAGCACGATGCCGGTGCGGATGCAGCAAACGCGCAGGCCGATCTCCTCGGCGCGTTCCGCCTCAGCTTCCCAGGCGCGACACACTTCAGCGAGGAAGTCCGCGCCCGGCGGCGCTGATTCGGAGAGCGATTCCTCGCCGCGGTCTCCGTAATAGCCAACCGCCGACGCGGAGACAAGCGCGCTGGGGCGGCGCGTGGCGCGCGCCATGGCGGCCAGAAGTTGGCGGGCGCCCTCCACGCGCGAGGCGCGGATCGCCTGCTTCTTCGCGTCGGTCCAACGTCCCGCCACGGACTCGCCGGCGAGGTGAACCACGGCGTCCACGGCGGGGAACTCGCCGGGCCCCGGCGGCCACGGCAATGCTTGGATGGCGGCGTCCCGCGCTGGCGCTGCCCCGCCTGGACGGGTGAACGCCACAACCGAATCGCCCCGCTCCGTGAGCGCCGCGGTGAGCGCGCGACCGATGAAACCCGTTGCCCCCGTAATCGCCACCCGCATACCGGCGCCCTCCCTATCAACTGCTGATCCTATCATATACCCCGGCGCGCAAAGCGTTCATGCTCCGCCGCGGAGCCGCCCCAGGGCGACAGCCGCAACCTTTCGCTTTGCGGCTTACCTTCCGCGCCTCTACAATGACCGTAACGCACAAGCGCCCATCGGGGAGGAATCATGCCGGAACTCTATCTGGACCTGGATCGCCGCCTTCATATCCAACGCGCCCACCATTCGCTGAGAGCCGCCCTCGATCTGGGCGGAAAGACTTTGCTAGACGGTTTCCACCTGCGCGAGCGGGATGGCGACGAGGTCCGCTGGACGAACGTGGACATGGTTGAGGAGACTCTGCTTCTCCGGGGCGAGATCGAGGGCCGGTGGCGCGTGCATGTGGAAGTATCAGTCTCCGGGTCGCGGTGTCCGCGCGCGCAGTGGGATGTTGAGGCTACATGGTGCGGCCGCGGGCCTGCGCAGACGGCCTTCGACGTGGAGTGGCGCGCCCACTTGGAGGACGCTTCTCCGTTCGTGCCCGGCGTTTTCTACGGGGCCAACCGCCCTGAGGGTAAGGGTTCCTACCCTCGCTGGAGCGCCATTGCAGAACCCGACGATGAGGCCTCATCGCCTGCATGGCGGTTCCGAACGGACCGCACGATGACTCCGCTCACCATGCTGCACGGGGTGAATGCGTCCGCGGCGGTGCTCACCCCCGATCGGTTCAGCCACGGCGCCTCGGGCATGGGCTTCACGTGTACATCCGCCGTCACCAGCCTGTCGCTGCATTTCCCGTTCCTCGAAGAGCCCATTTCGTACGCTCCGTATCGTCCCACCTCCGCGCCCGACGGCGCGCGTTTCACCGCACAACCGGGCGACGTGGTCGCCTTCACCTTCGAAGTGTACGCCGGGCATTCCGGATGGCGACCGCTGGTGCGCGACGCCTATCGCGACAGCCCCTCGGAGCTCGCGCCCTGGGTTCCGGGCGCGCATGCAGCTCACCTGGCGGCCCGCGGCCTCACGGATTGGCACTACGATCCCAACGAGGCGATGCTCTACGAGACGGCCGGGTTCGACCGCTACTTCTGCCAGAACGCGGCCCAATGGGATCGCAAACATATGCACGTCGCGTGGGTGAGCGGCCTCCCGTACGCCCTGGCGTTGGCCCGCCACGGCACGCGCATGATTGATGCCGCGATGACGCAGGCCGGGCTCAGCGTCATCGACCGAATCGCGTCAGAAGGTATCTCGCCCGCCGGGTGCTTCTACCCGCAGTGGACGGAGGAAGATGGCTGGACGGGCGGCTGGGTGACGGACCAATCCCTTCCGCCGGTGGGCCAGAGCCGCACCGTCGGCGAGGCGACGTGGGCCCTCATGGTGGCCATCTGCGCCGCGGAAGGGTGGGCCACGGGCGACCGCCACGCCTCCTGGGCCGCGGCCGCGCAGAGTAACCTGGACTATGCCGCCCGCATCCAGCGGGAAGACGGCTCCTTTGGCACGTACTACAACCTGGAAACCGGAGCGGTTGAGGAGTGGGAGGGCGCCGGCGGCCTGATGTGGATTCCGGCCCTCGTGCTAGCCAGCCGCTATCGCAGCAACTCGGGCGCCTCATTCCCGAAGGCGGTGGAGTACCTCGAGGCGGCGGTTCGAGCCGGCGAGTACTACGCGGACTTCATCCGTGCTGAAACCCTGGCCGGCGCCCCGGAGGACGTGCCCCACGGCGTCACATCTGAAGACGGCTACAACGCTCTCATCGCCATGCAACACCTCTACGAAGAGACCGGGGACGAGAAGTGGCTGGAACTGGCCGGGCACGCCGCTGACTATGCGTTGACCTTCCGCATGTCGTATAACGCAACCTTCCCGGAAAACACGCTGTTAGGCCGCTACGATTTCCGTACCAAGGGTGGTGACGTTGCATCTCCGTCGAATCAGCACCTCCACAACTACGGCTACGTCTGCATCCCGGAGATGCTGCGCCTCTGGCGCCTCACGGGTGACGACTACTACTTCCAGCGCGCCCGCGACCACGTTTTCTGCTTCCGCCAGTTCATCGCCCGCGAGGATGGCGACTTCAACGCGCGCCGCGGCATGGTCCCGGAGCAGTGGTACCACACGGATTGGTTCCAGCCGAAGGGCGGTGTGCTTCCGCTGGCCCACTCGTGGTGCGCCGGCTGGATTGTGTGGGTGGAAGACTGGCTGCAGTCCTGGGGCACGCTGTTCTTCAACCCCCGCGAGGAGAAGACCTACCTGCTGGAGAGCGTCATCATCGTGGATGAGGACTGGGACGGCGGAACGGTGACCATCCACAACCCATGGACGGTGGACGTGGACATCACGGCGGTGAACCTCCTAACCGAGGACCGCACGGTGTACCGCCTGCCGGCGGGAGAGACGCACCTGTATCAGATGTTCGGCGCGGCGCTGCCCGGGGTCATATAGGTCGCCGGGGCGTTTGGTTTGACCGGGGGGGCGGCGGCGTGCAACCGTTGAAGTATGATGATACGTTTGGCCGCTGTGGCGCTTTTGTGCCTGCTCTCGTTCGCGCTTGCCGCTCCCACCCGACCGTTCCCCGCCGTTCCCCGCTCCAGTGAAGACTGGTGGCGCTCGGCCCCCGCTCTGGCCATAGCGCCCGGGCGGCTCTCGCTCGCGTGGGACGTCAAGCGCCTGTGTGTGCACGTCTCCGATGTGCCGCCCACTGCTCGCGTGACCCTGGACGGCTGGTTCTCCGCCGGCATCGTCGAGGGCAAACCGACGCTCACCCGCAACGGAAAGGCGATGACGGATGTCGTCTTCACGGCCGATTCCGGGGAGTGGAACATTGAGGCGCCCTGGTCGGCGCTGGGCATTGATGCAACATCCGGGCTCTTTCTGCCCGTCCACATCGTGTGGAACGCCGGCGGAGGCGACAAACAACTCCCCGCTGAGGTGCTCTCCTATAACCCGCTCACATGGGGCGTTGTCCAGCTCAGCGCCGAGTCCGGCCCGGAGGGCTGCCCGCCCACACTCACAAAGCCGTTTGTCTACCGCTTCGACATCAGCCCCTACGGCGGCCGTCCGTCCATGGTCATCGAGCCCGAGCCTGTAGCGGGCCTCTGCCTGCCCGTTGAGGTAACGTTCCAGACGGTGAGTAACGAAACGACGGATGTTCAGACGCGGCGAACGCCGGGCGGCCCGGCTCGCTTCCTCGTTCCCGCCGTGAAAACGCCCTTCGCCGGCGCCAAGCTGATTGCGCCCGGCTACGCGGGGGAGGCCGGAACGGCCGAATACCATAGCCTGGCGCCAGGCCGGAAGACCGCGGAGTTCAAGGGCGACCCTAACTGGACGGTACCGGCCGATTTCGACGCGTTTTGGAGCCGCGCCAAGGCCGAACTGGATGCCGTTCCGCAGAATGCCAAGGTCACTGAAGTCCCGAACAGGGCAACCAAGACCGGCCGCCTCTTCCGAGTGGATCTGGATTCCATTGGCGGCGTGCGCTTCTCGGGCTGGTTCTTCGTTCCGCGCGACGCCTTCCACGAAGACGGCAGTGTGGCGAAGAGATACCCGGCGGTGCAAGTGATGCCGGGCTACGGGGCCGAGGAACCGCCGCTGGATCGCACCGCGTCCGGCTACATCACATTCAGCGTGAACCCGCGCGGGCATGGCCCCAGCGCCGACTTCTGGCCGTTGCCCGACAACCACCTGACGTACAACATTGAGGACGCGGAGAAGTACTATTACCGCGGCGCCTACATGGACTGCGTGCGCGCCATCCAGTTCCTCCAATCGCGGCCGGAAGTGGATACGAAGCGGATCGGCGTGGAAGGCGGCAGCCAGGGCGGCGCGTTCGCGCTGGCCTCGGCCGCGCTGGCGCCAGGCGTCGCCGCCTGCTGCGCCAACGTGCCGTTCCTGAGCGACTTCCCCACCAGCATCCATACATGCACGCGCGGCGGCATCCCCGGGTTCCGAGGGGTCTTCGATGGAAGCGCACCGAACGCCGACGCTATCCGCCGGACATTGTCGTACATCGACGTGCGCCACCTCGCCACCCGCATCCACGTGCCAACCCTGATCTGCGTGGGCGAAATGGACCGAACGTGCCCCCCGAATGGCGGGTCCGCGGACTTCAACTGCCTGCCCACCGCAACGCCCAAACGCCTGCTGCTGGTCCCTGGGCGCGACCATGAAGTGCCAAACGAAATGCGCGAGGCCGGAGCGGACTGGTTCCGCCGCCATATGTGAAGAGCGATCAGCGATCAGCGATCAGCCATCAGCCGTCAGCCGTCGGTGCGAAGTCCTGGGGCGAGAAGCTTCTACATCACGTTTTCCGCTCGCTGATGGCTGACGGCTGATGGCTCCATACGCTTATGTCTATCGAACCGAAAGGAACCCCCATGCGCTCGTCCACCGTCATCGTCGCGGCGATCTGCGCGGCGTCCGCCGCCCAGGGCGCCGGCCCCTACACGCTGCGCTTCAACCAACTCGAGGGCAAGCCGTACGCTTCCATCGAGCCGGACGCCGCCGGCCAGTGCGGCCCCGCGCACGTCATCTTCCGCGCCCTCGGTGAAACGCCGGAACAGGACCGCGTGATCCGGGAGATCGACACGGCCGGCGGGCCGGCCCGCTTCGTGCTCCCCCGCGCCAGGGGCGCCCGCGCGATTGGCGTCTCCATTGCCGCCGTCGCGGATGGCAAGCAACAACCCGCCCGCGAATACCGCACGCTGCCGCCGCCGGCCCGCCTGGAGAAGTTCCACGGCGACCCAAGCTGGAAGGAACCGGCGGATTGGCAGGCATACTGGGACCGCGCGAAGGCGGAACTGGCCCAAACGCCGATGAACCCCCGCATCACCGAGGTGAAGGACAAGGCCACGGACACCGGCCGCCTCTACCGCGTTGAGTTGGACTCCATCGGCGGGGTGAGGATCGTCTGCTGGTATACCGCGCCGAAGGGCGTGGACGTGTTGGGCGGCCACGCGGACCGCAGCTACCCCGCGGTGCAAACGATGCCCGGCTACGCGTCGGCGCAGGGACCGGATGACCGAACGGCCAAGGGCTTCATCACCCTCGCCGTGAACCCGCGCGGACACGGCGCCAGCAACGAGTTCTGGAATCTGCCGGCCAACCACATGGAGTACAACATCTACGACCCGGAGAAGTACTACTACCGGTCGGCTTACATGGACTGCCTGCGCGCGATGCAGTTCCTCCGCAGCCGGCCGGAAGTGGACGGCGCCAGGATCGGAACCGAGGGCAGCTCACAGGGCGGCGCCTTCTCGCTGGCCACCGCCGCGCTGGATGGGCACACGGCGGCCTGCGCGGCCTATGTGCCGTTCCTGAGCGACTTCCCCACCGCCGTCCGCTGCTGCACAAACGGCGGCTTCGCCAACCTGCGCGCCCGATTCGAGCATCCCGAGACCCCCGAAGGCGCCAAGCTCCGAAAGACCGTTTCCTACGTCGACGTCCGCTTCATGGCGGCCCGCATCCACTGCCCCACGATCATCACCGTGGCCCAGATGGACCGGGTCTGCCCGCCGCCATCCAGCTTTGCCGACTTCAACTGCCTCGGCACGAAAGACAAAACGCTCTTCCTCGATCCGCCCGCCGACCACGAGCTCACGGATAACATGGTGAAAGCCGTCCACGCCTTCCTGGAGAAGAAGTTGGGTTCATAGCTTTCAGCCATCAGCGGTCAGCCGTCAGCACGCAAGCGAGAGGCATGCCCCTCACCCACGTCACCCTGAGCGGCGCGAAGGGTCTCGGCCTAGCCTGCCGGACGGAATAACGTAACAAGCACTCATGCCCGACTGGGCGTGGGTGCTTGCTGCGTTTCGCGGATAGACCGGTCAGGCCGAGTCCCTTCGCGTTGCTCAGGGTGACGTGGGTGAGCCATTCCTCTCGCTTGCATGCTGACGGCTGACAGCTGACAGCTGACAGCTGACAGCTATTCCCGAATGATCACTACAGTTCCGTCTGGCGCCCAGCGATAGATCTCGCGGATCATCTGGTTGGTGAGGGCCATGCAGCCGCGGGTGTAGCCTTTGATTCCGGAACCGTCGGATCGGTAGCCGCCGTGGATTTCGATGTCGCGGCCGAGGGCCGTGTTCTGGGGCGGCAGGGCGCCGGCTTCCTCCGCGCGGCGGATGGCGTCGGCCTGAGCCGGGGTAATGATGCCCGCCCGCAGACCGCGCTCGGCATCTTCGACGTTCGGATACGATATCTTGAGCGCCAGGTAGAAGCGGCTGGCCGGTTGCCGCCCCGCCACGGTATAGACGCCTTCCGGCGTGCGCCAGTCTCCCGCCGTCTGCTTGGCGCCGTCCATGGAGCGCCCCACGGCGATCGGGTAGGTGCGCACTGCGACGCCGCCTTCCATCAGCGTGAGGGTCTTCGCGGACTTGCTGACGACGATGGACTTGGCCGACGCGCCGGCGCCGCCCGCCGCAATGCGGAGAGCGTGCAGGGCTCCACGGCTGGCGAGATGGGTGCGGCTGGATCGCGGCGCCGGGCGGCGGGCCGCCACGGCGGGCAGGGCGCACAGAAGGATCAGGCTGGCGCCAACGGCGCTGAGACGGGATTGCGGGTACATGCGGGGGTACTGCTCCAATCACGAGCCGAGGCGCGATGTGCCCTCGGGGACACAGGGATGTGCCACATGCAGCGGGGCGCTTGAGACGCGAAGTGCCGTGGCTCTAGAACAACCCGTCCAGAATCTCCGGGATTTCCTGGCGAACGCACGTGAAGATCGGCGTGTCGCGGAGCGTGTAGAGGCTGCTCTCTGTTTCGCGCAGGGCCATCACCAGATCCAGGAAGTCGTCGGGCTTGTTCGTCTCGAAGGCGACTACGAACTCCTGGTCGTCCATTCCGAATGAATAGGTGGTGTTCAGCTTCACGGAGGGGAAGCGGTGCCCCACGGCGATGTGCGTGTCCATGGCCTTCTGGCGATCTTCCTTGCCCAGCAGATACCAGGGGCGCGTTTTCGTGAAGGGGTACACGAACAGGTACTTGCGGCTGCCAGGGTTCAGCATCAACCGGCGGCCTTCCTGGCCGGGGTGCTCGTGCTTATCCACATACACGGAGTGCTTGGTCTGGCTGAGATAGGCGTAGGGGGTGGACAGGTAGCCGGCCAGCGCCGTTTTGTTCAGCGCGGCCGTGTGGCACTGAAAAGCGTCGGTACCGTACGCGATGCGCCAGAGCATGAAGTCCGCCTCGGCGCGAAGGCCCACCAGGCTGTACGAAAAAGCCATCATCTCTTCGCCGTGGGAAACCGCGGCGACGAACTCCTCGCGCGCGGCCTCTTTCTGGGCTGCGGGCAGCCTCCGAAACGCCGGGTCCAGCCGGTAGAAGCTGAAGCTCACGAACTGCCGCTCTCCTGGTTGCGTCTCCATGGGTACTCCTGATTATCCGGGGCGCCGGACGGGTAGGTTCGGAGATAAGAACACCCCGAACGCCCCCCGAGTTTCAACGCATGAGGAGCCGACAGTCTGCTCGCCATCCGGAACGCGGCGCTCAGCCAACAGCCTTGACTTGCCGGAAAAGGGCAATGCATAGTGTCGATGAGACGAAGGGGGTATCGTGCGACGAAGTTGTGCGAACCGGAACTGCGGGAAAGGAAGGTCGCCCCATGGCGTTTATCATTTGCGAACCGTGTGTTGGTGTCAAGGACCGCGCGTGCGTCGCCGTCTGCCCGGTGGACTGCATCTACGAAGTGGAAGAGGGCCAGAAGCCCGATATGCTCTACATCAACCCCGATGAGTGCATCGACTGCGGGCTGTGCAAACCCGAATGCCCCGTGGACGCCATCTTCTTCGAAGAGGAAGTGCCGCCGCAATGGAACGAGTACATCCAGATCAACCGTCAGCTTTCCGGCCTATAGGCGGATGAACGGTATAAGGAAACGCAGAAAGGATGCCCCGCGGGGCATCCTTTCTGCGTTTGACGCTCGGCTCTGCATCAAACCGTGGGCTTAGTTGCCGTTGCCGCCTCCGCCGCCCCGCGGGCCGCCCCAACCTCCGCGACCGCCCTGCTGTCCGCCCTGCTGGCGCTGCTGGCGCATCGCGTCGAACATCTGCTGACGCTCATCCGGGCTCATGCTGTCGAACATCTGGCGACGCAGATCGTTCATTGCCTGAAGGCGCTGCTGAATCGGCATCTGCTTGAGGCCGTTCACGGTACTGGAAATCAGGTCGTTGCCCTGCGCGGCCGTGGCATCCTTGGCCGCGGCCTTCTTATCACGCGCGGCGCGCTCTTGCTCCGGGGTTAGCTTGCCCTGCACGTAGAAGACCACCTTGGAGCCAGAGGCCGGCGCGGCTGCCGAGGCGGACACCACCAGGGCCTTGCCGGTGGTTGGGTCGACCACGCATGCCTTGTCCGGCAGCGCGGCGAGCGCTTCGGTGAGCATTCCTGCGGTGTCAACGGTAACGGCCGGCGCGCCATCCGGAACAACGATTCGCCGCACCGATAGCCCGGCCAGGCCCGCAACGGTCGCCACGGCCTTCTCCACGGGGCTGGACGTAATGTCCGCGTTCACCCGGCCGGTTACCGACGGCGACAGCAGAATATCTTCGCCGGATTTCCGCGCCATCTCCCTGAACAAATCACGCACGTCTGCGTTGGTGGAAGTGACGGTAAGGAATGGTTCGGCGTTGGCGCCCTTCACGGTCAGCGATACGCTCATCGTCGCGTCCGCCGGAGCGACGCTGGCGCGAACGGTGGGCTTGGGCTGCTGGGCCAAGGCGCCGGCCGCGATAGCCGCCAGCGCGGCCGCAACTGCTAATGGTCGATAGGTCATGGAAGTCCCCTCCTGCTTCAGGAACAGCCGCCCCTCGAGGCGGAACGGAATGAGTCTTGATGCATGTTAGACGGATCATCGCCGCGACGGTTGCGCTTGATGCTGGGCGTGGGGAACGCGTAAGATGAAACCGTATGCAACCCCGGCGCAACATCGTTGTCGGTATCGCCGGCGGTACCGGATCCGGCAAGACCACCCTGGCCAAAGCCATCCAGGCCCGTCTTGAGCCGTATCACCCTCTACTCCTCCACCAGGATTCCTACTACAAGGATACCCCGGCCCGCACGGATGAGGAGAAGGAGCAGACGAATTTCGACCACCCCGACGCGTTCGACACGGCCCTCCTCGTGGAACACCTCACGACGCTGAAGGCCGGGCAGCCGATCCGGCAGCCGGTGTATGACTTCACGCGGCACTCCCGTAGCGGGTTCATTGAGGTGAAGCCCGCCAAAGTGATCTTGTTGGAAGGAATCCTCATCTTGGCGGAGCCTACGTTGCGCTGCATCCTGGACGTGCCCCTCTTCGTGGATACGCCGGACGATATCCGCTTCATGCGACGCCTTCGGCGCGATACCGAGGTGCGCGGACGATCGCTGGACTCCGTCTACCGCCAGTACCTCGCCACCGTGCGCCCCATGCACCTCCAGTTTGTTGAGCCCAGCAAGCAGTTCGCGCGCCTCATCGTGCCCGAAGGCGGGCGCAACGAGATGGCCGTGGACGTGGTCACCTCCTACATCCAGCGCGCTATCGACCCCCATGGCTCCGAACCGGCCCGCTAGGCCGCGCCCGCCCTTTCGGGGTGAGCTTCCGGCGGCCGGGATCGTGCGGGAACTGGCGTCCACCGGCGCGGATCCTCACGCAGCCGCCGTTGCCCTCTACCAGGAAGCGTTACGGCTGCTCTCTGAGTGCTCCGGCGTGGAGCCGCCCGCGCTACCGGCCCCTCCGGACCCTTCCATCGCCACTCTGGCCCGAAACGCCTTGATGCTGTTCCCGGTGTGCGCCCTGGAGGGCCAGCCCGGCGCCCTGACCCCGGAGTGGTTGGAGGACTTTCACCGCCTGACGAAGCCGGATGCGGACCACAAGCGCCACGGCCGCTGGTATACGGCCCGCCCCATCGCTCGCTATATGGCGCGCCGGGCGATCGCAGAACTGCCCGCTTCGACGGAGGGCGTCCGCATCCTGGACCCGGCGTGCGGCTGCGGCGCCCTCCTCGTTCCCGTCTTCGAGGCAGCGGTCGCCCGACAAGCGGCGCTGGAACCGGACAGGCCCGTCTCGGAGGTCGTTCGCGAAACGCTGGCGAACGCGAGCGCGGCGGACGTGGACGCGGGCGCCCTCGCCACCGCGTCGTTCCGGCTGCGCGTGGCGGCGGCCCGGCTGGCCGGCGCGCCCGTGGACGCGCGGCCCCATTGCTTCCACGGCGATTCGCTGACCGCCCGCCCCGCCGACGTGGCGCCGGATGGCGCGGACATCCTGGTGATGAACCCGCCGTACCTTGGTAACCGGCACTTTCTTTCGCTGCCGGACCCGGAACACGCGCGCGCCCATCTGCGGAAGGCGTTCGGGTGGAACGACGACCTCTACGCCCATTTTCTCCACCGCGCCTGGGATTGGCTGCGCCCAAACGGCGTGCTGTGCGCCCTCACGTCCGACACGTTTCTGGCGATCCCGTCGAAGGAAAGGGTGCGCGACACGCTGCGGCGTCATCGCCTGCGGGAGATCGTTCGCGTGCCGTCCTCCGCCTTCGCGGCGGCCGTGAACACCTGCATCACCGTGGCCACGCGCGAGCACGCGGAGCTGTTCGACTCGGTAACCTACCTGGACGCGCGGGATGCGCCCGAGGCCGCATGGGAGACGCTGGAAGCGGCTCCGCCGCCGGCGGGGGTTCAGCGTTTTGAGTCGCCCGCTTCGGCCTGGGCGCCGGGCGCGCCGTTCTTCCGTCCATCCCCCCGCGCCGCCGCGCTGTTTGAGCGCTATCTGGCGGCGCCGAACGGGGCCGACGCGCCGTACCGCCCGCTGGCCGAGGTGGCGCCGGCGAAGGACTGCGGCATCAACAGCGGCAACGTGCGGCATCGGCTCTTCCACGCGGAACCGGCGCCCGGCCGCGCGCGGCTGATCCAGGGACGCCAACTGGAGCGCTACATCGCCCGTTGGGAAAGCTCGGCGGCGCAGTATCAATGGGTGGACCTGAACTACACGCCGGACCCGAGCCTGCCCGGGATCGGGCGCGGCGGCAAGCCCTCCGCCCTGGGCGAGACCTGGGGTTTCCGCGGCGAGACGTCATCCCACATCGCCCCCCGCCGCCTGCTGCTGCGCCAGACCGAGGACGACCTCTTCGCCGCTTTCATCGAGCAGGACCCGGCGGACCCCATCTACACGGACAACACCATCTTCACCCTGCTGCTGACCGACGAGGGGCGCGCATTGGGCCTTTCGTGGCTCTACCTGCTGGGCCTGCTAAACAGCGCGTTTCTGAACGAGCTGTACCACACGCTAAGCCAGGAGGAAGGCCGCGCGCAGGCGCAGGTGAAGGTGGGTTACGTAAACCGGCTGCCCATCGCCATCCCCACGGACGCCCAGCGCCGCGAGGTGGAACACTGGGTGAAGCAGGCCGCCGACTCCCAGCGTGACGGCCGCCCCATCTCCGCCATCCAGTGGCAAATCGACGCCCTGGTGGAAGCCCTCTACGCCGCCGAAACTCTACCGCCGGCGGATTGCTGATCTCGCGGACGTCCTCAGATGGGCATCCCCGGCGGCGCGGCTGCTCACTCTCACCGCGCGGAGGCTACGGGTTGGGCTCCAGGCCGACGACCTTCCTCAGTTGGCGCGTCGCGTCAGCGGCGTCTATCTGCCCATTCGCTACTGAGTCGAACCGCGCCAGATACCCCAGAGGCATTGGGGCAAGCCCAGACGCCCAGCGCAGGCTATCGGTGACGTCCGCCGTCGTGAAGGCGAACGGCGTCACGTCAAACGACGCGCTCCGCGCTCCGGCGAGTGACTGACCGCTCGCTATCAAGACATATCCCGGGGCCGCCTCGCCGACCCGCAGATCTGAAAACGTTGCGACGCCCGCAACCGCATTGAGGGTGGCGGTTCCGCCGAGCGTAGCGCCCGGGAAGCCCGTTCCCGTCTGGATTCCCAGCGTTACCGGGCCCGTGAAGGCAAGCGCCGTAGCTCCGTCGCCATCCTGCACCGTGATCACGGGCTGCGGCGCCAGCGGCAAACCGGCGCGTCCGCTGCCTGGCTGTGTGGCGAAGGCGAGCCCGAGCGCCTTCGGGGCGATGTTGAAGGGCAGGCTCTCCGCGGAAAACGGTCCGCTGGACGCAACCAGCACGTATCCGCTCCCCTTCCGGTCGATGGTGAGATCGTTGAATGCGGCAACTCCCGCGGCGGCGCTGACCGCCGGCGTCCCGCCGAGGACCGCGCCCGGGGCGCCCGTGTCCGGCTTAATGCTTACTGTTACGGCGCCCGTGAAGTCCGCCACAACTCCGCCCGCGCCGTCCAGCATCGCCACAGCCGGCTGCCCGGCGATGATTGCCCCGGCCGCCGCCATAGCGGGCTGGCGCGTGAAGGCAAGGTGCGAGCGGCTGGGGACGAACGCAAGTGACTGCGGCGCCACCGGGAGTTGGGTGTAGTCATCGCCGGTGAGGTCAGAGGTTTCCCTCAGCGAGACCGTAGCCGTGAGGCCTGTGAACTCGGGTTGCGCGAGCAGATGCAACAGCAGAACAGGGCCATTCACTTCTGTGCCCGCGTTGGATAGCGTGGCGGTGACGCCAGACGTGGTATCGGCGGAGTCCAGGGACCATCCGGCCGCCGGGCGGATATCCGCCTCTTGAACCGCCGCGAGTTCGCTCGAACTCCACGAGAGCGCCACCGTTGCGCCAATGAGCTTCGCGCCGGCAGGGTGCGCCGAGACTTCCAGTTCATCAGGGGCGCTCTGGCGCAGCGCCAGCTTCGGAGTCTCCACAACGTCGAAGCCCGCGCTGTCCGCCGGCGTCAGCCCAGGGCTGGTCGCCGTCAGCATATAGCCGGCGCCAACCTTGTCTATCGCGAGTCCGCCGAACCCCGCAATGCCGTGCAGAGCCATGGCGCTGGTTGCACCGCTCAGCGCCGCGCCAGCGGCGCCGCCGCCTGGCTTGATCGCCAGGGTGATCATGCTGCGGTCCAGAGCGGCGGTCTCGCCATCGCCATCGACAACTCTGACGATGGGCTGCGCGGTGAACGGCCGGCCTTCGGCCGCGCCGCCGGGCTGGGCGGCAAAGACAAGCCTCTCCGCCTTGGGCGCAACGTTGAACGCCGCCGACTCGCCCAGCTTGGACGTCCCAACGAACGCCTCCAGCACGTATCCGGAGCCTTTCCGGCTCACGCCAACGTTGCTGAAAGACGCCACACCGTTGGCAGCCGTTACGGTGGCCGAGCCCGTGAGCGCCGCGCCTGGCGTTCCGGTTCCGGCCTTGATGGCCAGCTTCACCGGCCAGTCGAAATCCGGGACGAGCACGTTGTTCGCGTCACGCGCGATCAGCACGGGCTGCTGCTGTAAAGGCTTGCCGGCCTCGCCGAGGTCCGGCTGCGTGGTGAATACGAGGTGGGACGGCAGTGGGGAGGAATACTCGTAAGCCCCCATATCGACGTGTGCTCCGAGAACTCGCGGCCTTCCATCGCGATCGACCCCTCCGGGCGACGCGGGGTCGGAACCGGCGTCTATGCACGGAGAGTCCACGTTGAGGCGGTAGTTTCCCACGGCCCGATTGGTGAACAGAGGATCCAGGCTGATGTTGCCATTGCTCCCCGTGGGATCGGTAACCTTGGCATAGTTAGCGGCTGTGTTGCCGTACACATCGTTGTGAGACAGCGTCGGCGGGCTGCTGGCATCGTACGCGTCGATCCCGGTCCCATTGAACGCCACGATGCTGTTATCGAGGGTCGCCGCGCCATAGGCACTCTGGCGGACGCCGTATGAGTTTGCTGATATGGTGCAGTTCGTCAATGAAGCATATCCATTGAACGCAATGCCCTCGATAGTTCCGCCGCCCACGTCGACACCGGCGCCGTTTCCGCTCAGGATGGAGTTCGTCACATATGCAGCGCTCCCCCAGGCCGAGATGCCAGACTCGGAGTTTCCAGTGATGTTGCAGCCAGCCACGTCAGCCATGCAGCCGCCCCATTGGTATTCGTAAGACATGCGGATTCCACAAGGGCTTCCGCTAATGGTGCAGTTCGTGAGCGCCGCCCTGGTGCCGGCACTGAGACTGACGCCACAGGATCCTCCGCTGACAGAGCAGTTTGTCAGCATCACCGAGCCGGAGCACCCGTACATGCTCACGCCATTGGAATTCCCGCTGATCGTGCAGTTCTCGAGGTTCGCCGAGGCGCAATAGTCAGCGAATGCGCCAGTATGGCCGTTGCGGATCGTGAAGCCGTCCGCTACCGACGCGCCGCCGTTCCGGTAGCCCAAAGAGAGCGTCGCATCGCTATTCTGCCCGTCAAGGACGGTGACGTTGGCGGCCCAGTTCCGCTGCGATCGCTCGGTCTCGGTACCGGCGAACCCGCCATACAAGCTTAACGAACTTGTGATAGATCCCACATACACGCCCCTCGCCACCCACACCTCATCCCCCTCCGCCGCGGCGCTAACGGCGGGCTGCACGGCAACGAAGGCCGTGGCCCATGAAGCCCCGTCGTGCGCAGGCCCGGGCGCATCTTTGTTCACATACACAACCTTGGCGGAAGCGGGAATACACGCAGCGAGGCACAGCGCCGTTATCAGCATCTTCGGGAATGTGTGACTGGGGATGCGGATGGGTGTCAACATGGACGAACCTCCCAACGAGTTGAGTGGCGGGCGCCGTTGTCCGTCGAAAGTACAGTACCACATCGGGCCGGGGAATGCAATCCATGCGCCTACCGAAGGCGATCCCCCGGGAACAGGCTCACGAAACGTCCGATATCCCCGCGTGCGGATTCAGGCGCCGCGCCGGTGACAAACGCAATTGCGGCGCGCTAAGATTAGCCCTCGTCGAGACTGGGATCTCCGCCGGACAGCGCGGCATGGAGTTTCGCCGCGATGTCCTCCATGGCGTTCTGCGCGCTCAGTGCGCATGATCCGGGAGGGATCTACCATGTTCCGAAGGTCTCTGCGGCCTGCCCTCGTCGCCTGTTTCGTCGTCTCAACTCCGTTGGCGCTCGCCGCTCCGGGCGATCTCGACGGCGACGGATACGTTACGCTGAACGACAGCAAGATCGCCCTGCGCCTCGTTGGAGGGCTCGCAAAGGGCACGGAGGTTCTGGTTGCCAGCGCCGATGTCTCATCGGATAGCGGCGCTCCGGTTCCGGATGGCGCTGTATCTCTGGCCGATATCATCCGCATCACCCGTGCAGCGAGCAAGCTAGACATCCTCAGCGCGTCCGCTGGGACGTACCCCCTTCCCATCTCCAGCGCGGTTACCATCAGCGGCGATGCCGCGCGCAATTTCGCGCTGCCCGGAGGATTCAAGGTCTCCGGCATCGTGAAGGATTCCGCCGGCGTCAACGTGCGCGGCAATATCAAGTTCAGGAGCCACTCCAACGGGGCTCTCACAGTATCGGAGTTGGTTCGGATCGGGACGACGAATACCGGCCGGTTCACGGCAATCCTGCCGGCCGGGACGTATGACGTAACGATCCAGCCCAGAACGCAGGTGGTCAGCCCGGACTTCAGTTCCTTCTACACGAGCTTCTATGACGTGCCGCTGTCGTCGCCGCTTGTAGTAAGCGCCGACAGCGATCAGTCTTTCGTTCAGCCGGCGCTTCCCGCAACCGGCGTCGTGACCGGGACGGTGACACCCGCTACGTTTGTGCAAAGTGACGCCTATCTCTATGCGTCACCCGGAAGCGCAGTAGGCGACGCGCGATTCCTGGGAGTCGGCACGGCAACAGGGCAGACCTACAACGGAAAGGCGCAGGCGGGGACCTTCTACCTGTGGCTCGAGGGATACAACGCGCAGGACGGCAACAACTACATCGACTACATTCCCGATGATCCCATCACCGTCATCGCCGGCGGCACGACGACCCGCAATGTGGATCTGCCCGCTTTTGTGCAGGTATCGGGCAAAGTTACGGCGCCCGAGGGTACCACCACCGCCGGCGTATCGCTTTCACCACAGGGACCCTTCCCGTGGACCACGGCGTACCCGGTGCAGTCGTACTACGACTACAGCCAGGGGGCCGACACGCGGGCGTACAGACTCGCCGTTTGCCCTCAGGCTTACGACCTCGACGCGTCCATCAGCAGCGTGACCGTGGAGAGCTCGACCCTGGACTACACCTTTCACCAGCCCCTGCAAGTGGGCGCCGCGGACATGGTGAAGGACATCACCTTTGATCCACTTCCGCCGAACCGGCATCTCAGCGGAACCGTAACGGGCCCCGGCGGCGCTGTCGTTGCCGGCGCTATGGTGTATGCCTTGACCGTGTATCCCAACACGTCCGGCAGTTACTATGTGGGATCGACCACATACACGGGAGCCGACGGCGCCTATCACCTCACGCTGCCAGACGGGCAGTACACTCTCACCATCACGCCGCCATCCTAGCGGCTACGGAGGTCAGCATTCAGGATTCAGCATCCACCATTCAGGCCGGAAGCCCTGGTCCATGAGAACGCTTGTCTCATGGGCCAAGGCTTCCGGCCTGAATGCTGACTGCTGAATCCTGAATGCTGACTGCTGAATGCTATCATGCCCTTGGAGAAGCGCCGATGGTCCGAATCGTACTCACTTCCGATAACCACCTCAACGCGTACTACGCGAAGATGCCGCCGCGCGTCCTCATGGAGCGGCGCCGCCGCATCCGGCAGGCGTGGACCCAGGTGGTCGATTACGCCCTCGAACACGATTGCCATCTGTTCCTGCAGGCGGGCGACATGTTCGATATGCCGGACCCGCGCACCACGGAACTGGTGGCGGCGGCGCGCGATTTCCGGCGTCTGCACGATGCGGGCGTGAAGGTTTTCTGCATCGGCGGCACCCATGACGTGCACCGGATGGCAACCACCGGCGTGCTGGCGCTGCGCATCTACCACGAAACCGGCCACGCTCACGTGTTCAACTCGGCCATTGACCCCGCGCCGGTGGTCACCGAGGTGGACGGCGTGCGGATCGCGGTGGGCGGGCTCAGCGTGTCTCATAACTTTGGGCGCGGCGACAACCCGCTGGAAGGCGTGGCCTTCGAAGCGGACGCCGACTTCAAGATCCTGCTGATGCACTACGGCGTGGAGGGCACCATCCATCCGGACGCCAACGAGCCCATCCTCACCGTGGACGCCCTCACCCAGATCGGCGTGGACGTCGTGGGAGTTGGGCATATCCATCAGCACCGCGCCAAGGCCTTCGGCAGCACCACCGTCATCACGCCCGGCAGCACGGAGCGTCACGCGTTCGGCGAAAGGGGCATCCAGCCGGGCTTCTACTATCTGGAGGTCAACGAGAAGGGCCTCCAGCGCTGCCGGCACATCGACGTAACGCCGCAGTTGATGGAGGATATCGTCATCCGCACTCCGGAACTGGATGAAGATGAGCCCACGGAGTCGCTGATGGCCCGCATCCACGATGTGGCGCGCGAGGAACAACTCCTGAAAGTGCGCGTAGAGGGCCCCATGACGCCGGCAACCTTCCACAAGCTGCGCTTACGTGACGTGTACCAGGCAGGCTCCGAGAGCAACTTCTATTTCGATCTGGATACGCGCGGCCTGCACGTTTCCGATGCGCCGCGCCTCTCTCCCGTGGAGGCCGGCAGCGCCTCAATCAGCCAGCGCGAGGAGATCGCCCAGGTGGCCGACGAGCTGATGGCCCAGTCTGACGATCCCGAAGCGCGCGCCCTTCTGCTGGAAGCTCGCAACCGGGCGCTCAGCAATTACGATCTGGCGTAACGCCGAACCGGCCCGCGCCGCGGCGGGAAAATGGAACCGCTCCCGGCCGGGAACGTCTTATACCACGACACCCACCCAAGGAGGACGTA
This sequence comes from Armatimonadota bacterium, assembly GCA_036504855.1. GTDB lineage: Bacteria > Armatimonadota > DTGP01 > JAKQQT01 > JAKQQT01 > DASXUL01. The sequence continues at coordinate 8,795 of DASXUL010000063.1, read as the reverse complement.
TGACAGCAACATCCCGCTTCGTGCCGCTACTCGCGGCTCTGACCCTGAGCGGAGCCGCCTTCGCGCAGGTCACCTCAGCAAAGCCCGCCGTTCCCGCGCCGCCGCCAGTGCCCGCCGCCCCTCCAACGGCTCCCACGCCGCCGACGCGCATGGGCTTGCCGAGTTCGCAGTTCCCCACCCTCCCGCGCATGGGGTATTACGAGGCCCCCGTCGGCCGGACGGCCGACTTCCTCTACGCCACCATCACGTCGCACAAGGCAGACCTGAACATCACCGACGAGCAGATGAAGGCCATCGACGCCCTGCACGAGCCGTCCACCGCCCAGCGCCAGACCCGCTTCATGACCCGCGAGAACGCGCGCCGCGAACTGCAGGAACTGGCCAACGCGGACCCGGTCGACATGAAAGCCATTGAGGCGAAGGCCGCCATCATCTCCCAGACCACCACCGAGGAAATGGTGGCGGACATCCGCCTGCGCGAAGCCATCCGCAAGACGCTAACCGCGGACCAGAAGGCCAAGCTGAAGGACATGCGGCCCGAGTTCCCGGGCATCCCCAACATGGCGCGCCCGCCGATGATGGACCCCATCCGGCCCGCCCTGCCAGGAGCGCCGCCAACGCAAGCGCCGCCCCCGCCCCCCGCGCCGCCAGCCCCAGCGCCCAAAGCGCCGTAGGGGATTTTACCACAGAGACACAGAGGCACAGAGATCCGAAATGATCTCTGTGCCTCTGTGTCTCTGTGGTGAGTCTGTTTCTACCTTGCCGGGAGGCCGCCGCGGGCGGCGGTTGTAACCAGGCGGCCGTGGACGACGCCCTTGTGGGCCAGCAGGTGGTCGGCCAGGCGGCGCACCTCGGCGCTGGAACCGCGCAACACGGTCACCTCCAGACAATCGCGCTCATCCAGGTGGACGTGGGTGGTGCAGACCACGGCGCTGTGATGATGGTGCTGAAGGTTGGTGAGGGCGTTGGAGACATCGGTGGCGTCGTGGTCGTACACAAGGGTCAGCGTCCCCACAACCTCGGTATCCGGCTGTTCCCAGGCGCGTTGCACGAGGGCCTCCCGGATGAGGTCGCGCACGGCCTCGGAGCGAGTGGCGTAACCCCGCTGCGCGCGGAACGCGTCGAAGGCTTCCAGCAGGTCCGGCTCCAGCGATATCGAAAACCGCTCGGCATGTATCTCTTTGGGCGCAGGCATGCGACCGCCTCCTCTCCCCGGCCATTCTCGTGTGAGATCGGCGACTGGTCGACTACAGGAGCATATCCAGGATGATCAGCGCCGCGTCTTTGTCCAGGTGTTCGTTATTGTTGCCGCATTTGGGCGACTGAATGCACGACGGGCAGCCGGACGTGCAGGGGCATGCAGCGATATGCTCACGCGTGGCGCGCAGCAGCGGCTCCAGGATCTCGAAGCAGCGCTCCGAAATCCCCACGCCGCCGGGATGGGCGTCGTGGATAAATACAGCGGGGAGTTGCAGCTCCGGGTGCCGGGAGTAAGAGACGCCGCCGATGTCGTTGCGGTCGCACATCGCCCACAGCGGGGTGAGGCCGATGGCGGCGTGCTCGATGGCATGCAGCCCGGCCCCGATGTCCACCCCGTCTTCCGCCAGCCGCTCCGCTGCCCAACCGGGCGCCACAAACCAGACCCCTTCAGTTTCGAACGTAATGGGCGGCATGTCCAGGTCCACAACCGACAGCACGGAGTCCGAATAGTGCTGCTTGCGCCGGTAGCCGAGGACCATATTGGTTACGTTCACGTCGCCGAAAAAGGCCTCCGTGCGCGCCACCCGTTTGGATGACTCCTGGCGGCGGATGTCCACCGCATTGGATTCCCGGGGCTGCGTGTAGTAGTTCACGTCCGTGCGGCGCACGAACGCCGTCTTCCGCGGCACGTCCAGATCCTCCACAATATAGGAATCGCCCATGTGCAGGTAGATCGCGCCCGGGTGGATCGTGAACTGCACGTTCTCGATGGGCACCGTGCCGATCACCTCGCCGCCCGGCGTTACCTCCACGTTGAAGGCGTCGCCGAACGCGCTGCGGATGTTCAGGTCTCCCGCCGGGTAGCGGCTGCCGGCGTAGGCCAGGCAATCGCCCGCGCGGCGCAGCTCGCCGGCCTCCTCCAGTTCCTTGGCAGCCAGGGCCATGCCAAGGCCGAAGAACCGGGTGTCATCATCGGTAAGCGGCAACTCATAGGCCGCCGCGCGAATGTGACCGCGCAGGATGTGCAGGTTGTCCGGGTCCACCAAGGCATGTTCATGGGCCCGGCCGAAGAACCAGTTGGGGCGGCCCATGAGGTACTGGTCCAGCGGGTTGTCCTGAGCCACCAGAATGGCGAGGCTGCCTGCGGAGCCTCGGCCCGCGCGCCCGGCCTGCTGCCAGGTGCTGGCAATGGTCCCCGGAAAGCCGTTCAGGATACAGGCGTCCAGCCCGCCGATGTCCACGCCCAATTCCAGCGCGTTCGTGCTCACAACGCCGAGGAGGTCGCCGTTGAACAGCCGGCGCTCGATCTCCCGTCGATCGGCGGCGCGGTAGCCGGCGCGGTAGCTGGTGACCTTGGACTCCAGGCCGTCGCCCTGCTTCTGAAGGACGTTGCGGGCGTAGCGCAGGATGATTTCCGCCGTCTGGCGCGCCTTGGCAAAGGCGATGGTGCGAACGCCTTCCTCCATCAACGCGGAAAAGAGCCCCGTGGTCTCCATGTTCGTGCTGCGCCGGCCGGCGTCGCCGGAGCCGATGGGAGGAGGATTCCAGAACACGAAGCGCTTCGGGCCGCTGGGGCTGCCATCCTCATCCACCAGCGTGGCCTCCACGCCGGCCAGCCGTCGCACCAGCTCATCGGGGTTGGCGATGGTGGCCGAGGAGAACAGGAACTGCGGATTGGCCCCATAATGGGCGCACACGCGGCGCAGCCGTCGCAGTACGTTGGCGACATGGCTCCCGAACACGCCGCGGTAGGTGTGCACTTCGTCGATCACCACCCAGCGCAGGTTCCGCAGGAAGCCGGACCACGTGGAATGGTACGGCAGGATGCTCACCTGGAGCATATCCGGGTTGGTGAGGATGATGGATGCTCGCGTTTTGAGGGCGCGACGATCCTCGCGCGGGGTATCGCCGTCGTACGTGGCCGAGCGGAGCCCGGGAAGCCGCATCGCCGCCAGCTTTCCTAGCTGGTCCTGCGCCAGCGCCTTGGTGGGGAAAATGTAGAGCGCTCGGTGCAGGGGGTTGGCCAGCAGATCGTCCAGCACTGGAACGTTGTAACACATCGTCTTCCCGCTGGCGGTCGAAGTTACCGTGATCACGTGATCGCCGCGCCGGGCGGCGTTCACGGCTGCGGCCTGGTGGGAGTAGAACCGATGGATCCCCGCCCGGCGCAACGCCTCGCGAAGACAGTCGTCCAGCGGCGCATCCAGCTCGCCAAACGAAGCGCCGCGACCAGGCAGCGCCTCGTCATGCACGATCTGCCCCTCGTAGTGCGGCGACCTCTTCACCTGATTCAGGAACGCGGAAACATCCACGGATACATGATAGTCATCAGTTGTCAGTCATCAGTTGTCAGTTCGGATCGCCTGCCGCCATCCGAGCGCCTCACGCTTGGGCTGGGCTTCGATCCGAACTGACAACTGACGACTGAGAACTGACGACTCATCCCCTCACATACCGCTTGCGGCTGCCGGGGGCCAGGGTGAGAAGGCGTTGGGCGAGGAGGGATTTCAGGGCGGCGTCCACGGCGGGGTCGCCATGGCGGCGGAAACGGCCGGCAATCTCGACTTTGGTCTTCGGGGAGTCGCAGTAGGAGAGGATCTCCGAATGAAGGCGGTCGTCGGCGGTTGGGAGAGGCTTGTCAACGTACACGAGCGTGTGACCGGGGTTACGGTCCAGATCTTCGCCGGCGGTGAAGGACGTCTTGTGATTGTGGAGGAACGTGCGGAGCGCGGTCCGGAGCTTGCCGCCCTGCCCCGATGCGCCGTACCCGTGGATGGCGTCCACGGAGTCGCCGCGGGCGGAACGGTTGTAAAGGTCTATGAACTCCTGGCGGGCCTCGGCCCACGTCAGGCCATGGAGGTCCAGCACGCGACCCGTCACGTTGTTCGTTCCACGAGGATGATGCTGAAGAGGTAGAGGAACGCCATCGGGATGGCGCACATCATCATCGTGAGGGGGTCATTGCTGGGGGTGACCACGGCGGCCACCGTCATGATAATCAGAACGGCCTGGCGCCAGTAGAGACGCATCATTGGGGCGTCGGTAATTCCCACCTTGGCAAGGAACACAAGGATGATGGGCAGTTCGAAACAGAGCCCAAAGGCGAGGTAGAGCTTGGCCACGAGCTCAATGTAGTCGTTGGCGTGCTGCATCAGCTCGGTGCCGGGCATGCGGTAACCCAGGGCCCAGCGATAGGCCATGGGAAGCGTCCAGTGCGCCAACGCCGCTCCCAATGCGAAGAGCACTATCGAAAGCGGCACATAGAACCGCAGCGGCTTGCGCTCCTGAGGAGTGAGGGCCGGGGCAACGAAACCCCAGAGTTCGATCACCCAGAAGGGGGCGGAGGCCGTGAGACCGCCGTAGAGGCTGAGCTTCAACCGGAGGAAGAACGGCTCCAGCCAGTTGGTGACGATCAGCTTGTCGCCTGCGCCCAGGTAGGGCTTTATCGGCGCGGAGAAGAAGGTGTACAGAGGGTCGAAGTAGAACCAAACGAACGTTGAGGCCACCAGAACGATGCAGAGAGCGCGGAAGATGCGAGCGCGCAGTTCACCCAGGTGCTCCATCACGCCCATCTCGCGCTCATGCGCCGGGACGCGCTTCTTCCGTTTCCGCTTGATAGTGGTCTCGCTCACGATATCATCTTAGCATCCAGGATACGGCATTCAGCATTCAGCCAGAAGGGATTGATCGAGAAGCAAGCTGCCTCCTGGTCCCAACCCTCTGGCTGAATGCTGAATGCTGAATGCTGAATGCTGATTCAACGCGCGGCGGTGATGATCGTCAGGCTGGCGGATGAACCGGAACCGGGGGTTGAGCCGCCGCCCGCGTACGGGTTGCCGGTTGGCGCGCTGGACCCCGGGACGCCGAAGTCCGTGCTCACGGTATCCTCAGCGCGCAGCAGACGACCTCGCATATAGTCGAAGAACGTGGTGCGAGTACCCTTAAAGTGGACCTTGATGTCCTGGCCGCTCACATTCGCGGTTGCATCGCCGTCGTAGGTGCTCTCGATCTTCGCCGCCGGACGGCCGCCGTAATATTCCAGGCCAACCAGTTTGTGGGTTCCGGCCACGGAGGCGGAGGTGACGCCCTGATAGTAGGGAGTGATGGTGATGTCGTTGTTCCAGGTGTCCCCGATGCGGATCGGCGAGTTCGGCAGGGTGACCATGCTGAGCGCCGGCGAAACGTTGGCCTTCTTCATCTTCGGGCCCGGCGTCACGCGGCCGTTCGCGTGGACGTAAACGAGGTAACGGCGGCCGGCCAAGGCCATCGGCTGCTGGGCGCTGCCCTGGGCCGATTCCACGGCGGTCTTGGCGATCTTCTCGGTGCCTTCCGCCACGTCGCCCGTCACATCATTGATCTCCAGGGTCACCGGGACCTGCGCAGAGTAGAGATCCACTCCCGCGGCGCGGGCGCTGACCTTCTCCACGAAGGAAATCTGATCGTCCGGCTTGAACTTGTAGCGCAGTCGAATCGCCTTGTCCGCGGCCACATTAATGCGGTTGCGCAGGTAGACGTTCAGCTCATTGCTGCGGACGAAACGAAAGTCCGATGTATAGGTCTTCACGCGGACGGTATACTGGCCGTCTCGCGGCGGGGCCCCTGTATCGGCGTAGTTGGCCTTGGTGTCCCAGTTGAACGTAATCTTTTTGGCGCCGGGTTCCTTGGCCAGGGCCGCCATGAACTGATCGTTCACCTCGACGGTCATGTAACCGGTATTGGGTACAGCGGCGGCATTGATGCTGATCGGCACGCTCCCGCGAACGGTTTGTTCGGGGGCTGGGGCCAGGATACGCACGGGGACGTTCTGAGCCAGCGCGGGGACAGCAGCAACGAACAGAGCCGCCGTCGCCAGGCGTGTCCAGTTCATGAAACGTGTTCTCCTATCCGCGAAATGCCGGGCTGAGGGCCGCGGCGCAGGGCTGAGGTCCCGCCGGCGAACTCTCAGCCACCGTCCGCAGCGCTCATCCCTGTAAGTAGCGCTTTATTGTAGGTACCGGAGCAGCCGTCCGACAAAGGGGACATAGGGTGCAAGCCGAATCAAAATCAGCATTGGGAGCATGCTTCCCAGAGCCACTTGGGCGAGGCCCATGTTCCACAGGCGGTTCAGGCCCGGAAATCGGCGGGGCGGAGCCCCATTCTGGTACCGCTCCAGCACCTCCTCGCCTGCCCGGATGCCGGCTTCCAACTGCCTCCGGGAGGCGGGCCGCGTGGTCACGTGCAACTGCACCCAGTGCCCGAAGAATCGGTAGGCCACGAGGCTGAAGGCTCCAGCCAGCACGTCATCCACATGAAGGATGGCAACCAGCGCCGCGAAAAGGTAGAACAGGACCATCAGGTTGGTTCCGCACCGCGGGTGCGGGCGCGGCATCCGGGCCACTCGCTCCACCGTCAGCGGCTCATTGCGCTCGATGGCGTGCACCGTCTGGTGCTCCGCCGCATGGTAGCCCGCCACCCAGGAAAGCCGGAACCACAACGCGAAGGCTATGAGGAACACAACGGGGGTGACGTTACTTGCGGGAACGTAACGATCGAGGCTCGCGGCATGCCACACAGTTGCGGCTCCGATGCTGAGGGCGCCGCTCACCATCGATCCGATGAAGAGGTAGAGGCCCGTGAGCATCAGCGCCCCGTCGCCAACCCCGCCGCGCACGGTTCCATCGGATAGGTACACGCCCAGCGGCGTAGCCATCCCGCCCACCGAGGCGGGTCGGCGGCGGCGATACAGCGCCGCCAGGAGGTCCGAGCGCCCAACGGTGCCAACGAATCGGCCGTCCGGCAGCGCCACTGGCAACGCCGGGAAATCCGTTTCGGCCAACAGCCGCAGGCCCTCGTGAGCGGACATGCTCGACGACGCCACGGGCACGGCGGTGGTCATAACCGCGGAAACGGGCGCGTCGGGGTTGGTGGTAAGGCCCCTAGCCACCTCCCGATCGGATACAAGCCCGCGCAGATAGCCGCCCTCCATTACCGGAACGGCCCCGGAGTCCGCCTCCTGGAGGAGCTCCACGGCGCGTTCGAGCGAATCGTCCGGGCAGAGGACGACGCCATTGCTGGCGATGTAACCAAGGGGCAGATCAATGTTCAAATACTCGGTATCCTAAGGCGCGCCTGGCGCATCGGCGCCGGCCATCGCCGCCGCCGCGTTTGCCATGGGAGCGGCCGGCGTGGTAATATGGAAAGGTTCACGCCACGCGGGCGCGGAAAGCGTTGTCGCGCCGCTGTGCGTCTCCTGTTTATTGTAACAAACGTCGGGCCGTCCCGTTTCGTGGCGGGCCGTGAGATGAAGGAGCAAATCCCAATGAGAGCCTGCCATTTCTGCGGCAAAGGCGCCATGGCTGGTCGCAGCCACCGGCACCGCCACTCCGCGTGGGCCCAGCGCGCGCCGAAAACCAACCGCTGGTTTTCGCCGAATCTGCAGACCACACATATCGCCGGCGGCGGCGGAACCCGCGTAAAGGTGATGGCTTGCGCCAAGTGCCTGAAGGCTGGGAAGAGTCTGAAGGGCGCGTAAGGCGCGGCGAGAGAGCTTTGAGGGAGGGCTTCGGCCCTCCCTTTTCGCATTTGCGCCCTGGCGCCCGTAAGAGCGCCTAGCAAAATCTGGTCCGAGGCCCGAGGCCGAGCGAAACGGGCAGGGGGCAGGAGGATCCGGCGTGTTCGATGCCGCTGCCGTATCGGGCGCGCCGGTTCGACGAACCACCTGCCCGTTGCAGCCGGCCGAAGCCCGGAGCAGATTCTGCTAGGCGCTCTAAACTCGCCGCCCCGCGCCGCCGATGAATCGTTTGAGAGACCCTCCAACTCTACTACGAGGAGCACGCGATTGAGCGACGCGGCAACGAAATACCTCACCAACGTCACCGCCATCCTGAGCGTTACAGCCGTCTGCGCTGTCGCCTGGCTCGCCTTCCGTGACGGCCCGGCGCCCGCGCCGGTCCGCGCCGCGGAACAACGCGACGCAACCAGCCTGCGCCAGATCCAGTTCGCGGCTCAACAAGATCGGCAACGCCAAACGGTGGTCCAGGCCTGCATCCCGCGTCTCCTCGGCGAGAGCGAGGGCGACCGCCGCTCCGCCATCGCGATGCTGTTTGCCCTTTACCCGAACGACGCGAAGAACATCCTCCAAAGCGCGTCCGCTTCGCTGCCGGAACGCTCCAAAGTGCGGGCAACCCTTCACGACGCAACGCTCCGCGCGGAAAGCCTGGCGAAGCTCACCGGCGAGTGGGCGGTGGTCCTCACCAACGACCCCACGCTGGCGGACGCGGGCGCGGCCGCCTACCGGTCCAGAGGTCTCCTCAGCACGCCCGTTGAGATCTACCGCCGCGACAACCGCTTTATGACGCTGGCCGTCGGCTACCCCTGCCGCGCCGACGCCGAGTCTGCCGCCATCGCCCTGCGCGACCGCGTTCAGGACACCGCCTTCGTGGTGAACCTCCGCGAGTGGTGCCCCAACCGCGCCTGCACCACCCGCGGATACTACGACTGCGGCCAGTGAGTGTAGAGAGTCATCAGTCGTCAGTTGTCAGTCGTCAGTCGTCAGTCATCAGTCGTCAGTCATCAGCCGTCAGTCATCAGCCGTCAGTCATCAGCCGTCAGTTGTC
>DASXUL010000062.1:0-8806 GCA_036504855.1 Armatimonadota bacterium | reverse complement strand
GGCCGCTTGCCTACCATCGATCGCGTCGTCTCAGCAGCCTGAGTCAGAGCTGGCGTTCAGCGTGAGACTCACCCGAGAAGGCTCCTACGCGAATGGTCGGTTGCGGACTTAGTTGGAACGAATGGGCACGCCTTGCCCGCTGGATCGAAACGCGTCGCGATAGTGCGAACAGGAAACTCCGTTTACACCGCCTCGTCCCATTCCCTAGCCCAGTGGCGGGTGGTGAGGGGTTCGCCGGCGGTCTGCTCCAGCAGGGTTTCCCAGGGGAGCGCGGCGCCATGGGCGAAAACGCTCTCGCGCAGGTAGGCGCCGAGGGCCGGGTCGCCGAGGCCGTTGGCGGCGGCCGGGAAGCGCTGGCGCATCACGTTGCGGAGCATCGAGGCCACGCAGCCGCCCAGCGGGTAGAGGTGGTAGTACACCGGGTAGAGGGCGATGTGGATCTTCGCGGCCCAGTCGGGGGCGTGGCGGTCGTCCGGCCGGTTCACGCGCTGGAAGCGCTCCACCAGGTCCCACCAGAGGGTGTCCAGGTCCTGGATGGGATTCGCGTAGAGGGCGCGCTCGAAGTGGCACATCACGAGGAACCAACGGGTGATGACGAGGTCGGCCACGGCCTGCTGGCGGGCTGAGAGCCTTTCCGCATGGTCCGCATCGGTTGGGTTGGCCCCAACGTAGTGAGAGAGCCACTGGCCCTTGCGCGGGAAGAACTCCATGAAGATGGCCACCGCCTCGGTGACGAGCCCGTGCGCCGCTCGGCGCAACTCCCACGGGAGAGCGAAGTTGAAGTTCTCGTCGTAAACGGCGTGCCCCAACTCGTGGCAGAGCGTGCCGATGCTGGAGGCGTTGGGGCGCAGGTTGCACAGCGTTCGCACGTCGCCGGAGCGGTCTATATCGGTGCAAAAAGCGTGTTGGTTCTTCCCTTTCGCCTCGTATAGGTCGCTGCGGGAGAGAATCCCCTCAACCGGGAGGCCCATGTCGGCGAAGAACCGCCTGGCGATCGCCTCCATATCCTTGCCCGGGTAGAAGGCATCCAGGTCCGCCTCGCTGGGGGGCGCCTCCTGGAAGAAGGGGTCCTGATAGTGCCACGGGCGGAGTTCCGAGAAGGCCAAGCCGAACCGTTGCGCCAGGCCGGCATCCAGGGCGCCCTTGGCGCGCTCCCACGGGCCGTCGGAGGCGGCCTCCAGCTCGTCCAGCACGGCGTAGACCCGATCCACATCCAGGTCATCCAGGGAGATGCGCATGGTATAGTAGTCGGAGTAGCCTAGCGAACGGGCGGCGTCATTGCGCAGGGCCACCGCTTCGAGGATGGAGTCTTTGGCCATCGGGCCGATGGACTTGCTGGCTTCCCAGGCTTCCTTGCGGAGCGTTGTGTCGTTGCTCTCGTGGAGGATGCGCTTGATCTCGCCGTCCGGGATGGGCTGTCCGCCCACGGTTCCTCGGTGCGTGTTGAAGAGGGCGCGCAGCCGGGTTTCCACGGCGGCGATGCGGCCGATGAGATCGGGCTCGATCTGGAGGCCGGTGTAGGCGTCCAGCAGAAGCTTGTGCTGGCGCTGGAGGAGGGGATCGTTCCAGGGCCCGGCGGCCATGGACTTCAGTAGCGCGAAGTCCTCACGGCTGGCGAAGACGCTCTGGAAGCGGACATCGAGCTCTTCGGTTTTGGCCTCGGCTTCGGGCGATCCGGTGCGGGCCGCCTCCCAGGAGACCAGATTGAGCTCCTTCTCCAGCGGAACGGTGGTTTTCAGGTGGCCTTCGAGAAAGGCCGCGAACGCTTGATCTTGTGCCATGAACCTATTATGGCCATGTAGCTGTCAGATTGCGGGAACGCCGTCTCCCTCGCCGAGTGGGTGATCAATGAGTTACGACCAGAAAGGCCGAAAGGATGCTACTGCACATAGCCGAAGATGTTCCGATTGAGCCGACTGAAGCGCCAACCGAGTTGTTTCGAAGCTCGCGGAACTTCCAGGTGTGGGAGTACCACTGCTCCCACATGATGCTCGTGATTCGTTCCCCTCAGGGGCCTAAGAACGGCGATGATAACATTGATCTCCTTTTCATCGGAGCTCAGTACGTTGAGATCCCGGCCTACATGCGGGGCGGTCTCGCAATCTGCGAGCCGACGGATGAAGATCGCCGCATCGCCGGGGAAAGAACGGGCAGGCCGCTCAAGTCACTCGGCTGCTTCGTCCTGCTGACGAACGGCAAGCGGTTTCGCATCGTTGCCGGCCAGTTGCAGATCAGCGTCAAGAAAGGCCACTACTCGACTCCGGCGATTCCGTGGTTGCGCAATCCGTCGGAGACCCCTCTGGCAAGCGCGCCCGAAATGGCGCCTTCGAACGAGCCCGGTCTCTAGCGGTTGGCGCCAACGGAGGTTCTGCGGTGACGGCCATCACAACCCAGTTTCGGAAGTTCAGCGGGTGGACGTTGCCGGCGAACCGGCGGAGCCCGCGGGCGTGGGACGCGTTCTGGACCGATGTCATTTCGTCCGCCCCGAATCCCGCCGAACTGGCGGACGGGAGATGGTCCCCTCCAGGCCCGCACGGCGATAAGCGGGACGGCCGGTATTTCGGACCGATTCGAGGATACACCACCGATATCTGCTACGCCCGCGAGTTGACCCAGTGGCGGGCGCGCGGCCACAGGCGTGTTCTGATCCCGGGCTGCGGATTGGATGTGCTCCCGTACTTCTGCGAGCATCGGGGTTTCGAGACCGTGGCCCTCGACGTATCGAGCCGGGCCATTCAGTATCAGCGCGCCCATCCGCCCGGCCCCGGTTGGTGGCGGTTCTGGGTGTGTTACTCGGACCTCGATCACACGGGCGAGCTGCTGACGCGGTCCGAAGCCGAGCTAGCGGAACTTCGGGCCGCGGAGCACATCGCGGGAGGGAGCGTGGACTTCCGCGTGGCGGACGCGTTCGACCTGAGCGCCGAGACGGGCCAATGGGACGTCGCGATCACCCGCAATCTGGTGGAGCATTACGAGGCGGAAGATCGGAGGACGCTGCTTGCCGGCCTGTTTGCGTGCCTGCGGCCCGGCGGGACGATGATCCTGGAGACCGAGCGTCGGGCGCTGCCGGAATCCGAGGACGGCGAGCTCCAGCCCTACCCGGAAGTGGAAGACGTTGGGTTCGTCACGCCGTATCGCCGCGTGGCGGAGTGGCATCAAGACCATATTCTCGGCTCTATGGAGTATGAGGAGTTTGATCGGCAGCGTTCGCCGGTGATGTCCGAGGCGATTGCCGAGGAAGACGAGGCCATCCGAGGTGGACGGAGGGTCGCGGTTGTGTACTCGCACTGAGGCCCTGGCGGAATGATGGAGATCGACGTGGATCGCGACAAGCAGACGATCTCGTCTGCATTATTGGGGAGTGGATCAACGCTGTCTCGAAGCCAGGAGGACGAGATGATAGAGCTTGAGCTGCCGCATGGAAAGGCTCGCGTGTGGTTCGATCCGCTGGACGTGCAGATTGCCGTCGAAGGGAGCGTGATGGAGCGGACCGTCGCCTGCCGGGCTGTCGGGCCGCCAGGCGCGCGGTACGCCGGAATCGAGTACTTTTGCCCGGCTGACAAGCAGGAGTATGCCGTCTTGGGCGCTCAGTTCCGTGCGACAGACGAGTCATATCTGAGAGCGGTCGTCTTGACCAGCGAGAGCTCGTCGCTACTGCCGGGAGCGTTGGCCTCTCGCTGCGAAGTGGTCCGCACCGGCCTTCCGCTTGAGTATGCGGACTCCGTGCTGGAGGTCGCCGCCGACAACGAAACGGCGGAGTTGCTGGGTTGCGGCGTGTTGAGCTTTGTACAGGCGGCGCACGCCGAGGCCAGCTCATCGTGCAGCGTATTCCAGCGCATAGCTCGATCGGTGGTTCGCGTTCTTGCCCTGGGAGAGACGCAACGACAAGACGACTCGGCGATTCGTGACATCCTCACGGAGCACGCCGGAAGGCGAACGATGGTAAGGACAATCCCAGCCGTTGTGGCGGACATCACGTTTCTCAGCGCCGCGGAGGCCGGCCGGGCCAGCCTGCCCACCGGGGAAGCGCGGAACTACAGGCCGCATCTCGTGCTGCACGGCTGCGATCCCGCGGAAATCAAGAGCGGCGCCGGGTATCTCGGCGTTTGGTTCAGGGCGGGGCGCTTTCCCGGCTTTCCCGGCGTTTCCGCCCGCTACACGCTGGCCTGCATGTATCACCCAATGGTCGACTACAGCGGCTTGAAGGCAGGCGCGGCGTTCTGGGTCTACGAAGGCGGGACGATGGTTGCAAACGGCATCGTCGTCGAACGTACCGAGTTAGCGCTTCCCCACCAGTCTGAATTAGAGGCCGCCACGTCGGGTCTCGACGATGGGCGGCGCAACCCCTAACCGGATTACCACGACATTGCCGGCTTGGACTTCGGTTGGCGAGGGTTGCTCGCGCCAAGGTCTCGCGCTTTGGCCCCACGAGCAGGGAGATTGGTTGATGCATCAAGGTCCATATGATGACGCGGATTTGTGCGCGGCGTTGCGGGATGCGCCGGGGCCCTGCCCGTGGTATTTCGGGGCGCCGTATTGGCCGGCCGTGCCGCTGGCCCGCGGCACGGCTTGGTGGCGAAGCCCCGCCGAGCCGGAACGCCCAACCGGCGGGCTATCGGCGCTCTGGCTGCCGTCCGGCAAGGCGGCGGCGCTGCTCAACTTCCACGGCTACGCGCTGCCGCTGGGCTCCGGCAAGCTGCTGGTGTGGTACACGCACAGGGATCGAACGCTCGATCCCGAAGCGCCCGAGTGGGCCGTTGAGCTGATCCTGCTGGACGTCGATCGGTTGAGGCCGTTCCGCGATCTGGAGGCCGAATGCGCCGCCATCGTCCGCCTGGGCCAGTTCTGCCGGTTCGCGGGCGAGCCGGAGTGGTCCGCCTGTATTCCGATGGATCACCCGGAAGACCCGTGCTCGCTCTCGTTCCCGCCCGCGATCAAAGGGCATGGGGAGATCCTGCTGTGGAGCGTCATCACGCCCGCCGCCGAAGCCGGCCAACAGCGGGCCAGCGCCTACCTGCTTGTGTTGGACCCCGCGTCGGGGAACGTGCGACGGATCGAGCAGAGGTGGTACAGCAGCGAGACGCACGATACGACGCATCAGTGGCTGGCGCGCGTGGCCCGACACAAGCCCACGGGCCGAGTCGTCGGCGAGGGCGTCCGTATTGGTTGCTTCCTGCTGACCGACGACCTTTCCGATGTCGCCCGCCAGCTCTAGCGCGACCCCATCGGCTACGCGGGCAGCATCAACCTGTACGCGTATTGCCAGAATAACCCGGTCAACCACGCCGATCCCAGCGGGCTCTGCCCCGGCGGCGGCGCGGCGGGCGATGCAGAGTGGTCCTACATGGAGTCCATGGACCGCTTCCGGCGCCACATCCCGGAGCTCTACTGCCAGGTGGTGCTCGATCAGGACATCGCGATGGTTGAGAACGCTTTGGGCGGCGTCATCGGCGCTGTCGGCGAAGCAAACTCAGCACTGAGCAGCATGGCGAGCGGGACTGGCGGCGCGGGCGGTGTCGGTGACGTCATCCGGCAGGCCCTCAAGGGCGTTAAGCCAGAGGATCTTCAGTGTACAGACGTAGCGGACAACATCCAGACCGGTCTCTCGAAAATCGGCGTCGATGGTGAGTGGGTGAAAGTGGTGTTCTCTGAGGCCGGTGGTGAGGAGGTGGCGCGCTTTGACACGGTCAGTGGTCGCCTGTTCACAGTGAACGGCACGCACTGGGGAACCATGACTGGAGGCAAAGTCTACTGTCCTCTCACGGGCGAGACGGGAGCCGAACTCGAGCCTTGGCTGGAAATGCTTGGAGTGCCTGGCGATCCAGGCGCGAACTGGTATCCCATAGCCTTCTAGTAGACCTCTTGCCGGGTCCGACTGGTCTCCGCGACGAGGCGGACCCGGCAAGGGTCGACCTAGAAGTGGCGCACCCCGGCAGGGTTGTTCGAGTCCGCTGGACTAATGCTATGGTGTCTCCTCTAATCTGAACAAGCCTGAGTTGTCGCGCATGAACACAGGTGACACGACATCCCGCCTGCGCGAAGCCTTAATAGTGGAGTGCGGATCAAGATGGGGTGGTTGTGCAACATGGGGGTTACCAAGACATTGGGGAAATTCCGCGGGTGGACGTTGCCGGAGGACCGGCGGAGCCCGCGGGCGTGGGACGCGTTCTGGAGCGAGGTCATCTCCTCTGCGCGGAACCCTGGCGAGATGGCGGACGGGAGGTGGGGACCGCCAGGACCGCACGGCGATGTGCATGAGGGACGCTTTTACGCCCGCATTCGCGGATACGATACCGACAACGCCTTTTACGGAGTCATTGAAGACCTCCGTGCGAGCGGACTCAAGCGCGTGCTTTACCCCGGTTGCGGACTGGACGTGCTTCCATACTTCCTGGCCCATGAAGGTCTACGGGTCACGGCGGCCGATATCTCTCGCGTCGCTGTAGAGTACGAGAAGGCGCACCCTCCGGGCGTTGGCTGGTGGAGATTGTGGCTAGCATTCTGTCGACGTGAGCGGACGAGGGCGATGTTGGACCTTTCGCCTAGCGAACTCGCCGAATGCCGGCGGATGGAGTGCGTTGAGGGCGGAAGCATCGCCTTCGAAGTGATGGACGCGTTCAGCGCGCTCGATCACGGGGATCCCTACGAGGCCGTGGTCACGAGGAACCTACTGGAGCACTACGAAGCGGACGAGCGCGCGGCGTTGCTCTCAAGCATGCATCGCCGTCTGCGTCCGGGTGGTTACCTCTTTCTCCAGACGGAGGCCGATTCGCTTTCCGCCGATGAAGCAGCTTTTCGTCCCTATGAAGAGGCGAAGAACGCCGGGTTCGCAACATATGGAAAGGCCCGGTTGGAGTGGGGGCGGGCTCATGCCCGGCATGCCGGGAGAGAGTACTACGCGGAGCTCGGTCGCCAAGCGGCCGAGGACAGAGCCAAGGAGAAGGTCGCCGCCGAGACCGGGCAGAGGGTGGCTAGGATCATGCGCCCCTAGCCAGCGGCCTCGCCGTTGTGGAGCGCCTTCTGGGTCATCAGTGACTTGGGTTGGCTGGCGTGGCCCGCACGAAGGCTTCCCTCAGTGGTCCCTCTGGATGGGAGTCTGATGGATGGACGGATATCCCTACGAAGATGCGGACCTCTGCGCGGCGCTGCGGGAGGCGCCGGGGCCGTGCCCGTGGTACTTCGGGGCGCCCTACTGGCCGGGCGTGCCGCTGGCCCGCGGCACGGCCTGGTGGCGGAGCCCCGGGGAACCGGAACGCCCGGTCGGTGGGTTGTCGGCGCTCTGGCTGCCGTCCGGCAAGGCGGCGGCGCTGCTGAACTTCCACGGCTACGCGCTGCCGCTGGGTGACGGAAAGCTGCTGACGTGGTGCACGCGCCGGGACGGAACGCTCGATCCGGCAGCGCCCGAGTGGGCCGTGGAGTTGGTCTTGCTGGACGTTGACCGGCTGGTGCCGTTCGGCGATGTGGACGCCGAGTGCGCCGCCATCGTCCGCCTGGGCCAGTTCTGCCGGTTCGCGGGCGAGCCGGAGTGGTCCGCCCGCATCCCGATGGATCACCCGGAAGTCTCCTGCTCGATCTCGTTCCCGCCGCCGGTCAAAGCGCATGGCGAAATCGTGCTGTGGAGCGTCATCACTCCTCCCGCCGAAGCCTGCGAAGCGCGAACTAGCGCCTACCTGCTTGTGTTGGACCCAGCGTCCGGGAACGTGCGTCGGATCGAGCAGAGGTGGTACAGCAGCGAGACGCACGATACGACGCATCAGTGGCTGGCGCGCGTGGCCCGGCACAAGCCCACAGGCCGAGTCGTGGAGGAGGGCGTGCGTATTGGTTGCTTCCTGCTGGACGACAACCTTTCCGATGTCGCCCGCCAGCTCTAGCGCGACCCCATCGGCTACGCGGGCCGGCGCGTTACGTCATCGCGCGGACGATGGCCATCAGGTCGCGGTACATGTCACCGAAGAGAGAACGGCAGCCGACCATGAAGAAGGGGACGGAGGCGATGAGCATGGTCAGCCCTACCGCGATCTTCACGGGGAAGCCCACCAGCAGCAGGTTCATCTGCGGAACGGTGCGGCCGAGGAGGCCGAGCGCCAGGTCGGTGAGGAAGACGGCCAGCATCACCGGGGCGCCCAGGCGCAGGCCGATGAGGAAGAGGTCCGACACAATCTGGAGCACGCGGCCGGTGAGCAGGGTGTGGTAGACGAAGCCGTTGAGCGGCACCAGTTCGAAGGACTTGGCGAGGGCCATGAGGATGTAGTGGTGGCCGTTGATCACCAGGAAGAACAGCGTGGCCACCATGAACTGGAACTGGCCCACCAGCGCGGTCTGCGTGCCCAGCAACGGGTCCACAATGCTGGCCATGCCGAACCCGATCTGGATGTCGGCGGCCTCGCCGGCGAGCTGGATGGCCACGAAGATGAGCATCGCGGTGAACCCGAGGATGAGGCCCACAGCCGCCTCCTTCACCGCGGCCCCGCCCAGCATGAAGATGTTGTCGGCGATCGCCGGATCCGGCAGGTGCACCACGGGAAGCAGAACCACGGCAATCAACAGGGCGAATGAGAGCTTCACCTGCAAGGGCAGGTGAACATGCCCGAAGATGGGGGCCGCCGCGAAGATGCCCATCACGCGGATGAAGATGAGGATGCCGCCCAGCAAGTGGGCTGGCCCGATGCCGCCGAAGTTCAAGGCTGTGCGTATTCCTTCTACATGCGAGCCGGTTTTCGCCCCCGTAGCGCCGGCGGCCCGCCGGCATGGCCGCAGAGCGGCCACGGATGCCCGCCCGTCGGGCGGATGCCGGCGGGCCGCCGGC
>DASXUL010000061.1:0-21323 GCA_036504855.1 Armatimonadota bacterium | reverse complement strand
TGGCAACCTGCCGCTTGAGGGGGCTCGCCGAACATGCGATGAGCCCCCTCGCACTTGCCCTATCAGAAATTCCGAAACACAGTTGCTACGCCTACCTGCTTCCATCCACCGAACGGTGGACGGCCGGGCCGACCGGTAGGGGCACGGCATTCCTTGTCCGCCTCGCTGCTTCTATGGGCATGACGCTTCAACCCAAGCCGATCAGCGCGGCAGGAACATCGCATTGCGGATCTCGAAGGGTCTCAGCGTAACGGGCGCCTCGGCGCCGGCGGCATCGTTCGGGAGGGGATCCTCCAGGAAGTTGACCCAGCGGCGCCCGCCCGCGCCCGGCATCTCCACCGTGGCTGCGCCGCCTTGGCCCGAGGCGTCGTACAGGTGAACCACGGTGGACCGAGGGTCGTCTTCGGCGCGCTTCAGGACGGTGGCCACCACGCCGTCGCCGGCTGCGGTCACGAACGATTTCGTCAGCGGCAGATCTCCAGTGGCCGCCGGCGGCACGCGCGTGGCCAGGAGGCCCTGGTTGAAGGCGAAGCCGCGGCGCACGGAGGCGGCCCCATAGGGGCCGGCGTGCGGCGCCAGGGCCACGCCAATGTCGTGCGCGCGCCAGTCCGACGTCGGGTCCAGCCGGTTCGGCGTGCGGATGAGCGATATCCGCAAGGTGTTCCCCAGCGCGGAGTAGCCGTGCTTGCAGTCATTCAGCATCGTGATGCCGCCCTGCGGGCCGCTGAGGTCCGCGGATTTGAGGGCCGCGAACTCCTGTCCATCCAGCGGACGCTCATGGGTTGCGAACGGGATCTCGTGCGACGCCACGAGGCCGGCGCCGGCCACATCGCAGGCCATCTTCAGGAACGGGGTCACGCGGTCGGACTTGCGCCCATCCTCCCGCCATTGAACGTTCAGCGGCAGTTCCAACAGGTCGCTTCCGGCTCGCAGGACGATCCGCTGGGTGATGCTGGACTGGCGGTACGTTCGCGTGACCTCCAGCGCTATGCACCCCGCGTCGCTCTGGATGACGCGCACCGGGGCGGGACCATCCAGGGCGTCGTGCCCTTCGTACTCGCCGATCACCCAGGCGTCGCCCCGTCCGCCGCTTTCGCGCCACACTTCCAGCCGGTTGGCGGCGCCGCCCTCGGCCACCGTTTCGCGCTTCGAGCGGTGGTCGTACAGCCCGGTCACCAGTCCATTGTCCTTGCGCACGGTCGCCCGCAGGATGCCGTTGTCTAGAACGAAGCTGTCCGTTTCCTCGGTCATCGTCACCGCCGGCGCCGCGGCGTCCTCGGGCCCGCGCCGGCGGACGGCGTACACGCTGTAGCCGAACCCCGGCACGGCGCGCGCCATGAAGGCCGCCATCGGTTCGCCGGTGGGATTCTCGGCGCTCGTCGCCCACGACAGGCTCACCGGCGCAGCATCGCCGTTCGGGGAGACCGCCATCCACTCGGCATCATCGGGCTGATAGGGCCAGGAGAACCGGACGACGCCGTCGCGCGTCCAGCCCAACGGGTTGAACGCCAGCACGGCGTACGTTGCGCCCTTCGGGTACGTTACGCGATTGGCCAGGGCGCGCACCGAGTCTCCGGCCAGACGCCGGCTCTGGGCGATGACGCTCTGAAGTTCCTCGCGCGCCTCCGGGTAGACGTCATGCGTGGCGCTGCCCGGAAGCGTATCGTGGTGCTGGTTCTCGCAGATGCCGTACCACAATTCGTCCAGGTGGCCTTTCGGGTACGGCTGGCCGAGGATGGAGGCCACGGTGGCGGCCGTCTCGGCGGAGGCCGTCCAGTTCTCCGCGTCGCGGTTCAGCCGCTTCATATCGGAGTGTGTCGTGTAGCAGCCGTCGATGCGCGTATCGAGTTCGGAATTGACGGTCAGGACCTTGGCGCCCGCTTCCTTAGCAACCGCGCTGAAGAAGCGCTCCGCCGTGGAGAACTCCACCCGCGGCGCGTAGGGCGTCTTCATCCACGCCTCGGCCGTCTGCAGTTGCTCCCGAGTGGGCCCCCCGCCGTGGTTGCCCACGCCGTAGACCCAGAGGATGTCTTGCGTTCCGGTTGTCTTCGTCCACGGCAGGATCTCATCCATGACCTTCTCGTTGAGGCCGGAGTCGTACCAGGAACCGGAAGCGATCTCATCGAAGGCCAGAACGCGCGACCCGTCCGGGCCCTGCCACCAGAACAACGGCTTCCCGTGCCCGCCGCGGCCGAAGTAGTAGGAACTGATGCCGCCCATCTTCAGGATGCCGGGCATGCTCCAAGTGTGGCAGAAGGTGTCCGGCTCCCAGCCCACCGTGGCCGCGCGGCCAAACCACTTGCGGAAGTAGCGCTGGCCCAGAAGGAACTGGCGGATGTGGCTCTCGGGAGACAGCATCCAGGTGTCTGCCTCGGCCACGCGGCCGCCCACCACATCCCACTGGCCCGACTTCGCCTTCTTCCGCATCTTCGCGAACAGCGCCGGATCGTGCTCCTGGATGGCGCGATAGAGGGCGCTGGAGCTCTGAGAGTAGGTGAAGCCGGGAAACTCGTCCATGAAGCGGATCGCCTGGGCGAAGGTATGCCGGGTGAAATCCACCGTCTCCGGCCATTCCCACTGCCAGGCGAAATCGATATGCCCGTGGCCCACCAGATGGCCGGTGAACCGTTTCATCAGCGGGCTTACGCGGGCCAGGGCCTTGCGCCCGGATTCCAGACGGGCGTCGATGTCCTCCGGCGTCAGGGCCGCGTTATCGCGGATGTCGTCCACGGCGCGCCGGGCGGCGACTAGGTCCTTTTCGAAGGCGTTCCCGTCCGGATTCTCAGCGGCCAGCCCCTCGGCCAGTTGCAGTTCGCGCTGGAACCCGACCACGGCCTGTTCACGTTCCTGCGCCGCGCCGGCGCGCGCGATGAGGCGGTCCATCGCGGCGCCTGGCGCCACCTCGGCCCGGCTGACCGGGCGCAGCACGATCTTCTGGCTATAGCCGGCGTTCCCCTTGACGGCGGCCTCCAGAGGCAACTCGCCGCCGCGGTAGACCCAATCCCACGCGCCATCCGCGTGGCGAACCCCGATATTGCCGACCGCCATGGTGTATGGCCCGAAGGCGTCGCCCTCGAACACAAGCGACCACTCGACGGCCTGCTTCCCAGCCAGCCGATCGAGCGGGAAGACGCGATGATACCATGCGTCGCGGGCAGGCGGCAAAAGCGTGTCGGGGTGGGCGTCCAGACCTTCCTGATCTTTCGTGTGGGAGTCGCGGAAGGGCAGGCTGCCGTCCGCCCATTCGATGTCCAGCGCTCCGTTGATGAGGGTTGACTGAGACGGGATGAAGATGTCGTACTGAAGCGTGTCGCCGGCCCGGATGGCCACGGGATTCCGGGAGATCGTGTGGTAGAGGAGGAAATTGCCGGCGCCGCGCGAAATGTTGCTGGCGCTCAGAAGCAGCACGGCATCCTCCGCCGCGGCCTTCGCCGCCCACACGGGCGAGACTCCGGCGCACAACGCCAGGGAAACAGTTACAATCAGCAGCAGTTTCATCCTGTCACCTCCGGGGCTCCGGCGGCGCAGAGCGCCTCCGAATGAGCGTTTCGGCACTGTATGGAAGGCTCCCACAGGGCGAACAAGATTTCCTTCGTTCATTTGGGAACAATTCGCCACGCTCGTATGTCAGACAAATCGGTGCTCGTCCAGCAACCAGACGGAATCCGACTAACTACCGATGCCTTCGCCGCCAACCCGCCATCTACCGCCAACTGAACCGTCACCTTCGATATCCCAGCGCCGACCTTCGCAGTGCCAACGCCGCCTTCGCCGACCCGACGCCGACTTTCGCCGCGCGCTCGCTGCCTTCGCCGCACTAACGCCGACCGTCTACATGCTTTCGCCGCATACGCCGACCACACGCTGACTTTCGCCGCGTTCGCCGACTCCCACGCCTCATTGGCCACGGACGAGCCTGCTCTGGAATCCACCATTCCGGATGTAAGTGGCTTAACCGTCGGGGGGGACCTGCCGGGCCCCCCCGACGGAGCCGCCGCGGTTATCTGCCGCCGCCTTGGTTCCCGCCCCCCCCGCATCTCGGATCCGCTCAGCGTGGAACAAATCTCAATGCCCGCCAGTCAACTAACCTGGCGCTTGTGCTACTACATACCACCCACCGGCCTTTGACGCGCGAGCGACGCGACGAGGACGGCTAAGAGCGAGGTCGGGAGCCGCCGGCCGGGACAGACGCCACCGCTGGAACGGCCGTGCAGGGCCTCTCGGCTCTGGCCCGCGCGCGGCTACCCTGGCGATTCCTCCGAAGCGTTTCGTCCCGGCCCGGACCGCAAGTTCCGGGCCGGGACTGCGCGCCTCTCCCCGACTCTTCCGCCCGTTTCCCGCATGTTTGCTTTCCCTGATTCCCGCGCACTATCATTGTGCGAAAGGATAGTTAAGTAAGTTGGTCAACTTACTTAACTTGCATTCGGGAGGGCCGGTGGATGCGGTATTACGAAAGCGTGCTGGAAGCGATAGGGAGGACTCCCCTCATCCGTCTGTCGCGCGTCACGGACGGCCTGCCGGTGACGCTGCTCGCCAAGGTCGAGTCCCTGAATCCCGGCGGCAGCGTGAAGGACCGCGTGGGGCTGGCCATGATCGAGGACGCCGAGCGCCAGGGCTTCCTGCGCCCGGGCGGAACCATCGTGGAGGCCACGGCCGGGAACACCGGCGTGGGCCTCGCCGTGGTGGCCGCCAGCAAGGGTTACCGCTGCATCTTCGTGCTTCCGGACAAGATGAGCGAAGACAAGGTGAACCTCCTGCGCGCCTACGGCGCCGAGGTGGTCATCACCCCCACCAGCGTCGCCCCGGATTCCCCCGAAAGCTATAACGGCGTGGCGGATCGCATCGCCCGCGAGATCCCCGGCGCCTTCCGCCCCAACCAGTTTGCGAACCCCGTGAACCCCGGCGCCCATTACCGCACTACCGGCCCCGAGATCTGGCAAGACACCGACGGACGGGTAGACGTCTTTGTGGCCGGCATGGGAACCGGCGGCACGATCTCCGGCGTGGGGCGCTACCTCAAGGAGCAGAACCCCAACGTGCTGGTGATCGGCGCCGATCCGGAGGGCTCCATCCTCTCCGGCGACGCCCCGAAG
Organism: Armatimonadota bacterium; assembly: GCA_036504855.1. Classification (GTDB taxonomy): domain Bacteria; phylum Armatimonadota; class DTGP01; order JAKQQT01; family JAKQQT01; genus DASXUL01. Next base: position 16,230 of record DASXUL010000061.1, on the reverse strand, counting down.
CCCTACGTGGTGGAGGGCATCGGCGAGGATTTCGTGCCCGCAACGTTCGATCGCCAGGCGGTGGACGAGATGGTGCGGGTGAGCGACGCCGAGAGCTTCCAGATGGCCCGCCGCCTCGCCCGGGAAGAGGGCCTGCTGGTTGGCGGATCGTCCGGCACCGCCGTCTCCGCCGCCCTGAAGTACGCCCGCCGCCTGCCCGCCGGCAAGGTGGTGGTGGTGCTGCTGCCGGACACCGGCCGCAACTACCTGTCCAAGATCTTCTCCAGCAAATGGCTGGAGGAGCACGGATTCAAGGACGTGGCGCCGCGCGCGGCGGCGGCGCGGGACGTGCTGAGCGCCAAGAAACGCGGGCCGGAGCGCAAAACCGGCCTCGTCTCCATCGCCCCATCCGCCATGGCGATTGACGCCGTGCGCCTGATGGAGCAACTGGGCATCTCGCAACTCCCCGTGCTGGAGAATGGCCTCAGCGTGGGCAGCGTCAACGAGGTGACCCTCATCAAGATGCTCCACGATGGCCTGGACCTGCATCGCACCGAGGTGGGGCAGGTGATGGGGCGCGCGCTGCCGCAGGTAAGCGAGGATACCGACGTTTCGGAGGTGTACCGCCTGCTGTTGGCCGGCTACGGCGGCGTGATCGTAACGCGGGAAGATCGCCCAGCGGGCTTTCTGGCGCGGATAGACTTAGTGGAATACTGGGTCCAAGATGTGGAGCCAAAGGAGATACACGCATGAGATTTTCCACGAAAGCCATCCACGCCGGGCAACCGGCCGATGCCGCGACCGGCGCCACCATCGTGCCGATCTACCAGACGTCCACCTACACGCAAACGGGGATGGGTGAGAACAAGGGTTACGAATACTCGCGCAGCGGAAACCCAACGCGCGCCGCGTTGGAGGAATGCCTCGCCGCGCTGGAGGAAGGGGAGCACGGTTTGGCGTTCGCCTCCGGCCTCGCCGCCACAAACGCGGCGCTGTCCATTCTGCGGCCGGGCGACCATGTTGTGGCGGCCGAGGACCTGTATGGCGGAACCTGGCGCCTGTTTGAGAAGGTGCTGCGCCCGCAGGGCGTGAGCTTCAGCTATGTGGACGGACGTGAGGCCGCCAACTTCGCCGCGGCGGTGCAGCCAGGAACGCGGCTGGTGTGGATAGAAACGCCCACCAACCCGCTCCTGCAACTGGTGGATATCGCCGCCGTGGCGGCCATCACGAAAGAGCGCGGCCTGCTGCTGGCGGTGGACAACACGTTCGCCACGCCCTACCTCCAGCGCCCTCTGACCCTGGGGGCCGACATCGTGGTGCACAGCACCACCAAGTATATCGGCGGCCACTCCGACGTGGTGGGCGGCGCGGTTGTGACGCGCAATCCCGACATCCACAAGGAGATCAAATTCTACCAGAACGCCGCCGGCGGAGTGGCAGGTCCGTCCGACGCCTGGCTGACGCTGCGGGGCCTGAAGACCCTGGCGGTGCGCATGCGCCAGCACGAAGAGAACGCCCGCGCCGTGGCGGATTACCTTTCCGGGCACGCGGCCGTGGAGGCCGTGCACTACCCGGGCCTGAAGAGCCACCCGCAGCACGATCTGGCGGTCCGCCAGATGAGCGGGTTCGGCGGGATGGTGTCGTTCCAGATCCGCGGCGGGCGCGCGGAGGCGGACGCCTTCGTGCGCGCCCTGCGCGTGTTCTCCTTCGCAGAAAGCCTCGGCGGGGTGGAATCGTTGTGTTGCTACCCGCCGGAGATGACCCACGGCTCGATCCCGCGCGAGGAGCGCGAGCGCCGGGGCATCACCGACGGGACCCTCCGCCTCTCCGTGGGCATTGAAGATACGGAAGACTTGATCGATGACCTCGGCGCCGCCCTGGATGCGGCGTCCAGCGCGTAACCAACCGAACCGCCCCGCCGGGGCGACAACCGAAAAGGACCGAAGAGGAGACCCATGAGCACTGAGAAAACGCCCACGCCGGGCATTGAAACCATCGCCCTACACGCCGGGCAAACGCCCGATTCCGCCACCAACGCGCGCGCCGTGCCGATCTACCAGACCTCGTCCTACGTGTTCGATTCCTCCGAACACGCCGCGGACCTGTTTGGCCTGCGCGCCTTCGGCAACATTTACAGCCGCATCATGAACCCCACCACGGACGTGCTGGAGAAGCGGCTGGCGGCGCTGGACGGCGGAACCGGGGCGCTGGCGGTCTCCTCCGGCCAGTCGGCCATCACCCTGGCCGTGCTGAACATCACCAGCGCCGGCCAGAACATCGTGGCCGGCAGCAACCTCTACGGCGGAACCTATAACCTCTTCCACTACACACTGAAGCGCCTGGGCATCGAAGTTCGCTTCGTGGATTCGTCCGACCTGGCCGCCGTGGAGGCCGCCATCGACGACAAGACGCGCCTCGTGTACACCGAGTCGCTGGGCAACCCGGCCAACAACGTGGACGATTTCCCGGCGCTCTCCGAGATCGCCCACAAGCACGGCATCCCGTTCATCGTGGACAACACCGTCGCGCCCCCGCCGATCCTCAAGCTGAAGGAACTGGGCGTTGACATCATCGTCTACAGCCTCACCAAGTTCATCGGCGGCCACGGCACGGCCATCGGCGGCGCCATTGTGGACCTGGGGACCTTTAACTGGAACAACGGCAAGTTCCCCGAGCTGGTGGAGCCGGACCCGAGCTACCATGGCATCTCCTACTGGGGCGCTTTCGGCAACCATGACAAGGCCGTGGTCCCCGGCATCGCCTACATCCTGAAGGCCCGGGTCACTCTATTACGCGACCTCGGGCCAACCCTGGCGCCGCAGAACGCCTTCTACTTCATCCAGGGGCTGGAAACGCTGCCGCTGCGCATCCGCAAGCACACCGCCAACGCGTTGATCGTCGCCCAATGGCTGGAGAAGCACCCGGACGTTACGTGGGTGAACTACCCCGGCCTGCCCAGCCACAAGGACCACGATAAGGCCGTTCGGTTCCTGAAGGAAGGCTTCGGCGCCATCATCGGCTTCGGAATCAGGGGCGGCGCCGAGTCCAGCACGAAGCTGATCGACAACGTGAAGCTCTTCTCGCACCTCGCCAACATCGGCGACGCCAAGAGCCTCATCATCCACCCGGCCTCCACCACGCACCAGCAGCTTAGCCCGGAGGAGCAGGCCAGCACCGGCGTCACCGCGGACTACATCCGCCTCTCCATCGGCCTGGAAGACGTGAACGACATCATCGCCGACCTGGAGCAAGCCATCCAGGCCGCCAAGGCGTAGGGTCTTCGGCCCCCCTTCCCCCAATCCTGGGGGACCCAAGCAGAACGCTCGGTTCTGGCCATCGCCAGAGCCGAGCGTCTTGCTTTTGGGTCCCCCAGGATTGGGGGGAAGGGGGGCCGAGAGCCTCGCTCTCAGGGCTCGGTGTAGTTGTGGCCGTACAGCAGGAAGTTCAGATTCTGCGCCTGCCCCTCAACTCGCCAGCGGCGCATGAAGTCATACACCTCCGCTTGCTGGCTTGCGGTCAAGGAGCTATAGTGTTTGCTCCCTGGTCCCAGCTCGTCGGCCAGGCTGGCGGCGCTCTTGCGCCAGTTCGACGCGAATCCCCGCCAGCGCTCCGGCCCGCCGGCGGCTACGCCCGATTCGCGGAGCGCGCGCAGCCGGTCGGCGCCGCTGCCCACGGCGGGCGGCGCCTGCACCAGAACGTAGACCCCGTTCAGCTTCACCGCCTGGCGGCCATACAACGCCGCTACACGGGGAGCGTCCGGCGGCGGGGCGCCCGACGGCGCCTCCAACTTTCCGTCTTCTTCACGAAACGCGACGCTGACTTTCCGGTCGGCGCAGAGCCGCTCGAAGGCGGCTTGTAGCGTGAGTTTCGCGGCCGGCGCGCCGGGATCGGCCGCTATACTGCCGACAACATATCCGCACAAAAGCGTGACGCCGCAGCCAACCAGGCGCAGCCATCGCCCGCCCAACCAACCTCCCTTAACGCTTCCGTCGGTCATTCGCCTGATCCTCCGGGTCGGGGACGATTCTGAAGAACTTCCAGCTCATCCCGTTCTAGTCACCATGCCCGTTGCCGTCGTTCCATGCCATATCCAACCCTGTGGCGCGGATGTTGATCGACCAAATATCCGGGTTATCCATTGGCCATGCGCGAGCAGCAGTGCGGCGCCTGGCCTCCAGGAGCCCGTTCAGATCGGTTTCTTGAGTACGCGTCAGAGACGGGTCCCCGGGTTGCAGGCCGGCCAGGGTCGCCGCCGCCGCTTCCACATCCGCCTCCATGCGCAACGTATCGTTCGCCAGTTCCGCCGGAGACAGCGGACGCAAGCGGTAGTCGGCGCCGCTGCGCTCCAGCCGCCCCTCCGCCAGGTAAGCGAGGGCCTCCAGTGCCCGCCGCACGGGTACATTCCGCACCAGCATCACGTAGCGGTTGGGGCTCCTCTGGTACTTCTCATCCAGCGTCACCTTGCGCCCCGTCTGCTCCTCAATGGCTGCAGCGAGGTCCTTGATCGTCCGCGGGCCGCCACTGAGAGTAACGAGCTTCCCAGACCGCAGCACGACGACGTTAGGGCTCGTCTTTCCGGATGGCGGCGAGGCCCACTTTACGGATGCCCCCAGCAGAAAGCCAGAGAGCATCAGGGCTCCATACAAGTGATGACGGTTGCACATTGGTCCCCTCTGAGCGGCTACGCCGAATCGCGGAGGTAAGTCGCAGGGAATGGGACGGGGCTCCGCAGCGGGAAGCCCGTCGTCCGTGAGTCGGAATCGAGTCCACTAATAGCAGGCGCTCTGGCCGGAGTCAAAGCCCAAAGCGAGAGGTTTTCGGCCCCCCTTCCCCCCAATCCTGGGGGACCCAAGCGTAACGCTCGGTTCTAGCAATCGCTTGAACCGAGCGTTTCCTCATGGGTCCCCCAGGATTGGGGGGAAGGGGGGCCGAAGCCTCTAGATCGAGTAATCCTCGAGGAAGACCTGCACGTTGCGGGGGGTGACGAAGACGGTTTCGCCCTCTTGGGGGGCGACCTCGTTGTAGCGCTCGCGCGCCATTTCCACTTCCAGGGCGCCCTCGGCGCCCACGCGGGTCAGCTCCAGGCGGACCACCGGGCCGATGGCGTGCACGTGACGTACGACGGCCTCCACGGCGGGGCGGCCGTTGCGGTGGCGCTCCACGTCCAACTCGTGCGGGCGGGCATAGCCCACGGCGGCGGCGTCCTGAACGGCGGCATGCTCCGGCGCCGAAACGGCCACCGAGCCGAGGTTCGCCTGCCCCTCATGCACGCGGCCATGGAAGAGGTTCACGTTGCCCAGGAAGGAGTACACGAACGGGTTCGCCGGGCGTTCGTAGACCTGTTCCGGCGTGCCCACCTGCTCCACGCGGCCCTTGTTCATCACCACGATGCGGTCGGCAACTTCCATGGCCTCCTCCTGGTCGTGCGTTACGAACACGCTGGTGATGTGCAGCTCGTCGTGCAGGCGGCGCAGCCAGCGACGCAGGTCCTGCCGCACCCTGGCGTCCAGCGCCCCGAATGGCTCGTCCAGCAGCAGCACGCGCGGTTCCACGGCCAGGGCGCGCGCCAATGCCACGCGCTGCCGTTGCCCGCCGGAAAGCTCGGACGGGTACCGCCCCGCCAGCCCCTCCAGTTGCACCAGACCCAAGAGCTCGTGCACCTTCGCCTGGATGGCCGCCTTCGACGGGCGGGTTTTGCGCGGGCGCACCCGCAGGCCGAACGCCACGTTCTCGAACACGGTCATGTGCCGGAACAACGCGTAATGCTGGAACACGAAGCCTACGCCGCGCTCGCGCACGCTGCTCTGCGTGGCGTCCTCGCTGCCGAACAGGATGCCTCCGGAATCCGGCGTCTCCAGCCCGGCGATGATGCGCAGCAAGGTTGTCTTCCCGCTGCCGGATGGGCCCAGCAGCGCCACCAGCTCGCCGGTCTCCACCTCCAGGCTCACGTCGGCCAGCGCGGCGAAGGCGCCGAAATGCTTGTTCACGTTGCGGATGATGATGCTCATGAACTCTCTCCCACGGTGGACTGCCGCCTGGTTTTCCATTCCACCAGGCTCTTCAACACCAGCGTCACCAGCGCCAGCAGGGTCAGCAGCGAGGCCACGGCGAAAGCGGCCGAAAACTGATATTCGTTGTAGAGGATCTCCACATGCAGGGGAAGGGTATTCGTGAGGCCCCGGATGTGGCCGGACACCACGGAAACGGCGCCGAACTCGCCCATGGCGCGCGCGTTGCAGAGGATGATGCCGTACAGCAGGCCCCACTTGATGTTCGGCAGCGTCACCCGGCGGAACGTCTGCCACCCGCTGGCGCCCAATACCATTGCGGCCTGCTCATCTTCCGTCCCCTGGCTCTGCATCAGCGGAATCAGCTCGCGCGCCACGAACGGAAAGGTAACGAACACCGTGGCCAGCACGATCCCCGGCACGGCGAACAGGATCTGGATGTCGTGCGCCTCCAACCACGGCCCCAGGATGCCCTGCGCGCCGAAGAGGAGCACGAACACGAGGCCGGAGACCACTGGCGACACCGCGAACGGCAGGTCCACCAGCGTAATCAGCACGTTCTTGCCGCGGAAGTCGAACTTCGAGATCGCCCAGGCCGCCGCCACGCCGAACACCGCGTTCAGCGGAACGGCGATGGCCGCCGTGATGAGCGTCAGGCGCACGGCCGACAGCGCGTCCGGCTCGCGGATGGCCGCGAAGTAGGCCGCCGAGCCCTTCCGGAATGCTTCCACGAACACGGCGGCGAGCGGAACCACGAGGAACAGCGCCAGGAAGGCCAGCGCGGCCAGCACAAGGACCCAGCGCACCCAGGCCGGCTCAGCGGTTGTGGCCAGCCGGTTCGTATCCGCTTGCGGCGCGACGGTAAGCGTGTTTTGCATGATCTCTCCCCTGGGAAGGCTCAAGCCATCCCGCGTCGCTTGCGGCTCCAGTATTGCAGCAGGTTCACGGCCAACAACAGGGCGAACGACGTCACCAGGAGCACCGCGGCGATGGCCGTTGCGCCGGCGTAGTCGTATTGCTCCAGCTTCGTCATGATCAGAAGCGGCGCGATCTCGGTGCGCATGGGCATGTTCCCCGAGATGAACACCACGGAGCCGTATTCACCGATTCCCCGCGCAAACGCCAGCGTGAAACCGGTAAGCAGCGGCGGGAAGAGGGCCGGAGCGATAACGCGCCGGAACGTCTGCCATCGCGAGGCGCCCAGGCTGGCCGCCGCCTCCTCGATGTCCACATCCAGCCCCTCCAGCACGGGTTGCAGGGTGCGCACCACGAACGGCAACCCGATGAAGGTCAGCGCCACCACGATCCCGAGCGGCGTGAACACCACGTGGATGCCGTGCGCCTCGAGGCGGCTTCCGATCCAGCCGTTGGCGGAGTAGACGGTGGTCAACGCGATGCCCGCCACGGCCGTGGGCAGCGCGAACGGCAGGTCCACCAAGCCGTCCACGATCTTGCGCCCCGGAAACGGGTAGCGCACCAGCACCCACGCCACCAACAGCCCGAAGACGGCGTTCACCGCCGCCGCCGCGAAGGAAGCCAGGAACGTGAGCCGATAGCTCGCCAAAACGCGCGCATCGGTTGCGGCGCGCCAGAAATGCGCCCACCCCATGGAGGTCGACTTGATGAATACCAGCGTCAGCGGCATCAATACGAGCAGACTCAGATACAGAAGCGTGTACCCGAGGCTCAACCCGAACCCCGGCAGCACCCGCCGTCGAATCGTTCTTGGCATGATGAATAGCTTTCGAGTCGTCAGTCATCAGTCGTCAGTCATCAGCCCGACGGGCCGAACTGATGACTGATGACTGAATACTGATGACTCGCGTCAGCGAGGCCGGTAGATCTGGTCGAACACGCCGCCGTCGGCGAAGTGGGTCTTCTGGGCCTTCTGCCATCCGCCGAAGAGCTGGTCCACGGTGAATAGCCGCACCTTCGGGAACTGCCCGACGTAGGCTTTCGCCGCCTTCCAGTTGCGCGGACGGTAGTAGTGCTTCGCGGCGATGCGCTGGCCTTCGTCGGAGTAGAGGTACTTCAGATAGGCCGTGGCCAGCGCGGTGGTGTGGTGGCGGGCCGCCACAGCATCCACAACGGCCACCGGCGGCTCCGCCAGCACGCTGATGGAGGGGACCACGATCTGGAACTTGTTGCGCCCCAACTCCTTCACGGCGAGGAACGCCTCATTCTCCCAGGCGATCAGCACGTCGCCAATGCCGCGCTCCACGAAGGTGGTAGTGGCGCCGCGGGCCCCGGAATCCAGGACCGGCACGTTGTGGTAGACGCGCGATACGAAATCCCGCGCCTTCGCCTGGCTCCCCAGTTTCTTGTACGCGTACCCCCACGCTCCCAGGTAGTTCCACCGCGCGCCGCCCGATGTCTTCGGGTTCGGCGTGATCACCGAGATGCCCGGCCGGGCCAGGTCATTCCAATCGCGGATCTGCTTCGGGTTCCCCTTGCGCACCAGGAACACGATGGTGGACGTATAGGGCGTGCTGTTGTGGGGAAGGCGGCTCTGCCAGTTGCGCGCGATGCGCCCCCGCTCGGCGATGGCGTCGATGTCGTAGGCCAGCGCCAGCGTGACCACGTCGGCCGGCAGGCCGTCGATTACCGCCCGGGCCTGCTTCCCGGAGCCGCCGTGCGACTGCTCGATGGTTACGTTTCCGTGCGTCTTCGCCTTCCAGTACCGCGCGAACGCCTGGTTGTAATCCTGGTACAACTCCCGGGTGGGGTCGTAAGACACGTTCAGCAGCTTTTGCGCGCGCGCCGGCTGGCCCGCCAGGACCAGCGCCGCGATGGCGGCGCCCACGGCGACGATTCCCTTGTTCCGTTCTTTCATTTCCGTATGTACTCCTGTGGATGGAAGTCATCAGTCGTCAGTCGTCAGTCGTCAGTTCTCAGATCAGAGGCTCGATCCATGCCAGGGCCTTCCTCGCAGACCAACCCTCTGGCTGACGACTGATGACTGACCACTGACGACTACCTAGAATCCTGCCTGGAACTGGGCCAGGAAGAGGTCGTTGGCGATCTGGGAACCCTGCTCGCGGTGGCGCTCGTAGTTCACCTGCACGCGGTTGAGGGTGTCTTTGCTCAGGAAGTAGTTGAGGCCCGCCGTCCATGTGCTGGCGGCGTCATTCGCGACGGAGGTATTCGGGTCCAGCCGGTCGAAGCGGACCACGGCCTGCGTGACGGGAGACGTCTTGTAGGCGCCGGTCACGTAGTAACCCTGTCGCTTCAGACTGGCATCCTTCGCCCAGACGTACTCGGCCTTCAGGCTGTAAGGGTCGCGGTTGTAGATGGCCTCCAGGCCGGTTCGATCCCGTTTTGCGTGCGGGGTCCCCTTCCGGCCGAGGTATTGCGCCGCGCCCAGCGATAGGCCGCGGACCGCCGGCTTCCAGACGAGCCGCCCGGCCAGGTCCTTGCTTTCGTTGTCGTCGCTCACGTTGATGCCGCTGCCGTTGTAGACTCCAAGCTGGTACTCCACTTGCCCAGAGCGCGGGTTCGCCGCGCTGGCGCCCGACACCTGCACCCCGATGTCGCGCCCGAGGGACCCGTTGTCGCGGCCCGGCACGAGCGTTTCGGTGACCGCCGCGCGGTTCACCGTGTCCAGGAGGGCATCGCTGGCCAGGTTCTCATAGCCGAACGGGACCTTGAACTGGCCCGCGGTGAGCTTCAGCGCCGGGCTGAACTTGTAGTTCAACAGGCCGTCCACCAATATCGGTTTGCCGAAGGCGCCGGAGTGCGTGGAATCGGTGAGGCCCTTCTTCGAGCCGGCGAAGTCCACCAGCACGCCGTAGTCCAGCACAGGGGTGGCGTCGCCAGTCAGAGAGAGGCGCACGCGGCGCACGTCGAACGAGTCGTTTACGCCGTCCTGCGTTGCGCCCTGGTAGCGCACCTGGGTGTAGCCGCTTACCTTGATGGGCGTCTTCGCCGTAACGGAGATCGCCGTCTTCTTCTTGTCTTCCACCGCCTTGTTCTCCTTGGCGATGGCGGCGATTTCGGCGCGGATGCTGTCGCCGTCGTCCTTGCTGATGACGTTGCGCTGGACGAGGCGCTGGATCAGGATGTCCACGGGGTCCGGCGCCGCATGGGCGCCGCCCGCCGCGGCGAGGCCGAGGCCGATCGCCGGGATGAGGGTCTTGTATTTCACTGTCTTCTGGTTCCTTTCAGGTTCTTCCGGGTGTTGGCTGCCTGGCTCAGCCCCAACACCCGGGTGTCCCTCCGGAACCGGACCGCCCCGCATCCTTGCGCATGTCCGCCCCCCTAACGCCGCGCCTGCCCGCGGCCGCACGTAATGATAACTTAGTTGACAGGTTTAGTAAACAATGCCGTCGCAACGCGCGCCTTGTCAAGGCTTACGGGCATGTATTTTCGGGGACGCGGCAAACAGGCAGGCCCGACCAGTCCCTCAAGGTGGACGGCCGGGCCGATGACAACTGACAACTGATGACTGATAGCTCTCTACAGATGCCCGCCCTCAAAGGCGCTCGTCTGCCAGTTGTCGGCTTCGATCCGATCGCCGATCCATGGGGGCAGGCTCACCAGCAGGCTGTCGCTCAGCGCCTGCATGTAGGGCTCGTACTTCTCGCGCAGGTGGGCCAATTGGGCATCCGCCTCGGCCCCGTCGCGCAGGGGGAGGCCGGCCTCACAGAGGATAGACCGCAGGCGGGCGAGGTCGGCGGGCGGCAGGCGGTCCTTCTCCGGCGCGTGCGGCGGCGTGTAGAACACCAGGGCCAGATCCACCACGGCGTGGCGGGCCATGGCGAACGTCAGCTCCGCCTGCCAGGGCGGGATGTTGCCCACGCCCACGCTCACCAGCGCCGAGACATCCAGCACCGTGGTCAGCGTGGAAAGCCAACTCTCCCGGTCGTGCTGCGAACGATAGTAGGCGAGGATGGGGTACGAGAGGTGGCTTTCCAGCACCTCGGCGGCCCAATGCTCGAAATCGCGCAGCAGGTCTGGAATGGCGGCGGCTTGCCCCGCAACGCCGTGGCGGCGCAGCAGCTCCGAGGCGGTGGGGGGTGAACCGGCGCGCGCATCCAGCAGCGAGATGGCCACTTCGCGCCGCGAAAACGCCTGGTAGAGAACCGGCAGGTAGCCGATCACGATGGCCAGGAAGCCGAGTCCGAGGCCGGCCTCCAGCACCACCAGCGCGCGCGCCACGCCGGCCTTCGGCGTAACGTCTCCCAGGCCCAGCGTAAACAGCGTGGTGCCGCTGACGTATACGTCCGTGCTGAAGCCGAAATGGCCGTCCGGAACGTTGAATCGAGAGCCGAACGACCAGTGCAACAGGGCGAACGCCAGAACCAGGGCCACGGCCCATGCGGCCAGGAGCATGATGAGCGACAGCGGGCCGAACGTGCTGAGGAACTTGTCGCGCCGGCCGTCCACGCGGGAGGCGATCGCGGCCCACGCGCGCCACGCGTGCCGGTAGAAGAACGTCGTCAGGCGTAGCCGGCTGATCACCGTTCGCGGCATCACCACCGTCTCGAACGTGTCCCACAACACGATCAAGATCACCCCTGCGCCCAGCAGCCCTGCCAACAACCTCATCTGTTCCGCCTCCCGTTCCGTCCGCCGAAGGGACGCTTATCCAACATTCGGCGACCGCAACGCGTTCCGCGCCGCCCCCGGAAGCGAGCCGGCTTGACTGGGTTAAGGGCATATGCCCATAATAGGGGCGAGTTAGGGGGGCGCCAATGGCGAGGCCGAAGTGTTGCCGCAGAGTTGGGAGCGCGTTCGAGGCGTGCGGGTTTCGCCCGTCCGAGGGCGACGCCGCGAATGGCGAGGTGATTTTGCGCGTGGACGAACTGGAGGCAATTCGGCTGGCCGACCTGGAGGGGCTCTACCAGGCGGATGCAGCGGAGCGCATGCAGGTGTCCCGGCAGACGTTCGGGCGCATCCTCGTTTCCGGCCATCGGAAGGTGGCCTCCGCCCTGGTGGAAGGCCGCGCGTTGCGCGTTGCGCCGCCGGACGGTTCGGTGGTAGAGGCGCCTTCCCCCGCATCGCCCCATTGTGGCCGGTGTGGACACGCCCACGCGGGCGCAGGTTGTTGCGGCCGACGACGCAGATCGGCGGACGCGGATCGCCCCACGGAAGGGGCAGAGGAGAAAGCACGATGAGGAATATCGCGGTAGCGTGCACAGCGGACGGCCGCATTTCAGATCACTTCGGTCGCACAACCCATTTCCAGGTCTTCACGCTGGAGAACGACGAAGTCCATGTGATCACGACCCAGAACGTCGGCGGCGTGACGCTGCAGCCAGGCCAGGGCCGCCATGGCGTCGGGCACGGCGGCGAGAACGGTCATCACCACGGACATGACGGCATCCTGGGCGCCATTACGGGATGCGAGGCGGCGCTCTGCGGCGGCATGGGCCAGGGCATCGCGGCCACGCTCACCCGAAACGGCATTACGCCGGTTGTGGTCGCCGGCGCCTACACGCCGGAGGAGGCGGTTCTCGCCTACGTGAGCGGCAGCCTGACCACCGGCGCCATCCACGCCTGTTGCGGCCACCATCACGGCAGCGGTGAAGCCTAACGCCAAGTGAGGGAAGAGTCGTCAGTCTTCAGTCTTCAGTCGTCGGTATCCGGTCTTCCGCCCTCAGCCATCGGCTGGAGGCGAGGAGCGGACAAGGGGTTCTCACAGCGCGGAGGCTGATGACTGACGACGGAGTACTGACAACTCCTTCCTAACCTGCCAATAGGCGCCGGGCCGATGGAGCGCCGCGGTTCGGTGCGGCTGGCCGTGATCGGCCAGGTGAAGCGAACCCCGAGCTGGCGGCCGTCATCCACATTGGCGCGGCCTCGCGCCGGGATTCCACGCCCCTGCGCGCCGTGGTCTCCCAGCGCGCATCCATGCCAGTTTCGCCCTCCCTTGACTTCGGCTCTTCTTACGCTCTAACATTTCAACGATTATGGAAATATTAAAGCGTGTCGAGACCGAGGACCGGGATGGCGTGTTCGCCGTGGCGGCCTTCAAGGCGCTGGGCGATCGCACCCGCCTGCGCATCTTCCGGTTCCTGTGTTCCTGCTGCTGCCCGGTGGCCGTGGAGGAGACGGGAGACGTGCGCCCCATGGACGGCCCCACCGCGGGCGAGGTGTGCTGCCAGGTGACCGGCGTGGAGAAGATCACTTCCACGGTCTCCTTTCACCTGAAGGAACTGCGGCAGGCGGGCCTCATCACCATGGAGAAGCGCGGCAAACACGTTGTTTGCGGCGTGAACCGCGATGCTCTGAGCGTCCTCAAGGCGTTCTGGGCCTGCATAGATCGCCCGAAACAGGGCGGCTGCGAAAGGGAGGATGGATAGATGGCGGACCAACTGACAGACCGCGCCGACGTGCGCGAGATCGTGCGGAAGAAGTACGGCGAGGCGGCCCTCACCGTGCTGAACGGCCAGGGCGCGGCCTGCTGCGGCGGGTCGGCCGCGGGGGTTGGCAAGCGTGGGGAATCGTGCTGCGGCGGCGACGTGATCACCGGCAGCCTGTACAATGCCACGGAGGCGTCGCAGATCCCCGAGGCGGCGCTGCTGGCCTCGCTGGGCTGCGGCAACCCCACGGCGCTTGCCGAACTGGCGCCTGGCGAGACCGTGTTGGACCTGGGCAGCGGAGGCGGCATCGACGTCCTGCTTTCCGCCAAGCGAGTGGGGCCGGCCGGATTTGCCTACGGCCTGGACATGACGGACGAAATGCTGGCGTTGGCCGAGAAGAACAGGGCGGAGGCCGGCGCCGCCAACGTCCAGTTCCTGAAAGGGCATATCGAGCAGATCCCGCTGCCGGACAACACCGTGGACGTGATCATCTCGAACTGCGTTATCAACCTCTCCGGCGACAAGGACCGCGTGCTGGCCGAGGCCTTCCGCGTGCTGAAGCCGGGCGGGCGGTTCGCTGTTTCGGACGTGGTGACGGAGGGCGAGATCCCGGACGCGGTTCGCGGCGACATGATGGCCTACGTGGGCTGCGTGGCGGGCGCGCTGGAGAAGGATGACTACCTGCGCCGTCTCAACGCCGCCGGCTTCGTTGACGCCTCCGTCGAGCCCACGCGCCGATACACGTTCGCCGACCTGGAGGCGACCACGTGCTCCTCGCCGGAGGTGGCCGCCCTATCCGCGGAAGAGAAGTCCGCCCTGGATGGCCGCGTGATGGGCGCTTTCATCCGCGCGCGCAAACCCTGACAACCCCTCAACCAGTCCGGCGGCGGGCACGCGTGTACGCCGCCGGACCGCTATGAAAGGAGAGATGATTTTGGAAACAGGAACTACTCCGCCCTGCACGACCGCATCCAGGATGATCTATGCCTGCTCCGGAGCGGCGGACGTCGGCGAGATCGCCGATCGCGCCGCCCGAGCCATCATGTGCCAGGGCGGGGGCAAACTGTCATGCCTCGCGGGAATCGCCTGCCGAAAACCAGGGCTGATGGCATCCGCCGAGGCGGCGGACGCCATCCTCGTGATCGACGGTTGCCCGCTGAATTGCGGCAGCAAAGTGGCGGAGGAAGCGGGGCTAGCCTTTCGCCACCTCCGCCTGTACGACATCGGGATGCGGAAGGGGGCTGCGCCCCCAACCGACCAGCGGATCGCCGAAGCCGTGAGTCGCGGGCTGAGTCTGCTCGACGAACCGCTCGCGGCGTAAGGATGGGTCGCGCCGGCCCCGGTCGGCCTGGCGACAGTATCGCCGCTTGCCCGTTAGCGCCTCTTCCGGGCGCCCGTGATGAGCTGGAACGTATGCCCCGCCGGATGAACCCGGCGGGGCTTAAGCCTTCTCAGCGCTTCTTCGCTTTCGGCTTGGCGGCCGGGATCACCTTGGCGCGCTTCGTCGCCGCCTTGGCGGCCGGACCGCCCACAAGTTTGGCGCTCTCGAACTTGTCGCCCTGTTCGATTCGCTTCACAACGTCCAGCCCCTTCACCACGCGACCGAAGATCGCGTAACCGGAGTCGAGCTGTTGGGTGGGCGCGAGGGTGATGTAGAACTGGCTGGAGGCGGAGTCCGGCACGGCGGTGCGGGCCATGGCCACCACGCCGGCGGCGTCATGGCTGAACTTGGGGTTGATCTCGAGCTTGATGTTGCGCTCGCGTCCCGTCTTCGGGTCGATGAAGCCGCCCTCGCCGGTCCCCTTCGGATCGCCGGTCTGGATAACGAATCCGGGCACAACGCGGTGGAAGGTCATGTTCTTGTAGAAGCCGCGCTTTACCAGATCCAGGAAGTTGCCGGCGGTGATGGGCTGCTCGTTCTTGTACACCCGGATCGTAATATCGCCCTTGCTGGTTTTGAGATCCACCAGCGGATCCGGCGTAGCGGCGGCCTTCGCCGCGCCGCAGACGATGGCCAGGGCCAGGAACGGAATGAGTGTCTTCACGGGTTTCTCCTTGTGAGGTCCAGTTCGCCGCGCAAATGCAGCGGATACGCGCGGATAATGCGCTGGACGGCTGCCGCCCACCGCCTCCCTCCACGCGTGATCGGGGTTCTTTGCGCCATTCGCGGCGAGTATCGCGCTACCGTGGGCAGTTTAGCGCGTCTTTACTAGGGAAGATGCATTTGGTTAGAGTTAATTCCAGCACCGGGATATGCTTTTTATGAACGGATTTGACCCCACACAACACCTCACCGTAGACCGCAAGGAGATTGACGGCATCGCCGTCTTCTCTCTGAACGGCGAATGCGACATGCACACGGCGCCCTACGCCCGACTGGAGATCACCCCTGTCCTTCAGTCCGGCCGCCCCGCCGTGATCGACATCACCAACGTCGGCTTCATGGATTCGGCTGGCTATGGGATGCTCGTGGGGCTGGCCCACATCGCCCAGGACCGCGGCACGAAGTTCACTGTGGCGGCCCCGCCCTCGGGCATTGTGCTCACCGGCCTGCGCATCCTCAAGGTGGACCGGGTGCTTTCGATCTCCACCAGCCTCGAAGAGGCCGTGGCCGCCGCGAAGTAGACCGGCGGGCACGGAAGGAAGACGGGGCGTGGCTGGATGACCGCGCCCCACAGACGATCCGCGGGTTGTTTTTCGATCGCGGCGTGCCTCGCCAACCCTCTACCCCAAATCCCGCTCGCGCATGCCTGCGCCGCTTTCCGGACCTAAGTAATCAACTGGTGTAAGTTAGCAGATTTTCCGTTTGTTTGCCTGAGTAGTTGTGCCTTCTGGTTGAGGGCGAGATCGACGTTCTGCTTCTGCTGGGCAACCGAATCACAGCTACGAGTGGGCAGGTGATGGTGCTTGATGTCGTTCCAGACGGGCTCGATCCGGGA